>NZ_JBVHMU010000017.1:0-42226 GCF_055558275.1 Streptomyces sp. NPDC025806 | reverse complement strand
CCCCGCCCTGACCCCCGTTTTCTGGGCGGCCGCCGGGCGGGCGGGGCCGGCCAGCCCCCCCCCGGCCCGCGTTAACGCCCCGCACCCACATTCGGGGGGGGCCCCCCCCTTGGGGGGGGGCCCCCACTCATATCCGGCTACGACACAGCGTCAGCGACGGTGCTGGGAGTCAGCCACCGTGACCTCGACCCGCTGGAACTCCTTGAGCTCGCTGTAGCCGGTCGTGGCCATCGCGCGCTTGAGGGCACCGAAGAAGTTCATCGAGCCGTCCGGGCGGTGCGACGGGCCCGTGAGGACCTCCTCCGTCGTGCCGACCGTGCCGAGGTCGACCTTCTTGCCGCGCGGCACGTCCTCGTGGACGGCCTCCATGCCCCAGTGGTGACCGCGGCCCGGCGCGTCCGTCGCGCGGGCGAGCGGCGAGCCCATCATCACGGCGTCGGCGCCGCAGGCGATGGCCTTGGGCAGGTCACCGGACCAGCCCACGCCGCCGTCGGCGATGACGTGCACGTAGCGGCCACCGGACTCGTCCATGTAGTCGCGGCGCGCGGCGGCGACGTCGGCCACCGCGGTCGCCATCGGGACCTGGATGCCCAGCACGTTGCGCGTGGTGTGCGCGGCGCCGCCGCCGAAGCCGACGAGGACACCGGCCGCGCCGGTCCGCATCAGGTGCAGCGCGGCCGTGTACGTGGCGCAGCCGCCGACGATGACCGGCACGTCCAGCTCGTAGATGAACTGCTTCAGGTTCAGCGGCTCGGCGGCACCGGAGACGTGCTCGGCGGAGACCGTCGTGCCGCGGATGATGAACAGGTCGACGCCCGCGTCCACCACGGCCTTGGAGAACTCGGCGGTGCGCTGCGGGGAGAGCGCGGCGGCGGTGACGACACCGGAGTCGCGCACCTCCTTGATGCGCTGCTTGATCAGGTCGGCCTGGATCGGGGCCGAGTAGATCTCCTGGAGGCGGCGCGTGGCGGTCTCCGGGTCCAGCTCCGTGATCTCGTCGAGCAGCGGCTGCGGGTCCTCGTACCGGGTCCACAGACCCTCGAGGTTCAGCACGCCGAGGCCACCGAGCTCACCGATGCGGATCGCGGTGGCGGGCGAGACGACGGAGTCCATGGGCGCCGCGAGGAACGGCAGCTCGAAGCGGTAGGCGTCGATCTGCCAGGCGATCGAGACCTCCTTCGGGTCGCGGGTGCGCCGGCTCGGCACGACGGCGATGTCGTCGAAGGCGTACGCGCGGCGGCCGCGCTTGCCGCGCCCGATCTCGATCTCAGTCACGTTGTGGGGCCTTTCCCTCTTGGTCTGCGCGTACCAGTATCCCCGACACGCGCGTGAGGGGCGGCCCCGGAGTGTCCGGGACCGCCCCTCATGGGCGTACGGCTACTTGCGGCTGTAGTTCGGCGCCTCGACCGTCATCTGGATGTCGTGCGGGTGGCTCTCCTTGAGACCCGCCGACGTGATGCGGACGAACTTGCCGTTGGCCTGCAGGTCCGGCACGGTGCGGCCGCCGACGTAGAACATCGACTGGCGCAGTCCGCCGGTGAGCTGGTGGACCACCGAGGCCAGCGGGCCGCGGTAGGGCACCTGGCCCTCGATGCCCTCGGGGATCAGCGCGTCGTCGGAGGCGACGCCCTCCTGGAAGTAGCGGTCCTTGGAGAACGACTTGCGCTCACCGCGCGTCTGCATGGCGCCCAGCGAACCCATGCCGCGGTACGACTTGAACTGCTTGCCGTTGATGAACAGCAGCTCGCCCGGCGACTCCTCGCAGCCCGCGAGCAGCGAGCCGAGCATCACCGTGTCGGCGCCGGCGACGAGCGCCTTGGCGATGTCGCCCGAGTACTGCAGGCCGCCGTCACCGATGACCGGGACACCGGCCGCCTTCGCGGCGAGCGAGGCCTCGTAGATCGCGGTGACCTGCGGGACGCCGATGCCGGCGACCACGCGGGTGGTGCAGATGGAGCCGGGGCCGACGCCGACCTTGATGCCGTCCACGCCCGCGTCGATGAGCGCCTGGGCGCCGTCACGCGTCGCGATGTTGCCGCCGATGACGTCGACGCCCGCGTGGTTGGACTTGATCTTCGCGACCATGTCGCCGACGAGGCGGGAGTGGCCGTGCGCGGTGTCGACGACGATGAAGTCGACGCCCGCCTCGATCAGGGCCTGCGCGCGCTCGAAGGAGTCACCCGCGACACCGACGGCGGCACCGACGAGCAGCCGGCCCTCGGAGTCCTTCGCCGCGTTCGGGTACTTCTCCGCCTTGACGAAGTCCTTGACGGTGATGAGGCCCTTGAGGACGCCCGCGTCGTCGACCAGCGGAAGCTTCTCGATCTTGTGGCGGCGCAGCAGCTCCATGGCGTCGACGCCGGAGATTCCGACCTTGCCGGTCACGAGCGGCATCGGCGTCATGACCTCGCGCACCTGACGGGTGCGGTCGGACTCGAAGGCCATGTCGCGGTTGGTGACGATGCCGAGCAGCTTGCCCGCCGGGTCGGTGACCGGGACGCCGGAGATCCGGAACTTGGCACAGATCGCGTCGGCCTCGCCGAGCGTCGCGTCCGGGTGCACCGTGATCGGGTCGGTGACCATGCCGGACTCGGAGCGCTTGACCAGGTCCACCTGGTTCGCCTGGTCCTGGATGGACAGGTTGCGGTGCAGCACGCCGACGCCGCCCTGCCGCGCCATGGCGATCGCCATGCGGGACTCGGTGACCTTGTCCATCGCCGCGGACAGCAGCGGGATGTTCACCTTGACGTTCTTGGACACGTGCGAGGAAGTGTCGATGTCGTCGGGCGCCATGTCCGACGAGCCCGGCAGCAGCAGCACGTCGTCGTAGGTCAGCCCGAGTGTCGCGAATTTAGCGGGCACTCCGTCGACGTTTGCAGTCATGACACCTTCCCCAAATGGCCTTGATCGGTGCGGATGTCCATGCTAACGGGAACAAGACCCGTCTCATTCCACGAGCAAGATCATCAGCAGACTTTGTACGTTCACACGTCTGCCACCGGGGTCGTGCGGGGGTCGTGCACCACCTGGCCGCTACGGCCGGATCACTGCTCCGCCAGGGCCCGCAGGCGGCTGAGCGCGCGATGCTGGGCGACCCGGACGGCGCCGGGTGACATGCCCAACATCTGCCCGGTCTCCTCCGCGGTGAGCCCGACGGCGATACGCAGCAGGAGCAGCTCCCGCTGGTTCTCCGGGAGGTTCGCGAGGAGTTTCTTCGCCCATGCGGCGTCACTGCTGAGCAGCGCGCGCTCCTCCGGGCCGAGCGAGTCGTCGGGCCGCTCGGGCATCTCGTCGGAGGGCACGGCCGTGGACCCGGGCCCGCGCATGGCCGCGCGCTGCAGGTCGGCGACCTTGTGCGCGGCGATGGCGAAGACGAAGGCCTCGAAGGGCCGACCGGTGTCCTTGTAGCGCGGCAGGGCGAGAAGCACCGCGACGCAGACCTCCTGTGCGAGGTCCTCCACGAAGTGCCGCGCGTCCCCCGGGAGCCGCGACAGCCGCGTACGGCAGTAGCGGATGGCCAGGGGATGGACGTGCGCGAGCAGATCGTGCGTGGCCTGCTCGTCGCCGTCGACGGCGCGGCCGACGAGTGTGCCGATGCCCCCCTGAGGGGTCACTGTCTCGTCGTCGCGCATCGATCCATGGTGCCCTGCCGAGGCGCGGTCCGCGGCACCGCGCCCCTGGTTGTGCACCGAAGCGTTATGGACAGAAGCGTCATGGACAGGTGCGCCGGAACTCATCTCCTGCGCCCTCCCCTCTCGCTGACCCTGTTCGCCCGACTCGTCGTCCCCGAGGAACTCCACACATCAAGGATGCGGCATCCGACGCGAAACGAGGCAGCGACGCCCACGCCGAGCGTCCCCAGGGCGCACGAAGTGCGCCTGAGGGGGCGCGGGGCCGCATTCATCAGCGGCTCCGCCGCGGGGCGCGACCAGCCACGACGGCGGGCCAGTCGCGCGAGAACGACCACCACCCCGAACGTCGGGCGTTATCGAACGAGCCCCCACCGGAACCCGAGAGCGACCGCGTGCGCCCGGTCGGACGCGCCGAGCTTCTTGAACAGGCGCCGGGCGTGCGTCTTCACGGTGTCCTCGGAGAGGAAGAGCTCACGCCCGATCTCCGCGTTGGACCGCCCGTGGCTCATCCCCTCGAGCACCTGGATCTCGCGCGCGGTGAGCGTCGGCGCGGCGCCCATCTCGGCGGACCGCAGCCGGCGCGGGGCGAGCCGCCACGTCGGGTCGGCGAGCGCCTGCGTCACCGTGGCCCGCAGCTCGGCGCGCGAGGCGTCCTTGTGCAGGTATCCACGGGCACCGGCGGCGACCGCGAGGGCCACGCCGTCCAGGTCCTCGGCCACGGTGAGCATGATGATGCGCGCACCGGGGTCGGCGGACAGCAGCCGCCGGACCGTCTCGACGCCGCCCAGACCGGGCATGCGTACGTCCATCAGAATCAGGTCCGAGCGGTCGGCGCCCCAGCGGCGGAGGACTTCCTCGCCGTTGGCCGCGGTCGTCACGCGCTCTACACCGGGCACGGTCGCGACCGCGCGGCGGAGCGCCTCTCGGGCAAGCGGGGAGTCGTCGCAGACGAGGACGGATGTCATGACCGTCCTCCGCAGCTGATGCGCGTCACCTTGAGCCTCCAGGCTGGTACGAAATCGTCACCTGTGCGGTCGACCCTCTCCGAGCGATCCGGACATCTGCCCGAACCCCTCGGTGCTGCAACCGCCTCTGCACTCTCAACGACGGTCACCCGAAAGAGTTACGGGTCGGACGGCCTGGTTCGGCACTCTACGTGAGGGGCCGCACACGGCAAGGGCAGCGCGGCGTACTCACAAGGTTTCCCCACAACCTATGCCCCATTCGGCCGCTTTTCTTCCCATCCGCTGGTGTCTGTAGCTAGATTCTCAATGAGTCATATTTTCATCTCCTTAGACAGTAGATGTACGGTCATGGGCACCGTATCCGCGTCACAACGGCTACAAGGGGACAACGCAATGGCAGATTTCTCCCGCCTTCCCGGACCGAACGCAGATCTGTGGGACTGGCAGCTCCTCGCGGCCTGCCGCGGGGTCGACAGCTCGCTCTTCTTTCACCCGGAGGGCGAGCGGGGGGCGGCGCGCAGCGCCCGTGAGAACTCGGCCAAAGAGGTGTGCATGAGGTGCCCCGTACGTGCAGAGTGCGCAGCTCACGCGCTACAGGTGCGTGAGCCGTACGGCGTGTGGGGCGGCTTGACCGAGGACGAACGCGAAGAACTCATGGGACGGGCGCGCAACCGGCTCGTCACGGCGTCGGCGGGGGGTGTGGGGCGCCCTGCGGCCACTCCGGCCGGTCACTGAGGGGTCATCGAAGGACCGCTGAAGGAACGTTTTTGCACACCGGACGGGCCTGGGCGCGCTGCGGCGCGCCCAGGCCCGCGGCGTGTTCCGCGCGCCGGCGGATCAGCGCGTGGCAGCCCGCTCCAGATGGTCGAGCGTCGCCGCGACAGCCGGCACCTGGGCCAGATCCGGCAGGGTGAGCGCGACGATCTCGCGCTGCACGGGCGGCTCCACCGTCACTGTGCGTGCACCCTTGGGCCGAACAGACTCGATGGCCAGTTCGGGCAGGACCGCCACACCGAGGCCGGCGCCGACGAGTCCGACCACGGCCGGATAGTCGTCCGTCGCGAAGTCGATGCGCGGCGTGAAGCCCGCACTCCGGCACACCTCCACCAGCTGGCGGCGGCAGCGGGGACAGCCCGCGATCCAGGGCTCCTCGGCGAACGCGTCGATGGTCACCGAGCCCGCGCCGGCCAGCGGGTGCGCCTCCGGCACCAG
This sequence comes from Streptomyces sp. NPDC025806, assembly GCF_055558275.1. NCBI lineage: Bacteria > Bacillati > Actinomycetota > Actinomycetes > Kitasatosporales > Streptomycetaceae > Streptomyces > Streptomyces sp. NPDC025806. Next base: position 36,417 of record NZ_JBVHMU010000017.1, on the reverse strand, counting down.
GCCCACGAGCCGGTCGGCGAGCAGCGGGCGCACGACGAGGTCGTCCCACTCCTCCTTGGCCTGCGCCCCCTCGCCCTCCCGTCTCCCACCACCACCCTTCTCCTGAGGCGCTTCGCGCCGCCCCTCGTACCGGAAAGCGAGCGCCACGTCGCAGTCGCCCTCGCGCAGCATCTCGACCGAGCGCGGCGGTTCGGCCTCGACCAGCGACACGCGCGTGCCGGGGTGCTCGGCGCGCAGAGCGGCCAGCGCGGTCGGGACGAGCGTCGAGCTGCCGCTGGGGAAGGAGACGAGCCGGACCCGGCCCGCGCGCAGGCCCGCGATCGCGGCGACCTCCTCCTCGGCGGCGGTGAGCCCCGCGAGGATGCCCGCCGCGTGCCGTACGAGGGCCTCGCCGGCCTGGGTCAGGCGCATCTCACGGCCGGTGCGGATGAGCAGGGGGGTGCCGGCCGAGGACTCCAGGGCCTTCATCTGCTGGCTGACCGCGGGCTGGGTGCAGCCCAGTTCACGGGCCGCGGCGGAGAAGGAGCCGGTGGCGGCGACGGCGCGCAGGACACGGAGATGACGAGCCTCGATCATGCCTCAAGCATAAGCGGAGCTTGGGGTTGACACCGATTAATGCGTGGCGGCTTTGGATCGTGGTCCCGTAGCGTGCGTTCTCATGAAGCTTCTGTCTCTCAATCTGGGCCGTCCCGAGGCCGTGGAGTACACCGATCAGGCCGAGGGCGTGACCGGGATCGACAAGCGGCCCGTCGAGGGCCCCGTCCGGGTGGCGGCGCCCGGTGAGCGCGGCGTCGGCGGGAGCGGCCTGGCCGGGGACGCGGTGTGCGACCTGCGCTATCACGGCGGCGACCACCAGGCCGTGTACGCGTTCGCGCGCGAGGACCTGGACGGCTGGGAGCGGACCCTGGGGCGGACGCTGCCGAGCGGCTGCTTCGGCGAGAACCTCACGACGGAGGGCGTCGACGTGTCGGGCGCCCTGATCGGCGAGCGCTGGCAGGTCGGCCCCGACCTGCTCCTCGAAGTGGCCTCGGGCCGCATCCCGTGCCGCACGTTCCAGGGGCACCTGGGCGAGCAGGGCTGGGTCAAACGGTTCACGCAGGAGGGGGCGCCGGGGGCGTACCTGCGGGTGATCGAGCCGGGTGAGATCCGGGCCGGGGACGCGATCGAGGTCGTGCACCGGCCGGAGCACGAGGTGACGGTGGCCTTCCAGTTCCGCGCGGTGACGGTCGAACGGGCGCTGCTGCCCCGGGTGTTGGCGGCCGGGGACGCGCTGAGCCCCGGCACCGCGCGGGCGGCGCGGGAGTACGTGGCCAAGTACGGCTCGGGGGACGCCTCTTGAGCCGGGGCGCCTCTTAAGGGAGAACCCCACCGGGGGTGAGGGCGGGGATCGGGGTCGGCTCCGGGGCCGTCCCCGATGTGCCGGTACCGGCCCCGGCGGGACGCTCGGCACATGGCCCACACCGACCGGAAGTCTCCCGGCAGGCGCCGACTGCGCCGTGTCCTCGTCGTCCTCGGCTCCCTCGTCGCCGTCCTCGCCCTCGCGCTCGGCGCGGGGGTGTGGTGGCTGTGGGCCGACGCGAAGGTGACGACGGCCGGCCGGACGACGTTCACGAACGAACTGGCGATCCCTCCGCTCGCGAAGTCGCACGTCGACCGGAGGACCGGGCGGCGCGTCTTCGACCTGCGGATGCAGGCGGGCGAGACCGAGTTCCGCCCCGGCCGCACGACACCCACCTGGGGTTTCAACGGGAGCTACCTGGGCCCCACGCTGCGCGCGAAGCGCGGCGAACGGGTCGAGGTCCGCGTCCGCAACTCCCTCGACGAGGCCTCCACCGTCCACTGGCACGGCATGCACCTGCCCGCCCGGATGGACGGCGGCCCGCACCAGATGATCGAGCCCGGCGCCCGCTGGTCCCCGAACTGGCGGATCGACCAGCCCGCGGCCACCCTCTGGTACCACCCGCATCCGCACGGGAAGACCGAACGGCACGTGCAGCGCGGGCTCGCCGGAATGTTCCTGCTCGACGACGAGAACAGCGAGCGGCTCGCGCTGCCGAAGCGGTACGGGGTCGACGACCTGCCGGTCGTGGTGCAGGACGTGAAGTTCGACGGGGACCGCTTCGACCACGGCCACGCACTGATGCGGAACATCGGCTTCCTCGGCGACCGCACCATGGTCAACGGCACCCTGGACCCGTACCGGACGGTCCGCGACGCACGCGTGCGGCTCCGCCTCCTCAACGCGTCGACCGCGCGCACCTACGACTTCGGCTTCTCCGACGGGCGGGACGTCGCGCTCGTCGGCACGGACGGCGGGCTCCTCGAACGGCCCGCGACCCTGAAGCGCGTACGGCTGTCACCCGGTGAACGGGCCGAGGTCGTGGTGCGGATGCGGGCCGGAGAGCGGGCGGTGCTGCGCGGCTTCCCGCTGAGCTCCGGGTACGGGGACGCGTGGCAGAAGCGGTTCGGGGGCGGCGACGACTCGTTCGACGTACTGCAACTGCGGGCCGCGGACCGGCTGCGCCCCTCCCCCGCCGTCCCACCGCGGCTCGCCGAGACCGAGCTGCCGGACCCCGCGGACGCGGTGCGCTCCCGGTTCTTCGGCCTGGAGATGAGCGGGATCAACGGGCGGGCGATGAAGGCGGACCGGGTGGACGCGACGGTGACCCGGGGGACGACCGAGGTCTGGACGGTGCGCAACGACAACGGCATGCCGCACAACTTCCATGTCCACGACGTGCAGTTCAGGGTCGTGGAGGTGAACGGCGCGCCGCCGCCCGCCGCGCTGCGCGGCCGCAAGGACACGGTCCTGGTCCCGAGCGGGACGACGGTGAAGCTGGCGCTGCGCTTCGACGGCGGGCCCCAATTCGCCGACCCCGACACGCCGTTCATGTACCACTGCCATCTGCTGTACCACGAGGACGGCGGAATGATGGGCCAGTTCGTGGTCGTCGACCGGGGCGGCCGGGCCGGTACGCCGCAGGGCGGCGGGCACGCGGGGCACTGATCGCTCACTACGCTTGCCCCATGACTACGGCACTGATCACCGGATCCACCGCGGGCATCGGCGCCGCGTTCGCCAGGCGCCTGGCCGCCGACGGCCACAATCTGGTCCTCGTCGCGCGCGACACGAAGCGGCTCCGGGAGCAGGCCACCGAACTGCACGACGGGCACGGCATCGAGGCCGAGGTCCTCTCCGCGGACCTGTCGACGGACGAGGGCATCGCGGCGGTCGAGGAGCGGCTGCGGGACCGCCGCTCCCCCGTCGACCTCCTCGTCAACAACGCGGGGTTCGGCAACAAGGGCCGTTACCTCGACGTCCCGATGGCCGACGAGCTGACGATGCTGAAGGTGCACATCGAGGCGGTGCTGCGGCTGACCTCGGCGGCGACCGAGTCGATGCGGGAGCGCGGGCGGGGCGGCGTGATCAACGTGGCGTCGGTCGCGGCGTTCGTACCGCGCGGCACGTACGGGGCGTCCAAGGCGTGGGTCGTGCAGTTCACGCAGGGCGCGGCGAAGGACCTGGCCGGCAGCGGCGTCCGCCTGATGGCGCTGTGCCCCGGCTTCGTGCGGACGGAGTTCCACGAGCGGGCCGGCATGGGCACGGACAACATCCCGAAGTGGATGTGGCTCGACGCGGACAAGCTGGTCCCGGCGGCCCTGTCCGACCTCTCCCGCGGCAAGACCCTCTCGATCCCCGACCCCCGCTACAAGGCGCTGATGGGCGTCGTGAAGGTGACCCCGCGCCCGCTGCTCGGCGGCCTCACCTCGCGGACGGGGCGCAAGTACGGGCCTCAGTAGTCAGGCAGGAGGGGCAGCTCGCGCAGGGGATCGCCGCCGTCGATGAAGAGGCGGGCCGTGGGGGTGGTGGCCGCGGCGATCCGGGCGAGGGCCCGGCGGCCCGCCTCCGGGTGACGGCCGTCGAGGGCGCCGACGCGCACGGCGAAGACGAGTTCGTACGGTGCCTCGCCGTCCAGCAGGACGAAGTCCTCCGCGGCGGCCTGCCGGACCCCGAGGCGCCCGGCGGCGATCTGCGCCGCCCCGGCGCGGCGGGCCTGCTCGACGGCGGTGGCGGAGCGGTCGATCGCCAGGACGAACCCGGTGTCGAGCCGGTCCGCGACGGCGCGGGCGGCCACGCCGGGACCGCAGCCGATCTCCAGGACCCGTAGGCCCGGAGTGAGCGGCAGCGCGTCCACGATCGCGGCGAGGCGAGGGGACGGACGCGAGGTCATGTCACCAGGCTAGTGCGCCGGACACGCCGGACATGCCGAGGCCCGGCCCCCCGAACTGCTTCGGGGAACCGGGCCTCGTGAGACCTGGGAGGGTCAGTGGGCGTGGCCGTGGCTGTGGCCGTGGCCCGCCTCGGCCTCTTCCTCGGCCGGCTTCTCGACGACCAGGGTCTCGGTCGTCAGGAGCAGGGAGGCGATGGAGGCCGCGTTCTCCAGAGCGGAGCGGGTGACCTTGACCGGGTCGATGACGCCGGCCTTGACCAGGTCGCCGTACTCGCCGGTCGCGGCGTTGTAGCCGGAGCCCTTCTCGAGCTCGGCGACCTTGGAGACGATGACGTAGCCCTCGAGGCCCGCGTTCTCCGCGATCCAGCGCAGCGGCTCGACGGCGGCGCGGCGGACGACCGCGACACCCGTGGCCTCGTCGCCGGTCTTGTCGAGGTTGCCCTCGAGGACCTTCACGGCGTGGACGAGCGCGGAGCCACCACCGGAGACGATGCCCTCCTCGACCGCGGCGCGGGTCGCGGAGATGGCGTCCTCCAGACGGTGCTTCTTCTCCTTGAGCTCGACCTCGGTCGCGGCGCCGACCTTGATGACGCACACGCCACCGGCGAGCTTCGCCAGGCGCTCCTGCAGCTTCTCGCGGTCCCAGTCGGAGTCCGTGTTCTCGATCTCGGACTTGATCTGGTTGACGCGGCCGACGACGTCCTCGGACTTGCCGCCACCGTCGACGATGGTGGTGTCGTCCTTGGTGACGGTCACGCGGCGGGCGGAGCCCAGCACGTCCAGACCGGCCTGGTCGAGCTTGAGGCCGACCTCCTCGGCGATGACGGTGGCACCGGTGAGGGTGGCCATGTCCTGGAGCATCGCCTTGCGGCGGTCACCGAAGCCGGGGGCCTTCACGGCGACGGCGTTGAACGTGCCGCGGATCTTGTTCACGACCAGGGTCGACAGGGCCTCGCCCTCGACGTCCTCGGCGATGATCAGGAGCGGCTTGGAGCCACCGGCCTGGATGACCTTCTCCAGGAGCGGGAGCAGGTCCTGGATGGACCCGATCTTGCCCTGGTGGATCAGGATGTACGGGTCGTCGAGGACGGCCTCCATACGCTCCTGGTCGGTGACGAAGTACGGGGACAGGTAGCCCTTGTCGAAGGCCATGCCCTCGGTGAAGTCCAGCTCCAGACCGAAGGTGTTGGACTCCTCGACGGTGATGACACCGTCCTTGCCGACCTTGTCCATCGCCTCGGCGATGAGCTCGCCGACCTGGCTGTCCTGGGCGGACAGACCGGCGACAGCGGCGATGTCGGACTTCGAGTCGATCGGGCGGGCGGTCGCGAGGAGGTCCTCGGACACGGCCTTGACCGCGGCGTCGATGCCCTTCTTCAGGGCGGCCGGGGAAGCGCCGGCGGCGACGTTGCGCAGGCCTTCCTTGACCAGAGCCTGGGCCAGCACGGTGGCGGTGGTCGTACCGTCACCCGCGATGTCGTTGGTCTTGGTCGCCACCTCCTTCACCAGCTGGGCGCCGAGGTTCTCGTACGGGTCCTCGACCTCGACCTCGCGGGCGATGGTCACACCGTCGTTGGTGATGGTGGGGGCGCCGAACTTCTTGTCGATGACGACGTTGCGGCCCTTGGGGCCGATCGTCACCTTGACCGTGTCGGCAAGCTTGTTGACGCCGCGCTCGAGGGCGCGACGGGCGTCCTCGTCGAACTTCAGGATCTTCGCCATGGGAGCGGTTCAGCCCTCTCGGAAAGCTAGGGGTGCTGCTGGGTGGTGAAAAACGAACCGCGCCCCCGACCCCGGCTTCTTACGATGCGGGTGCCAGGGGCGCAGATTCGAAACAAAGGTGCTGCTTCTCGACTTACTTCTCGACGATCGCGAGAACGTCGCGGGCCGAGAGGACGAGGTACTCGTCACCGTTGTACTTGACCTCGGTGCCGCCGTACTTGCTGTACAGCACGACGTCGCCGACCTTCACGTCGAGCGGCAGGCGCTCGCCGTTCTCGAAGCGGCCCGGGCCCACGGCGAGGACGGCGCCCTCCTGGGGCTTCTCCTTCGCGGTGTCCGGGATGACCAGGCCAGAGGCCGTGGTCTGCTCGGCGTCGAGCGGCTGGACCACAATGCGGTCCTCGAGCGGCTTGATGGCAACCTTGGAGCTGGCGGTCGTCACGATCCGACCTCCCCCTTCGGAGATCTCACGGGGTTAACTGTCTGAGGTGGCGACCAGGTGGATCCGTCGTCGCGGGTGCCGGACCTGCCCGTCGCTGTGTTGGCACTCTCCAGTGGTGAGTGCCAGGGCCGAGACTATGACCGCGATTAGCACTCGGTCAAGCGGAGTGCCAAATGCCTGCGGCGCTGTGTCGGGTTTTCGGGGCGGCTTCGCCGATCCGGGGGGGGCGCCGTAGGGGTTTTGGTGCGTTGCCGGGTGCTGGTTTCGCCGTGGCTGGTCGCGCAGTTCCCCGCGCCCCTGAGGGCTTGCCCTTCGGGCTTTGCCCTCATTCCTGGTCCGCTGCTCAGATGTAGTCCTCCAGTTTGGCGACCGTGAAGCCTTGTTGCTGGATGTGGCGCAGGAGGGTGGCCGTCGACGGGGCCAGGGACCTGGTGGACGGCGGGAGGATGATGTCGCCGGGGCGGAGGCGGTCCGTGCGGGACGGGTCGCGGCCGAGGACGATCGCGTCGATGCCGCAGGCGCCCGCCGCCCTCAGCGTGCTGGCGTCGTACTCGCCGGACGGCGGTCGCAGCAGGCGCGGGGTCCGGCCGAAGCGGCCCGCGAGCCGGCGCTGCTGCCCGCAGATCTCGGCGTGCTGGCGGACGTAGCCGAGGCCGGGCAGGTACGGGTGGGTCAGGGTGCGGTTCTGGACGCCGGCGCCGAGCGCGCGCAGCGTGCCGTACGGGCCCCGGCCCGGGCCCGCGCCGGTGCCGTCGAGGAAGACGGAGACCGGCAGATGCAGGTCGCGGACCAGTTGCGGGAAGCGCGGGTCGCGTTCCACGCCGCCGTCGAAGGTCAGGAAGACCACCTTGTCCCGGGTGGGGACGCGCTCGATCACCGGCGGTACCGCGCCCGGCGCCCGGCGCGGCAGCACCGGGCGGGGCGGCGGCGCGGGCGGCGGGTCCAGCGGCTCGGCGAGCCCCCAGCGGCGGTGCGCGGCCGGCCCGGCGCGGTCGTCCCGCGCCGGGCCCGCCGCACCGGGGGCGCGCGCCGCCGCCCGGTGCGGATGGCTGCGGACCTTCTGCGCGGCCTTGCGGCCCATCCGCTCGATCGGATCCACGGACTGCGCGCACCCGGTGAGCAGCGCGGCGGCGAGCGCGCAGCCGATCAGCCGCGCGCCGCACCGCCGTACCGCCGCCCCCACCCCTGGACGTGTCACAGGTAGTCCTCCAGGCGGGCGACCGCGTAGCCCTTGTCGGTGACGTACTTCAGGAATTTACGGACCATGTCGGGCATGGTGCCCTTCCACTCGTCCCGTCCGCGGAAATGCGTGAGGATGATGTCCCCCGGATGGATGTTCCTGTCCCACTCCCGGTAGTCCATACGGTCGACGAAGACCTCGGCGTTCCAGATCGGCGCGTACTTGATCCCGCACGCCTTGGCGGCCCTGAGGGTGTCCCGGTTGTAGTTGCCGAACGGCGGGCGCATCATCGTGGGCCGCTCGCCGTACTCCTTCTCCATCACCCGCTGCATGCCGCAGATCTCGTGCTTCTGCCGCGCGTAGGACAGGCCCGGCAGGTACGGGTGGGTCAGCGTGTGGTTGTTCAGGGAGGCGCCGAGCCGCTGGGCCTTCCTGAAGTAGCCGTAGTCGTCCTCGATCTCGTCGTTCGTGAGGAAGGCCGTGTACGGGATCCGCAGCTCGCTCATCATCTTGAGAAACCTCGGGTCCTTCTCGGCCCCGTCGTCGATGGTGAGGAAGACGACCTTGTCCTTGGTGGGGATCGTCGTGAAGACCGGGGGCAGGCCCAGTTCCTCCTGGTCCTCGACCTCGAATCCCTTGCGCGGCTCGATGACGGGCTTGTGCGCGGGCGGGGCGGGTGCGACGAGCGGCGCCTCGGCGAGGCCCCACTGCCGGGCGAGGACGAGCCGCGCGGTCTGCGCCACGCGCTGGCGGGCCGCGTAGTCCGTGCGGGCTCCGGGGGCCGCCGCGCCCAGGCCCTGCGGCGCCGAGCGCAGGACGCCGCGCGGCATGCCCGCCGGGAGTGCGGCGAGGGCCTGCGGGGCGCCCTGCGCGGGCCGGACGGGCTTCTGCGCCTTCTTCCCGGCGGGCTTCTCGGCCGGTTCCTCGGCCTTCTTCCCTGCGGGCTTCTCGGCGGGTTTCTCGGCCTTCTTCCCGGCGGGCTTCCCGGCGTGCTCTGCGGCGGGCTTCTGGGCGTGCTCCTTGGTGGGCTTCTCGGCGTGCTCGCCCGCCTGCTTCCCGGCGTGATTCTCCGCGTGCTCCCCGGCCTGCTTCCCCGCGTGCTTCTCCGCGTGCTCTCCGGCCTGTTTCCCGGCGTGATTCTCCGCGGGCCGTTCGGCGTGCCCCTGGGCGCCCTGGGCTCCCTGCGCGCCGCGGGCCGCGCCCGTGTCGCCCCGGTCCTCGGAGCCCGCGGCGCAGCCCGAGGCGAGGGCGGCGGCGATGAGTGCCGCGGCCGTGCCGCGTACCGCGGCGCGGCGGCCCGTACGGCGTCCGGAGTGAGGTCCGGCCCGGCGGCCCGCACTCCTCGGAGTCCCCTTCGCGGCGGTTTCTTCGTTTTGTCGTACTAGTTGCATGGCGCCGGATCCTCGCAGGCCACCGCGCCGTTCCGGGGCCGACACCGCCGCCGGGGACGCACCATCCACCGACTGGCCCACAATGGTCCGGGTGAGCTCCTTCTCCACCCCCGCCGACCTCGCCGCCCTCCTCGCCCCCGAGGGCCGGGCCCTCCTCGACGAACTGCGCGACCACGACCCGGGCCAGGAGCTCGCGCTCGCCACCCGGCTGCGCCGCGACCACCCCGCCGACCTCGTCTCGGCGGCGCTCACCCAGGCCCGGCTGCGCCAGCGCGCGGTCGCGAAGTTCGGGGCGCAGGACGCGGCCCGCATGTTCTTCACCCCGCACGGCGTCGAGCAGGCGACCCGGACGAACGTGGCGGCCCACCGCGCCGACGGGTTCACCGCGCTCGGCGTCCGCTCGGTCGCCGACCTGTGCTGCGGTATCGGCGGCGACGCGATCGCGCTGGCCCGCGCGGGCGTCCAGGTCCTGGCCGTCGATCGGGACCCGCTGACCTGCGCCGTCGCCCGGGCCAACGCGGAGGCGCTCGGTCTCACCGAGCTGATCGAGGTGCGCGAGGCCGACGTCACCGAGGTGGACACCGCCGGCTACGACGCCGTGTTCGTCGACCCGGCCCGGCGCTCCGACAAGCGCGGCCGGATCTTCGACCCCGAGGCGTACTCGCCGCCGCTGTCCTGGGCCGTGTCCGCCGCCCTGAAGGCCCCGCACGCCGCGCTGAAGATCGCCCCGGGCATCCCGCACGAGGCGATCCCGGCGCAGGCCGACGCCGAGTGGATCTCGGACGGGGGCGAGGTCAAGGAGGCCGTGCTGTGGTTCGGCACGGAGCCCGGCCGGATGCGGGCCACGCTGCTCCCGGGCCCGCGCACGCTCGCCGGGCGCGGGCTGCCGGACCCCGAAGTGCGGTCCGTGGGGCGGTACTTGTACGAGCCCGACGGCGCCGTCATCCGGGCGCATCTGGTCGCCGAGGTCGCCGAGGAGGTCGGCGGCGGACTGCTGGACGAGACCATCGCGTACGTCACCGCCGACGAGCTGCACGACACCGGCTACGCGGCGGCGTACGAGATCACGGACCTGCTGCCGTTCAACGTGAAGAAGCTGAAGGCGCTGCTGCGGGAGCGGGAGGTCGGCGTGCTCACCGTCAAGAAGCGGGGGTCGGCCGTCGAGCCGGAGGAGTTGCGGCGGAAGGTGATGCCGAAGCCGTACGGGAAGGGCTCCGCGACCGTGTTTCTGACCCGGGTCGCCGGGGCCCCGACGATGTTGGTGGGCGCCCCCGTGCGCTGAGGTCGCGGGGCTCCGCCCCGGACCCCGCTCCTCAATCGCCGGAGGGGCTTGAATGGGCGGAGCTTGAACGGGCGGATGCCGCCCGGGTGAGCAGGAAATCGCGTTCCCGCTCGTTCTGCGTGAGCGTCGCCGCGCGGCGGAACTCGGCTTCCGCCTCCTCCCGCCTCCCCAGGCGCTCCAGCAGATCCCCGCGCACGCTCGGCAGCAAGTGGTAGTCCCGCAGGGCCGGTTCGGCGGTGAGGGTGTCGACGAGGGCGAGGGCGGCCTCGGGGCCCTCGGCCATCGAGACGGCCACCGCGCGGTTCAGCTCCACGACCGGCGACGGGGTGCGGGCCGCGAGCAGGGCGTAGAGCGCGGCGATCTGGTGCCAGTCCGTCTCCTCGTACGTGTGCGCCCGCGCGTGGCAGGCGGCGATCGCGGCCTGGAGCGCGTACGGCCCCGGCGCGCCGGTGGCGACCGCCTGCGATGCCGCGAGGGCGGTGAAGCCGCGCCGGATCAGCAGCCGGTTCCAGCGCATCCGGCGCTGGTCCTTGAGCAGGACGGGGGTGCCGTCGGGCGCGGTGCGGGCGGCGGCGCGGGAGGACTGGAGCTCCAACAGCGCGGCCAGGCCGTGCACTTCGGGCTCGTCCGGCATCAGGATCTGCAGGACACGGGCCAGGCGCAGGGCGTCCTCGCACAGGCCGGGCCGCAGGTGGTCGTCGCCGGCGGTGGCAGCGTACCCCTCGTTGAAGATGAGGTAGATGACCTCCAGGACCGAGCCGAGCCGGGCCGCGCGCTCGGGCCCGTACGGGACCTCGAAGGCGACGTTCTTGGTGGCGAGGGTGCGCTTGGCGCGGACGATGCGCTGGGCGACCGTCGGTTCGGGGGCCAGGACCGCGCGGGCGATCTCGGCGGTCGTGAGGCCGCCGAGCAGGCGCAGGGTGAGGGCGACGCGGGCCTCGGCGGAGAGCACCGGGTGGCAGCTCATGAAGACGAGCCGGAGCAGGTCGTCGTCGATGTCGTCCGGGTCGGCGGCCTCGGGCGCCGCGTACGCGAACTCGGTGGCGCGGCCGACCTCCTGGAGCTTGCGCGCGTAGTTCTCGCGGCGGCGTACGAGGTCGACGGCGCGGTGCCGCGCGGTGGCCGTGAGCCAGGCTCCCGGGTTGTCCGGGACACCCGCCTCCGGCCACTGTTCGAGCGCGGCCACCAGCGCGTCCTGTGCCAGCTCCTCCGCTATGCCGACGTCGCGCACGACGCGGGTGACGGCCGCGATGATGCGCGGGGCCTCCATGCGGAAGACGGTCTCGACGGTGCGGGCCGTGGTGGGCTGCTGCTCGGTCACGGCCACATCAGACACCCCGGGGCGGGGCGCCGCCAAGCGCGGAGGGGTCAGCCCTCCTGGATCTCCCGGATCTCGGAGGTGACGGTCCAGTGCGGCTCGTGGACCTGGAGGAAGCGCTTGGTCCACTCCAGGCACTCGGCCTCGTCCTTGGTCTGCAGGACCGCGTAGCCGCCGATGACCTCCTTGGTCTCGGTGAACGGGCCGTCCGTGACGGTGATCTGCCCGTTCTCGTAGTGCACGCGCTTGCCCTGCGAGGTGGGCATGAGTCCGGCCGTGTCGAGCAGCACGCCGGCCTTGGTCATCTCCTCGATGAGGGCGCCCATGCGCTGCATCAGGCCCTCGCTGATGCCCTCCGCGGGGGTGTTGTTCTCGTCGATGCGGACCATGGTCAGGTAGCGGGGCATGGTGTTCTCCTCGGTGCGTTTCGCGGTGGCCGTTCCCGGCCTCTCACCCGTACGTCGATCGGGGAACGCCCCGATCGACACCGGCACCGATTTTTCTCGAAGAAGTTTTCCCGCGCCCGCCGAACCACCGAAACCACGGGAACGAACACCAGGTCAGACGGCTTCGAACCGCCACCGGTGCACGGCCCGCGTCACCAGATCGCCCGCCGGCTCGGGCAGCTCGGGCAGCGGGGCGTCGTACGCCGCGTCCCACCACGTGATGACGAGGACCCGGTCCTGCGGGGCGCGGAACGTCTCGCGGCGCTCCGGCTCCCGCTCCAGGACCTGGCCCTTCGCCCACGCCAGCAGGTCCTCGCCGCGGCCCTCGACGGCCCGGGCCTCCCACATCAGCGCGACGGTCACGAGTACAGGTTCTCCTTGCTGACCTCGTGCACGTGGTCGTGGTGGTGATGGCCGGGCACATGGGTCTCCGTCACCGGGAGCGAGGAGTCCGCCGACAGGTCCCAGGAGGACGGCTGCCGGTTACGGGCGACCATCTCGGCGCCGAGGGCCGCGACCATCGCGCCGTTGTCCGTGCACAGCTTGGGGCGGGGCACGCGCAGCCGGATCCCGGCGCGCTCGCAGCGCTCCTCGGCGAGGGCGCGAAGGCGCGAGTTGGCCGCGACGCCGCCGCCGATCATCAGGTGGTCGACGCCCTCGTCCTTGCAGGCCCGCACGGCCTTGCGGGTCAGCACGTCGACGACGGCCTCCTGGAAGGACGCCGAGACGTCCCGCACCGGCACGTCCTCGCCGGCCGCCCGCTTGGCCTCGATCCAGCGGGCCACGGAGGTCTTGAGCCCGGAGAAGGAGAAGTCGTACGCGGGGTCGCGCGGTCCGGTCAGACCGCGCGGGAACGCGATGGCGGCCGGGTCGCCCTCCTTCGCGTACCGGTCGATGACGGGGCCGCCCGGGAAGCCCAGGTTCAGCACGCGGGCGATCTTGTCGAAGGCCTCGCCGGCCGCGTCGTCGATCGTGGCGCCGAGCGGGCGCACGTCGGCGGTGATGTCGGTGGAGAGCAGCAGCGAGGAGTGGCCGCCGGAGACGAGCAGGGCCATCGTCGGCTCGGGCAGCTTGCCGTGCTCCAGCTGGTCGACGCAGATGTGCGAGGCCAGGTGGTTGACCCCGTAGAGCGGCTTGCCGAGCGCGTACGCGTACGCCTTGGCGGCGCTGACGCCGACCAGCAGGGCGCCCGCGAGGCCGGGTCCGGCCGTGACGGAGATGCCGTCGAGGTCCTTCGCCGTGACGCCCGCGTCCTTCAGGGCGCGCTGGATCGTGGGGACCATCGCCTCCAGGTGCGCGCGGGAGGCGACCTCGGGGACGACGCCGCCGAAGCGGGCGTGTTCGTCGACGCTGGAGGCGACGGCGTCGGCGAGCAGGGTGGTGCCGCGGACGATGCCGACGCCGGTCTCGTCGCAGGAGGTCTCGATGCCGAGGACGAGCGGTTCGTCAGCCATGGTTGTTCTCTTCAGTCGCTTTCTCGGTGGTGAGGCGCATCACGAGGGCGTCCACGTTGCCCGGCTGGTAGTAGCCGCGGCGGAAGCCGATCGGCTCGAAGCCGAAACGCTCGTAGAGCTTCTGCGCCCTCGTGTTGTCGACGCGTACTTCGAGCATCACCTCGGCGACCTCGAAGGCGGTGGCGTGCCGCAGGAGCTCGGTGAGCAGCCGGGCGCCCAGCCCGGTGCCCCAGTGGTCGCGGGAGACGGCGATGGTCTGCACGTCGGCGAGGTCCCCGGAGGCGGCGAGGCCGCCGTAGCCGACGAGCCGCTCGGTGCCGTCCTCGTCACGGTCGTACGCGACGACGTAGCGGCGGGTCGCGCCGGTGCCGCGCGCGTGCGCGAGCTCGGACCAGAACATGCCGCGCGACCAGGCGTCGTCCGGGAAGAGTTCCTTCTCCAGGGCGAGCACGGGATCGATGTCCCACCAGCGCATCTCGCGCAGTTCGGCGCCGGTCACTTCGGGGTGACCACCTTGTAGTTCTTGGGGACCTGGGCGTCGGGGCGGCGCAGGTACAGCGGCCTCGGCTCGTCCAGCTCCACGCCGGCCGCGAGACGCTCGGCGGCGAGCGCGGCGAGCGCCCCGGCCGACACGTGCTCGGGGCCGCGCGGGTCGGCGAAGGTGTCCGGATACAGGAGCGCGCCCGCGCCGACCGCGGGCAGCCCGGCGACCTCCTCGGCGAGGTCGGCGGGCCGGTCGACGGCGGGGCCGGTGAGGCGGGTGCGGGCGTCCTGGTAGCGCGCCCAGTAGACCTCCTTGCGCCGCGCGTCGGTGGCGACGACGAAGGGGCCCTCGACGTCCTCGGCCGCGTAGGCGAGTCCGTCGAGCGTGCACACGCCGTGCACGGGCACGCCGAGGGCGAGCCCGAAGGTGTCGGCGGTCATCAGGCCCACGCGCAGGCCCGTGTACGGGCCGGGGCCGGTGCCCACGACGATCCCGGTCACGGCGTCGAGGCCGGTGCCGGCCTCGCGGAGCACCCGGTCGACGGCGGGCAGCAGCAGCTCCCCGTGTCTGCGGGCGTCGACCTGACCCGACTCGGCGACGACGGACGTCCCGTCGTGCAGGGCGACGGTGACGGCGGGGGTGGCGGTATCCAGAGCGAGCAACAGCACGCGAACAGCCTACGGCCACACAGCCCCGGACACGTCCGTCCTCCTGTCGGCCGGGGGCCGCCGCGCCCTGCTGCTAACGTCACTCAGAGCCGTCACTGGCGTCGTACGTGGGACATGAGAGGCAGGCACCTGGTGGCACGGAGCAGCACCGGATTCGTCACCGCGCTGACCGCGGGCGCGCTGGCCGTGGTCGGCTTCCTCGCCTACCAGGCCTCGGCGAGCGCCCCGGCCGACCTCGGCGCCCACAAGTCCGCCACCCCGGCCGCGACCGCGTCCAAGAAGCCGAAGCCCAAGGACCCGAAGGCGCTGCCCGCCGCGTCCGGCAAGGGCGAGCGGGTCGTGTACGCGCTGAGCACCGACCGGGTGTGGCTGGTGGACGCGCGCGGCAAGACGCTGAGCACGTACGAGGTCATGCCGGGCACGGTGGACCCGGCGCCGGGGAAGTACTCGGTCGACTCGCGGACCGGGTCGGTGCTCGGCACGGACGGGAAGCAGATCGAGCACGTCGTGCGGTTCACCTCGGTGAACGGGGTGGCGATCGGGTTCAGCGCCGCGGTGGACGGCTCGACGCCCGAGCCGGACCCCACGAAGCAGACCGGTGGCATCCGTACGTCCCGTGACCAGGGCGACAAGATGTGGGAGTTCGCCGGGATCGGCCGTCAGGTCGTCGTCGTCCCCTGAGACCTGGCGTCCTTCGCCGGTGGCGGTGGCGGAGTCGAGACGGCCTGCGCCGCGGCGCAGGAAGCCAGCAGATCCCGCATACCCACGTGGCGCTCCGCGTCTCGCCGGGTCTGAGCCTCCGGTCCCCGTGCGTCCTGCTCCGCACCGGCCACAACAGCCTCCCGCACCTCATCAGAGCCCCGTAGTTAGGTAACCCTAACCACGCCTCCCCTCCCGTGCAAGCTCTTACCGACACCCTGTCGGCACCCCACGCCTCCACCGACGGCGCGCCCCGCCATGAGCGCGGGGATGTGTCGACGCGCGACCCCACCCTGGGCGCGGGGACGTGTCGACATGCAGCTCCCCCCTGGTGCGCCTGCCCCCTCCCCGCGCCTGAGCGCAACCCATCCGCCCAGCCCTGCTCCCACCCGCCCGCCCCCTCCGGGGGCCGTCGGCCCGGCACCCACGCCCGGGACCAGCCCTGCCGAACAAGGCTGCGCCTCCCAGCACCCGAGGCAGGCGCATACGCCGAGCCCTGCTCCCACCCACCCGCCCCCTCCGGGGGCCGTCGGCCCGGCACCCACGCCCAGGACGGGCGCTTCCTGGCCCGACGCCGCACCGACGCACGGGCTCCGCCGAAGGCGCGCCCCTCAGGCGCGTCGCCAGGCCCCCTCTTGAAGCGGCGATGCGGCACATCAAGCCCCTCCGGCGATTGAGGAGCGGGGGCCGGGGCGGAGCCCCTGGGGGTGCCGCCGTTGCGGATTGCGGAATCGTCGCCGAGTGCGGGTGCGTCGTGGCTGATCGCGCAGTTCCCCGCGCCCCTGAAGGCGCACTCCGTGCGCCCCGGGGGCGTCGGCGACCCTCTTCAAGCGGCGGGTCAGCAAAATCGAGCCCCTCCGGCGATTGAGGAGCGGGGCCCGGGGCGGAGCCCCTGGGGGCAACGCCGTCGGGGGCGCGGCTTCGTCGCCGGGTGACACGAGTGTCGTAGCGGAGGGGGCGACGCCGTGCCGGGGGGGTTAAAGGGCGAAGGAGGCCAGGTCCGACTGGGTCCAGCGGGGGCCGATCCCGTTCAGGGTGACGACGCGGAGCTCGTCCGTCGTGTCCCCCGTCGCCCGGTCGATGATCACGTGAAGGCGGTCGTCCGCGAGGTCCTCGACCTTGCCGTCGCCCCACTCGACCACGACCACCGAGTCCGGCAGGGACACGTCGAGGTCGAGGTCCTCCATCTCGTCGAGCCCGCCGCCCAGGCGGTACGCGTCGACGTGGACCAGGGCCGGCCCGTCGCCCAGGGAGGGATGAACGCGGGCGATCACGAAGGTCGGCGACGTGACCGCGCCGCGCACGCCGAGCCCCTCGCCGAGCCCCCGGGTCAGCGTCGTCTTGCCGGCGCCGAGCTCCCCGGTGAGCATCACGAGGTCGCCGGGGCGCAGCCGCTTGGCCAGCGCGAGGCCGAGCTCGCGCATCGCGTCCGGGGAGTCGACGGTGGCTGTGACTGTGGTGACGGGCAGGGCGTCAGTCGCCGGGTTCTCCATGCTTCCCCACGGTAGCGGCTGCGGGCACCGCCCCCGCACGCGCGAGGAGGTCGGCGAGGCGGTCGGTGACCAGCTCGGGGTGTTCCAGCATCACCAGGTGCCCCGCGTCGGGGACCAGCACGAACTCGGCGTCGGGCAGCAGCGCCGCGATCGCCTCGCTGTGCTCGCTGGGCGTCACGAGGTCGCCCTCCCCGGCCAGGACGAGCACGGGCAGGTCCGCGAACCGCTCCAGCGCCGCCGTCTTGTCGTGGTCCTGGAACGCCGGGTAGAACTCGGCGACCACGTCGATGGGCGTGCCCTCGATCATCCGCTCGGCGAACCGTGCGACCGCCGGGTCGACGTCCCGGCTCGCGAACGAGTACCGCTTGATGATCCCGGCGAACAGGTCGGCGGTCGCCCGCCGCCCCTTCTCCACCAGCTCGGCCCGCTGCCCGAGCGCCCGCAGCACCCCGGGCAGCACCCGTCGCACCGCGTTGACCCCCGCGACCGGCAGCCCGTAGTTGACCTCGCCGAGCCGGCCCGCCGACGTACCGACGAACGCGGCGCCGACGACCCGGTCGCGGATCAGTTCCGGGTAGCGGTCGGCGAGCGCCATCACCGTCATGCCGCCCATGGAGTGCCCGACCAGCACGAGGGGCCCCTCGGGAGCGGCCGCGTCGATGACGGCCTTGAGGTCCGCGCCGAGCAGGTCGATGGAGACCGGCGCGCCCTGCTCCGTCTGCTCGACGCCGCGCCCGGAGCGGCCGTGGCTGCGCTGGTCCCAGTACGCGCAGCGCACGACGCCGCGCAGCGCCGCCCGCTGGAAGTGCCAGGAGTCCTGGCCGAGGCAGTAGCCGTGGCTGAAGACGACGGTGACCGGGGCCGGGGCCTTGCGCCCGAACAGGCGGCGCCGGCGCGCACCGTCACCGCCCGGCTCGGCCTCGTCGACCTCGTAGTAGAGCTCGGTGCCGTCCTGGGCGCGGGCCTTGCCGGGGGTGCCGCGCAGCGCTCCGTACGGTCCGGCCGCGTCCAGCGCGAGGCGGGCCTTCTGGCGCATGCCGCGCCCGACCGTGAGCCGCTCGATGGCGACACCGGCCGCGGCGCCCGCGGCGACCACACCTATCGCCGCGCCCGCGATGCCGGCCCGCCGCCAGTTCCCCGTGGCGGCGGCCTCGGTCACGGCCTGCGCGGCCCGCGCGCCGCTGCTCTCGGTCATGCGCCGGTCTCGCTCACGTGCCCGCTCCTTCTCGTCGAGCCCCGCGGCCCTCCTGGAGGTAGACGCGCGGGACGCGGGATCCGATCCGCGTGACGATCTCGTACGCGATGGTGCCCGCCGCGACCGCCCAGTCCTCGGCAGTCGGCTCGCCCGTGTCGCCGGGCCCGAAGAGCACCGCCTCGTCGCCGGCGGCGGGCTCGTCCCCGCCGAGGTCGACGACGAACTGGTCCATGGCGACGCGGCCCGCGACCGTGCGCCGCTTGCCGCCGATCAGCACGGGGCCGGTGCCGGAGGCGTGCCGCGGGATGCCGTCCGCGTAGCCGACCGGGACCAGGGCGAGCGTGGTCGGGCCGGGAGTGACGTAGTGGTGTCCGTAGCTGACGCCGAGTCCGCCCGGCGCGTGCTTCACCAGCGCGAGCGACGCCTTCAGGGACATCACCGGGCGCAGGCCGAAGTCGGCGGGGGTGCCGAGCTCGGGGCTCGGCGAGATCCCGTACATCGCGATGCCGGGGCGGACGAGGTCGAAGTGGGTCTCGGGCAGGGTCAGCGTGCCCGGCGAGTTCGCGATGTGCCGCACCTCGGGGGTGACGCCCTCCCGTTCGGCGTGGGCCACCATCTCGCGGAACGCGGTGAGCTGCGCGGCGATGGACGGGTGGCCGGGCTCGTCGGCGCACGCGAAGTGCGACCACAGGCCGGTGACCGTGACGAGGCCCTCGGCCTGCGCGGCGAGCGCCTCGCGGACCAGCTCGGGCCAGTCCGCGGGCAGGCAGCCGTTGCGCCCGAGGCCCGTGTCGGCCTTGAGCTGGATGCGGGCGGTGCGGCCCGACTCCCGCGCCGCGGCGGTCACTTCGCGCAGCGCCCACATGCCGCTGACGGACAGGTCGAGGTCGGCCTCGACGGCCGCGCGCCACGGCCCGCCCGGCACCCACAGCCAGCACATGATGCGGCCGGTCAGGCCCGCCGCGCGCAGTTCGAGCGCCTCCTCGGGCGTGGCGGTGCCGAGCCACTCGGCGCCCGCCGCCTTCGCCGCGCGGGCCACCGGGATCATGCCGTGCCCATACGCGTCCGCCTTCACCACGGCCATGAACGCGGCCGAGGGCGCGTGGGCGCGCAGCGACCTGACATTGGCCTGGAGGGCGGCCAGATCGATCTCGGCGCGGGCGCGGAGCGGGGCAGTCACGTTCTCGTTCATCGTGCGCCAGTCTCTCAGAGCTCCTCGAGAGGCCCTCGAGTGCCGGGCCAACGGGGCCGTGAAGTCGGCGTGCCGTACCCATTCCCAACTGCGCTACCGACCGGTAGAACCTCGGATGACCGCCCGGCCCGCCCATCCCTGAGGGAGCCTTTCTTGCTGCGTGTGACCCTTGCGGCCGCTCTGGCGGCCGTCCTGCTCCCGGTCTCGGCCGCCCAGGCCGACACCGCGCACCCGTCCCCGCCCTCCTCCTCGTCCGCCCCCGTACTGACCGACGAGCACGGCCGGACGCTGACGCTGCGCGGCTGGAACGTCGAGGACAAGGGGAACCGCGGGGACGCCGCCCTGTCCGCGATCACCGAGCGGCACTTCCGCGACATGCGGGCCAAGGGCTTCGACTTCGCCCGGCTGCTGATCTTCTGGGACGACCTGGAGCCGCGCCCCGGGCAGTACAGCCGCGCCTACCTGGACAAGATCGAGCGGGTCCTGGACTGGGCGGACCGCTACGACATCCATGTGGTCCTCGACGCCCACCAGGACGTCTTCGGGCCCGCCTTCGGGCACCGCGGCATCCCGGAATGGGCGACCCGCACGGACGGGCTGCCGTTCCAGCGGCATCCCGAGGACTGGTTCGCCGAGTACTTCGAGCCGGCCGTGCAGCGGGCCTTCACGCACCTGTACGAGGACGAGGACCTGCGGCAGGCGCAGGCCCGCATGTGGAAGGTCGTCGCGGACCGCTTCGCGCACCACCCGGCGGTGCTCGGCTACGACGTGATCAACGAGCCGATGGGTGAACTGCGGGAGGGCGAGGACCTGCCGACGGCGGCCCGGCGCATCGAGCGCGAGCAGCTCACCCCGATGTACAACCGGGTCACGGACGCGATCCGCACCGAGGACCGGGACGCGTGGCTGTTCGTCGAGCCGACCCCGATCGTCGGCGAGGGCGTCCCGACGGACCTCGGCCGCATCGACGACCGCAAGGTCGTCTACGCCCCGCACTTCTACAACACGGCCATGGAGGCGGGCGCGGACTACGACCCGTCGGCAGGGTGGGTCGAGACGTACGAGGCCGCGGTCACGGAGTACCCGCGCACGTACAAGGTCCCGGTCGTCGTCGGCGAATGGGGCCCGCTGAACAACTCCCTCCCGAACATGGGCCCCTTCTACCGCGACGCGATGGCCTCCCTGGGCCGCTACAGCTCGGGCTGGGCGGGCTACGTCTGGTGTTACGGGGGTGGCTACTGCGCCGTCGACGAGAAGGGGGCGTTCCGTACGAACAAGGAGGCGACGGCGGAGCCCTACGCGGAGGCGGTCGCCGGGACCGTTCGTTCCTCGGCGTTCGACGCGGCTACGGGTGTCTATCGCCTCACCTACGACGCGGCGCGGCGCGGCTCCCACGCGACGGAGATCTCCCTTCCGTCGCGTGGGTGGCGGGTCGGCGTCGAGGGCCGGGCGCGGGTCCGGGCCCTGGGCCCGGGGCGCCTGGTGGTGACGGCGGCGCCGGGCTCTCGGGTGACCGTGACGGTGACCCGGGGCTGAGGTTCGGGGGCGCCCTTTCGTGTGCCTGGTGCGCTTGTCGTGCGAGTGCGGCCCGGTGGGGCTTCTCGCGCAGTTCCCCGCGCCCCTGAAATGCAGACCCTTCGGGTCGCATTTCCCCGATCAAGGTGCGGGGCGCCTTTTGTCGGGGGAAGGCGCGGCGAAGCCGCATGCCTTCCAGGGGCGCGGGGAACTGCGCGACCAGCCCCCACCGGGGCGCACCCGGCGACGAACGGTCGGAGTTACGGCGCGGGGACGCTCACGCCCGCCCCCGCGAGCTCCGCCCGGATCCCACCCGAGGTCACCGACAACCTCCGGAGCCCAAGATCCCCCGGCAACCCGGAGGGCAACGTCGCCGAGAACTCCATCGCCTCCGCCACCTTCGGCTCCCGCGCCTTCTGCAGCCCCCGGAGCAGCGACGGATCGATACCGGCCGGCTTCAGCAGGGCCGGATGGTCGACCAGCGCGTCCACCGCCCGGCCCTTCAACAGCCGCCCGGGCACGAGCCGTTCCCCCGTGGTCTCCTCGAACTCGGCCCGGTCCATCCGGCCCGTCGCGGGCGCGGCCAGTTGCAGTCCCCCGCCCTTGCCCGGCGTGTACGTGAGGACGTCCGGGACGACGAGCCGCGTGTTCGCCACGGTGAGGGCGACCCCCTGGCGGCCCTCCCGGCGGACCTGCGCGTCGGCCCGTACGTCGACCTCCGTACCGGCGACCGGGATCCGGCCCCGGGCGAGGACCGAACCGCGCGCGCGGCCCGGGGCCAGGCGGACCTGGGAGGCGCCGACCTCCCGGGTCAGGTCGTCGAAGTCGAGCAGGATGTCGCCGCGGACCTTCCCGAGGTCCACGCCGTCGATCCCCGTGGGCCAGCCCGCGACCCGGATGTCGTCGACGGTGGCCTGGACCTGAGCGATCGACACGGGCCCGGCGCCGAGGTCGGGGATCGTGACCCGCACCCGGTCGAGGTCACCGGCCGCGACCTGGGTGAGGAACGGGAAGCCGTCGATCCGCACCTCGGGCGCGGCCTTGAGCTTCAGGGACTTGCGGACCTGTTCCGCCGCGAGGTCCTGGGCGTAGAGCACGGCCCAGCGGTCGGCGACGGCCAGGAACGCGAGGACGACCAGCGCCCCCGCGAGGACTTTCAGCACGCGTCGCCCTCGGCGGCGCGGCACCGCCTTCGGCTCCGGCTCCGGCTTCTCCTCGGCCCGGCGGGCGTGCGGGATGCGCTGCGTGTCGTCTGAGGTCGGTATCTCGGAAGTCACCGGCCCATGCGATCACGGGGCGCCCGGACGGGTCGAACCCCCTTTTCTCCCTACCGTTCCCTTCACAATCTAGGTACCCTAGGTATGAACCTAGGGTACCTAGGTTCAGGTGAGCACTCGCGGAGGAACGGGGCGCGGAGATGATGATGGCGCGGGCAGGTCTGACGACGGAGCGGGTGGTGGCGGCCGCCGCCGACCTCGCGGACACCGTCGGCTTCGAGCACATCACCATCGCGGCGCTGGCCCGCGGCTTCGGCGTGAAGGACGCGAGCCTGTACGCCCATGTCCGCGGCCTCTCCGACCTGAGCACCCGGGTCGCGATCCGGTCCGGGCTCGACCTCTCCGAGCGGATCGCGGACGCCCTGGCGGGCCGATCGGGCCGTGCGGCGCTGCTCGCCTTCGCGCACGCGTACCGGGGTTTCGCCCTCGCCCACCCGGGCCGGTACGCGGCGACACAGCTGGAGCTCGACCCATCGGTCTTCGACGAGCACCCGGCGCTGCGCCGCAATCTGACCTGCACCTACGCGCTGTTGCAGGGCTACGGACTGACCGAGCCGGCCCTGACGGACGCGGGCCGCGTGCTGCGCAGCACGCTCCACGGCTTCGTCACCCTCGAACTCGCGGGCGGCTTCCGCCACTCCAGAGACGTCGAGGACACATGGGCCATGGGCCTGGAGGCCCTGCACGTCATGCTCTCCAACTGGCCGGAAGGACAGGAAAGTTGACCAGCCCAGACCGCCCGATCACCCCGCACCGCCTCCCCGTGCCCGGCGCCACCCTCCACTACGAGACCCGGGGCGCGGGCCCCGCTCTCCTCCTGCTCCCCGGCGCGGGCGGCGACGCGGCCGTCCTGGACCCGGTGGCGGACGCCCTCGCGGACACGTTCACCGTGATCACGCACGATCCGCGCGGCTACTCCCGCAGCACGCGCGACGCCCCGGACGCCGAGCAGCGCGTGTCCGAGCACGCCGAGGACGCGCTGCGCCTGCTCGACGCGGTGTCGCCGGACGTGCCCGGGTACGTGGCCGGGGCCTCCAGCGGCGCGATCGTCACCCTGGACCTGCTGGCCCGGTTCCCCGAGCGGGTCCGCGCGGCGGTGGCGCACGAGCCGCCGTCGTGGAGCGTGCTGCCCGACGCGGCGGAGCACCTGGCGCTCTTCCAGGAGGTGTACGAGACGCTCGAAGCCGAGGGCCTGGCCGCCGCGGGCGAACGGTTCCTGCGCGGCGTCGGGCCGGTCATGCTGCCCGCGCCGGACTCCGAGGCCGCGCCCTCGCCACGTACGGCCGCGATGATGCGGCGCCTGGCGGCGAACGCGCCGTCGGCGATCCGCCACGAGTTCCGTTCCTTCGCCGCCTACGAACCGGATCTCGCCGCGCTGTCCCGGCTCGCCGGGCGCCTGACCCTGGCCGTCGGCGAGCGGACCCGCCCGCACCTGCCGAGCCGCCCCGCGACCCTGATCGCCGAGCGTCTGGGCCTCACCCCGGCGCCGTATCCCGGCGCGCACAACGGCTGGTCCACCCACCCGGCCCGCACCGCCGCACTGCTGCGCTCCCACCTCCTGGGAGACACTCGACGACATGCGACGTGCTGACGATGTGGAGACGGTCAGGTCCGCCGAACGCGCGCTGATGGCGCGGCTACCCGAGGGCGCGCTGATGCAGCGGGCCGCCGCGGGTCTCGCCGCGGCCTGCGCCGAGCTGCTGGGGAAGGTGTACGGCGCCCGCGTCACCGTCCTGGCCGGCTCGGGCGACAACGGCGGCGACGCGCTGTACGCCGGCGCCCGCCTGGCCCGGCGCGGCGCGGGCGTCACCGCGCTGCTGCTCAGCCCGGACCGCGCCCACCCCGGCGGTCTCGCCGCCCTGCGCGCGGCGGGCGGCACCGTGCTGGACGCCGAGCACGACACCGCCCCCTCGGCCCTGGCCCGCGCGGACCTCGTGCTCGACGGCATCGTGGGCATCGGCGGCCACGGCGGCCTGCGCCCCCGCGCGGCCGAGCTGATGACCCACGTACGCGGCCTCGTCGTGGCCGTCGACCTGCCCAGCGGTGTGGACGCGGACACGGGCGAGGTGCACGGGGACGCGGTACGGGCCGACGCGACGGTCACCTTCGGCACCTACAAGCCCGGCCTTCTCATCGACCCGGCCCGTGCGTACGCGGGCGCCCTCCGCCTCGTCGACATCGGCCTCGACCTGCCGCCGGGCGGCGCCGTCGCGGAGTCCCTGCAGTACGCCGACGTGGCCGCGCTGCTCCCGGAACCGACCGGCGAGAGCGACAAGTACCGGCGCGGTGTCGTCGGCGTCGTCGCCGGTTCGGCCCGCTATCCCGGCGCGGCCGTGCTCGCGGTGGCGGGCGCGCTGCACGGCGGCGCGGGCGCGGTCCGGTACGTCGGCCCGGCCGCCGACGCGGTCCTGGCCCGCTTCCCCGAGACCCTGGTCTCCGCCGGGCCCCCGGCGAAGGCGGGCCGCGTCCAGTCCTGGGTGATCGGCCCCGGCCTCGGCGACGACGCCTCGGGCCTGGCGGACGTCCTGGCCTCGGACGTCCCGGTGCTCATCGACGCGGACGGACTGCGCCTCGCGGACCGCGCCGCGGTGCGCTCCCGCACGGCGCCCACGGTCCTCACCCCGCACGCGGGCGAGGCGGCGGCGCTGCTCGGCCTGGACCGCCCGGAGGTGGAGGCCCGACGCCTCGCCTCCGTACGGCGGTTGGCCGACGCCTATGACGCGACGGTGCTCCTGAAGGGCTCGACGACCCTCGTCGCGACGCCCGACGCCGGAACGCCGGTCCGGGTGAACCCCACCGGCACGGCGTGGCTGGCCACGGCCGGCAGCGGCGACGTCCTCTCCGGCCTGGCCGGTTCCCTCCTGGCGGCGGGGCTCACCGCCCTGGACGCGGCCTCGGTCGCCGCCCACCTCCACGGCCTGGCGGCCCGCCACGCGGCCCAGGGCGCGCCTGTCTCCGCCCAGGACGTGGCGATGGCGATCCCCACGGCCTGGCAAGACGTCCGCCAGTAGGGGGTTGCCACGTGCGGCCGTCGCGCGACAGCCGCCCCGGTGGGGGCTGATCGCGCAGTTCCCCGCGCCCCTGAAATGCAGACCCTTCGGGTCGCATTTCCCCGATCAAGGTGCGGGGTGCCTTTCATCTGGGGAAGGCGCGGCGAAGCCGCTGCCTTCCAGGGGCGCGGGGAACTGCGCGACCAGCCCCCACCGGGCCCGCGGACGACGGACGGACCGTTGGAGGCAGACGACCACTCGGACCCGCCCCCACCCGCCCGCACCCGCAGAGCGAACGTCACCCCTCCGCCACCACCACCGCCGACGCCACCCCCGCGTCATGGCTCAGCGACACATGAAAGGACCGCACCCCGAGCTCCGCGGCCCGCGCCGCCACCGTCCCGGTCACCCGCATCCGCGGCTGCCCACTGGACTCGACCCAGACCTCCGCATCGGTCCAGTGCAGCCCGGCCGGCGCCCCGAGCGCCTTGGCGATCGCCTCCTTGGCCGCGAACCGCGCGGCCAAGGAGGCCACCCCGCGCCGCTCCCCGCTGGGCAGCAGCAACTCGTCCGGCAGGAACAACCGCCCGGCCAGCCCCGGCGTCCGCTCCAGCGACGCCGCGAACCGCTCGATCTCGGCCACGTCGATTCCGACCCCGATGATGCTCATGCCGAGCACCCTACGGCCGACGGAACCCTGGTCCGCGCCTCGCCCGGTCCGTCATTCCACGGTCACCGACTTCGCCAGGTTGCGCGGCTGGTCGACCTCGTTGCCCCGGGCCGTCGCCAGCTCGCAGGCGAACACCTGGAGCGGCACAGTCGCGACCAGCGGCTGCAGCAGGGTCGGCGTCGCCGGGACGCGGACGAGATGGTCGGCGTACGGGACGACGGCCTCGTCGCCCTCCTCGGCGATCACGATGGTGCGGGCGCCGCGGGCCCGGATCTCCTGGATGTTGGAGACGATCTTGTCGTGGAGGACGGAGCGCCCGCGCGGCGACGGGACGACCACGACCACCGGGAGGCCTGGCTCGATCAGTGCGATCGGCCCGTGCTTGAGCTCGCCCGCCGCGAAGCCCTCCGCGTGCATGTACGCCAGCTCCTTGAGCTTGAGTGCGCCCTCCAGCGCCACCGGGTAGCCGACGTGCCGGCCCAGGAACAGCACGGTGTCGTGCGCGGCGAGCGAGCGCGCCAGCTCCCGTACGGGCTCCATCGTCTCCAGGACCCGTTCGACCTCCTCGCCGATCCGCGCGAGGTCCCGTACGACGGCGAGGATCTCGTCGGCCCACTTGGTGCCCCGCACCTGCCCCAGGTACAGCGCCACGAGATAGCAGGCGACGAGCTGGGTGAGGAAGGCCTTCGTGGACGCCACGGCGACCTCCGGGCCGGCGTGCGTGTACAGGACCGCGTCGGACTCGCGCGGGATCGTCGACCCGTTGGTGTTGCAGATGGCCAGCACCGTCGCGCCCTGCTCGCGCGCGTGCCGCAGCGCCATCAGCGTGTCCATCGTCTCGCCGGACTGGGAGATCGCGATGACGAGCGAGCGGGCGTCGAGGATCGGGTCCCGGTAGCGGAACTCGCTGGCCAGCTCGACCTCGCACGGGATCCGGGTCCAGTGCTCGATGGCGTACTTGGCGATGAGCCCCGCGTGGAAGGCGGTCCCGCACGCCACGATGACGACCTTGTCGACCATCCGCAGCACCTGCGGCGGGATCCGCAGCTCGTCCAGGGTGAGCTGCCCCTCGGCGCCGATCCGCCCGAGCAGCGTGTCCGCGACGGCCTTCGGCTGCTCGGCGATCTCCTTGAGCATGAAGTAGTCGTAGCCGCCCTTCTCGGCGGCCGAGGCGTCCCAGTCGACGTGGTAGTGCCGCACGTCGGCGGGCCGCCCGTCGAAGTCGGTCACGGTCACCCCGTCCCGGCGCAGCTCGACGACCTGGTCCTGGCCGAGCTCGATCGCGGAGCGGGTGTGCGCGATGAACGCGGAGACGTCCGAGGCGAGGAAGGCCTCGCCCTCCCCGACCCCGACCACGAGCGGCGAGTTCCGGCGCGCGCCGACGACCACGTCGGGCTCGTCGGCGTGCGCCGCGACCAGCGTGAACGCGCCTTCCAGGCGCCGGCACACGAGTCGCATCGCCTCGGCGAGGTCACCGCTCGCCGAGTACTCCTCGGCGAGCAGGTGGGACACGACCTCGGTGTCGGTCTCGGAGGCCAGCGCGTGGCCGCGCCCGGCGAGCTCCTCGCGCAGCGCGGCGAAGTTCTCGATGATCCCGTTGTGGACGACGGCGACCCGGCCCGCGTTGTCGAGGTGCGGGTGCGCGTTGGTGTCGGTCGGGCCGCCGTGGGTGGCCCAGCGGGTGTGTCCGATCCCGGTGGCACCGGCCGGCAGCGGCCGGTCCACCAGTTCCTTCTCCAGATTGGCCAGCTTGCCCGCCTTCTTGGCCGCGGCGAGCGACCCGTCGGCGAGCACGGCCACACCGGCGGAGTCGTACCCCCGGTACTCCAGTCTCTTCAGCCCGGCCAGGACCACGTCCAGCGCCGACTGCGACCCTACGTATCCCACGATTCCGCACATGGATCGCAGCCTAGGGCTGACCCGCGCTCCGGTTCAGTACCCGCCCTCCAGCCGGTCGCGCGCGTCCTCCACGAGGCTCAGGTACTCGTCCTCCTCCCAGCGCGGCTTGGTCCCCCTGCGATAGAGGTCCAGACAGTCGTCCAGGTCCTCGCCGATGTCCTCGTCGGGCAGCTCCTGCGCCAGGTCACTGAGCACCTGACCGGCCCAAGCCGTACTGGCCGTCTTCCCCACCTCCCCCGTCCTCCAGCCGCGACGGGCACGGCCGGATCTCTTTCTTCGTCCGAATCCGGGCATGCGAAACACACTCATCGGGCTCCCCTCCCTCCCTGTACGGCGTAGATGGCCCGTACAGGTGTCGGAAACGTACCCGTCAGTTGCGCAACAGGTCCATACCTGTTGAGAACCTGTGACATGTCCGGGGAGCGACCGAGCGTGACGGACCCCACCCTCCGATCACGCCACACAGCCGTAACAATGAACTGTGATCTCTCCGGTCTCCGAGCCTCTGGCTCCACGATCCGCGACTTCCCGGAGCGCCCACCGGCAACGGCCGGAGGCGACTCCCTACGTCGACCTCACCCGCAGTGAATGGAGCGCCCTGCGCGACAAGACGCCGCTGCCTCTGACCGCCGAGGAACTGGAACGGTTGCGCGGTCTCGGCGACGTGATCGACCTCGACGAGGTCCGTGACATCTACCTGCCGCTCTCCCGGCTGCTGAACCTCTACGTGGGCGCCACCGACGGCCTGCGCGGCGCGCTCAACACCTTCCTGGGCGAGAAGGGCACCCAGACCGGCACCCCGTTCGTCATAGGGGTCGCCGGCTCGGTCGCCGTCGGCAAGTCCACCGTGGCCCGCCTGCTCCAGGCACTCCTCTCCCGCTGGCCCGAGCACCCGCGCGTCGAGCGCGTCACCACCGACGGCTTCCTGCTGCCCACCAAGGAGCTGGAGGCGCGCGGCCTGATGGCCAGGAAGGGCTTCCCGGAGTCCTACGACCGCCGCGCCCTGACCCGCTTCGTCGCCGACATCAAGGCGGGCAAGGACGAGGTCACCGCCCCCGTCTACTCCCACCTGATCTACGACATCGTGCCCGGCCAGAAGCTGACCGTGCGCCGCCCCGACATCCTCATCGTCGAGGGCATCAACGTGCTCCAGCCCGCCCTTCCCGGCAAGGACGGCCGCACCCGCGTCGGCCTCGCCGACTACTTCGACTTCAGCGTGTACGTCGACGCGAAGGCCGAGGACATCGAGCGCTGGTACCTCAACCGCTTCCTGAAGCTGCGCGCGACGGCCTTCCAGGACCCGTCCTCGTACTTCCGCAAGTACACGCAGGTGTCGGAGGAGGAGGCGCTCGACTACGCGCGCACGACCTGGCGCACCGTCAACAAGCCCAACCTGCTGGAGAACGTGGCCCCCACCCGCGGCCGGGCCGGTCTGGTCATCCGCAAGGGGTCCGACCACAAGGTGCAGCGCCTGCGGCTCCGCAAACTCTGAGCGGCGGCTACCGTACGCGCATGCTGCATCTGCGCCTGATCACGCCCGCCCGGACGACGGACGACGCGGTGCGTCTCATCGAGGAGACCGTCGGCACCACGCACCTCGTGGTGCTCCCGGGCGCCGCCCGCGACCCGTCGGGCGACGTCGTCATGTGCGACGTCGCCCGCGAGGCCTGCGACGAGCTCCTCCTCGGGCTGAGCGGCCTGGGCATCGAGACGGACGGCTCGATCGCCGTCGAGAACATCGACCTGTCCCTGTCGGAGCGCGCCGACCGGGCCGAGGACGACGCGCCGGGCGAGGGTGCCGACGCGGTGCTCTGGGCCCATCTCACGGACGCCACCCACGAGGAGTCCACGCTCAGCTGGACCTATCTGGCGTTCCTCACCATCGCCACGATGATCGCGGCGTGCGGTGTCGTCCTCGACAACGCGATCCTGATCGTGGGCGCGATGGCGGTCGGCCCGGAGTTCGGCCCGCTCGCCGGCATCTGCACGGCCCTGGTCCAGCGCGCCCCGCGCCTCGCCCTGCGCTCGCTGACCGCGCTGCTCGTGGGCTTCGCCGTGGCGATGGCGGTGACGGTCGGCTTCGCCCACTTCATGGACGCCGTGAACCTCTTCAGCGAGGCCCAGTTGGAGGCGAAGCGCCCCAACACGGGCTTCATCTACGCCCCCGACTGGTTCTCGTTCGTGGTGGCGGTCCTCGCGGGCGCGGCCGGAGTCCTCTCCCTCACCTCGACGAAGTCGGGCGCGATGGTCGGCGTGGCGATCTCCGTGACGACGGTCCCGGCGGCGGCGAACGCGGCGGTGGCCCTCGGCTACCGCGACGTCGACCAGACCTGGGGCTCCACGGAACAACTCCTCCTGAACCTCCTGGGCATCATCCTGGCCGGCACCACAACCCTGCTCCTCCAGAAGTGGTTCTGGGCGAGGAAAAAGCGCCCCTGAGACGGCGCACGAAGTGCGCGTCTCAGGGGCGCGGGGAACTGCGCGACCAGCCACGACGAAAGCCGCACCCGGCCGAGAACAGAACCAGGCAGACGCCTAGCCGAGCGCCGACTTCACGGCGTCAGCCAACCGCCCGGCAACCGACCGAGCCTGCTCGATATCGGCGGCCTCGACCATGACCCGAACCAACGGCTCCGTCCCGGAGGGCCGAAGCAGCACCCGCCCGGTGCTGCCCAACTCCCCCTCCGCATCAGAAACCGCCGAAGCCAGCGCAGCAGACGTCCCAACCCTGGACTTGTCCACGTCCGGCACATTGATGAGCACCTGCGGCAGCCGCTCCATGACGGACGCGAGCTCCTGGAGGCTACGACCGGTCTGCGCGACCCGCGCGGCCAGCAGCAGCCCGGTCAGCGTCCCGTCACCCGTCGTCGCGTGGTCGAGCGCGATGACGTGCCCGGACTGCTCGCCGCCCAGCGCGAACCCGTGCTCCTTCATGTTCTCCAGCACGTACCGGTCGCCGACGGCGGTCTGCACGAGCGTGATGCCCTCGCGCTCCATGGCCAGCTTCAGCCCGAGGTTGGACATGACGGTCGCGACCAGCGTGTCCTGGCGCAGCACACCGCGCTCGCGCAGGGCGATCGCGAGGACGGCCATGATCTGGTCGCCGTCGACCTCGGAACCGGTGTGGTCCACGGCGAGGCAGCGGTCCGCGTCCCCGTCGTGGGCGATGCCGAAGTGCGCGCCGTGCTCGACGACGGCGGCCTTCAGCAGGTCCAGGTGCGTGGAGCCGCAGCCGTCGTTGATGTTCAGCCCGTCCGGCTCGGCGCCGATCGTGACGATCTCGGCGCCGGCCCGGGTGAACGCCTCCGGGGAGACCCGCGCGGCGGCACCGTGCGCCTCGTCGAGGACGATCTTCAGGCCCTCCAGCCGGTTCGGCAGGACGCCGACGAGGTGGGCGACGTACTGGTCGAGGCCCTCGTCGTAGGACTTCACGCGGCCGACGCCGGCACCGGTGGGCCGGTCCCAGGGCGCGCCGGTGCGGTGCTCCTCGTAGACGGACTCGATGCGGTCCTCGAGGGCGTCGTCCAGCTTGTGGCCGCCGCGGGCGAGGAACTTGATCCCGTTGTCCGGCATCGCGTTGTGGCTCGCGGAGAGCATCACGCCGAGGTCGGCTCCCAGCGCACCGGTGAGGTACGCCACCGCGGGGGTGGGCAGCACACCGACGCGCAGGACGTCGACGCCCGCGCTGGCCAGACCGGCGACGACCGCGGCCTCCAGGAACTCGCCCGAGGCCCGCGGATCACGGCCGACGACCGCGACGGGACGGTGCCCCTCGAACGAGCCCGCCTCGCCGAGCACGTGCGCGGCGGCGACCGAGAGGCCGAGCGCCAGCTCGGCCGTCAGATCCGCGTTGGCGACACCGCGCACGCCGTCCGTGCCGAAGAGTCGTCCCACTTGGTGTCCTCCACAACTTCGTCGTCCATAAGCCGAACGCCCCGGCGGCACGGAAGGTGCCGCCGGGGCGAACGGGAAAAACAAGCAGGCAGCGCGAGATTTAGCGCTTGCTGTACTGCGGGGCCTTGCGGGCCTTCTTGAGACCGGCCTTCTTGCGCTCGACCGCACGGTCGTCGCGGCGGAGGTAGCCGGCCTTCTTGAGGGCGCCGCGGTTGTTCTCCACGTCGGCCTCGTTCAGCGCACGGGCCACGCCGAGGCGCAGGGCGCCGGCCTGACCGGAGACACCGCCACCCGCGATGCGGGCGATGACGTCGTAGCGGCCGTCGAGCTCGAGCACCTTGAAGGGCTCGTTGACTTCCTGCTGGTGGACCTTGTTCGGGAAGTAGTCCTCGAGCGTGCGCCCGTTGACCTTCCACTTGCCGGTGCCGGGCACGATGCGAACGCGCGCGATGGCGTTCTTGCGACGGCCCAGGCCGGCGGCCGGCTGCGGGTCACCGAAGCGGGCCGGGTTGGACTCCGAGGTGTACTCGCCCTCGACGGGCGCGTCCGACTCGGTGGTGTAGCTCTCGACGTCGACGATCTCGGTCTCTTCGACCGGCGTCTCGGCAGTGGTCTCGGCCACGATTCTCCTCAGATTCTTTTCTGTCTTAGGGGGTGTGGCCGGAACTACTGCGCGACCTGGGTGATCTCGAACGGCACCGGCTGCTGGGCAGCGTGGGGGTGCTGGTCGCCCGAGTAGACCTTCAGCTTCGAGAGCATCTGACGGCCGAGCGTGTTCTTCGGGAGCATGCCCTTGATGGCCTTCTCGACGGCCTTCTCGGGGTTCTTCTCGAGGAGCTCGTCGTAGCGCACGGAACGCAGACCACCCGGGTAGCCGGAGTGGCGGTACGCCATCTTCTGGGTCTTCTTGTTGCCCGACAGGTGAACCTTGTCGGCGTTGATGATCACAACAAAGTCGCCCATGTCCATGTGCGGGGCATAGGTCGGCTTGTGCTTGCCGCGCAGGAGGGTCGCAGCAGTGGTGGCCAGACGGCCCAGGACAACGTCCTGCGCGTCAATGACGAGCCACTGGCGGGACACATCGCCGGGCTTAGGGCTGTACGTACGCACTTCGCAGCCTTCTTCTTCAGTGGATGGGTGCTGAAACATGGCATCACTGAAGCGATCGTGCAGCTGGGGACGACAGTGCCGGGTTTCAGCGCCCGTATGCCGCCCACTGGTAACTGCTCCAGGGAACCCGTGTACGGCCTCTCACATGAGAATGAGCACGCCGATACACATAACGACTAGGCAGAATACCCGCGCCGCCCCGGACGGGTCAAAACGAGGTCGTCCCGGGCACCGGGGACCGCGGGCGGTGCCGCCTTGCCGGAAGCCTCCAGGGTAGCCGGGGCGCGGCGCGCGCAGTGCAGCCCGACGGCCAGCACCAGCCCGCACAGGGTCGCGCAGTCCAGGAACGCCCGGCGCGTAGCGGTGTCCAGCCAGGGCCAGGCGAGCCCCGGCACCTGCGGCAGCAGCACCGCCCAGAACCAGGGGCGGCCCGCCGCGGCGCCCGCCGCCGTCGCCCCGGCGACCAGGAGCGGCACGGCGACCAGGAGGTAGTGGTCGTACGAGGGCCGCGAGACCAGGAAGGCGGACAGCATCAGCAGCGTCGCGGTCTCGGAGATCCGGGCCGGCGTCCGGTCTCCCCTCCCCCAGCGCCGCGCCGCGCACCACACCCCGGCGGCGGCCCCCACGAGCGCGACCCCGCCCGCCAGGGGCGCCGGCAGCCCGAGCCGCGCGAGCACGGCCCCGGGCGAGGCCTCGTAGAGCCGTACGAAGCCGTCGCCGCCGCGCAGCAGGAAGGGCAGGGTGCGGGTGACGAAGCCCGCCGGGTCCGGCATGGCCAGGGCGGCACCCAGCGAGGCCACGACGGGGACCAGGACCATCGCCGCGAGCCCCTTCCAGCGGCGCGCCAGGACGAAGAGGAGCGCGACCGGGGCGAGCAGCGGCTTCAGCGCCAGGGCCGCCCCGAGCACGAGCCCGGCCGCGAGCCAGCGCTCCCGCGCGGCGAGCAGCAGGGCGCAGGGCAGCGCCACGGCGGCGGTCACGGTCCAGTTCCCGAGGGTGACGAGGTGGGCGAAGGGCGCGAACCCGAGCGCGAGCGCGAGCAGCCCGCCCACGGCGAACCGGCTCCGCCACGGCACCCCGTGCAGCCGCAGCGCCGCCGCCCACCCGGCGACGAGCCCGCAGGTCACCAGCGCGGGCACACAGGCCCGCAGCACCCCGACCGGGACGAGCGCCTGCGGCACGGCGGCGAGCACGGCGCTCGGGAAGTACAGGAAGTGCGGATCCGCGTACGGCGACCCTCCGTCCCGCCACACCCGCGCGGCCTGCACGACGATCCCGTTGTCCATGCCGCCGGCGACGCTCCGCAGGGAGGAGTGCAGCGCGACAGCGACCAGCACGACCCCGAGGACGGCCCACCCGAGCCGAGAAGCAGGCAGCAACAACCAGGACGAAAAGGGAGATTTAGCCTGATTCATGGAGCTAACGGTATGTCAATCTCCCTGGGGGCGCGGTCATCGCTCCCCGTAAGATGCGCCGCATGAGTTTCGGGCAAGGGGGAGCCCCGTGGGGCCCCGAAGACAACGGATCCACCCCGGACTGGGCAGCCCTCGCCGAGGCATCCGAGGCCCGCGCACGCAAACGCCGCTGGCTGATGATCGGCGGCGCCGTCGCGGCGACCCTCGCGGTCGGCTCCCTCGTCGCCTGGGGCATCGTCTCGGCGAACAAGGACAGCGAGGCGGGGAACAAGCCGGCCGAGCAGCTGCCGAGCACCGCCGACATCCCCAGCGAGGGCAAGACGCCCGGCCCGTCCTTCGAGGCGACGACCCCGCCGCCCCCGCTGGACCCCGAGGACTTCATCAACAGCGCCGACAAGGACCGGGCGCCGCTGAACGAGGACACCCTCTACCCGGGCAAGACCCTGACGATGGGCGGCAACGTCTACACGAAGGGCCCCTCGACCCACACCAAGAACTGCGCCTCGGCCGCGCAGGGCGCCCTGGCCGGCGTACTGAAGAACAACGACTGCACGCAGATGATCCGCGCCACCTACACCAAGGGCGACACCGCGGTGACCATCGGCGTGGCCGTGTTCGACACGAAGGCGAAGGCCACCAAGGCGGCCTCGGAGTACAAGCTGCGCGGCGCCGTGATCTCGCTGTCCGGCTCCGGCGTGCCCACCTTCTGCCGCACCACGATCTGCCGCCAGACGTCCAACTCGCACGGCCGGTACATGTACGTCACCAACGGCGGCCTGACCAACGGCAAGGACGCCACGAAGAAGGACACGACGCTGTTCACGCTCGGCGACAACCTGCGCGCGTTCACCTACCAGCAGATCCAGCGGCGCGGCCAGACGCAGGCCTCGGCGGCGGCCACGGCGGGCTGACCGCCCGCCCCTGACCGCCCGCCACCTGACCGCGCGTCAGCAGCAGCCGGAGCCCGGCAGCGTCCGCTTGTTGCGCGCCTCCTTGTTGCGGGCGGCGAGCAACTCGTCGGCCGGGTAACCGACTTCCTCCAGCGTCAGGCCGTGCGGGCGCACCACGTGCACGGCCGAGTCGCGCACCCCGGCGGCGAGCACCTTGCCGGGCCAGTCGCTCGGCCGGTGCCCGTCGCCGACGAACAGCAGGGCGCCGATCAGCGAGCGCACCATGTTGTGGCAGAAGGCGTCGGCCCGCACGGTCGCCGTGACGATCCCGTCGTCCCCGCGCACGAGACTGAGCTCCTGCAGCGTCCGGATCGTCGTGGCGCCCTCACGCTTCTTGCAGTACGCCGCGAAGTCGTGCTCCCCCAGCAGCCGCTCGGCCGCCGCGTTCATCGCGTCGACGTCCAATGGCCAGTCGTGCCACAGGACATGACCCCGCAACAGCGGATCGACACCGCCGGGCAGATCGGTCACGCGGTACGCGTAGCGCCGCCAGATCGCCGAGAAGCGCGCGTTGAACCCGCTCGGCGCCTCGGCCACCGACCAGACCCGTACGTCCTTGGACAGCCGCCCCGCGAGCCGCTTGAGCAGCTTCTCCCGGTGCTCGGCCCACACCTCGTCGGGCAGGTCCACATGGGCCACCTGACCGCGCGCGTGCACCCCTGCGTCGGTCCGCCCGGCCACCGTCAGCTCGTACGTCCGCTGCGAGCGCGTGACCGTGCGCAGCGCGTCCTCGATCTCCCCCTGCACGGTGCGCCGCCCGCCGGCCTGCTTGGCCCATCCGGAGAAGTCCGTCCCGTCGTACGAGAGATCCAGCCGTACGCGTACGGTCCCGGGAGCTGCCTCATCGGTCACCGGTTCATGCCTCCTGTCGAACTTCCACCCCGACCGCAACTGACCGGCGCGGCCGGGCGTCCCCCTGCACAGACCAAGATCGACCAGATCGACCAGATCGACCACCTGCTCCAGGGGGAACCATGAACAAGTGGACCACGCGTGCCGCGGCGGCTCTCGCCACCGCCGTCCTCGCCGCCGGACTGACCGCCTGCACCGGCACGGGCTCCGATTCCGATTCCGACTCCGACGACCGCGCCGCCGCGCACCCGACCCACGCCACCGTCTCCGAACCCGAGACCCGCTGCGTGCAGCAGGCGGTGAACTGGTTCCAGGAACCGCGGGTCACCGTCGACGGCGACTACAACGCCAAGACCCGGGCCGCGGTCGGGCGCTACCAGCACAAGCACGGTCTCGCCGGGGACGGCGAGATGAACGCCGCGACCGGCCGCGCCCTGTACGACAACGTCAACAAGGTCGTCGACACACTGCTCGAAGGCCCGAAGGACGGCTCCGCGAAGTACCGCGACTGGCTCGGCCGCTGCGACAAGGCCGTCCGCCGCTGACGCACGGCCCTAGGCCGTGTCCGGAAAGTCGATCGCTCGTTACTCCGTTCGTGGTGCGGCGACATGAACTGACGGATGAGTCTTGGGCGTTGATCGCTCCGT
>NZ_JBVHMU010000016.1:0-198595 GCF_055558275.1 Streptomyces sp. NPDC025806 | reverse complement strand
CGCCCTCACGGAGGACGTGAAGTCCCGCAAGGGCTGATCGCCTTCCCGCAGGACCCCCGCGCCGCGCTCTCGACCTCTACCGGTCGAGGGCGCGGCGCCATGTGTAGTACCCGGCGGCGCCGAGCGCCCCCGTGATCAGCAGCCCGCCGAGCCCCAGCTGCACCGGGCCGATCTGCCCCAGGGAACCGCCGTCACCGGCGTGCACCCCGTGCATCTGCCCGCCGCCGCTCCCGGACACGGTCAGGGTCTGCCGGACGACGCTGCCGCTCTCGCAGGTCACGGAGACGGGGTAGGTGCCGGGGCGGGCGCCGGACGGCACCTGGAACTGGCCGACGAGGTCGCCCCGCTGGGTGGTGGTCTGCAGGGGGAAGTCACCGGCGCCGAGGCTGTTCGCGTCGCCGGTGGCCCGGCGGTCCTTGCGGCAGGCGCTGGTGTTCGCCGTGACCGTGGCGCCGGGGCGGGCGTCGGCCGGCGACAGTTCGAGGGCGCCGGGCCCCTTGCCGGTGCTCCGCGTGCTCGGGACCTCGGCGGGGTCCTCGGCAGGGTCCTCCAGACCCGCGTCGCCCTCGGGGACGAGCGGATCGGCGGGCTCGGCGGAGTCGGCCGGATCGACGGGCGCGGCGGGCTCGCTCCAGGAGGACCCGCCCTCCCACGGGGTGTCGTCGCCGTCGGCCCGGGCGTCGGCGCACACCGGGGTCGCTAGGGCGAGAACGGCCGCCGTCAGTGCGGTGGCCGGCCAGGACACGGTGCGACGCATGCTGATCCTCTCTGAGCGGGCCGCGTACGGCCACGGGTTCGGTTCGGCTTACCGGCCGAGCCAAACCCGTGGGTACGCCGCCCGCGCGTCGAGGAGGCGAGTCGGGTGAGCGAAGGGGCACGTGTGGGTGACCCCGCGGCGTCGCGGAGCTCTCCGTGGGTGCCGGCGGGGGGGGTCAGGCGGAGTGACGGGTCTGGACGCGCCCGTGCGTCCGGTGGGCCTCGACCAGCTTGACCCGCGCGGAGACCAGGCGGTGGGCCATCACCTCGGCGACCGCGTGCAGCAGGCTCACCCCGAGCGCGGGCTCGAGATCGCACAGGTTCCGCACCGCCGCGCCGTCGAACTCGTAGGCCCGCACGGGGCTGAACGCCTCGGCGCCGAAGTCCCATTCATAGGGTGGGAAGAGCCAGGACCAGCCGAGGAGATCGCCGGGGCCCAGCGGATCGATGGGCAGCAGGGTGCGGTCCGAGACGCGGACGTCCAGCGTGACCATCCCGGTGCGGATGATCCAGAAACACCGGGCCGGTTCCCCCTCGTCGAAGATCCGGGTGTCCTGGGGGAACGAGACCTCCTTGGCCAGGGTCATGAGCCGGTCGCGGTACTCACGCGGAAGCCTGTTGAGCAGGCGTGTCTGAGCCGTCATGGCGGAACCACCTCCACCCTCGTGTCACTCCAGCGTACGTACGACCGGCCGAGTGCACCGGACGAGCGCCCGTGGGCCCGCTCCCCGGTCGGCGGCGGCCGGATGGCTGACGTGCCGGGCGGGTCGGCGGAGGCGACCCTACGTTTCCGGCATGGCGACATTCCTCCGCTCTCATCCCCGTACGGCCAAAGCCGTCGCGGTATCCGGCCTGTGCACGGCGCTCACCCTGGGCGCCGTCGCCCCCGCACTCGCCGCGGGCTCCCCTCCCGCGCCGCCCGCCACCCCCGCCCTGTCCGCCCTGTCCTGGGAGGTCATGGACGCGGGCACCGGGGAGGTGCTCGCCGCGAAGGCACCGCACCGCAGGCTGCCGCCGGCCAGCACGCTCAAGACCCTGTTCGCGCTGACCGTGCTGCCGCGGCTGCGCCAGGACCTGGTGCACCGGGCCTCGTACGCGGACCTGTCGGACGTCGCGGAGGGCAGCAGCATGGTCGGCGTCGACGAAGGCACCCGGTACACGGTCGCGGACCTGTGGCGCGGCGTGTTCCTCAGCTCGGGCAACGACGCCGTGAACACGCTGGCCCGGTTGAACGGCGGGCTGCCGCGCACGCTCGCGCAGATGCAGGACACCGCCCGCCGGATCGGCGCCCGCGACACCCGTGTGCGCACCGCCGACGGCTTCGACACCCCGGGCCAGTACTCGTCCGCCCACGATCTGGCGCTGATCGCCCGCGAGGGCTTCAAGAACCCCGACTTCCGCCGGTACATGGGCACGAAGTGGGCGCAGTTCCCGGAGGCGGGCGGCCCGCACGCGTTCGGCATCCAGAACACGAACCGGCTCCTGGTCGGCTCGCACGGGGTCGAGCCGTACCCGGGCATGATCGGCGTCAAGAACGGCTACACCTCGCACGCGGGCAACACGCTGGTCTCCGCCGCCACCCGCAAGGGTCGCACCGTCCTCGTCACGGTGATGAACCCGCAGGACGGCGACTCGAACACCGTCTACGAGGAGAGCCGGGAACTGCTCGACTGGGGCTTCGTGGCGGCGCCGCTGCGGGCCCGCGCCGCGGTGGCCGGTCCGCAGCACCCGTCGACGCACCGTCGCGCGGCGCCCGCGGCCCCGTCGGCGGCGGCGCCCGCCGAGGATGCGCACCAGGAGTCGGGTCTCGGCCGCCACCTGGGCGCGGCAGCGGCGCTGCTCGCCCTGGCCGGGGTGCCGCTGCTGCTGCGCAGGCGGCTGCGGAAGGCGCGCTGAGCGGGGGCGGAGAAGACGCCGGGACGGCGGGGGCGCCACTCCATTGGCCCCCGCCGGATGGTGGGCGGGGGCCCGGCTTCCTAGCGTCGCGCGTATCCGCCCCTTTCCAGGAGGATCCGTATGCGTTCCATATCCGTGCTGTCGTCGGTGGCGCTGGCCTCGCTCGTCGCGCTCGGCCCCGCCGCCCCGGCCGCCTTCGCCGGTGACGACGACGGGGGCACCCAGCCCGACGTGACGTCGTTCGGCTTCTCGGTCACTCCGAGCACGGTGGCCGCCGGCGGCACCGTCACGCTCAGCTCCACCGGCTGCGAGGTGCCGACGGTGAACGTCGACGCGCCGGTCTTCGACAAGGCGCAGCTCAACGAGGGTCACTCCGTGACCCGGCAGGTCTACCCCGACGCCAAGCCGGGCGCCCAGTACGCGGTCACCTTCGAGTGCAACGGCGAGACGGGCACCACCACGCTGACCATCGCCACCGGCCGGCCGAGCCCGACCACCCCGACCGCCCCGGTCGACCGCGGCGTGCGCGCGGGGGTCGGCGGCAGCGTCGGCGGCACCGACCCGGCCCTGCTGGCCGCGGGCGGTCTCCTCATCGCGGGTGCGCTCGGCGCCGGATACGTGCGGCTGCGCAAGCGCCGCACCGACGCCGCCTGACGGCCGGGAGCGGCGACCGTGCCCTCGGCCGCACCCGGCGCCCGCAGGCCCTCGTGGTCCTTCCTCGCCGTGGTGCTCCTGATCGGCGTCCTGCTCGTGCACCACGGCGTCTCCCGTGCCGACGGCCCGCCGCAGCCCGATCCGGGCGCGGCCAGCCTCGGCACGACGACCCCGCCCGCCGATCCGCTGCCCGCGTCCACCCCGCTGCGGGTGCGCATCCCGGAGATCGGGGTGGACGCGCCGCTGACCCGGGTGGGCCGGGACGCCGAGGGCTGGCTGGACGCCCCGCCCCCGGACGACGCCAACCTGGCGGGCTGGTACACGAAGGCCGTCACGCCCGGTGAGCGCGGCACCGCCGTCATCGACGGGCATGTCGACAACGCGCGGGGGCCGGCGGTCTTCTACGGCCTCGGCTCGCTCAAGAAGGGCGAGCACATCGAGGTCGACCGGGCGGACGGCTCGACCGCCGTGTTCGAGGTCCACGGCATCGACGTGGTCGACAAGAACGACTTCCCCGACCGCAAGGTCTACGGCGGTACGGGCCTGCCCGAACTCCGTGTCATCACCTGCGGCGGCCACTACGACAAGCGCACCGGGTACAGCGGCAACGTGGTCCTGTACGGGCTGCTGACCGAGGTGCGCGGACGCTCCTGAAGCCCGGCCCCGCTCCGGTCCCGGTCAGCCGCCGTACGGCGGTGCGGCCGGCGGGGGCGGGGCGTACTGCGGCGGGGCCGCGGGCGGCGCCGCGTCCGGGTTCGTGTCGAGGACGACCCGGCACAGCGTGAAGGCGTACTGGTAGGTCATCGTCTGCCCCTCGATGATCACGAGGTAGCCCTCGCCGTCCTCGTACACCACGCGGCGCACGGGCATCGCGGGGCGGGCCGGGTCGAAGGCGAGCACGTGACGGTACAGCGCGTCGCGGGCCTCGGCCCTGGTGCCGGTGACGTGCCGCTCCGCCCGGGTCTGCTTGCGCAGCCCGCCCGCGCCACCGTGCAGGCACGTCATCATCAGGCCCCACGTGCCCGTTACCTGGTCCTCCACGGCCCGTCCCCCGTTCCGCTCGACTGCGCTCGCTTCCGGAACTCTGCCACACGGCACGACGGGCCCGGCTCCTGGCCTTGACGCTCCCCCACCCCACACCCTCATACTGTCAGCCAAATCGATTTGGCCAAATCGATTTGGCTCTCCGTCCAGGGCCGGATCGCGGCTGAAGAACCCGAGCGTGCCGTCTCCCGAACGGAGCCCGAACGTGTTCAGTCCCCAGCAGAGCGGGCCTGTCCCCGCGCAACCACCCGTGCCCGCGACAGACCGAATGCCCCACCCGGAGCCGGAGCCGGACCCCGGCCGCACCGAGGCGGTCGAACCCGAGGTCCACCCCGTCGACGAGCGGCGCCCCCTCGGGCGGATCCTGCTCTTCGGCGTCCAGCACGTGCTCGTCATGGCGGCCACGCCCATCTCGGCGATCTTCCTGATGAGCGCCACGCTCCGGCTGGACGCCGGTCTCACCGTCGACCTGCTCTCGGCGGCCTTCGTGCTGTCCGGCGTCGGGTCGCTGATCCAGTCGCTCGGGCCCTGGAAGTTCGGGCCCCGGTTGCCGTTCGTGATGCTGCCGGGCGGGGCGCCGCTCATCCTCTTCCTCGCCATCGCCGAGCAGCACGGGCTGCCGACGGCCACCGGCGCGGTCGTGCTCACCGCGCTCTTCTGCTTCGTCGTGCTGCCGGTGTTCTCACGGCTGCTCAGGTTCTTCCCTCCCCTGGTCATCGGCACGATGATCGTGATCGTCGGCGTGAACCTGGTGAAGGTGGGCGCGGTCCTCGTCGCCGGGCGCCCCGGCACCCCCGGTTTCGCCGACCCGGTCCACCTCGGGCTCGGCATGGCGACGATCGGCTTCACCGTCGGCTTCTATCTGTTCTTCACCGGTGTCGTACGTCAACTCGCCGTGATGCTGGGCCTGTTGGCGGGCGCCGCGCTCGCCGCCGCGACCGGTGCGATCGACTTCGGGCAGGCGGCCGGGGGCGGTCTGGTGAACGTGCCGCAGCTGATGCCGTTCGGCACCCCGCAGTTCAACCTGGTCGCCGCGCTGCCGCTGATGCTCTACAGCCTGGCGTCGATGGCCGAGGCGACCGGGCAGACCGTCATCAACGCCGAGGCGGTCGGCAAGGAGATCGACCGGCGGACCGACGTCCCGAAGACCGTTCGCGGCGACGCGCTGACCTCCCTCGTCGGCGGCTTCTTCGGGCTTCCGCTGATCGTCACCAGCGGCGAGAACATCGGCATCGTCCGGGTCACGGGCGTCCGCAGCCGCTTCGTCACGGCAGCCGCCGGAGCGGTGCTCATCGTCATCGGGTTCCTCGCCCCCGTGACCCGCGCCATCAGCGTCATCCCCTCGGCGGTCGTCGGCGGCACCGCGATGGTGGTGTTCGCTGTGATCACCGTGCTCGGCATCCAGATGCTCGGGCGCTGCGACCTCGACCGGCACACCTCCACGTTCATCTGCGCCGTCGCGCTCGCCCTCGGCCTGCTGCCGATCCTCGTGCCCGGCGTCTACGGGGGCTTCCCGCCGAACGTCCGCATCCTCCTCGAGAGCGGCGTCGCCGTCGGCGCGTTCACCGCCGCCGTCCTCAACGTCCTCTTCCACCACGTCAGGCCGGGCATCGCCGCCCGCCTGAGCACCGTACGCACAGAAAGCGACCGATGAACACGCTCGAACGGCCCGACCGCAGTCTTCTCTCCGCCCCCGGCCCGCTCCTCCTCGTCCCCGGCGCGGTGCTCCTTCCCGAGGGGCCCGTGGACGGCTGGGCGGTGGTGGTCGACGGCGGACGCTTCCTGGCCGTCGGCCCCGCCGAGGAGCTGGAGCGGGCGCACCCGCGACTGCGGGCCGTGCGGATGCCCGGGCACCTGCTGATGCCCGGCTTCGTGGACGCGCACCACCACCTCACGCAATCGTTCGGCTCCGCGCTCGCCTTCGGGGAGCCCTCGGAGATCTTCCGCCGGGTGTGGGTGCCCCTGGAAGGCGCCCTGGACGAGGAATCGGCGTACGTCGCCGCCAAGTTGGCCGCGTACGAGGCGCTGCGCGGCGGGTTCACGACCGTCGCGGACGCCGGGACGCGGGCCGGTGTGGACGTCGAGGTCGTCGCCTCGGCCGCGCGCGATGCGGGGATCCGCTGCGTCCTCGGCCTGGTCTGCAACGACGCGGACAGCCCGGAGGGAGCGAGCGCGACGGCACTGGACGCCGCCGGGAAGCATCTCGCGCGCTACGCCGACGACCCGCTGGTGCACGCCTCTCTCGCGGTCTCCATCCCCGAGGCCGCGACCGAGGCGACGCTGCGCGGCACGGCACGCCTCGCGGCGGAGGCCGGGGCCGTCGTGCAGATCCATGTGAACGAGCACCTCGCCGGGGTGGAGCGTTCCCTCGTCCGGCACGGGCTGCGCCCCCTGGAGTACCTGCACGGCCTCGGTGCGCTCGGTCCCCAACTGCTCGGCGCGCACGCCACGTTGCTCACGCCGCGCGAGCTGACGCTGCTCGCCGACACCGGCACGGCGATCAGCTACAACCCGGTCGCCAGCGCCTGGAAGGGCAACGCCGTCGCGCCCGCCACCGCCATGGCCGAGCGCGGCATCCGCTTCGGCCTCGGCACGGACGGCACGCGCGGCGACGGCTTCCGGCTCGCGGAGGCCGCCGAGTTCGCGCAACGGCTCGCGTACGGGCTGACCACCGGCGACTCCTCGTGCGGAGCGGGCTGGACGTGGCTGGACGCGGCGAGCCGGGGCGGCGCGGACGCCCTCGGCCTCGGTGCGCGCACGGGCGCGGTCGCGGCGGGTCTCGCGGCCGACTTCCTGCTCGTCGACGTGGAGACGCCGGAGCTGGCGTTCTCCTGGGACCTGCCGTGGGAGCTGGTGCGGCGCGGCAACCGGGACCAGATCTCCGCCGTGTTCGTGGACGGCCGGCTGAGGATGTGGCACGGTCGGCCGACGGACTGGGACGGCGACGCGCTGGTGCGGCGGGCCGCGGAGCTGGCGCGGTCGGCCGTGGGCCGGGCGGACATCACGCGGGCC
The DNA here is from genome assembly GCF_055558275.1 of Streptomyces sp. NPDC025806. Lineage (NCBI taxonomy): Bacteria > Bacillati > Actinomycetota > Actinomycetes > Kitasatosporales > Streptomycetaceae > Streptomyces > Streptomyces sp. NPDC025806. Next base: position 191,233 of record NZ_JBVHMU010000016.1, on the reverse strand, counting down.
CATCCGACGTCCGTGGCGGCCCGGGAGGCCGCGGTGCGGGCAGGGGTGGTGCGGGAGCGGGAGGCGCGGCGGTGAGTGTCGTGACCTTGGCGGTGCTGGCCCTGACGGTGGCGATCGCCGCGTTCGTCCAGGGCAGCAGCGGGCTCGGCTTCGCGCTGATCGTGGCGCCCGTGGCCGGGATCGTCGACCCGGGGCTGGTGCCGGTGTTCGTGCTCGGGTCGATGATCCCGCTCAACCTGTACGTGGCCTGGCGCGAGCGGGCGTCGCTCGATCTGCGCGGCGCGGGCTGGATCACCGGGGCCCGGCTCGCCGCGACCCCGGCGGGTCTGGCGCTGCTGTGGCTGATCCCCGAGCGCAGCCTCGGCCTGTTCGTGGGCGTGGCGACGCTCCTCGCGGCGGTCGTGAGCCTGGCGGCGCCCGCGTTCACGCCCGGCCGGGCCGCGTACGTCGGCGCGGGCGCGGTGACCGGGCTGACGGAGACGGCGACCGGTGTGGGCGGGCCGCCGCTGGCCCTGGTGTACCAGCACCGGCCGCCGGCCGAGCTGCGGGCGACGGTGGCCGCGTGCTTCCTCGTCGGCGAGGTCGCCTCCCTGGTCCTCCTGTTCGCGACGGGCAAGGCGCAGGCCGGGGAACTCGGGGCGTCGGCGCTGCTGCTGCCCGCGATCGCGGTGGGCGCGTGGCTGAGTCGACTGGTCCATCACCGCCTCGACGCGCGCCGGATGCGGCTGTTCGTGCTGGTCTTCGCGCTGGTGTCGGGGCTGGTGCTGGTGGTCGGCGTCTGAGCGCGCTCCGTCAGAGGGGCGGGGCCGTCAGAGGGTCCGCGCCGTCAGGGGGCGGGGCCGTCAGGGGGGGGCGGGGCCGTCAGAGGGGGCGGGGCCGTCAGAGGGGGCGGGGCCGTCAGAGGGGGGCGGGGCCGTCAGAGGGTCCGCACCGTCAGACGGCCCGTGCCACCAGGCGGTCCGCGCCGTGCCACCGCGCACCCACGAATCGGGCACCGTCAGGCGGCCCACGTCGCCAGACGGTCCGTGCCGTGCCGCCGCGCACCCACTGCCCGGGCGCGTGCCGTCAGGGGGGCCGGGCCATCAGGCGGCCCGCGCCCTCAGGCGATCCGCGCCGCGCCGCCGCGCACCCACTGCCCAGGCGCGTGCCATCAAGCGGGCCGTGCCGTCAGATGGTCCACGCCATCAGGCGGTCCGCGCCGTGCCACCGCGCACCCACGACCCGGGCGCCGTCAGGGGGCCCGGACCTTCAGACGGTCCGCGTCGTCAGACGGCCCGTGCCATCAGGCGGCCCGCGCCCTCAGGCGATCCGCGCCGCGCCGCCCCGCACCCACACCCCGGGCGTCGTCAGACAGCCCGTGCCGTGCCGCCCCGCACCGACGATGCCCGGGCGATCAGCCGGGGTTCGGGGGCGGCGGCCATGGCGGGCGTGCCCGCGTCGCCGCGCAGGCGGCCGAGGAGCAGTTCGACCGCGGTGGACGCCACCTGGTCGAGGTGCAGGTCGACGGCGGTCAGGGGCGGTTCGCAGGTGCGGGCGCGCAGGCCGTCGTACCGGGTGACGACCATGACGTCGTCGGGGACGGTGCGCCCGCTGTCCCGGATCGCCCGGACCGCGCCGACGGCGAACGCGTCGACCAGGGCGCAGACCGCGTCGGTCTCGGGGTGCTCGGCGAGCAGCGCGGCGCACCGCTCGTACCCGGCCTGCTCGCCCCCGGGTTCGGGGACCTGCGCGACGCGCGGCTCCCAGCCGTGCTCGGCGGCGCGGCGCTCGTACGCGGCGAGCGCGTCGACGGTGGAGTGCCGGGACCCGGCGCCGACGATCAACGCCGGGTGCCGCGCGCCCTGTTCGTGCAGGTGGTCCAGGAGCAGCTCGGTGACGCGACCGCCGTGCAGGTCGACGTACGGGGCGTCCTCGTCGGGCGAGACGGGGCGGCCGAGCGCCACGTACGGCAGGCCGCGCTCGCGCAGTTGCGCCGCCGCCGCGTCCTGGACGTCGGGCTCGACGACGATCGCACCGTCGATGTCCACGGAGTACAGCGCGGAGCCGGACTGGACGGGCGGGACGAGCACGAGGGCGTAGTCGTGCAGGAGCGCGCTCTCGGCGGCGGCGGCCGCGACCTCCATGTAGAACCCGAGCCGGGAGGGGCCGCCCGCGACGGCGAAGGGCATGGAGGAGGCGAGGGCGATGGCCTTCGCCTGTCCGCGCCGCAGCCGCTGGGCCCGCAGGTTGGGCCGGTAGCCGAGCTCGGCGGCGACCTCCTTGATCCGCTCCCGGGTGCGCGGGTCGACCTTGCCGAGGCCGTTGAGCGCGTGCGAGACGGTCGTGCGCGAGACACCGGCGACGCGGGCGACATCGGCGATCGTCGGCGGCCTCGGGGTGGAGGCGGAACTGGCCATCTGCGCGCGTGCTCCTCGCTGGCGGGAGGGGTGGACCCGACCATCTTCGCCGATCGGGGCTGGCGCGGCCGGGACCGGGTCGCCGCGGCGGCCCGGCACGCTGTCGCATCGGCCAACGGCGGGCGCCGCGCTTGTGCGGATCCACCGTTGTCCGGCCCCCGGCGTTCCCGGAGGATCCCCCGCATCCCTGGTGACGGCCGGGGACGCGAGGCACCCCCAGGAGGAACCATGGGCCGATGGGCCAGCCAGCTGTGTCGCCGTAAACCGCTCGGCTCGATGATCGAGCAGGCCGACGCCGAGGAGCCCGGCGGCCTGCGACGGACCATGGGGCTCGGGCAGTTGACGCTGATCGGCATCAGCTCCGTCATCGGCACCGGCATCTTCTTCGTGCTCGGCACGGGCGTCCCGAAGGCCGGGCCCGCGGTGATCCTGTCGTTCGTCGTCGCTGCGGTCGTCGCGGGGCTCGGCGCGCTCTGCTACGTCGAGTTGGCCGGTGCGGTGCCGGTGGCGGGGAGCACGTACTCGTACGCGTACGCCTCCCTCGGCGAGGGCGCCGCCTATCTCGTCGCGTGGTGTCTGGTCCTGGAGTACGGGGTGGCCGCGTCGACGGTCGCGGTGAGCTGGGGGCAGTACCTGAACGAGGTGACGGGCACCCTGTTCGGGTACACGCTGCCGGACGCGATCAGCCAACCGCCGGGCGCGGGCGGCCTGGTGAACGTGCCGGCCCTCGTCGTGGTGCTGCTGTGCTCGCTGCTTCTGGCCCGGGGCACGCGCGAGTCGGCGGCGGCGAACGCGGTGATGGTGGCCGTGAAGATCGGTGTGCTGCTCTTCTTCTCCGCGGTGGCGTTCACCGCGTTCGACAGCGGCAACTTCGCGGACTTCGCGCCCCACGGCATGACGGGCGTGGGTCTCGCGGCCTCGGGCGTGTTCTTCACGTACGTGGGCTTCGACACGGTCGCGACCGCGAGCGAGGAGGTGCGCGATCCGCGGCGCACGATCCCGCTGGCGCTGCTGCTGACGCTCGCGGCGGTCACCGCCCTCTACGTCCTCGTGTCGCTGGCGGCGCTCGGCGCCCAGCCGGCCGCGCGCTTCGGCGCGCAGGCGGACGCGGGCGAGGCGGTCCTCGCGCAGATCCTGCGGGACGTGACCGGCACGAGCTGGCCCGCGCTGGTGCTCTCGGCGGGTGTCGTCGTCTCCATCTTCAGCGTCGTGCTCGTCACGCTGTACGGGCAGACGCGCATCGTGTTCTCGATGGCACGGGACGGCCTGCTGCCGCAGGTGTTCCGCCGGGTCGACCGCAAGCGGCACACGCCGGTGCACAACACGTGGGTCGTGGGGGCGCTGGTCGGCGGCCTCGCCGCGTTCGTGCCGTTGCAGTACCTGGCGGACCTGACCAGCATGGGCACGCTCATCGCGTTCGTGGCGGTGGCCGCCGCCGTGATCGTGCTGCGGCGGATCGCGCCGGACGCGCCGCGCTCGTACCGGGTGCCGCTGTACCCGGTCGTGCCGGTGCTGGCCGCGCTGTCCTGTCTCTATCTCGCCTGGCTGCTGCCGGGCGTGACGTGGACGCTGTTCGGCTGCTGGCTGCTGCTCGCGGCCGTCCTCTACCTGTGCTTCGGGCGCCGGCACTCGGCCCTGCGGGAGCCGCGGGACGGCGAGCCCCCGGCCGGGCGCGAGCCCGTCGGCGTCACTGCGGACGGGGAGGCGGGCGCATGACGCACACGCTTCCCGAGGCGGCCGTGCTCCGGCCCGCCGGAGATCTGGTCGGGCTGACGCGCGCGTTGGTCGACGTGGCGTCGGAGAGCGGCTGCGAGGCCGCGCTCGCCGACGCGGTGGAGTCCGCGTTGCGGGCCGCGCCGCATCTGACGGTGGAACGGATCGGGCACTCCGTCGTCGCCCGCACCACCCTGGGCCGCGCCGAGCGGGTCGTCCTCGCCGGCCACCTGGACACCGTCCCGGCCTGCGACAACCTGCCCTCGCGCCTGGTGGACGACCGGGTGTACGGGCTCGGCGCCTGCGACATGAAGGGCGGTGTGGCCGTGGCGCTGCAGACCGCCGTGACGGTCACGGCGCCGACGCGCGACGTGACGTACGTGTTCTACGAGTGCGAGGAGGCCGACGCCGCGCGCAACGGGCTCGGGGTCATCGCCGCCGCGCGACCCGAACTGCTCGCGGGCGACCTGGCGATCCTCCTGGAGCCGTCGGGCGGCCTGGTGGAGGGCGGCTGTCAGGGCTTCCTCACCGCGGACGTCACCGTCCGGGGCCGGCGGGCGCACACCGCGCGCGCCTGGCAGGGCGTGAACGCGGCCCATCGCGCGGCCGAGGTCCTGCGCCGCCTCGACGAGCACGGCGTGCGCGAGGTGGTCGTCGACGGGCTGGTGTACCGGGAAGGACTGAACGCGGTGGCCGTGCGGTCGGGGGTGGCGAGCAATGTCGTACCGGACACGTGCGTCGTCACCGTCAACCTCCGCTTCGCGCCCAGCTGTTCGCCGCGGGAGGCGGAGGCGCGGGTGCGCGCGCTGTTCCCGGAGTACGAGGTGGACGTGACGGAGGTGGTCGCGGGCGCGCTGCCGGGGCTCGGACGGCCCGCCGCCGCGTCGCTGCTCGCCCGTCTCGGCACCGAGCCGCGGGCGAAGCTCGGCTGGACGGACGTGGCCCGTTTCGCCGCCGCCGGCGTGCCGGCGCTGAACTTCGGGCCCGGCGACCCGTCGCTCGCGCACACCCCGGACGAGTACGTTCCGGTGGCCGAACTGCACGCGGTGCGGGAGGCGTTGGCGGACTGGCTGACCGGCTGAACCCAGGATGCGCCTGCGGGCCGGCCGTGCTCAGGCGCGGCCGGCCCGCAGCCGCGCGAGGAGCCGCAGGTGCAGCCAGAGGACGAGCCGCTCGTCGGGGTCGTCGAGGTCGATGGCCAGGTGCTCCCTGATCTGCTTCAGGCGGTAGCGGCAGGTGTTGGCGTGCACGGCGAGGAGGCGGGCGGCCCCGGCCATGTCGCAGCCCGCGTCGAAGTAGGCGATGAGGGTGCCCGCGTAGTCGGTGCCGTGCCGCTCGTCGTGGTCGAGGACCTGCCGCCACGGGCCGGTCGTGAGATCCTCGCGCCGGTCCAGCAGCTCGCCGAGGCGCAGCAGGGTGACGCGGGGGCGCACGTCCTCGATGGCGGCGACGCTGCGGTCCTCCTCCAGGACGGTGAGGACCCGGTCGGCGTCGTCGCGTGAGCGGGCCACCTCGGCGAGGCCCGTGACGGCGCCGCCGAGTCCGGCGCGCACGGGGCTGCGCAGCGCGAGCGCGGCCTGCCGGGTGAGGTCCTCGATGAGCCGGCGCTGGCGGCCGCCGTCGGGGCCGGCCTCGGGGAGCAGCGCGTACACGGTGTCGTCGACGACCACGCAGGCGTGCCGGCCGTAGCGGGCCTCGCACTGGAGCCGGACGTGGTCGAGGAGGCGCAGGGTGGCCTGGGCGCTGTCGGCGGGGGCGACGGCCGGATCGTCGAGGACGAACGCGACGACGCGGACCTTGGCGTCCTCGGCGAAGCCGAGTCTGCGGGCGGCGGTCGCGGGCGCCGCGGTGCCGTCGAGGAGGCGCCGGAGCAGGTCCCCGTACTGGTGGCGGGTGAGGTCCTCGGCGGCGCGGGCGCGCAGCAGGTGGAAGGCGGCGGTGGAGGCGCCCTGGGCGAGGATCTCCTCGGCGTCGGGCGCGAGCCGACCGCTGTCGATGACCCAGAGCGAGCCGAGGATCTCGCCGCCCGCGCGGATGGTGACGGCGAGCCGCTCGATCTCGCCCGGTTCGGTGCCGGGCAGTCGCAACGGGCGGGCCGCGGCGTGGAGTCGGCGGTACTGCTCGGTGTTCTCGGGACTGTCGGGGACCTGGCGGCCGAGGATGCCCTGGCGGCGGACGTCGTCGATGACCTGACCGTCGACGGTCGAGTAGGCGAGGATGCGCCGGCGCGGGTCCTCGACGGTGGTGGCGCCGCCGGCCGCCGCGGCGATCGCGTTGGCGAGGGCGAACAGGTCGCCGAGCGCGGAGGCGCCGGCGCCCTGCGCGACGGGGGCCGGTCCGGACTGGACGGCCGAGGCGATCAGCAGGTGGACCCGGTGCCAGGACGCGTCCTCGTCGACGGCGAGCAGCGCCACCCCGTGCGCGCGGGCGGCCTGCTCGGGCCCGCCTGCGCCGCGCACGACGAGCCCGGTCAGGCCCGCGGCGGCCACGGCCGGGACGAGGTCGGCCGCCGCGGCGGCGGTGACCCCGACCGCGAGCAGGAGTCCGCCCGGTGTGTACGGCACGGGCATGCCGGGGTCGTGGAGGAGCACCTCGGTGACCGGGACGGCGGTGCCCGCGGGTGCGGCGACCAGGCGGAGGGCCGGCTGGCCGAGGGTGTCGAGCAGCGCGTCGAGCGTGCAGTCGGCTTGCATGGGGCTCCTCCTCGGCCGCGTCGACTCCTCGGCCCTGTCGGCTCCTCGGCTTCGTCGACGCCCGATTGTCGCGTCCGCCGGGCGGGCCGCGGATTATCGGATCGCATCATGAGACCGGCCGAACGTTGCACGAACGCGCAAAGACGGCCGCCCGGTGAGTGCCCAGACTGGCAGCCATGATCAGTGCTACGACAGCAAGTGCCGCGGCGCCGCCCCGGGCGCCGGACGGCGGCGCCGACCTGGAGCGGGCGGCGCGCGCGGCGGCCGGGTCCGCAGGGGCCGCCGGTGTCACGGTGCGGACCGTCGACGACCTGTCCGGGCTGCGTGCCGTGACGGACTTCCTCGCCGCGACCTGGGGCACGCCGCCGGGCGCCCCGCCGCTGCCCACCGACGTCATGGCGAGCGCGGTGCACGCGGGCGGCGCGGTGCACGCCGCGTACGCCGGGCAGGAGCTGGTGGGGGCGGCGGTCCTGGTGTTCCAGCCGCCGGCGGAGCGGGCCGTGTACTCCCTCGTCGCCGCGGCGGCGACCTCCGACCGGGGGGTGGGCCTCGCCGTGAAGCAGGCGCAGCGGCTCTGGTCCCTGGAGCGGGGCGCCGAGCGCATGCAGTGGACGTTCGACCCGCTGCTGGGCCGCAACGCCCGCTTCAACCTGGTCAAGCTGGGCGGGCTCGGCACGGAGTACGTCGTCGACTTCTACGGGCCGCTCGACGACGGGTTCAACGGCGGCGACGAGAGCGACCGGCTCACCGTGACCTGGGACCTGCGCGACCCGCGCCGCGCCGTCGACGACGGGGCGTCCGGCCGGGCCGGTGCCGAGACGCTGTGCCCGGCCCCGGACGGCGGGCCGCTCGCGCTGCGGTCCGGGGAGCGGCTGTGGTGCCGGGTGCCCGAGGACGTGCTCGCGCTGCGCGCCCGGGACCTGCCGACCGCGCTGCGCTGGCGGCACGCGGTCCGTGAGGTGTTCACCGGTGCGTTCGCCGACGGGTACACGGCGTCCGCTCTGTCGCGTGACGGCTGGTACCTGCTGACCCGCGCCGCCGCGAGCGGCGCCCCGACGTCCGCCCAGGAGGGCTGAGATGAAGATCGAGCGTGTCGAACTGCTGCACATCGCGGTGCCGTTGGTGAAGCCGTTCCGTACCTCGTTCGGTACGCAGACCAGCAAGGACACGTTCCTGCTGCGGGTGGAGACGGACGCGGCCGAGGGCTGGGCGGAGTTCGGCGGTGATCCGGACCCGCTGTACAGCGCGGAGTTCACGGCGGGCGCCGAGCTCGTGCTCCGTGACTTCCTGGTGCCGCGGGTGGCCGCGGTACGGGACCTGACCTCGGCGAAGGCCGGTCCGGCCATGGCCACGGTCAAGGGCCACTACATGGCGAAGGCCGCCCTGGAGACGGCGCTGCTCGACGCCGAGCTGCGGGCGGCCGGGATGTCGTTCGCGACGTTCCTCGGCTCGGTCCACGACCGGGTGCCGGCGGGCGTCTCGGTGGGCATCAAGCCGTCCATCCCCGAACTCCTCGACGACGTACGGCAGTACCTGGACGAGGGGTATGTGCGGATCAAGCTGAAGATCGAGCCCGGCTGGGATCTGGAGCCGGTCCGTGCGGTGCGGGAGCAGTTCGGCGACGAGCTGCCGCTTCAGGTCGACGCCAACACCGCGTACGGCCTGTCGGACGCCGAACACCTGCGGAAGCTGGACGCGTTCGGGCTGCTGCTCATCGAGGAGCCGCTGGACGAGGACAACCTGTACCAGCACGCGCAGTTGCAGCGGCGGATCGCGACGCCGGTCTGTCTGGACGAGTCGATCCACTCGGCGCGGGACGCGTCCGCGGCGATCGCGATGGAGGCCTGCCGGGTCGTCAACATCAAGCCGGCGCGGGTGGGCGGCTACCTGGAGGCCCGCCGCATCCACGACCTGGCGCGGGCGGCGGGCGTCCCGGTGTGGTGCGGCGGGATGCTGGAGACGGGCATCGGCCGGGCCCCGAACCTGGCGCTCGCGGCGCTGCCCGGGTTCACGCTGCCCGGCGACACGTCGGCGTCGTCGCGGTACTTCGCGGAGGACCTGACGGAGCCGTTCGTCCTGCGAGACGGGCATCTGGACGTGCCGCAGGGGCCCGGGATCGGGGTCGACCCGATCCCGGAGGTGCTGCGGCGGTTCACGGTGGCCCGCCGGACGGTGGGATAGCGGGGCAGGGCGGGCCGGGGCGCGTCCGGCCCGCTCAGTCCTGGGCGGCGTCCCAGGTCCGCAGGTCCACCACGCGGTCGTCGGCGAACAGCGCGCAGGTGCGGCCCTCGGCCACGAACACGCTGCGCAGCTCGGCGTCGAGGACGGTCGCGGCGACGAACGTGCTGACGATCAGCGGGAAGTCGCACACCGCGCCGATGCGGAAGAGGGACTGGGACTCCGTCGTGACCGGGTCGCCGCCCGCGCGCAGCACGATCCGCTGGTCGTGGGCCACCGCGCGCGCGGCGACCGCGACGGAGATGTTCCCGAGTCCGTCCGAGGCGACGGCGGCCAGCGCGCGGGCCCGCCGCACCGAGAGCCGCTCCAGCAGGAACCGGTCGCCGCCGCGGCCTATGACGACGGGGATGTTCAGCGAGCGGGCCAGCGGGAGGCAGCCGGCCCGCCGGTCGCGTTCCACGGCGACGACCTTCACGCCGAGGTCGCGCAGCCACGCGGAGAGCCGCAGGCCGACCTGGCCGAGGCCGACGACGATGACGTGGTTGCGGCGGGGTATGGAGCGGGCCCCGAGGATGCTGGTCATGCGGTGCCCGGTGAAGCGGTCGACGACGCCGGCGGTGAACACGGCCGCGAGGACCAGCACGCCGATCATCGACGCGGCGGAGAACACCTTGTACCAGCCGGGTCCGTGCTCGGCGGCGGGCGAGGAGCCGACCGTGGTGAGGGTGCGGGCCGCGTTCCACACGGAGTCGGTCCAGTGCTCGTGCAGGACGAGGACGCCGAGCGCGACATCCGTGGAGTAGGCGAGGAGCAGCGCGACCAGGCTGCACACGAGCGCCTTCGCGGAGGTGCCGAGGGAGCGGAACCAGGTGCCGGCGGGGCTGCGCGGGTGCGGCTGCGGGGCGGTGGCGAGGGCGCGCCGGGGCAGGTGCTCGACGCGTGTGGTCACGCCTTCGCGCCGGACGCCCACGAGGTCGTCGCCGACGGGCTGGAGCATCGCGTACTCCGGGGCGAGACAGCTCGCCAGGAGGCTGGGCAGGATCGCGTCGGTCATGGACAGGGCGGTGCAGTTGGGGACGGTGCGGGAGACCTCCTCGGCGACCGTGCGGTCGAAGATGGTCACGACGAGCCGCACGCCGGGCCTGAGGTGCTCGGCGAGCAGCGCGTAGCGCAGGGCGACCATGTCGTCGCGGGACACGACGGCGACGCTGTCGACGGGGCCGCCGAGCTGCCGGCGCAGGGTGTCGTCGTCGGGTCGGGGCAGGCGGTGCGCCGTGCTCCCCCACCGTTCGATGCAGTCCGCGGCGGAGCGGCCGAGGGCCTCGTCGTCCTCGATGATCACGACGTGGCGGCCGGTGGCGGGCACGTGCGAGCGGGCGTCGCCGCGCGGGTCGCGGGTTGTCTGAGGGCTCAAGCTGTCGGCCTCTCTACCGATGCGGGTCCGGGGACGGCGTCCCTGGTGCCCGGTGATCCGGAAGGCGCGGCAGTGCCTGATCGAGGCCGGCGCGTACGCTTCGGCGCCGCCCGGCCGGTTCGTCCGCGCTCACGGGGGTGAGGAGCGCGGCCGGTCCGGAGCGGGTACGAAGCGGTTCTCTTTCTAACAGTCGCCCCGGCTGCCCCGATTCATCACGGTGTACAAAACCGCGCGGCCGACTCCGTACATCTGTCGAATGCGCGGGGCGGGGCCGGTCGCGTACGGGCCGCGTTCCTCACCCGGCGGTCTCGGGCGCGGTCGCACGAGAGGCGCGCCCACCGGACCCACCCTGCGGCCCTGCTCCGGCCACCGAGGAGTGGACGCCGGTGAGCGGCACCGGAAGCGCCGGAGGCGAGGTCACGGGCGACTCCCGTGGTGCCGATGGCCGCGAAGCCGTTGACGGCGAAGAAGGGCTGGGGTGGATGCCGGAGGGCGGCCCGCCCGTCGTCGCGAGCCGGGACGAGGTGGCGGAGGCGCGGCACACGGCGACCTCGGTGCGGGACGGTTTCGGCACGAAGCTCAGCCGGACGCACCGGCTGACGGTGGTGCCCGTGTCGCACTCGGGCCCGAGCTGCCTGGGGGACCACGCGGCGGGCCCGCCGACCCGCTGTACGGGAGTCCCCCGCGCTGCCATGATCGACGATCATGCGTATCGATGAACTGGGCCCCCTGGAACGCCAGTTGTGGCACGCCTACCCGCAGGGCCGCCCTGTCGAAGGCCGTCCCGGCTCACCAGAGGCCGCCCGCCCCACCGTCCGTGCCGAGTTCCTCATGGCGCTGCTGCTCGGCGCCGGTCCCGAGCCCGCGCGAGGCGATCGCCCCGCGCTGCGGCTCGGCGGCGCGTCCGTCACGGGCACGCTGGACCTGCGGTTCGCCGAGATCGCCGCACCGATCGCCCTCACGGACTGCCACTTCACCGAGACGCCGCTCCTCCGGGGCGCCCAGATGCGCGAACTCACTTTCGCCGACTGCGTCCTGCCCGGCCTGATCGCCGACACGGCCCAGATCCAGGGAAGGTTCGCGCTCTCCCGCTGCCGGCTGTCCGGCCCGCTCGTGCTCACCCGCGCCGAGACCCACGGCGACCTGGACCTGACGCACACCGTGATCTCCGCCCCGGGCGGCGAGGCGGTGTCGGCCGTGCGCCTGCGCACGGGCGGCCACCTGTTGTGCACCCGCCTGAAGGTGAACGGGGGCATGCGGCTCTCGGGTGCCTCGATCACCGGCGAGTTCGACCTGGAAGGCGCCCACCTGAACCGTCCCGGCGGCACGGTTCTGGACGCCTATCACGTCCAGGTCGGCGAGGACTTCACCTTCCATCCCGGATTCAGCGCCGAGGGCCGCATCATCCTGTCGGGCGCCGACGTGGGAGCGGCGATCGGCTTCTGCGGCGCCCGCCTGGAGCACCCCGGCGACATCGCCCTCGAAGCCGTCGACGTCACCGTGAAACGCAACTTCGACCTCGGAGCGGGCCTCACCGTGACCGGCGGCATCACGCTGGACGGCAGTCTCGTCGGCACCCGGCTCAGCTTCGAGGACGCCACCGTGTCCCGGCCCGGCGGCACCGCCCTGTCGCTGCGCATGACTGAGGCCCGCGAGACCGATCTGCGCACCCGAGTACCGGTCGACGGGATGGTGGACGCCGGCAACGCCCGACTCGGCGTCCTCTACGACACACCCGCCACCTGGCCCCGCCGGCTGCGGCTGTCCGACACGGCGTACGACGCGCTCGCCACCCCGCTGACGGCCACCGAACGGCTCGCCTGGATCCGGCGCGGCACCGAGGGGTACCTCCCGCAGCCCTACGAACAGCTCGCCGCCGCCTACCGGCGCCTGGGCCACGAGGACGAGGCCCGCACCGTCCTGCTCGCCCGACAGCGCCACCGCCGCTCCGCGCTCCCCCTGCACGCGCGCGTCTGGGGATACGTCCAGGACGCCACGGTCGGCTACGGCTACCGGCCCGGTCGCGCCGCCCTGTGGATCGTCGCCCTCCTCGCCGTGGGCGCGACCTTCTTCGCGGCACATCACCCGGCCCCGCTCGAAGCGGCCAAGGCCCCTCCGTTCAACCCGGTGTTCTACGCGCTGGACCTCCTGCTCCCCCTCTTCGGCTTCGGCCAGAAGGCGGCCTACGCTCCCCACGGCGCCGGTCAGTGGCTCGCCTACGCGCTGACCACCGCCGGATGGGTGCTGGCGACCACCGTGACCGCGGGAGTGTCCCGGGCCCTCAACCGCCAGTGATCCCGCCCGACCGACCGGCCGCGCCGCGGCTCAGAAGGCGGCGAGACTCGCACGTGCCGTTTCCATGAAGACGCTCTTGTGCTCCTCCACGTGCTCGTTGACCTCGACGTCGCCGATCTCGCGCCAGACCGCCTGGTTCAGCGCCCGGGCATAGGAACGCACCGGATCGTGAAGCCCGGCGTGGCCGACGAGTACGAGGTGCCGCTCGGCGATCCAGAGCCGGCCCATCGCCGCCGAGGCCGCGCCGAGCCATGCCTCGTCCTCGCCCCACTCCTCGGGCCGGCGATAGGCCACCCCTTCGGCTTCCTGCACGCAGGCGAGGAAATCCTTGATCGCCTGCAACTGCTCGGCCCGGCGGGCCTCACGGTCGGCGACGGCCTGGCGGCGTGCCTCCAGCCGCTCGGCGGAGCGCTGCGTGGCCCGTTGGGAGAGAGCGGTCAGGCCACCGCCCAGGAGGACTCCGGCAAGCGAGAACAACGGTGCCCACACTTCAGTCGCCACGCGGCGCTCCCCCTCTTCGCACTTCACGCTCTTCGCACTTCCTGACGGGCACCCTGGCGCATCCCTGGACCCGGCCCCTTCGGCGTGCCAGCATCCACCCCGTCACGCACCGCGGCAAAGGAGATTCATGCGGGAGGCACCGGAGGGCGGCATCGCGGGCGAGGCGACGGTGCTCGTTCCCGCCACCGAGGAGCATCTGCCGCTGCTCGCCGACTGGTTCGCCGACCCCGCGTTCGTCCGGGAGTGGGGCGGGCGGCCCCTCGGCCGCGCGGAAGTGGCCGCCAAGTACACCGGGCGGCGCCGACCCGCCGTGGAGTCGCTCCTCGTCCTCCAGGGCACCGATCCCGTGGGCTACGCCCAGTACGTCCCGGCCGGCCCGCGCGAAGGGGGCATCGACATGGTCCTCCTGCCGCGCGCTCAGGGCCGGGGGCTCGGCCCCGACGCGGCCCGCGCCCTGGTCCGGCACCTGCACACCGTCCTCGGGTGGGACCGGGTCACGGTCGATCCCGAGGCGTCCAACCACCGGGCCGTCAGGGCCTGGACCAAGGCGGGCTTCCGCCCGGTCGGCCCGCGTGGGAGTCAGCTGCTGATGGAGTCACTGGGGTGAAGCGTGAAGGATGAGTTCTCGATCTTCGACGAGCCCGTCGACCGGAAGAAGTCCCACTCCATGAAGTGGGCCTGCGCCGGAGAGTTCCTCGCTCCGGACGAGGCGGCGGCCGACCCGCTCCCGCTGTGGGTGGCCGACACCGACTTCAAGGCGCCGCCCGTCGTCCTCGACGCGCTCCACGCGGCGGTCGACCACGGTGTCCTCGGCTACCCGGGCGGCGCGACCGACAGCTATCTGGCCGCCGTGACGGGCTGGCAGGCGCAGCGCTTCGGCTGGGAGGTGGACCCGGCCTGGACCGTGCCCACCGCCGGCATCCTCACCAGCCTCAAGACGGCCGTCCAGGCGTTCTCCGCGCCGGGCGACTCCGTCCTCATCCAGCCTCCGGTCTACGGCCATTTCCATGAGGACGTCCGCCTCAACGGACGCGATCTCGCCTACGCGCCGCTGCTGCGGACCGAGGACGGCTACGCCTTCGACGCCCACACCTTCGAGGCGGCCATCCGGCCCGACACCAGGATCTTCCTGCTGAGCCACCCGCACAATCCGACCGGGACCGTGTGGTCGGAGGACGAGCTGCGGACCATGGGCGAGATCTGCGCCCGGCACGGTGTCCTCGTGATCGCGGACGAGATCCACCAGGACCTGATCATCAATCCGGCCAAGCGGCACGTCCCGTTCGCGTCGCTCGGCCCGGAGTTCGCCGCGAACAGCATCACGTGCACGGCCCCGAGCAAGACGTTCAATCTCGCGGGGCTGCAGTGTGCCAACGTGTTCGTGCCCGATCGCCGGCTGCGCGAGGAGTTCACCCGCCGGTACGAGCGCAATCTCATGCCGCTGGTCAACGTGCTGGGCATGGTGGCCGCCGAGGCCGCCTACGCCCACGGCGCGCCGTGGCTGGAGGAACTGCTCACGTACCTGCGCGGCAATCACGCGCACTTCGCCGCGTCCGTCCACGCCGCCACCTCGAAGGTGCGGGTCCTGCCCGCCGACTCCCTCTACCTGGCCTGGACGGACTGCCGCGGCCTCGGGATGACCGCGGCGGAACTCGAACGGTTCATGCTGATCAAAGCCCGCCTGTGGTGCGACCCGGGGCAGAAGTTCGGGACCGAGGGACACGGCTACCTGCGCGTGAACCTGGGCTGCCCCCGCTCCACGGTCGACGAGGCGATCTCCCGCCTCACCACCGCCGTCGCCGGACTCTGAGCAGCCCGGGAGGGGAGTCAGTCGGTCTCCTTCAGCACCGCGTCCAGGCGCTCCAGGACGTGGGGCCAGCCCTTGCCCATGCCCTCGTACGCCTGCCCGCCCAGGGGAGAGTCGAGGTCGAAGCCCGCGTGGGTGAGCACGAGCCGGGTGCCGTCGCCCTCCGGGCGCAGCGTCCAGGTGACGAGGGTGTCGAGCGTGCCCTCCGCGAACCGGTAGGCGAGGATCCGCTCGTCCTCGACCTCGGTCACCTCGCAGGGCTGACGGCCGAAGGTGCCCATGTCGAGGGTGAAGCGATGCCCGACGACCGGCTTGACGTCACCGGCGGCCCACCAGCGGGCGTGCAGCTCCGGGTCGGTCAGGGCCGTCCAGACCTTCGCGGGGGCGTGCTCCAGGAGCTTCTCGCAGGTGATCGTGGCGTGCTCGGTCATGGCTCGCTTCCTTCGTAATCGTCGAGGAGGCCGGAGAACGCGTCCGCGCACCGCTTCCGGGTGCCCG
Source organism: Streptomyces sp. NPDC025806 (assembly GCF_055558275.1). Taxonomy (NCBI): domain Bacteria; kingdom Bacillati; phylum Actinomycetota; class Actinomycetes; order Kitasatosporales; family Streptomycetaceae; genus Streptomyces; species Streptomyces sp. NPDC025806. Next base: position 175,738 of record NZ_JBVHMU010000016.1, on the reverse strand, counting down.
CGGACCGCCCGCCGGGCTTGCGAGCAGTCTGCAACGTACGGCACGGCCCGGCACCCCGGCCCCACCCGCAGCACCGGACTGCGATCATCGCCGACGAGGCGGACCCTGTAAGGGCTCCTGTTCCCGGCTCGCCCGATTTTCCGCCCGCAGGCCGCACGCAGAACGCGTGTCGCGATCACCTCGAAGGGAGTCGTTCGCGGCACTCGGCCTGGATGCGGACCGTCCGTAGCGTCGATGAGGCAAGCGACCGGCATTCGAGGAAAGGACCAGAGATGTCTGACCTTCCAGCCCCCACCACGCCGTACCTGGAGCCCGAGGCCAGGGAGCTCGCCGACGCCACCGATCCACACCCGCGGATCTACGAGCTTCCGCCCGAGGAGGGGCGCAAGATCCTCAGCGACCTGCAGAACGGCGAGGGCGTCGAGCGCCCGGACGTCGACGAGGAGTGGGTCGACGTCGACGCCGGCGAGTGGGGCACCGTCCGCACCCGCATCATCAAGCCCAAGGGCGCCACGGGCCCGCTGCCTGTGGTCTTCTACATCCATGGCGCCGGGTGGGTCTTCGGTGACGACAAGACCCACGACCGTCTCTTCCGGGAGCTCACCGTCGGGGCCGGTGCCGCCGGCGTCTTCCCCGTCTACGACTGGGCGCCCGAGAAGGGCTACCCCACGCAGGTCGAGCAGAACTACGCCGTCGGCCAGTGGCTGCAGAAGAACGGCGCCGACCACGGCCTCGACACCTCCCGCGTCGCCGTCGCGGGCGAGTCGGTCGGCGGATGCATGTCCGCGGTGTTCGCGCAGATGAACAAGGACCGCGGCGGGCTCGCGCTCAAGGCGCAGATCCTGCTCTACCCCGTGACCGGGCCGGACTTCGACACGCAGTCCTACCACCAGTTCGCGGAGCACTACTACCTCACCCGCGACGGGATGAAGTGGTTCTGGGACGCGTACACGACCGACGAGTCCCAGCGTGAGGAGAAGTACGCCTCGCCGCTGCGGGCGACCCTCGACGACCTGGAGGGGCTGCCGCCCGCCCTCGTCATCACGGCAGAGGCCGATGTCCTGCGGGACGGAGGCGAGCTGTACGCCAACAAGCTCCGTGAGGCCGGGGTCGAGGTGACAGCCGTCCGCATCAGCGGGACCGTCCACGACTTCATGCTGCTGGACAGCCTGCGCGACACCCAGGCCACCAACCTCGCACGGAAACTGTCCGTCGACGCGCTGCGAGAGGCTCTCCACCAGGACTGACCGCAGCCAGGAACATGGGCGGCAGACTCGACAGGGTCTGCCGCCCGTCGCTGCGCCGACCACGGATTTCGAGGAGAGACACGATGAGCCCGACCGCGACAGGACCACACGTCGACGCGACCGGAGCGCGCATCGTCGCCGAGGTCGGCCTGCTGGAGTACAACGACTGCCAGGTGTCGGCGATCCACGGCCTGCGGGACATCTTCCGTGTCGCCAGCGAGTACGCCGTGGAGTCGGCCGACCCTGCGAGCGTGATCCGGGTCAGCACCTGGACGGTGTCCGCCACCGACGACGGGCCGGTCATGGTGTGCACCTCGGACACCCATCCTGAGCTCGCGCACCGGCTCAGCCACGTCATCATCCCGCCGAGCCTGGTCGTGCCCGAGCTGATGAAGGCGGCCGGCGAGCTCACCGACTGGCTCGTCGGGCTCCGGTCCGAGGGCACCACTCTGTGTGCCGTGTGCGCCGGTGTGTTCGTCCTCGCCGAGACCCACCTGCTCGACTCCCGGGACGCCACGACCCACTGGGCGTTCGCCGAGGAGCTGGCGCGCCGGTACCCGAAGATTCGGGTGGACGCCTCACGCATGGTGATCGACGACGTCGACATCATGACGGCCGCGGGGATCCTGGCGTGGGTCGACCTGGGCCTCACCCTCGTCGACCGGATGCTCGGCCCCAGCGTCATGCTGCACACGGCGCGCTTCGTCCTGGCCGACCCGCCGCGCCGACAGCAGTCCCTCTACCAGGAGTTCACGCCACGGCTCCAGCACGGCGACAGCGACATCCGCACCGTGCAGGCTCAGCTGCATGCCCGCCTCCACGAGCCCCACTCCATCGAGCACCTCGCGCAGACGGCGGCCATGCACCTGCGCACCTTCCAGCGACGGTTCAAGGAGGCTACGGGCCTGACGGCGACCGAGTACATCCAGGCGGCGCGCATCGCGAAGGCACGTGAGCTGCTGGAGCTGACCAACGATCCGGTCGCCCAGATCTCCCGCGGTGTCGGCTACCTGGACGTGTCGAACTTCCGACGGCTCTTCCAGCGCGCCACGGGCGCCACGCCGTCGGAGTACCGGCGCCGGTTCGGCATCGCGGCACGAGCCGGCCGACCCGAAGCGCCGTCGGCAGGTCAGCCGGCGAGGATCCGCTCCACACCCTCCCGATAGCCGGTGACCCGGAATTCGGGAAAGCGGGCCACGAACTTCGAGCTGTCGAAGATGTTGTCGTCCCGGTAGCGGACGAGCAGCTCGAACATCTCGTCGAGCGGCTTGACGAAACGGCGGCCGAGGCGGAAGGCGAGCATCGGGAGCACCGTGTAGCCGATCCTGCGGCCGGTGATCTCGCCGGCGATCTCGATGAGCTGGGCGTAGGACTTGCGGTCCGGGTCGACGGGCAGGTGCCACGTCTGGCCGTAGGCGTCCGGCGTGTTGCCGAGCAGGGCGAGAGCGCGGCTCGCGTCGGGGGTCCAGATCAGGGAGCGCTGGGCATGGGCGTCGACCGGGACGAACGGCCGCTTGCCCGCCTTGATCCGGTCGAACACCAGCGAGTTCGTGTAGCTCTTCGTCCGGCCCGGACCGTAGAACTCGGGCGCCCGGCCGATCAGGGCTTCGACCCGGCCCGCCCGCATGGCATCGAGAAGCATGGTGGTGATCTCCGCGCGGACCCGTCCCTTGCGTCCGCCCGGCGCGAACGCCGTCGACTCGGTCTGGGGCGCCGGGGTTCCGGGATACATGTAGGTGTTGTCGAAGAAGACGAGCTTCGTGCCGTGTTCGGCGCAGGCGTCGATGACGTTGCGCATCATGACGGGGAACTGCCGCTCCCACAGCTCCGAGTCCAGGGGCAGGCCGACGGTGAGGTAGGCGATGTCGCTGCCCGCGACGGCACGGCTGGTGGCGCCGGCGTCGGTGAGGTCCGCGGCCACGAGCTCGTCGGTTTCGTTCACCCTCGACGGTTTGCGGCTGACGAGGCGGATGTCCTTGGTGTGGTTGCGGTGGAGCTCGTTCACGAGCTCGTCGGCGATCGGTCCGCCGGCGCCGAGAACGGTCTGCATGGGCCTGGTCTCCTTGCGATGGATGGTGCGGGGGTGACGACAGCTCAACTGCGAGGAGCGTCGTGCCGCCACGTGACGATGCGGTCGACAGCCGTGGGCCGGGGCACGGGGCGCGGGCGTCCGTACGTCTCGGGGCCTTTGGACGTACGATATGTTTACGGTGCTAACAAAGAGTAGAAGGGCAAAGTAAGCAATGTCAACTTCAGGGAAGAGCAGCTACCACCACGGCGACCTGCGGGCGGCACTGCTGTCGACCGCGATGGAGATGCTGGAGGACGGCGAGCCCTTCTCGCTGCGCGCCATCGCACGCGAGGCCGGCGTGTCGCCGACCGCGCCGTACCGCCACTTCAAGGACCGCGACGCCCTGGAGTCCGCACTGGCCGCCGAGGGCTTCCGCGACCTGCTGGCAGACCTGAGCGGCGGGCGCGGCCTGCCCGCATCACCCTCGGACCTGGCCGAATTCGCCGTCGCCTACGTCACCTTCGCGCTGCGACGCCCGGCCCTGTTCGGCGTGATGTTCGGCAAGCCGTGCGACGACGCCGACGACGAGCGGGTCAAGGCCGCCGACGCCCTGCACGAGCTGCTGGCCGACGCACTCGACCGCGTCTTCCCCGACGCCGACGCCTCGGCCCTGGCGTCGGCCGGCTGGGGGCTCGCCCACGGACTGGCCTGCCTGCACCTCGACGGCAAGCTGCAGGCCGCATCGGAAGAGGAGGTCGCCGACCAGGTGCGCAACGCCTTCCTCGCCATCACGTCGCTCGGCTCCTGACGCCCACACACACTCCTGCGGGCACCCTCCAGTGTTGACGGTGCTCACATCGCGTGCGATCCTCGGTGTTAGCGCCGCTCACATCGGAGGAGAGACCCATGCCATCCACCCGCAATCTGACCGACCGGACCGTGGAGGTCGATCTCGGAGGGCGTCTCGTCACCGTCCCTGAAGGCGGCCTCTACGACCGGTTCCGCATGGACACCGACCTCGACGAGGTCGAGCGCGACCCGCGGGTCAGCAGCGTCGACTTCTTCCGCCGGATGCCGAAGAGCCGCGTGGACTCCCGCATCGGTCCCACGCTGACGCCGAACTTCTACTACCGCATCTCCACGGCCCGGCTCACGATGCTCGCGCCCACCAAGGCGATCCGGGCCCGCCTGCCCCGGGAGCTGGACCCGCTCGAGATCGCCCCGGGGCTCGGGATCGTCTCGGTGATGGCCTTCCGGTACGACGTGTGCGACATCGACTTCTACACCGAGGCCGCGGTCGGCATCGCCGTGAAACCGGCGCGGCACGGCGGCCTTGGCCTGCTCGACCTGGTCACCGGCCTCAAGAACGACTGGCTGCACTCCTACGTCCTCTCGCTCCCGGTCAACACCGAGATCGCACAGGTGCGCGGCCACGACGGCTACGGGTTCCCCAAGTGGGTCACCGACCTCGACGTCGACATCGACACCGAGCGCACCTCCGCCAGGATCGCCAACGACCGGGGCGGCCTCGACCTCGCCCTGTCGGCACCCACCCCGAAGCAGACCGCCCGGCCCAGCGGCGGACACGTCTCGACCCTGACCTCCTACACCACGATCGACGGTGCCTGGCACTCCACGACCAGCCAGATCAACCTGCTCGCCTCGGGAACCACGCGCTTCCCCCGCGGCCTCGACCTCCAGCTCGGCCAGGGCCGGGTGAGCGACGACCTGCGCTCGCTGAAGCCGCTCCGCACGATCCAGCTCGACGTCACCACCGAGGGCCAGCTGGCGCTGCACATGCCGGTGCCCACCTCCGTCCAGGACCGGAGCTGAGCCGCGATGACCACCACCGCCGACACCGGCCGCGCCCGGGCCGCCCTCCCGACCTCGCTGACGCCGGACCGCCTCGCCCGCCTGGCCACCCTGGTGGCCGCCGGTGATCGCGCCCAGCGGGTCACCACGACCTCGCCGTACACCGGCGCGCCGCTCGCGGACCTGCCGGTCTCCACCCCCGACGACGTCGATGACGCCTTCACCCGGGCACGCGCCGCCCAGGCCGGCTGGGCCGCGACCCCGGTGGCCGACCGCAAGCGCATCATGCTGCGCTTCCACGACCTCGTCCTGCAGCGGCAGGAGGAAGTCCTCGACCTGATGCAGGCCGAGAGCGGCAAGACGCGTCGCGACGCGTTCCTCGAGGTGAGCGACATCGCGATCACCGCCCGCTACTACGCGCGCAGCGCACAGCGGCTGCTCTCGCCGAAGCGGCGCAAGGGCGCGATCCCGGTGCTGACCCACACCACCGAGCTGCGCCACCCCAAGGGCGTCGTCACCGTCATCTCGCCCTGGAACTACCCGCTCAGCATGGCCGCAGGCGACGCCCTCCCGGCCCTGATGGCCGGCAACGCCGTCGTGCAGAAGCCCGACACCCAGACCGCCCTGACCGCCCTGTGGGCGCTGGCCCTGATGCGTGAGGCCGGACTGCCCGCCGACGTCTGGCAGATGGTGGTCGGCCGTGGCAGCTCCATTGGAGACGCGCTCATGGCCGGCGGCGACTACATGATGTTCACCGGCTCCACCGCCAGCGGGCGCCGGATCGCGCGCGACGCGGGCGAGCGCCTGATCGGCGCGTCCCTGGAACTCGGCGGCAAGAACGCCATGGTCGTCCTCGCCGACGCCGACATCGACAAGGCCGCCGCCGGCGCGGTGGCCGCCTGCTTCCCCTCGGCCGGCCAGCTGTGCGTGTCCATCGAACGGCTCTACGTCGCCGATGAGATCCACGACGCGTTCGTCACCGCGTTCGTCGAACGCACCCGGGCCATGCGCCTGGGCGCGGCCTACGACTTCTCGATGGACATGGGCTCACTCACCACCCCCTCGCAGCTCGACACCGTCACCTCGCACGTCGACGACGCGGTGTCGAAGGGCGCGACCGTGCTGGCCGGAGGCAAGGCCCGGCCCGACCTCGGGCCGCTGTTCTACGAGCCGACGATCCTGGCCGAAGTGACCCCGGACATGACGCTGTTCGACCACGAGACGTTCGGCCCCGTGGTGTCGATCTACCGCTACCGGTCGGTCGACGAGGCGGTGGCACTCGCCAACGCCACGCCGTACGGCCTCAACGCGAGCGTCTGGGGCCGCGACGGCGCCCGGGCCCGCAAGGTCGCGGCACGGCTGCACGCCGGCACCGTCAACGTCAACGAGGCGTTCGCCGCCGCCTGGGGCAGCATCGACGCTCCCATGGGCGGCATGGGCGACTCCGGCCTCGGCCGCCGCCACGGCGCCGACGGGCTGCTCAAGTACACCGAAGCCCAGACCGTCGCCCACCAGCGCCTCCAGGGCTTCACCCCGCCCCGCGGGATCGGGCACGAGCAGTGGGCGCGGATCCTGACCCGGGCGTTCAAGACCCTGCGTGCCCTGGGCGTCCGCTGACCGACGACCGGCTCCGGCCACGACGGCACGCCGTCCCACCGGACCGGTCCGCATGAAGGAAGATCAGTCATGACCAAGCGCATCCTCAACGTCGTCACCAACGTCGGCCACTACGACGACCCTTCCCACACGACGGGCCTGTGGCTGTCCGAACTCACCCACGCCTGGCACGTCTTCGAGGAACACGGCTACGAGCAGACGCTCGTCAGCCCGGCCGGCGGGGCGGTGCCTCTCGAACCCCGTGCGCTGAAGTTCCCGAACTACGACAAGACCGCCAAGGCCTGGCACGCCGACCCCGAGAAGATGGCGCTGCTCGAGAACACGGCGAGCCCGGACCAGATCGACCCGGCCGAGTACGACGCGATCTACTTCACCGGCGGACACGCGGTGATGTACGACTTCCCCGACAGCGAGGGTCTGCAGCGCATCACCCGCGAGATCTACGAGCGCGGCGGCATCGTCTCCTCGGTCTGCCACGGCTACTGCGGCCTGCTCAACACCCGGCTCTCCGACGGCTCCTACCTCATCGCCGGCCGCAGGATGACGGGCTTCGCCTGGACCGAGGAGGTCCTCGCCCGCGTCGACAAGCTGGTCCCCTACAACGCGGAGGAGCAGGCCAAGCAGCGCGGCGCGCTCTACGAGAAGGCGACCCTGCCGTTCGTCTCCTACACCGTGACCGACGGCAACCTGGTCACCGGCCAGAACCCGGGCTCCGCCAAAGCCACGGCGAAGAAGGTCGTCCAGGCCATGGAGGGCTAGCGGCGAAGGCTCTCGCGACCCCGTGCGGTTGGGCTGTGTTCCGTTCGCGCCCTCAACTCCGCGCCCCTGCAGGGGCGGAAGAGGTGTCAGCGGCTCTCTTCGGCGGTCTTCCGCGCCAACGCGTTGTTCCCTATCGAGTTGTGCACGCTGAAGCTCACCGCGTCCGAGCGGTAGCGGTCGTCCGACCACTCCACCGGACGCCCCTCGTGCGTGGTCGTGACCCTGCGGATCCGCAGCAGCGGGCTCGTGCGGCGGATGCCGAACAGTTCGGCGTCGCGCGCGCCGGCGGCGACGGCGTCGATGAGGTGCTCGCCGTGGGCGAAGACCACGCCGGTGTCCTCGTAGAGGCGTTGGGTCACGGACGGACAGTCGGGGTCGATCGCCTCGACGGCCGGGGAGATCCAGTCGGAGTACACCGTCCGTTCCACGAGCACCGGTTCGCCGTCCAGGCCGCGGACCCTCAGTACGTGCAACACCGGTGTACCTGACGGGATTTGAAGGCGCATCGCGTCCTCCTGCGCCGCAGGACGGTACTCCTGCGTGACCACGTGGCCGGTCGCCTCGCGCCCCATGGCCTTGGCCCACTGGGCGAAGCTGCGCAGTTCGGTGAAGCTCTGGCTGCGACGGCTGGCCAGGACCACGCGTCGGGCGCCCTGGCGGGAGCCGATCAGGCCTTCGGCCGCGAGGGCCGTGACGGCCTGGCGGATCGTGCCGCGTGACACGCCGTAATGGCGCGCGAGCTCCGTCTCCGCGGGCAGCTGGCCCCCGACGGTGTACACCTCGCGGTCGATCGCCCGTCGCAGTTCGTCGGCGATCGCCTCGTGTCGCGCTGTCATGCTTCCCCTCCGGATCAACTGCTGTGCACAGCAGCGTCAGCGTAATCGACTCGTGACGCGCCCCTGCGACGGACGGGATTGTGCAAGAAATCGCGGTGCGGGGTTTCGCTCCCGTTCACGGAACGGACATCCGTGACCGACTGACTGAGGCCAACTTGTTCGGACAAGTGCCCCGCACCTCTCGTCCTCTCGTACCTCTTCTGGAGATACCGTGACCGTGTCCCTGCCGAGAACCGCCCTGCTCGGTGGCCCCCTCGCCGTCGTCGCCGCACTCACCCTGAGCGCCTGCGGTGCCGCACCCACCGAATCGGCGGCCGGCTCCGGCGGCAAGAGCGCTGCCACCGCCACCTCCGTCGCCGACCTCGGCGGCATGGCCGCCCTGGAGAAGGCGGCCAAGAAGGAGGGCACCCTGCACGCCATCGCGCTGCCGCGCGACTGGGCCAACTACGGTGCGCTGATCGACGGGTTCCAGAAGAAGTACGGCATCAAGGTCGAGGTCGAGAACCCGAACGCCGCCAGCCAGGACGAACTCAACGCGATCACCTCGCGCAAGGGCCAGGACCGCGCACCCGACGTGGTCGACCTCGGCAGTTCCTTCGCCCTCAGCGGTGCCCGGCAGGGCCTGTTCGCCCCGTACAAGGTGGCCGGCTTCGCCGACATCCCCGCCCCGCAGAAGGACGCACAGGCCCGCTGGTACAACGACTACGGCGGCTACGTCTCCATCGGCTGCGACGCCAAGCGCGTCAAGCACTGCCCCACCACGTTCAAGGACCTCCTCAAGCCGGAGTACAAGGGCCAGGTGGCGCTCAACGGCGACCCGACCCAGTCCGGTTCCGCCTTCGCCGGCGTGTACGCGGCGGCGCTGGCGAACAACGGCTCCTTCGACGACATCCAGCCCGGCATCGACTTCTTCGCCCAGCTGAAGAAGAACGGCAACTACACGCCCGTCGAGGCCACCCCTGCCACGGTCGAGAAGGGCGAGACCCCGATCACCATCGACTGGGACTACCTCAACGCCGGGTACGCCGACGAGTTCCGGGCCAAGGGCCTCGACTGGAAGGTCGTGGACCCCGCCGACGGACGGTTCTCCCAGTACTACTCGCAGGCCGTCAACAAGGACGCGCCGCACCCGGCCGCCGCCCGCCTGTGGCAGGAGTACCTCTACAGCGACGAGGGCCAGAACCTGTGGCTCAAGGGATACGCCCGCCCGGCCCGCATGGCCGCGATGACCAAGGACGGCACCCTCGACAAGGCCGCGGCCGCCAAGCTCCCGAAGGTGGAGGGCACGCCCGCCTTCCCCAGCGACGCCCAGCAGGACAAGGCCAAGAAGGCCGTCACCCAGGGCTGGTCGAAGGCCGTCTCCGGATGACCGCCGCCCTCACGGGGACGGGCACGGCGACCGCCGCTTCCTCGAAGCGGCGGCGCCGTGTCCCCGGCTGGACGGCCGTCGTCCCGCTGCTCGTCTTCACCGCGCTCGCCTTCGGGGTGCCCGCCCTGGCCATGCTGAACGGTGCCTTCACGGTCAAGGACCCCACGTCGGGTGTGTCCTCGTACAGCACGGCGAACCTGACGGCGTCGGTGCGGGGCGGCTACCTGACCGCGCTGCTCGGCAGCATCAAGCTGTCCGCCCTGTCCGCCGCTCTCGCCACCGTGTGCGCGCTGCCGCTCGCCCAGGCCGTGGTCTCCTCCTCGCGGGTACTGCGCGAGGCGGTGCTCACCGCGTCCGGCGTCCTCGCCAACTTCGGCGGCGTCCCTCTGGCGTTCGCCTTCGTCGCCACCCTCGGCAACGCCGGTGTGCTGACCACGCACCTGGGCCTGTCGGACTCGGGCTGGAACCTGTACAGCTTCTGGGGTCTGGTCGTCGTCTACCTGTACTTCCTGATCCCGCTGATGGTGCTCACCCTGACCCCCGCCCTGGAGGGCCTGCGCGGCCAGTGGCGCGAGGCCGCGCAGAACAACGGCGCCGGCCCGGTGCGGTTCTGGTGGCACGTGGCCCTGCCGGTGCTCACCCCGACCCTGCTGGGCGGATTCGTGCTTCTCTTCGGCAGCGCCTTCGCCGCGTACGCCACCGCCCGGGCCATGGTCGGCGCGGCGGTCCCGCTGGTCACCCTGCAGATCGCCGACGCCCTCTCCGGCAACGTGCTGATCGGGCAGGAGAACGTGGCGCTCGCTCTCAGCCTCGACATGGTCCTCGTCGCCGCCCTGGTCATGGCCGTGTACCTGCCCCTGCAACGACGGAGTGCGCGATGGCTCGCCTGATGTCCGGTCGGTCCCTGTGGCGCCGGCCCGTCCTCGGCCTCGCCGGACTGTACTTCCTCGTCCCGATGGCCGCGTCCGTGATCTTCACGCTCGACGTGCCCGGCCACGGCGTCACCTTCGACGCCTACACGCAGATCGCGACCGCCGACGGCTTCCTGCCCAGCCTGCGCCTCTCGCTGGAACTGGCCCTCGCCACGATCGCCCTCGTGCTGCTGCTGATGGTGCCCGCCATGGTCGCGCTCCGCCTCGGGGCGCCGCGGTTGCGCCCGGTGGTCGAGGTGATGTGCTCCCTGCCGCTCGTCGTGCCGCCGATCGCGTACGTCGCCGGCATCGCCACGGTGCTCAAGTGGGGCCCCGAACATCTGTCCCGCACACCGCTCTTCATGACCTTCCAGGCCGTCCAGAACCCGTCGTTCCCGTTCGTGCTCGTCCTCGCCTACGTCGTGATGGCCCTGCCGTTCGTGTACCGGTCACTGGACGCGGGGCTGCGGGCCGTCGACGTACGGACCCTCGTCGAAGCCGCCCGCAGCTGCGGCGCGAACTGGCCGCAGGCACTCGTGCGGGCCGTCCTGCCCAACCTGCGGGGAGCGCTGCTCAACGCCGCGTTCCTCACGCTGGCCCTGGTGCTCGGCGAGTTCACCGTCGCCCAACTGCTCGGCTTCACACCGTTCGCCGTGTGGATCTACAGCGTCGGCGGCTCCCAGGCCCAGCTGTCCGTCGCCGTGTCCGTGCTCAGCCTCTTCGTCACCTGGGCCCTCCTCCTCGTGCTCGCCGGCGTCGGCGGACGCGACCGAACCACTGCTTCCCGGGGATGACACACGCCATGACCACAGCCACCACACTCGACAAGACCGTCGGCCGGCAGGCGGCCACCATCGAATTCCAGGGTCTGCGCAGGCAGTTCGGTGCCACCGTCGCTCTGGACGGGCTCGACCTGACGGTCCGCCCCGGCGAGTTCCTCGCCCTGCTCGGCCCCTCCGGCTGCGGCAAGACGACCGCGCTGCGCATGCTCGCCGGATTCGAGCACCCGGACTCGGGAGCGGTCCTCGTGGACGGCCAGGACGTCACGCGCGTGCCCGCCCACCACCGGGACGCCGGGATGGTCTTCCAGTCCTACAGCCTCTTCCCCCACTTGAACGTGCTCGACAACGTGGCCTTCGGCCTGCGCATGCGCAAGGTGCGTGCCGGCGAACGGCGGTCCCGCGCGGGCGAGCTCCTCGACCTGGTCGGCCTCGGCGACAAGGGCGAACGCTTCCCGCACCAGCTCTCCGGTGGCCAGCAGCAGCGCGTCGCACTGGCCCGCGCCCTCGCCCTGCGTCCGCGTGTGCTGCTGCTCGACGAACCGCTGTCCGCGCTCGACGCGAAGGTCCGGATCACCCTGCGCGAAGAGATCCGCCGGCTCCAGCGGGACCTCGGCATCACCACCCTGTTCGTGACGCACGACCAGGAAGAGGCCCTGTCGATGGCCGACCGGGTCGCCGTGATGCGCGCCGGCCGCCTCGAACAGTGCGACCGGCCCGCCGAGTTGTACGGCCGTCCCGCCACGGCATTCGTCGCCGAGTTCGTCGGAACGATGAGCCGCATCCCCGGGGTGCTCAAGGGCTCCACCGTCGAGGTGCTGAGCCGGCGCCTGCCCGCCGAGGGAGAGGCCGCGGACGGCGACGTGGACGTACTGGTGCGGCCCGAGGCCGTCCAGCTGCACTCCGACCCCGAGGGCACCGCCCGGGTCATGGCCACCGCCTTCCTCGGCGCCGTCGTCCGCGCCACGGTCCGCCTCGCGGACGGCACCGAGGTGAAGGCCGACCTGCCCGCACACGAGGCCACCGCTCTCGGCACCGGATCCACGGTGCGGGTGTCGCTGCCCGACCGGCCGGTCCTGGTGTCCGCACGCGCCCACTGATCCGTCGAAGACCCGCTGAAAGCCCCCACGTGAAAGAGACCGTCATGCCCCGACTCCCGCTCCAGGCCGTCCTGTTCGACATGGACGGCACGCTCGTCGACACCGAGCGGCTGTGGTGGGAGACGGTGGAACACGTCGCCGGGCGTCCCCTCACCGCGAACGACCAGCCACACGTGCTGGGCCGTGCCGTCGAGGACACCGCCGCCTGGCTGGCCGGAGCCGTGCGCCGCCCCGCGGACGCCGTCGCCGCCGACCTGCACGCGGAGTTCGCCGCCCGGATCCGTGCCGGTGTCGTACCGCGCCCCGGGGCAATCGACCTGCTGGACGCGCTCGCCCGTGACGGTGTCCCGCTCGCCCTGGTCACCGCCTCGCCCCGCGCGGTCGCCGACACCGTCCTGGCCGCCCTCGGCGCGGACCGCTTCGCCGTCTCCGTCACCGCCGACGACACCGAGCGGACCAAGCCCGCCCCCGACCCCTACCTCGCCGCCTGCCGCGCTCTGGGCGTGGACCCCGTCCGCTGCGTCGCCGTCGAGGACACCGCGACCGGCGTGGCCTCCGCCGAGGCCGCCGGGTGCGCCGTGCTCGCGGTCCCGTCGCTGGCCCCGATCGCCTCCGCGCCCGGGCGGACGGTTCTGCCGGGGCTCGAAGCCGTCGGCCCGGAGCGGCTTCGCGCCATGCTCCCGCGCGCACCCCGGGTCCTCCGGGTGATGAGCTGGAACCTGTGGCTCGGCGGCAGTCCGGTCGACGACCACCGGGCCAAGCAGCTCAAGGTGCTCCTCGACACGGACGCCGACATCGTGGGCCTGCAGGAGACGGGCGGCACCGCCGCCCAGGAACTCGCGGCAGAGCTGGGCTGGCACCATCACCGGGCGGGCGAGAACCTCGGCATCATCAGCCGCCACCCCGTCGTGGCCCACCTCGGCGATCCCGACGTCGGCTTCTACGGCGCGGCCGGCGCCCGGATCCGGATCGACGGCACGTACGAGATCGACGTCTGGACCGCCCACCTCCACTACACGCCCTACGGCCCCTACGAAGCCGCCTTCGACGAGCTCGGCGCGAGCGAGCTCGTCGCCCACGAAGGGGTCCGCCTCACACAGATGCACGAAACGCTGCACGCGATCGCCCGCTCAGCCGCCGCGGAGACACCCGTGGTGCTCGTCGGGGACTTCAACGCGCCCTCGCACCTGGACCGGCCGGACGTCGACTGGCCGGTCTCCCTGGCCGCCGAGGAGGCAGGTCTGCGCGACTCCTACCGCGAGGCGCATCCGGACCCCGATCGGGACCCGGGCCACACCTGGTCCCCGATCCACACCGAGCACGAGGACGGCAGCGGCCGCCCCGAGCCGCAGGACCGCATCGACTACGTCCTCCACAACGGACGAGGCCTCAAGGTCCTCGACTCCCGTACGGTCGTCAGCGGCACCCCCCGCGCCTGGCCCGACGTGGCCGACAACGACTGGCCGTCGGACCATGCCGCGGTGCTGACCACCTTCCGTCTGGGCTAGCCCGTTCGCGCCATCGGAAGCAGGTCCGCCCGTCGGATCATCCGCGAACTCCAGCTCAGGTGGTCGTGACGTGTGGCTGTTCGACTCCGTTCGGCTCAGCCGAATTGCCGTCTCTTCCCGTGCCACTTCTCATGGGACGGGGCAGGCGGGGCATCTGCCGACCGGGCTCTCCGCGTCCTTTCCCCGGGTGGTGGTTCGCGTGACGAGCCGGGAGGAGACTCATCATGTCGAACAGCCTGCTCGCGCTGCAGGTGACACCTGGAAAGCTGCTGCGGGTGAGCCTTCCGGACGGTCGGGTGCACACGCTCCTCGGCACGGCCGGTGACGCCCCGGACGGCATCGTCGTCGAGGAAGGCGTCGCCTACTGGACCACCATGGGAGCCCCCACCGAGGATCCCGACACACCTGGCGAAGCAGGACAGGACTTCTCCCGGCGCAACGGCGGCGTCCACGCCCTGGACCTGGACGGCGGGCACCGGCGCGACGTGCTCCCGACCGGGGCGATCACCACCGGCAAGCAGGTGACCTCCGACGGTGCGGGCACCCTGTACTGGAGTGACCGCGAGGGTCACCGGGTCAGCCGCGCCCGGGTCGACGGCAGCGCTCTGACCGACCTCGTGATCAACCCCGCCGAGGACGGGATCATGGGCGAGTGCGTCGGGGTGGCCGTGGATCCCGCCCGCGGTCACCTGTACTGGACGCAGAAGGGACCGGCCAAGGGCGGCAAGGGCCGGATCTTCCGTGCCGGCCTTCAGCTCCCGGCCGGCGAGACCGCCGAGAGCCGGTCCGACATCGAGGTCCTGTGGAGCGGCCTGCCCGATCCCATCGACCTGCACCTGGACGGCGACTGGCTGTACTGGACCGACCGCGGCGCGGCACCCGCCGGCAATACGCTCAACCGCGCTCCCGTCCCGGCGGTCGGAGCGCCGGGCCAGGCACCCGAGATTCTGGCCGACGGGTTCAGCGAGGCCATCGGTCTCGCGGTCGACAGCGTCGCGGGCCTGGCCTATGTCGCCGACCTCGGCGGTCACCTCCGCGTCTGCCCACTGCCCGACGGCCCGGCCGGAAGGCAGGAGCCGTACGAGCTCGTCACGCTCCCCTTCCCCTTGACCGGGATCTGCCTGCTGCCGTGACTCGACGGCCGAAAGCGCCTGCCCCCACAGAGAGTTGGACTGCCATGCCCTTCGCCCTCCCCACCGACATCCAGAACCGTCCGGTCGCGGTCATCGGCTCCGGAACCCTCGGACGCCGGATCGCCCTGATGTTCGCAACCCGCGGCGGCGAGGTCAGGATCTACGACAAGTCCGTCGAGGCGGGCAAGGAAGCCGTGACCTTCGTCGAGCAGAACATCGACCGGGTCGCATCCACGGTCGAGGCGGGCCGCCCCGGCCGGGTGATCGTCACCGACGACCTGTCCCATGCGCTGTCCGGCGCCTGGCTGGCGGTGGAGGCGGTGCCCGAGCACCTGGACCTGAAGAAGCAGATCTTCGGTCAGCTGGACGAGGGCGCGGAGCCGGACGCGATCCTGGCCAGCAACTCCTCCTCCTACGCCTCGCATCTGTTCATCGACGAGGTGCGGCATCCGGAGCGGGTGCTGAACATGCACTTCTACATGCCGCCCACGCAGAACGCCGTCGACCTGATGTCCGACACCAAGACGGACCCCGACGTCATCTCCTTCCTGAAGAAGGAGCTGCCCAAGTACGGGGTCTACCCCTTTGTCGCGCACAAGGAGTCGACAGGCTTCATCTTCAACCGCATCTGGGCCGCCATCAAGCGCGAGTCCCTCGAGGTCGTCGCGGAGGGCGTCTCCACCCCGCAGGACGTGGACGACATGTGGAAGATCAACATGGGCAGTCCGGCAGGGCCTTTCCGGATGATGGACCAGGTCGGCCTCGATGTCGTCCTCGACATCGAGAACCACTACGCCGACGAGAACCCCCACCTGCCCGAGGGACCGCGAGAGCTGCTCAAGAAGTACGTGGACGCCGGGCACCTCGGCGTCAAGACCGGCCGGGGTTTCTACGACGACTACGACAAGGAGTCCTGACGCGGGTCAGCGCCTTCTCTCGGTGCGCCGGCTCAGCATGATCACGATGATGCCGGCCAGCATCAGCGCATTCCCTCCGAGCACCAGGGCACTGTGGACCGGTACGGAGAGGTCGTGACCGCTCATCGGGACGAGGAAGGCCAGGAGAGCCATCTGCCAGCACAGCGCGGCGGCGATGGCCAGCTGGCCCCACCCGTAGAGGCGTGGCCGCAGAACACGTCCGCGGTTGAGGGGCATGACCCACCCTCGCCTGATCGCGGCCGTGCCGGAGACAGCGACGAGCAGGGCCAGCACCGTGCCCGGGACCGCGATGAACAGCCTCATGGAACCTCCCCTGGCGCGTCCGGCACCTGCCGGACGGAACGGGATCATGCCACCGTCCACGCTCCTTCCGCCGCGTCCGCGGACAGGCATCAAAAGCGCGTGAAGACTGCCGGGAACCGGCAGTCATCTCGGATCTCCAGCTGTGCAAATCCCCAGTCGGTGGGAGCGGCGGCGCACGTGACGTACATCGCCGCAAGGTCGATACTGCCGTCAGCAGCACTCCGGAAACCGTCAGCCCGACACGCCATCGACACCTGAACACCCGTCGCCTGACCCGCAAGGACTCAGGCCAGGCGCCCACTTGCCAGCCTCACCCGGAGGTACTCATGAGGATGCTCATCAATGTCCCCGAGACCGTTGTCGCCGACGCCCTGCGCGGCATGGCGGCCGCGCACCCCGAGCTCACGGTCGACGTGGAGAACCGGGTGATCCTGCGCAAGGACGCGCCCGTGGCCGGGAAGGTGGCGCTGGTGTCGGGCGGCGGGTCGGGGCACGAACCGCTGCACGGCGGCTTCGTCGGCCCGGGGATGCTGAGCGCGGCCTGCCCGGGTGAGGTGTTCACGTCGCCGGTGCCGGATCAGATGGTGCGGGCAGCGGCGGCCGTGGACAGCGGGGCCGGGGTGCTGTTCATCGTGAAGAACTACACCGGTGACGTGCTCAACTTCGACATGGCGGCCGAGCTCGCCGAGGACGAGGGCATCCAGGTCGCCAAGGTGCTGGTGAACGACGACGTGGCGGTGACCGACAGCCTGTACACGGCCGGCCGGCGCGGCACCGGCGCCACCCTCTTCGTGGAGAAGATCGCGGGGGCGGCGGCCGAGGAGGGGCAGCCGCTGGAGCGGGTCGAGGCGCTCGCCCGGCAGGTCAACGAGTCGGCGCGCAGTTTCGGCGTCGCGCTGAGCGCGTGCAGCACCCCGGCCAAGGGCTCCCCCACCTTCGATCTCCCGGACGGTGAGCTGGAGTTGGGGATCGGCATCCACGGCGAGCCGGGGCGGGAGCGGCGCGGCATGATGACGTCCGGGGAGATCGCCGACTTCGCCGTGCACGCGGTCCTCGAGGACCTGAATCCGACAAGTCCGGTGCTGGTGCTGGTGAACGGGATGGGCGCGACGCCGCTGCTGGAGCTGTACGGGTTCAACGCGGAGGTGCAGCGGGTGCTGGCCGAGCGCGGGGTGCCCGTCGCCCGCACTCTCGTCGGCAACTACGTCACGTCCCTGGACATGGCCGGCGCCTCGGTCACTCTGTGTCAGGTCGACGAGGAGATGCTGCGGCTGTGGGACGCGCCGGTGGCCACGGCGGGTCTGCGCTGGGGCCGTTGACCGGCACCCTGGGCGATGTCCGAACCTCTCTCTGAAGGAGATCACGTGCTCGACGCCGACTTCTTCCGGCGCTGGATGGCCGCGACCGGCACGGCGGTGGACCGCGAGGCCGACCGGCTCACCGAACTCGACTCGCCGATCGGGGACGCCGACCACGGCAGCAATCTGCAGCGCGGCTTCACGGCCGTGCGGGCGGTGCTCGACAAGGACGCGCCGGACTCCCCCGGCGCCGTACTCACCCTCGCCGGACGGCAGTTGATCTCGACGGTGGGCGGCGCCTCCGGACCGTTGTACGGGACGCTGCTGCGGCGTACCGGAAAGGCGCTCGGTGACGCGCCCGAGGTGAGCGAGGCCGAGCTGGCGGCGGCGCTGCGCACCGGGGTGGACGCGGTGGCCGCGCTCGGCGGGGCCGCGCCGGGCGACAAGACGATGCTGGACGCGCTGGTCCCGGCGGTGGACGCGCTGGAGGACGGCGGTTTCGCGGCGGCGCGGGCGGCGGCCGAGCACGGCGCCGAGGCGACGACCCCGCTGCAGGCCCGCAAGGGGCGGGCCAGTTATCTGGGCGAGCGCAGCATCGGGCACCAGGATCCGGGGGCGACGTCCTCGGCGCTGCTCATCGCGGCGCTGGCCGAGACCGCGGAGAGTGCGGCGTGAGCGCGGCGCCGGGCACGGCGGAGAAGGCGGTCGGGATCGTTCTCGTCTCGCACAGCAAGGAGGTCGCGGAGTCGGTGGCGCGGCTCGCGGAGGGCCTGGCGGGCGGCGGTGCGACGGCGCCGGTGGCCGCGGCGGGCGGCACGGAGGACGGCGGCCTCGGCACCAGTTCGGAGCTGATCGCGGCGGCCGCGGCGCGGGTGGACGGTGGCGCGGGCGTCGCGGTCCTGGTCGACCTCGGCAGCGCGGTCCTCACCGTGAAGGCGTTGCTCGCCGAGGGCGACGAACTCCCCGCGGCCACCCGCCTGGTGGACGCCCCGTTCGTGGAGGGCGCGGTGGCGGCCGTGGTGTCGGCGTCGGCGGGCGCCGACCTGGACGCGGTGGTGGCAGCGGCGTCGGAGGCGTACGCGTACCGGAAGGCGTGAGGTCCGGAGGTCACCTGGCGGCAGCGCTCACCAGTTCGCGCGCCGCCGCGTGTCCGGCCCGTACGGCGGCGCGGTGGTTCTCGATGGGGCGCACGGTCCTGCCCGGGAAGAGGATGTACGTGACGTCCGAGGCGGCGACGCCGCCGCGCACGGGGTGCGGGTCGAGGCCGAGGGCGCGGGCGGCTGCGTAGGAGGCCTCGCCGATCAGGTCGGCGGGGCCGACATCGCCGACGACGGCGTAGACCACGCGGTCCTTGTGGACGAGGGCCGCGACCGTGCCGGGGCGGATGCCGGAGCGCGCGGGTTTCCAGAGGTCGCTGGCCGCCGGTACGACCACGTAGGGCAGCGTCTCGGCGTCCAGCGGTCGTCCGTCGGATTGCGGGTAGGCCGTCATGTTCTGGAACACCGGGTCCGTGCGGCTGTTGCAGAGGCGTCCGGCGCGGCCGTCGCAGTCGACGTCCAGGTCGGCCTTCCAGTGGACGGCGCCCTGGGTGGTGCGGCAGACGGGGATGTCGGCGCGGGTGCCGTCGTCGGTGCGGTAGCGGCCGTTCGAGATCTGCCGACAGCCGCGGACGGCGTCCCGCAGGGCGGCGGCGCGGACGCCGCCCTCTCGCAGGAAGGGCGCGGCCGGCGGCGCGGGTGCGGCGACGGGGTGCACCCGCAGGGCGGCGCCGGAGTGGTGCGCGCGCTCGGCGGGTGGCGGCGCGGCCGAGGCGGAGAGGGAGGCGGGGGCGAGGAGGGCGGCACCGCAGACTGCGGTGAGCGGCAGGAGGCGAGGACGCACGGACGAGGCCTTCGGTCGGGGACGCCCGGCCCTGGGCCGGCGGACACAACACCCCAATCTGGGCGAGGTGCCTGGTGGCGTCCACCGCACGGGGGCCGGACGGGGCGTCAGGCGGCCGGACGGGTTCGGGCCGGGCCCGGACGGGCGCTCCCCAGGGGCTTGATGAGGACCCGTCAGTCATGCCATACAGGTCTGTACCAATTCACGCCCGCACCCCCCACCGGCCCGCCCGAGCGGAAGGCACCCACCCCGTGCGACACCTCCCCCCACGCACCCGGCACCTCATCCCGCTCACCCGCGCGGCAGCCGTCGCCGCGCTCGTCCTGGGCCTCACTTCCTGCGGCCTGTTCACCGACCCCGGGAAGGACGGTCCCGCGCTCACGGCCCCGGCCGGTGTCACGGCGCAGGCCGGCAGCGCCACCTCCGTGCACGTCATGTGGAACCGGCCCGCGAGCACCGCCGACGTCGTCCAGTACGAGGTGTACCGGGGAACGGAGCGTGTCAGGCGCCTGCCCGCCGACCGGTACATGGTCGACGTCACCGGCCTGCGCCCGCGCTCCCGTTACGTGTTCACCGTGCGGGCCCGGGGCACGGACGGCGCACTGGGCCCGGCGAGCCGGCGCGTCACCGTCACGACCCCGGCGGCGGTCGCCGCGGACCGCGCCGCGCCGACCCGCCCGGCGGGGCTCACCGGCAGCGTGGCCGGCCGCACGTCCGTGTCCCTGTCCTGGCGGCCCTCCCGCGACGACCGGGCTGTCACCTCGTACGACGTCTATCAGGGCACCACGAAGATCCACAGTGTCCGGGGGCGGGAGACGCGGGCCCTGGTGACGGGGCTGCGGCCGGGCACGCCCTACGCGTTCAGCGTGCGGGCGCGCGACGCCGCGGACAACACCTCGCCCGCGAGCGCGACGGTCCGGCTCACGACACGGCGCGGCAAGGGCGGGGACAGCACGGGCACCGGCACGGCGCCCTCCGGTTTCCGCGCGAGCAGCCGCGCGGCCGACGGCGGGTACTACCTCGACCTGGCGTGGACCCCGCCGGACACCGGCGGCGAGGTCCCGGCGTACCAGGTGTTCGTGGACGGCGCCCAGGCCACGACCGTCATGTGGGGCGAGGGCACCGCCGACGCGGCGAAGTACAGCTTCTACATCGGCGCTGAGCCGGGCGAGCGCCACCGGGTGCGGATCCGCGCGCAGCTCCCGGACGGCACATGGGGCGCCTTCTCCGCCGAACGGACCGTCACCACCGGCTAGGCCGTGCGATGGAACCCGTCACCTGCCCGGATGCGGCCCGCATGCGCCGTGCGCCGCCCGCGGTTTGGCTGAGCGTCAGGCGGCGCGGGCTTTTGCCGACTCGGGCGGGGCATCGGACGTACCGCCTCCCGCGGGCGCCGGAGAGCAGGAAGTCATGCGCATCACTTCGATACTCGCTCGCTCGGGTCTCACCGTGGCGGCCGCCGCCGCGCTCCCGCTGACGCTGGCCGCACCGGCGGCCCACGCCGGCGGACCGAGCGGAGGCGGCGGGCTCGTCGTGAGCTCCAGCGGGTCCACGGTCACGGCCCGGACCCAGGCCTGCCCCAACGGGGGCAACGGTTCGCTGCTCTCGGCGGGCCAGGCCGACTTCGCCCAGGGCAGGCAACAGCCGCTGGTCGGCGGCAGCGCGACCTGGACGGGCGTGAGTTCCGGAACGTACACCGTGGTCGTCGTCTGCAACGACGGTTCCACGGCCGGGACCCGTTCGGTGACCGTGACGGCGAGTCCGACCATCTCGGCGACGTCGAGCCCGCTCGGCGCCGTCCGGGGCGGCCTCGGCGGCGCGGTGCAGGACTACGGCACGCTGACGCTGGCGGCGGGCGGCACCATGGTGGCCGCGGCCGTCGTGGGCGGTGCGTGGTACCTGCGGCGGCGCGGCACGGGTCAGCGCACCTAGGCCCGTTCGTTCCCCTGATCGCCGTCGTCCGGTCTCTCCGGGCGGCGGCGATCGTGCGTTCAGGCCCCTGCCTGGGGCGTGTCCGCCTCGGGCAGGTCGAGCCGGTCCAGGGTCTCCTCGATCCAGCCGACCCAGAAGGTCTCCAGGTCGATGCCGGCGCGCAGGACCGCGTGCTGCAAGCGGTCGGGCATCGAGTCCTTCTCCGGCGGGAAGTCGCGCTCCTGGATCTCCAGGTAGTTCGCGAGGGTCTCCCGGTGCAGGGCGAGATGGCGGCGCAGGTCCGTGTCGATGCCGTCGGTGCCGACGACCGCGGCGGAGCGCAGCCGCAGCAGCATCGTGTCCCGCAGCGGTTTGGGGTCGTGGGAGGCCGCGGTCCAGCGGGCGAGTTCGGCGCGCCCTTCGGGCAGGACCTCGTACTGCTTCTTCTGGCCGCGGGCGGGGCCCTGGGCGGGCAGGGCGCGGATCAGGCCGTCGCGTTCCAGTTTTCCCAGCTCGCGGTAGATCTGCTGGTGGGTCGCCGACCAGAAGTAGCCGATGGACCGGTCGAACCTGCGGGTCAGTTCGAGGCCCGACGACGGCTTCTCCAGGAGGGCCGTGAGGATCGCGTGCGGCAGTGACATGGCGTAAGGGTAGGGGAGAGTCCCCCGGCGTGAGCCGAGGTGAGGGATGGTCACGCGGCCGGCGGGCCCGGCCACGTGACCTCCCGGTCTCACAGGCCCGCGGCGACCTCGGTGCCCTGCTTGATGGCGCGCTTGGCGTCGAGCTCGGCGGCCACGTCGGCGCCGCCGATCAGGTGCGGGGTCCGGCCGGCGGCGACGAGGTCGTCGTAGAGGGAGCGCTGCGGCTCCTGGCCGGCGCACAGGACGACGGTGTCGACGGGTACGAGGGTCTGCTCGCCGTCGACGGTGATGTGCAGGCCCGCGTCGTCGATCCGGTCGTACGTGGCGCCCGCGACCATGGTGACGCCGCGGTGGCGCAGCTCGGTGCGGTGGATCCAGCCGGTGGTCTTGCCGAGTCCGGCGCCGACCTTGGAGGTCTTGCGCTGGATGAGGTGGACCTCGCGCGGCGGCGCGGGCCGCTCGGCCTTCTTGAGGCCGCCGCGGTCGGTGTAGTCCATGTCCACGCCCCACAGGCGGAAGTACGTGGCCGGGTCCTGGCTGGCCTTCTCGCCGCCGTCGGTCAGGTACTCGGCGACGTCGAAGCCGATGCCGCCGGCGCCGATGATCGCGACACGGTCGCCGACGGGGACGCCTTCGCGGAGCACGTCGAGGTAGCCGACGACGCTGGGGTGGTCGACCCCGTCGATGGCGGGGGTGCGCGGGCTGACGCCGGTGGCGACGACGACCTCGTCGTACGCGGTGAGGTCCTCCGCGGCGACCCGGGTGTTCAACTTGACGGTGACGCCGCGCAGTTCGAGCTGGGTGCGGAAGTAGCGCAGCGTCTCGTCGAACTCCTCCTTGCCGGGGACCTTGCGGGCGACGTTGAGCTGGCCGCCGATCTCACCGGCGGCGTCGAGGAGGGTCACGTCGTGGCCGCGCTCGGCGGCGGAGACGGCGCAGGCGAGCCCGGCGGGGCCGGCGCCGACGACGGCGACGGTCTTCTTCAGGCGGGTGGGCGCGAGGACGAGCTCGGTCTCGTGGCAGGCGCGGGGGTTGACCAGGCAGGAGGTGATCTTGCCGCTGAAGGTGTGGTCGAGGCAGGCCTGGTTGCAGCCGATGCAGGTGTTGATGGTGTCGGAGCGGCCCTCGGCGGCCTTGTTCACGAAGTCAGGGTCGGCGAGCATCGGGCGGGCCAGGGAGACCATGTCGGCGACGCCGTCGGCGAGCAACTCCTCGGCGACCTCGGGGGTGTTGATGCGGTTGACGACGACGAGCGGGATCGAGACCTCGCCCATGAGCTTCTTGGTGACCCAGGAGTAGGCGCCGCGCGGCACGGAGGTGGCGATGGTGGGGATGCGGGCCTCGTGCCAGCCGATGCCGGTGTTGATGATCGTGGCGCCGGCCGCCTCGATCTCCTTGGCCAGCCGCACGACCTCTTCGAGGGTGGAGCCGCCGGGCACCAGGTCCAGCATCGAGAGGCGGTAGATGACGATGAAGTCGCTGCCGACGCGCTCGCGGACGCGGCGCACGATCTCCAGCGGGAAGCGGACGCGGTTCTCGTAGGAGCCGCCCCAGCGGTCGGTGCGGTGGTTGGTGGCGGAGACGATGAACTCGTTGATGAGGTAGCCCTCGGAGCCCATGATCTCGACGCCGTCGTAGCCGGCCGCCCGGGCGAGCTCGGCGGTGCGCGCGAAGTCCTCGACGGTCTGCTCGATCTCGGCGTCGGTGAGCTCGTGCGGCGGGAACGGGCTGATCGGCGCCTGGACGGGGCTCGGCGCGACGAGGTCCTCGTGGTAGGCGTACCGGCCGAAGTGCAGGATCTGCATCGCGATCCTGCCGCCGGCGGCGTGCACGGCGTCGGTGACCTCGCGGTGCTGCTCGGCCTCGGCCTCGGTGGTGAGCTTGGCGCCGCCGGCCCAGGGGCGGCCGGCCTCGTTCGGGGCGATGCCGCCGGTGACCATGAGGCCGACGCCGCCGCGGGCGCGCTCCGCGTAGAAGGCGGCCATGCGCGTGAAGCCGTTCTCCGCCTCTTCGAGGCCGACGTGCATCGAGCCCATCAGGACGCGGTTGGGCAGCGTGGTGAAGCCCAGGTCGAGCGGGGCGAGCAGGTGCGGGTAACGACTCATGGGGCCCTCCGTGGCGGCGAACGTCGTCACAGTTGTAGACGACACCCGGCCCCTTGTGCAACAAGTTGCAAAAGAGAGCTGCACCACGCCCGGGGGCTACTCGGGGGCGACCTCGGCCACCCATCCGTACGGCAGCTCGCGCCCGTCGACGGTCACCGCCTCGACGGCGCGGCTGCGCGGATCGACGTCGGCCTGCACCCCCTCACCCTCGTACCTCGGGTAGCCCGACTCCCCCACGCGGCCGGTCGCGGCGACCCGCACGGAGCGCAGGGGGTTGCCGTGATCCGTGTGACCCGCGGCATCGGTGAGGCGGGGCTTGATCTGGAGGGTGAGCCGCTCGGGCACCTCGGACAACTCGCGCGATTCGCTCATGCCAGGAGGCTAAGCCGGGACACCGCGCCCCGCCCCTCCAGCCACGGCGCGCGGAGTTGTAGAATGCAACCAGTACCGGAAAGGACCTCGTCGTGGCCGCACCTGAGTCAGCACCCGAGTCCACGCCCGCCCGCGCGGCGGCCGTGTCGGACATCCAGCGCGAGCTGACGGCCTTCGCCCGCCGCGCCCGGGCGATGGCCGCGCGCATGCACCCCGAGCTGTCACTGGTCTCCTTCACCCTGCTCGGCCATCTCGACGAACAGGGCGGCTGCCGCGCCACGGACCTCGCGGCGCACTACGCGCTGGACAAGTCCACGGTCAGCCGGCAGGTCGCCGCCCTTGAGCGGGCCGGTCTCGTGGCCCGCCGGGTCGACCCGGACGACCACCGGGTGCAGGTGCTGCACCCCACCGAGGCGGGCGCCGAGATCCTCGCGCAGGTGACGGTCAGCCGCCGGCAGGCCCTCCTGGAGCGGCTCGGCGACTGGCCCGAGGAGGACCTGGAGCGGTTCGCCGCGTACCTGACGCGCTACAACGAGGCGTCCCAGGGCATCTGAGCCGTCAGGCGGCCGGGGCGCCGGGCACCCGCGCGGCACGGAACCGGGTGGTGCGGCGCAGCCGGAAGCCGAGCGCCTCGTAGAGCCGGATGGCGTTCGTGTTGCCCGCGCCGGTGTGCAGGAACGGGGTCTCGCCGCGCTCCAGGACCCCCGCCGCGACCGCCCGCACGAGCCGCCCGGCGAGTCCCTGACCGCGCTGGTCCGGGTCGGTGCAGACGGCGCTGATCTCGGTCCAGCCCGGCGGACGCAGCCGCTCCCCCGCCATCGCGACGAGCGCACCGCCACGCCGGATGCCGAGGTAGGTGCCGAGCTCGATGGTGCGCGGCAGGAAGGGGCCCGGCCGGGTGCGGGCCACCAGGTCCAGCATCTCGGGCACGTCGGCGGCGGTGAGCCGGACGGCCTCGGGGTCGTGCGCCGCGTCGACGCGATCCCCGACGAGCTGCACCCCCGCGAAGTCCATGGTCAGCTCCCAGCCCTCCGGCAGGTCGAGCCGCACCCCGGGCAGCGGCACGGTGCCGTCGGGGCCGGCGAAGGCCGCGAGGTCGGCCCAGTCCGCGGACCCCGGCTCGTCGGGCAGCCCGAGCCAAGGCGACACATCGGCTGGATACCGCAGCACCCTCCCGCTCCGCTCGGCGAGGTGGGCGTGCGGCCCGGTCAGCGCGGCGAAGGCCGGATTGTCGAGCACCGCGTCACCCGCGGTGCGCCCGAGGGCGCCGGGCTCCGGGGCGGAATCGGCAGGCGTGGCGCCGCGCTCCTCGTACGTCTGCGTCATCCGGACCCCTTCTCCCGCGCACCGCCGCGCGACCGTGTGCCGGCCATGACCGCCATGGCCCGCACCTGATCGAACCGTGTCCGGGGAGATCCGCATTCCCTCGCGCCGCACTGTTCACGGGGTCGCCACGCGTTCACGGCGCCGCAACACCCCCGTACGCCTGCCGCCACGGGGCGCTTTGCCGTGCGGGGAGAGGGCTTGGCATGCTGGCGCGATGTCGCCGATGCCGCCCCAGGCCCTCACCGCTCATGTCGAGTCGCTGCTCGACGCCGGATCGCCGCTGCCGATCGTCGCCGCGGGCGACCCGGTGCTGCGCCGCCCCGCCGAACCCTTCGACGGGCAGCTGTCCGACGCGCTGCTCGCGCGGCTGATCGAGGCCATGCGCGTGACGATGCACGCCGCGCCCGGCGTCGGGCTCGCCGCGCCGCAGGTCGGTGTGCCGCTGCGGCTCGCCGTGCTGGAGGACGCCGCGATCGTGCCGGACGAGGTGCGGCTGGCGCGGGGGCGGGTGCCGCTCGCGTTCCGTGTCCTGGTGAATCCGTCGTACGAGGCGGTGGGCGGGCGCCGGGCCGCCTTCTACGAGGGCTGCCTGAGCGTGCCGGGCTACCAGGCCGTGGTGGCCCGGCACGAGCGGGTGCGGCTGCGCGGTCTGGACGAGCGCGGGCAGGTCCTGGACGAGGAGCTCGCGGGCTGGCCGGCCCGGATCGTGCAGCACGAGACGGACCATCTCGACGGCACGCTGTACCTGGACCGCGCGGAGCCCCGCTCGCTGACCAGCAGGGAGGCGGCGGTGGAGCGCTGGGCCCAGCCCACGCCCGAGCACGCCGCGCGGGAGCTGGGCTTCACCCTGCCGGCGAGCGGCTGACCGCGACCGCGGATCAGTCCAGCTTCGGCATCTCGCCGGTCGTGCGGGTGACGTCGATGACGGAGAACGCGGCGCCCTGCGGGTCGCCCACGGCGGCGAACCGGCCGAACGGGCTGTCCATCGGCCCGAAGTGCAGCTGCCCGCCCAGGCGTTGGACGGTGGCGACGGCCGCGTCGCAGTCCTCCACGACGAAGTAGACGTTGATGTACGAGGGCACTTCCGCCGGGAAGTCCTTCGTCATCTTCATCCGGCCGAGGACCGGCTGTCCGCCGAGCTGCCACACCTGGAAGTCGACGTGCTCGTCGGCCATCGTCTTCGCGTCGTACGGGAACACGGTGGTGAAGAACGCGTCGGTCTTGTCAGCGTCACGGACGGTGACCTCGGCCCAGCAGAAGGCCCCCGGCTCGTTGACCTTCTCGAAGCCCGCGTGCGTGTCGGGCTGCCAGACGCTGAACATGACGCCGCCGGGGTCCTGCGCGGTGACCATCGTGCCGAACTCGCCGACCTGCATCGGGTCCATCATCAGCGTGCCGCCCGCGCTCTTGATCCGTTCGGCGGCGGCCGCGACGTCCGGGGAGGCGAGGTACAGGTTCCAGGCGGCCGGTACGCCCGCCGGGGTGCCGGGCATCTGCGGGGCGAGGGCGGCGACGTGCTTGCCGTCCGCGGTCTTCGCCTGCGTGTAGTTGCCGAACTCCTCGGCGCCCGGATCGTAGGACCAGCCGAACAGCTCGGCGTAGAAGGCCTTGGCGGCCTCCAGGTCGGCGAACATGGCGTCGGCCCAGACCGGGGCCCCTTCGGGTTGTGCGGGCATGTCGCGGAGCCTTCCGTGCGGGCCGGACCCGGGGTGGCCCGGCGGCTTCGGATCCACGCTAGGCGCGCCCGGCACGGGACGCGATCCGTGGCTCAGGCGCGCGGGGCCCCCGCGTCGAGCGCCGGGGCGACGAGGTCGAAGGCCTCGTCGAGGAGGGCGACCGGGTCCGGCGCCGTCTCGCTGGCACTCCAGCGCTGGAGGACCACGTGGAAGGCGGTCAGGGCGGTGCCGGCCGCCAGGCACGGATAGAGGTCGGCGGCGGCGTCGCGGCCGGTGCGCCGGGCGAGCTCCTCGGCGAGTTCGTCGCGCCAGCGGTCCTGGCGCTCCAGGAAGCGGGCGAGCAGCGCGGGGGTGCCGAGGATGAGCCGCACGACGCGCAGGGCCCGCTCGGAATGGGCGGCGCAGGTCGTGACGGGGACTCGTACGGCGTGCCGGAGCGCCTCCGCCGGGGGTTCGCCCGCGGGCCGCCCCGCGAGCGCGTCCCGCATGTCGGTGCCCATGTCGGCGAGGAACTGGACGACCACGTCCTCTTTCGAGGCGAAGTAGCGGAAGAAGGTCCGCTTGGAGACGCCGGCGGTCGCCACGATCTCGTCGACGGTGACGCCGTCGAAGCCCTTGAGGGCCAGCAACTGCAAGGCAGCCTCGGTCAGTTCGTCCGAGACGAGCTGACGCTTGCGCTCGGCGAGGCTCAGGCTCGGATCAGGTCGCGCACTCACCCGGGCATCGTACATGCCGTGCCAGAGATGACACCAAGGAGCGAAGTGACACCAAGGTGCGTCTTGACACCAAGTGCCATCAGAGTCAGCCTGTGCCACATGACACGGAAGCAAGAGCAGAAGCGTCAGGAACACCGGGTCGACAAACCGATCGCCGACCAGACCGGCCGGGTGCACGTCGTGACGGGAGCCTCGGGTGGGCTCGGGCTCGCGACCTGCCGGGCGCTCGCCCGGCGCGGCGCCCGCGTGGTCCTCGCCGTACGGGACCCCGAGAAGGGCCGACGGGCCGCCGAGCGGATCACCGCCGAGACGCCCGGTGCCCTGCCTGAGGTGCGCCCGCTCGACCTGGCCGACCTCACTTCGGTCCGCGCGTTCGCCGACGCCCTCCACACGGACCACGCCCACATCGACGTGCTCGTGAACAACGCGGGCATCATGGCGCCCCCGTACGCCACCAGCCCCCAGGGCCACGAGCTGCAGTTCGCCACCAACCATCTCGGCCACTTCGCCCTCACCGGGCTGCTCCTGGACCTGCTGGCCGCGGGCACCGACCCGCGTGTGGTCACCGTCAGTTCCCCCAACCACCGCCAGGGCCGGCTCGACCTCGACGGCACGGGCGCCTACTCCCCGATGGGGCGCTACAACCGGTCCAAACTGGCGAACGCCGTCTTCGGCCATCAGCTGCACCTGCGCCTGACGGCGGCGGGCAGCAAGGTGCGCAGCGTGCTCGCGCATCCCGGCTACACCGCGACGGGCCTCCAGCACGGCGCCCCCGTGCGGACCGTACGACTCCTGTACGGCCGCCTGCTGGCCCCGCTGGCGCAGTCACCGGAGGCCGGAGCACGCTCCCAGCTGTACGCGGCGACCGAACCGAGCGTCACCGGCGGCGAGTTCATCGGGCCGGGCGGCATGGGCGAGTTGCGCGGCGACCCGACGCGGGTCCCGCTCGCGCCGCGCGCCACGGACGCGGACTCCGGACGCCGGCTGTGGGAGCTGTCCGAACGGCTCACCGAGGTCCGCTACCCGCTCCCCGACCCCGGGACATCCTGAGGAGGCACCCGCCGCTCTGCTGTCGGCCGAGTCGCTCGCACCGTGCGGGCGGCGGACGGCAGGATCGCCGTATGCGACCGACCTTCGTTCTCGTGCACAGTCCGTCCGTGGGTCCCTCCACCTGGCGCCCGGTGGCCGAGCGGCTCGCCGCGGCGGGCCACCTGGTGCGGCTGCCGTCGCTGCTGCACGTGGCGGACGGCGCGCCACCGTTCTGGCCCGCGGTCGTCGAGGCCGTCCGCGAGGATCTGCGTCACCTCCCGGCGGGCAGCCCGGTCGTGCTGGTGGGGCACAGCAACGCGGGCCTGTTCCTGCCGGCGATCCGCGCGGGCCTCGACCACCCGGTGACGGGCTCGGTCTTCGTGGACGCCGCGCTTCCCGCGCGGACCGGTCCGACACCGGTGGCGCCGCCCGAACTCCTCCGTTTCCTGCGCCCGTTGGCGGTGGACGGACGGCTGCCGCGCTGGACCGACTGGTGGGACGAGGCCGACGTGGCGCCGATGCTGCCCGACCCGATGACGCGGCGCACGGTCGTCGAGGAGCAGCCGAGGCTCCCCCTGTCGTACTACGAGCAGGAGATCCCGGTCCCCGCCGACTGGGACGACCACCCGTGCGCGTACCTGCTGTTCGGCCCGCCCTACGGTGACCAGGCGGCCGAGGCGCGCGCCCGGGGCTGGCGCACGGCGCGGCTGCCCGGCGAGCATCTGCACCAGCTCGTCGACCCGGACACGACAGCCCGACTGATCATCGAACTGGCCGCGCCCTAGGGCCGGTTCAACGGCGGGTGGCGACGACGAGCCGGGCGCGCGGGCTGCCGTCGGGCCGCTCCCCCAGTTCCGGCAGCGGGTGCAGCGCCACGTCGAAGCCGGCCCGGTCCAGTTCCCGCCGGACGTCGCCGAGGCGGAAGGTGCGGTAGTACATGACGAACGGCGGGCGCCACAGCGCGTTGCGCACCCGCATGGCTCCGTCGAAGCCGAGCATCGCCCAGTAGCCCCAGGATCCGGGCCGCGCGGGCGCGGGCAGCGGAAAGGCGAACTGCCCGCCGGGGCGCAGGACTCGGCAGACCTGGGCGAAGAGTTCCGGCTGCCGCTCCGGCAGGAAGTGGCCGAACGCGCCGAAGCTGACGACGAGATCGAAGACGGGTCCGAACGGCAGCGCCTGCGCGTCCGCGCGGACGTACGCGGCGTCGGGTTCGGCCTCGCGCGCGACCTGGAGCATGCCCGCGCTGAAGTCGACGCCGACGGCGCGCACCGTGCACACCTCGCGCAGCACGCCGAGTCCCGCGCCGGTGCCGCAGCACAGGTCGAGCCCGGTGCCGTACGGGCCGAGCTCACGCAGGGCGCGGGTGACGGGGGCGAGCACGGCGTCGGGCGTGCGGAAGGGGGTGCGGTCGAATTTCGGCGCGAGCAGGTCGTAGCCGTGCTCGACCGAGGAGAGCGCCTGAACGGCCAGCTCGCGGAGGGTGGGGCCCTGGGAGGTGAACATCGCGGCTCAGCATAGGCGGGCCGCCCGCCCAAGAAGAGTGCCGCGCGACGGGGTCGGGGTGGTACGGTTCCTGTGGTACGTGCGCAGGTCCGTCGGATCGCCGGTACCGATTTCCTCTTCTCTTCTTTCTGCTTCACCTTCTGTTTCGCCACTGCGTCATCTGTGCTTCACGCACATGTTCTCATCGCGCTCAGTCTGCGCGTTCTCCCTGGTCACGAGCTTCTGTCGGGCTTCGCCCGGCCCTGCGCCAGGTCTCTCCCGGCCGGGGGCGTGTTCGTTCCGCCCCGCTGTCCGCCGGAGCCATCCCCACCGCATTTCCCCGCACGTCGTCCGTCCTCGAAAGGACCCTGATCGACCATGACCACCATCGCACCCGAGAAGCCCGGCACGACGACCCCCGTGCGGGCCCGCGGCGTCCTCGACATCGGCCCGAACGGGGCCGGGTTCCTGCGCGCCCCCGATCTGCTCCCCACCTCCCACGACGTCCAGGTCCCGGCCGCGCTCATGCGCCGACTCGCCCTGCGCAAGGGCGACTTCGTCGACGGCACGTGCGCGAGGCCGCACACCCTGACGGCCGTGGACACCGTCGACGCGCTCCCCGCCGACACCGCCCGGCACCGGCCCCGCTTCGCCGATCTCACTCCCCTGCACCCCACCGAGCGGCTGCGCATGGAGAGCCCGGCGAGCGGGCTCGCGGGCCGGGTCGTCGACCTGTTCGCGCCGGTCGGCAAGGGGCAGCGCGGCCTGGTCGTCGCGCCGCCGCGCACCGGCAAGACCGTGCTGCTCCAGCAGCTCGCCGCGGCCGTCGCCGCCAACCACCCCGAGGCCCACCTCATGGTCGTGCTCGTCGACGAGCGGCCCGAGGAGGTCACCGACATGCGGCGCTCGGTGCGCGGCGAGGTGTTCGCCTCGACGTTCGACCGTCCCGCCAAGGCGCACATCGCACTCGCCGAGCTCGCCGTCGCCCGCGCTCAGCGGATGGTAGAGCGGGGCCGTGACGTCGTGATCCTGCTCGACTCGCTGACCCGGCTGTGCCGGGCCCACAACAACGCCGCGGCCGCCGGTGGCCGCACCCTGTCGGGCGGCGTCGACGCGGGCGCCCTCCAGGGGCCGAAGCGGCTGTTCGGCGCGGCCCGCAACACGGAGGAGGCGGGCTCCCTGACCATCCTCGCGACGGCCCTCGTCGAGACGGGCTCCCGCGCCGACGACTTCTTCTTCGAGGAGCTCAAGAGCACCGGGAACATGGAGCTGCGGCTCGACCGCGCCCTCGCCGACCACCGGATCCACCCGGCCGTGGACCTCGACCCGTCCGGCACCCGCCGCGAGGAGCTCCTGCTCACCGCCGAGGAGACGGCCGCCGCACACGCCCTGCGCCGCGCCCTCGGCCGGCGGGACGACCGGGCCTCGTACGAGACGCTGCTGGAGCGCATGCGGCAGACGCCGGACAACGCGGCGTTCCTGCGCCAGGTCCGCTCCACCGTGCCCGGCGCCTGACGGCGACCCGCGGATGCGTAATACTCGAAGCATGAATGCGAGGATTACCCAGCCCGGGGCCCGGCCCGACGTCACGGTCCGGCGCGCCGTCGCCCGCGACGCACGGCGCCTCACCCGCATCGTCCGGGGCTCGCGCGCCTACGAGGGCCACTACGCGGCGATGGTCGCCGACCACCGCGTCACCTCCGGCTACATCGAGGCGCACCGGGTCTTCGCGGCCGTGGACCGGGCCGAGGGCCGCGTCCTCGGCTTCTACGCGCTGCTCGTCGACGCGGCCGAGCTGGACCTGATGTTCGTCGCGGACGACGCGCAGGGACTCGGCGTCGGCCGGCTCCTCGTCGACCACATGCGGTCCGAGGCGCGCGCCGCGGGCCTCGATCGGGTCCGTGTCGTCGCGCATCCGCCCGCCGAGGGCTTCTACCGTGGGATGGGCGCGCTGCGCACCGGGACCGTCCCCGCACAGCCGCCCGCGGTCGGCTGGGAGCGACCCGAACTCGAATTCGCCGTTCCGGACGGCGTCTGAGGGGTTCCCGATCCGCCGCACCCGGCGCACACTCGGGACGTCGGAATGGGGCAAGGAGGCCACATTGGGCACGCTGGACAGCGGACAGGCGGGCGCCGACGAGGCGTTCGACGTGATCGTGGAGATCCCGCAGGGCTCCCGGAACAAGTACGAGATGGACCATGAACTGGGCCGGATCCGGCTCGACCGGATGCTCTTCACGTCGACCCAGTACCCCGCGGACTACGGCTACGTCGACGGCACGCTCGGCGGCGACGGCGACCCGCTGGACGCGCTCGTACTGACCGGCGGCGACGCCACGTTCCCGGGCTGCGCCGTCGAGTGCCGGGCCATCGGCATGTTCGTGATGAGCGACGAGAAGGGCCCGGACGAGAAGATCCTCTGCGTCCCCGCCCACGACCCGCGGCACCGCGCAGTCCGCGACATCGACGACATCCCCGAGTTCGACCGTCTGGAGATCACCCACTTCTTCGAGGTCTACAAGGACCTGGAGCCCGGCAAGTCCGTCGAGGGTTCGCACTGGGAGGGGCGCGTGAAGGCGTACGAGGAGATCGCGCGGGCCCGCCGGCGCCGTACGGCCGGCTGACGCCCGGCCGCATGTGATCTTTCCTACGTGCGCGGAGTGCGTCTATGCAGTCACGCTCCGGCCCCTCTAGGGTGGGCGGGCCGTGGTGTTCGGGAAGACCGGTGACAACCCCTCAGGGGCCAAGTCCGGAGCGGCCCTCGCCACTGTGATCGGGTCTCGTGCCCCCGCCCTCGGGCGGCACGAGGCGCACCGCTTCATCACGCCACTGGCGGCCCCGTGCCGCTGGGAAGGCCGGAGCGGTGTCGCTCGCCCGTAAGCCAGGAGACCGGCCACGGCATCTCACGAAGTGATCCACGAGGTGCTGGAGCGTGATCGGCTTGACCCTGCCCGCGAACTCCCCGACGAGTCCGCCGTCCGCCTACCGATGGCGGCGCGAGGACACCCTGCGCACAGCGGGCCTGATGGCGGTGATCCTCGCCCTGCACGTCGTCGCGTTCGGTGTGCTCTTCCTGCTCGTCGTCCCCGGTCACTACCGGGTGGACCACAAGGCGTTCGGCATCGGGCTCGGCATCACGGCGTACACGCTGGGCATGCGGCACGCCTTCGACGCCGACCACATCGCCGCGATCGACAACACGACCCGCAAGCTGATGGCGGACGGCAAGCGTCCGGTGTCCGTGGGCTTCTGGTTCGCGCTCGGTCACTCCAGTGTCGTCGTGGTCCTCGCGGCGCTGGTGGCCGGCGGCACGGCGCTCGCGACCACGCTGACCAGTGACGACTCACGTACTCACCAGGTCCTCGGGGTCGTCGGCACGACCGTCTCCGGCACGTTCCTGTATCTGATCGCCGCACTGAACCTGGTGGCCCTGCTCGGCATCATGAAGGTGTTCCGGGCGATGCGCGG
This sequence comes from Streptomyces sp. NPDC025806, assembly GCF_055558275.1. NCBI lineage: Bacteria > Bacillati > Actinomycetota > Actinomycetes > Kitasatosporales > Streptomycetaceae > Streptomyces > Streptomyces sp. NPDC025806. The sequence continues at coordinate 141,510 of NZ_JBVHMU010000016.1, read as the reverse complement.
CGGCTCGTACGACGAGCGGGAGCTCGAAGCGCACCTGGACGCACGGGGGTTCATGAACCGGATCCTCGGCCGCTTCACCCGTTCCATCACCCGGCCCGGCCAGATGTTCCCGCTGGGCTTCCTGTTCGGGCTCGGCTTCGACACGGCGACCGAGGTCACGCTGATGGTGATGGCGGGCAGCGGCGCCGCGGCCGGACTGCCCTGGTACGCGGTGCTGTGCCTGCCGCTGCTGTTCGCCGCGGGCATGAGCCTGTTCGACACGCTCGACGGCACGTTCATGAACTTCGCCTACCAGTGGGCGTTCTCGAACCCGGTCCGCAAGGTGTTCTACAACCTCACGATCACCGGACTGTCCATCGCCGTCGCCTTCTTCATCGGCACGATCGAACTCGTGGGCGTGCTCCACGAGAAGCTCGACCTGACCGACGCGGTCACGGGCTGGATCGCCGGCCTCGACCTCGACAACGTCGGGTACGTGATCGTCGGGCTGTTCGTCGTGGTGTGGGTGGCGGCGGTCGCGTACTGGCGTCTGGCGAAGGTCGAGCAGCGCTGGTCGGCGCGGCTGGCCGACAGCGGCGGCGCCGGCTGAGCGGGCCGGACGGGAGGTCTCCGGCCGGGCCCGCGCGCGCATCGCGTACCGTCCGGCGGGAGAGCCCGCCGGACGCCGCGCCCCCGCGTCCGTCGCCCCCGCGTTGTCGCCCCTGCACGGAGGAAGCCCCATGAGCACGGCCCGCCTGCCCCTCGACGGCATCACCGTCGTCAGTCTCGAACAGGCGGTGGCCGCCCCGTTCGCCACGCGCCAGCTCGCCGATCTGGGGGCGCGGGTGATCAAGGTGGAGCGGCCGGGCGGCGGCGACTTCGCGCGCCGCTACGACGAGACGGTGCACGGCCAGTCCAGTCACTTCGTGTGGCTGAACCGGTCCAAGGAGTCCGTCACGCTCGACGTGAAGACGGCGGAGGGCCGCGAGGCACTGGAGCGGCTCCTGGCCCGCGCGGACGTCTTCGTGCAGAACCTGGCGCCGGGCGCCGCGGCCCGCCTCGGCCTGTCCGCCGCCGCGCTCGCCGAGCGGCACCCCTCCCTCGTCGTGTGCGACATCTCCGGCTACGGCTCCGACGGGCCGTGGTCGCACCGGAAGGCGTACGACCTGCTGGTGCAGTGCGAGACCGGCGTCGTGTCGGTGACCGGCAGCCCGGAGGAACCGGCGAAGGTCGGGATCGCGATCGCCGACATCGCGGCCGGCATGTACGCCTTCTCCGGGATCCTCACGGCGCTGTACGAGCGCCGGGACACGGGAGTGACGCGCTCGGTCGAGGTGTCGCTGTTCGAGGCGCTGGCCGAATGGATGGGATACCCCGCGTACTACACGGCGTACTCCGGCGCCCAGCCGCCGCGGGTCGGCGCGGCGCACGCGACGATCGCCCCGTACGGGCCCTACCCGGCGGCCGACGGGCGGACGGTGCTGCTCGCGATCCAGAACGAGCGGGAGTGGGCCGCGTTCTGCGCGCACGTCCTGGACGACGCGGCGCTCACCGACGACCCGCGCTTCCACCGCAACTCCTCCCGGGTCGCCCGGCGCACCGAGCTCGACGCCATCGTGACGGCACGCTTCGCCGAGCTGGACGCGGACGAGGTCGTGACGCTCCTTGACCGGGCCGGGATCGCGAGCGCCCGGCTCAACACGGTCGAGGACTTCCTCGCGCACCCGGTGCTGTCCGGCCGCGACCGCTGGCGCGACGTGGACACCCCGGGCGGCCCCGTCCGCGCCCTGCTCCCGCCCGCGACGCCGCGCGGCCTGGAGCCCCGGATGGCGCCGGTGCCCGCGGCGGGCGAACACACCGCTGCGGTACTGGCCGAACTGGGGCTCGACGGCGAGGAGACACAACTCGCGCACAAAACACCCCAATCGGAGCGATAAAGTATCCCGTCAACCCGCACGTGCCCGATCACCCAGGAGTACCTACGTGACCGTAGCCATCGACTCGTCCGAGGCAGCCGTCCCGTCCGGCGAGGACGCCGAGGACACCGGGGGCGCCGTGGTCCCCGCGGCCGGAGAGACCGCTGGGGCTGCTGAGACCGCCGAGGCCGACGGGGCCGTCGGGGCCGTCGGGGCCGTCGAAGCCGGGGCTGTCGTGCCGCCCGTGCCCGCGCCGGCGTCGCCCGCCGCCGGGGAGGAGAACTTCTGGCAGCCCGAGGCGCCCGCCGCGGCTCCGACCGGGGACGCCACCGGCGCGGACGTGGACGCGGAGGCCGGCGCATCGGTCGAGGACGCCGAGGACCTCTCCGGTGAGGTGCCGGAGGCCATCGTCCGGGACGCCCGCGAGTTCGGCGGCTACGCCCGGACCGGCGGCTGGACCTTCGCGCTCAAGGTGGCACGCAGCGTGCGCCCCGGCGGGCAGGCCGCGGGCGAGACGGAGAAGGTCTCGGCGCGCCGGTTCGCTGCGCTCGCCGAGTGCTCGGCCGATCGCGTCATGCGTTTCTACAAGACGTGGGACCGGGCGGCCGACGACGGCCTGGTCCCGCAGTTCGAGGCGCTCGCCCCGGGCGTCGAGGTCGAGCTGCCGGACGCCGACGTGTGGCTGTCGTACTACGTGTCGCGCTCCAGCGCGACGTCCGTGCGCGGCCAGGCGATCTCGGAGGCGGCCGAGGCGGAGGGCATCCGTCCGACGAAGGCGCTGGAGGTCGCGGAGAACCCGACCGCGCTGCGCGCCGCGATCCTCGCCGACCCGGGCACCGCGGAGGCGGCCCGCAAGGCGCTCATGGACCGCCTCGGCGAGGACCCGGTGCTGCGCTCGGGTCTGGCCCGCGACATCGTGCGCGCCGACGAGCTGAAGAAGGCCGTCGCCGAGGAGGCCAAGACCGGGGGCCAACTCGAGTACGTGCGGAAGATCGCCGAGGACGGCCAGGTCAAGACGGCCGCGGGCCAGAAGATCGAGGCGTCGCCCGAGCTGCGCGAGGAGGCCGAGCGGCACCTGTCGCTGATCGACGAGCTGGACGAGGACGAGGAGGCGGGCGAGTGGGCCCGCGAGGCGTACGACACGGTGCGCAACCTCGTCGCCGAGACCGTCGAGAAGGACCCGGAGCTGCGCGTGCAGGAGCGCCGCGCCAAGTTCTACAGCAGCATCTCCAAGGCGACGAAGGCCTTCGAGGAGCTGACCTTCGACGACGTCGCGGAGATCGACGACATCGTCGAGGACGACATGGTGCGGCGCCTGGAGGAGCTCCAGCAGGCGATCGCCGCGTGCCTCACGGCACTCCAGAAGGCACACCCCACCGCCTGACCCCGCCCCGCCGGGCGCGGCCCCACAGTGGCCGCGCCCGGCGTCGGGCGATCTCGCTCCGGCATCCGGCGCCTGAGGCCTCACCACGGACGCCCCCGGCGCCCCCGGCCGGTCCGAGCCGCGCACACTCCAGCAACCGGCGCCCGGCGAGGCCCGCGCATCCAGCCGAGTGTGGGCACCCAGCACCCCCGCCGGTTCGAACCACCCGCCCCAGGAGCCAGCAACCGGCGACCGGCGACCGGCGACCAGCAACTCGACGGTGGCCCCCGCCGGAGCCCTCCCCACCGAGCCCCCGCCTCCGGCCGGGTCGGCACCAACTACCCCGGCGGTTCGAACCGCCCGCGCCCCGGAAGGCGGCGACCGGCGCCGCGCAGGAACTCACCTGTGTCCCCCGCCGGAGCCCTCCACACCGAGCCCCCGCTTCCGGCCGGGTCTGCACCAACTGCCCGGCGGTTCGAACCGTCCGCGCCCGGAAGGCGGCGACCGGTGCCCCGCAGCAACGCACCGGTATCCCCCACCGGAGGCCTCCACGCCAAGCCCCCGCCTCCAGCCGAGTCGGCACCCAACACTCCAGCCAGTTCGAACCACCCGCGCCCCGGAAACCGGCAACCGGCGACCCGCACGGAACTCACCAGCTTCCCCGCCCGGAGGCCTCCACACCCAGGGCCCCACCTCCAGCCGAGTCGGCACCCACACCCCAGCCCGCTCGGACCGCCCGCGCCCCAGAAACCGGCGGTCGGCCGAACTACCCGCCCTCCCCCGCCGGAGCCCTCCGTACGGACGAGCCCCGTACCTCCAGCCGCGTCGGCACCAGGGTTCCGGCCGGATCGAGGCGGCCGTCCTCCAGGACCGCCACCATGTGCTCCACACCGGCCTCCGCGACGGCGCGCGGGTTCAGGCTCAGCGTGGTCATCGGCGGGTCGGTGTGCAGCGCGGTCACGTCCTCGCTGACGCAGACGACGAGCAGGTCGGCGGGCACGTCGAAGCCGGCGCGCCGCACCGCCTCCAGCAGGAGCGGCGGACTCACCTCGGCGACGAGCACCAACGCGTCGGGCGCGGCGGCGCCGGGCCGCCCGAGCACCGCCTCCGTCGCCGCGATGACCGGCCCGTTCCCCGCCTCCTCGGCCCGCGCCACCCGCTCGGGCACGCCCCGCTCCACGCACCACGCGCCGTACGCGGCGAGCGCGTCCCGGTTGAAGCGGGTGTCGGTCGCGGGCACGACGAGCGCGGGGCGCCCGGCCCCCTGCCCGGCGAGATGGTCGAGGACCTCGCGCAGGGCGGCCCCGGCGTCGACGTCCACCCAGTACGCGCCGTCCCTCCCGGCCACCGAGCGGTCGCTGAACACCGGGATCCCGGCGGCGAGGAGGTCGTCGACGATCCGGTCTCCCGACAGCGGGTCGGCGACGACGACCGCGTCGAGGGGCAGGTCGGCCCACTCGTTCTGCACGGTCCCGGCGGGCAGCAGCACCATCGCGTACCCCCGGCAGAGCGCGGTCGCGGCGGTGGACCCGGTCAGCCGGGCCACGTACGGCGACTCCAGGAACGCCCACGGTTCCTGGGCGTACTCCCCGACCACGTAGCCGATCAACCGGGCGCGCCCCGCTCGTAGTTGGCGTGCGGTGGCGTTCGGCCGGTACCCCATGACGCGGGCCGCTTCCTTGACCCGCTCGCGCACGGCGTCCGAGAGGCGGCCGGTGCCGTTGAGCGCGGCGGAGACGGTCGTCTTGGACAGGCCCGTCTCGCGGGCGACGTCCACGAGCCGGACGCGCGCGGGCGGCGGCGCGTGGCCGGAGCGCTGTGAAGGTTCGGTCATGGCACTGATGCTGCCACCCTCACGACCTCAGCAAAACCGTTCCCGCAAAGCCTTGTGCGGGAACGTTCCCGCATCAATACTTCGGTCCACCCCCCGCCCGGCCTCCACTCCGGGAAACCACCACCTGCATCCGTCGAACCCGTATAGGGGTGATTTCGCATGCGCATGCCCAGAACCGCCCTGTGCCTCGCCGGCGTCGCCGCACTCGCCGCCACCAGCGCGTGCTCCGGCGCTCAGACCGATCAGTCCGCGGGACCCTCCGCCACCGACTCCGTCGAGGCGACCTCCCCGGCCGCGAAGGGACCGCTCGACTCGTTCACCTGGTCGCTGTACGCGGAGCCGTACACGCTCGACTACGCGCTGGCCTACGACTACCCGCCCAACACCGTGCTCGCCAACGTCTGCGAGCAGCTCCTGCGCGTGACGCCCGACCTGAAGATCGAGCCGGGGCTCGCGGCGAAATACGCGCAGCCCGACCCGAAGACGTACGTCTACACCCTGCGCCCGGGCGTGAAGTTCCACGACGGCTCGGCCATGACCGCCGACGACGTGGTCGCGTCGCTGAAGCGGCAGATGGACCCGAAGACCGGCTCGCCCTGGGGCTCGGCGTTCAAGAACGTCAAGTCCATAGCGAAGACGGGCGACCTGGAGGTGACGGTGCGCCTCTCCAGGCCCGACGTCCTCTTCAACGAGCTGCTCGCCGCCTCGCCGGGCACCATCGAGTCCGCCGCGACCCTCGCGAAGGAGGGCAAGGACTACGGCACCCCCAAGGGCTCGGTCAACTGCACGGGCCCGTACGCCTTCGACCGCTGGGAGCAGGGCGACAGCATCACGCTGAAGAGGTTCGCCGGGTACTGGGACAAAGGGCTCGCGCCCAAGTCGGCGGCGGTGAAGTTCACGTTCATCGAGGATCCGGCCGCGCGCTCCAACGCGTTCCGTTCCGGCACCGCCGACGGCGGCTACCTCGTGCCGTCCTCGTCCTTCGCCCAGCTGCGCTCCAGCGGCAAGGGCAAGCTCCTGTTCGGCCCGAACACGGCGGCGGCCGACCTCGCCGTGCTCGACTTCAAGGGCCCGCTCGGCGATCTGAAGGTCCGCAAGGCCCTGTCGATGGCGCTGGACCGCAAGAACATCATCAAGGCCGCGGCCGGCGGCGTCGGCGAACCGGCCAAGGCCCCGGCCGCGCGCGGTGCCTGGGCCCTCGACGCGGAGCGGGGCCACAAGCTGTACGACGCCCTGCCCGAGCCCGCGTTCGACATCGCGGCCGCGAAGAAGCTCGTCACCGAGGCCGGCGCGAAGGGCGCGCGCGTCACGATCGTCACGAGCACCCTGGCTCCCGAGATCAGTGTCGTCGCCAACGCGGTGCAGGACGCGGGCCGCAAGATCGGCCTCGACGTGCGGCTCAAGGCCGTCGCCCCGGACGCGTACAGCAACATCTTCGTCGACCCCGGCTCCCGCAAGGGCCTCGACCTGGTGATCACCAACGGCTACGACAACACCCCGGACCCGCTGGAGTTCTACCAGTACCTGCGCACCGGCGACTTCGGGAACTACGGGAAGTGGTCGAACGCCGAGTACGACGCCGCCTTCGACAGGGCGAACGCCGAGCCGGACACCGCCAAGCGCACCGAACTCACCGGTGACCTGCAGAAGATCGCCATGCGCGAGCTGCCGATCATCCCGGTGTACGAGGCCCCGTACTCGGTGTTCCTCGGCCCACGCGTCACGGGCGCGCCCACCGGCATCGCCCAGCTGTACTACCCGTGGGCCGCGATGATCGGGGCCGCGAAGCGATGACGCGCTACCTGGCAGGACGGCTCGCCGGGCTGGTGGCGGTGCTGTTCGTGACCTCCCTCGTGGTGTTCGGCGCGATCCATCTCGCGCCGGGCGACCCGGTGACGTTCCTGCTGCACGGGCGTCCGGCGACCCCGGACGCCGTGGCGGCGCTGCGCGCCCAGTACCACCTGGACGACCCGCTGGCGCTGCAGTACGGGAAGTGGCTCGGCGGAGTGCTGCACGGCGACTTCGGCCGCTCCGCCCAGTTCCACCAGGACATCTCGGGGCTGATCGGCTCCCGCCTCCCGGGCACCGCCGTCCTCGTCGGGTACGCGGCGCTGCTCGTCGCCGTCCTCGGCACGGCGGCCGGGATCGCGGCGGCGCTGCGCCCCGGGCTGTTCGACCGCGCGGTGCTCGTCGGCACGGGTGTGGCGACGGCGACCCCGTCGTTCGTGACCGCGCTGGTGCTGGTGTCGCTGTTCTCCGTGCGGCTCGGCTGGTTCCCCGGGCCCGGCGGCACCCCGAGCGGTCTCACCGAGCGGCTGTACCACCTGACATTGCCCGCGTTCGCCCTCGCGCTCACCTTCGCCGGGCTGCTGGCCCGCGTGACCCGCTCGGCGATGCTCGACGAACTGGGCCGGGAACACGTCGAGGTGGCCCGGGCCCGCGGTGTCGCGCACCGCGACGTGGTGCGCCGGCACGTGCTGCGCAACGCGCTGGGGCCGGTCGTCACGGTCGGCGGCACGATGCTCGCGGGCCTGCTGATCAGCACGTCCATCGTCGAGACGGCGTTCGACGTGCCCGGGCTCGGCTCGCTGCTCGTCCAGTCGGTGACCGCCAAGGACTTCGCGGTCGTGCAGGCGATCACCCTCCTCAGCGTGGCGGCCTTCGGCGTGGTGAACCTCGTCGTCGACCTCCTCGCTCCTCTCATCGACCCGCGCCTGTCGCTGCGCGGGGAAGGTTCCGCATGACGACGACAACTGCTGTGCCGCACCGCCGGATCGGCTTCGGGCGGCTCCGACTCCTCGGCCAGGGGCCGATGTTCACCGGGTCGATCGCGGTGCTCGCGGTCCTCGTCCTGGTCGCGCTGCTCGCCCCGGTCCTCGCACCGCACGACCCCGAGGCCGTCGACCTGGCCAACAGTCTGGTCGGCAGCTCGGGCGACCATCCGCTCGGCACCGACCAGTCGGGCCGGGACATCCTGTCGCGGGTGATGTACGGCGCCCGCACCGGCCTGCTCGGTCCGCTGCTCGTCGTCGCCGTGTCCACGCTGCTCGGCACCGTGCTCGGCGTGGCCGCCGCCTGGCGGGGCGGCTGGGTGGACGCCCTGCTGTCCCGCTCGATGGACCTCGTGTTCGCGATCCCCGGGCTGCTGCTCGCGATCCTGCTCGTGGCCGTGGCCGGCTCCGGGATGACGGCTCCGGTGGCCGCGATGGCCGTCGCGTACACCCCGTACGTGGGCCGGCTCGTGCGGGGCATCGCCCGGCAGGAGAAGGCGCGGGCCTACATCGAGTCGTACCGGGTGCAGGGCTGGTCCGGCTGGACCATCTCGCTGCGTCACCTGCTGCCGAACATCGTGCCGACGGTGTTCGCCCAGTCGGCGATGAACTTCGGCTACGCGCTGATGGACCTGGCGGCGCTCTCCTTCCTCGGGTTCGGCGTGCAGCCGCCGACCGCCGACTGGGGCGCCATGATCAACGAGGGGCAGTCGGCCGTCCAGCTCGGCGCGATGCTGCCGACCCTGGCGCCGTCGGTGTGCATCGTGCTCGCCGTGGTGGCCTTCGGCGTCGTCGGCGAGGGGCTCGCCGACCGGATTGCGAGGCGGGAGCGATGAAGACGCTGGACACGACACCCGAGGACCGCCCCGACGACCGGCACCCGGTCCTGGAGATCACGGACCTGACCGTCGCGCTCGGGTCCGGATCCGGCGCCGCCCGGCCGATCCTGGACGGCGTCAGCCTGCACGTACTGCCCGGCGAGACGGTCGGCCTGGTCGGCGAGTCCGGCTCCGGCAAGTCGGTGGCCTGCCGCAGCGTGCTCGGGCTGCTGCCCGGCGGCGCCCGGGCCGAGGGACAGGTGCGGGTCAGGGGCCGGGACGTCCTCGGCATGGGCCCGGCGGAGCTGGCCGCGCTGCGCACCCGGCAGGTCGCCATGGTCTTCCAGGACCCACGTGCCTCCGTGAACCCGCTGCGCCGGGTCGGCGACTTCCTCACCGAGGGTCTGCGCGCGTCCGGCACCCCGGCCGCCGAGGCCACCGCCCGCGCGGAGGAACTCCTCACGGCGGTCGGCATCCGCGACCCGCGCGGGGCGCTGCGCCGCCACCCGCACCAGTTCTCCGGCGGCATGCTGCAGCGGGTCGTCATCGCGGCGGCCCTCGCGGCCGAACCCGCGCTGCTGCTCGCCGACGAGCCGACCACCGCCCTGGACGTCACGACGCAGGCGGAGATCATCGCGATCCTGACCCGGCTGCGCGCCGAACGCGGCACCGGACTGCTGTTCGTCACGCACGACCTCGAACTCGCCTCGGCGGTCTGCGATCGCGTCTACGTGATGTACGCGGGCCGCATCGTCGAGACGCGCGGCACGGACGAGCTGTTCGACCGGCCCCGGCACCCGTACACGGCGGGCCTGCTCGGCTGCACCCCGCGCCTGGAACCGGACGCGCCGCCGCCGCGGCCGATCCCCGGGCGGCCGGTGTCGCTCGCCGAGGCACCGCCGGGCTGCGCCTTCGCCGAGCGCTGCCCGCACGTCCTGCCGCGCTGCGCCGAGGAGACGCCCGTGCTCGCCCGGCACGGCGACGGACTGGCCGCCTGTCACCGGGCCGACGAAGGAATCGCACCATGACGACGACCACGAGCACGACCACCACCACCGACGCCACCCGGCAGGGCCTCGTGGTCGAGGGGCTGCGCAAGACGTTCGGCGGGCACACCGCCGTCGACGGCGTCTCCTTGGAGCTGGCGCCCGGCGCCTCGCTCGCGCTCGTCGGCGAGTCCGGGAGCGGGAAGACGACGACCGCCCGCATGCTCGTCGGCCTGGAGCGGCCGGACTCCGGCACCGTGCGCCTGGACGGCCGCGACCGTTCGGCGCGCGCCCGGGGCCGGGCCGAACGGCTCGCCCGCGCCCGCGAGATCCAGATGGTGTTCCAGGACCCCTATCTCTCGCTCGACCCGCGCGTCACCGTGCGCGCGTGTGTGGAGGAGGGGCTGAGGCTGCACACGGACCTGGACGCCACCGCGCGCCGGGCCCGGGTCGCCGAACTCCTCGACCAGGTCGGTCTCGGCGAGCGGGAGGCGACCGCGCTCCCCCGCCGGCTCTCCGGCGGGCAGCGCCAGCGCGTGGCGATCGCCCGCGCGCTGGCCGTCGAGCCGCGGGTCCTCGTCCTCGACGAGGCGGTCGCCGCGCTGGACGTGTCGATCCAGGCGCAGATCCTCGCGCTGCTCGCCGTGATCCGGCGGGACGCGGGCATCGCCTACCTGTTCGTCACGCACGATCTCGCCGTCGTCCGGCACATCGCCGACGAGGTCCTGGTGCTCCGGTCGGGCCAGGTCGTGGAACAGGGCCCGGCGGCCCGGGTCCTGGACGCGCCCGAGCACCCGTACACCCGGCTGCTCCTGGACTCCGTACCGCGGCGGGGCTGGGTGCCGGGGGCGGCCCGGCGGGATCGGGGGCCCGCCTGACGAGCCGAGCGCGCCCGCGCCGTCACCGGGTGTCCGGACTGGCATCGTGGAATCCGATCATCCAGTTACAGGAGGCACCTCGTGACGGACACCCCCGACGCGCCCCGGTCCACCGGCCGCCCGGCTCACCAGAACGTGACGTTCGACAGCGACGGCACGCCCGCGCACGGCTACCTCGCGCTGCCGCCCTCGGGCCGCGGCCCCGGTGTCATCGTCATCCAGGAGTGGTGGGGCCTGACCGACCACATCGCCGACGTCACCGACCGGCTGGCCGCCGAGGGCTTCGTCGCGCTCGCGCCCGACCTGTATGGCGCACGACGCGCAGGAGGCCTTCCGCATGATGCGGGAACTGCCGGAGCAGCGGGCCGTGGAGCTGCTCTCGGGCGCGGTGGGCCATCTCCTCGCGCGGCCCGAGGTCACGTCCGGCACGGTCGGCGTGGTGGGCTTCTGCATGGGCGGCGGCTTCGTGCTGCACCTGGCGGCGCAGGACGCGCGGGTCTCGGCGGCGGTCCCCTTCTACGGGGTCATCCAGCACGAGGTCCCCGACTTCTCGGGGCTCAGGGCCCAGATCCTCGGACACTACGGGCAACGCGACGAGTCGATTCCGCTGCCCACCCTCGACGGCCTGCGCCGGACGATCGAGCAACAGTCCGGCATCTTGCCCGACTTCCGCCTCTACCCGGCCGGCCACGCCTTCTTCAACGACGGCCGCCCGGAGGCCTACGACGCGCAGTCGTCGCGCCAGGCGTGGACCAGCACGCTCGACTTCCTGAAGTCGACCATCTGAGCAGAAGCCCCATCTCCTTTGAGCCCCTCCGGCGATTGAGGAGCGGGGTCCGGGGCGGAGCCCCGAGACGGCAAGGTCGGGGGGCCTGAACCCCCCGACCCCGCTCAACGACGACTCACCAGATCCGCACCCGATCCGCGGGGTCGAGCCACAGCCCGTCCCCCGCGACCGTGCCGAACGCCTCGTGGAACTCGTCGAGGTTGCGCACGATGTTCGCCCGGAACTCCGGCGGCGAGTGCGGGTCGATCGTCAGGTACTGCTGCTCCTGCTCCTTGCGCCGCTTGGTGCGCCAGCAGAACGCCCAGTTCATGAACAGCCGCTGGGAGCCGCTGAGTCCGTCCGCCTCGGGAACCGGTGCCCCGGCGAGGGCGATGAGGTAGGCGGTGTGCCCGATGGTGAGGCCGCCGAGGTCGCCGATGTTCTCGCCGACGGTCAGCGCCCCGTTGACGGACTCGCCCGGCAGGTTGCGCGGCGAGAAGCCGTCGTACTGCTTGATGAGCGCCTTCGACTTGCCCTCGAACGCGGCCTTGTCGTCCGCGGTCCACCAGTCGTTCAGGTTGCCCTGGCCGTCGTACTGGGCGCCCTGGTCGTCGAAGCCGTGGCCGATCTCGTGACCGATGACGGCGCCGATGCCGCCGTAGTTCTCGGCCGCGTCCGCCTCCGGCGAGAAGAACGGCTTCTGCAGGATGCCGGCCGGGAAGCAGATCTCGTTCGTGCCCGGGTTGTAGTACGCGTTGACGGTCTGCGGCAGCATGAACCACTCGTCGCGGTCGACCGGGGCGCCGATCTTGGCCATCTGCCGGTCGTGCTCGAAGGCGTCGGCCGCGTGCGCGTTGGCCAGCAGGTCGCCGGGGACGACGGTCAGGTTCGCGTAGTCGCGGAAGCGGTCCGGGTAGCCGATCTTCGGGCGGAACGTGGCGAGCTTCTCGTACGCCCGCTCCTTCGTCTCGTCCGTCATCCAGTCGAGGGCGCCGATGGACTGCCGGTAGGCCTCGAGCAGGTTCGCGACGAGCTCGTCCATCAGGGCCTTGGACGCCGGCGGGAAGTGCCGGGCGACGTACTCCTTGCCGACGGCCTCGCCCATGGCGCCCTCGACGAACGCGACGGCGCGCTTCCAGCGGGCCCGCAGCTCCGGGGTGCCGTTGAGCGTGCGCCCGTAGAAGTCGAAGTTGACGCGGACGAACGGCGAGGACAGGTACGGGGCGCTGGAGCGCAGCACGCGCGCGAGCAGCCAGTCGCGCCACTGCTCGACGGGGACCTCGGTGAGGACGGTCGAGAGGTGGGCCAGGTACGAGGGCTGGCGCACGCAGGACTGGGCGAGCGTGTCGTCGCTGCCGCCGAGCCCGGTGACGTAGCCGCGCCAGTCGAACGCCGGGGCGAGCGCGGTGAGTTCGTCGAAGGTGGTGAGGTTGTACGTCTTCTGCACGTCCCGCGTCTCGGCGCGCTCCCAGTGCCCTTCGGCGAGCCGGGTCTCCAGGGCGAGGACGGTGCGCGCGGCGGCGGCCGGGTCGGCGTGCTCGGCGAGCGTGAACAGCTCGGTGAGGTAGGCCTCGTACTTCTCGCGGGTCTCGGCGAACTTCTCGTCGCGGTAGTACGACTCGTCGGGCAGGCCGAGGCCGCCCTGCAGGAGGTTGAAGAGGTAGCGGTCGGAGTCGCGGTCGTCGGTGTCGATGTACGCGCCGAACAGGCCGGAGCCGCCGGTGCGTTCGAAGCGGCCCAGGAAGCCGGCGAGCTGCGAGACGTCGCTGATCCGCGCCACCTCGTCGAGGAGCGGCCGGACCGGGTCGAGGCCGAGGGCGTCGGCCCGCTCCTCGTCCATGAACGACGCGTACAGATCGGCGATCTTGCGTGCCTCGGTGTCGTCGAGGCTGGTCGGGCCGCCCTCGGCGATCTCCTGGATGATCTCCTTGACCTGCTGCTCGGCGACGTCCACGAGCTGCACGAAGGGGCCCCAGCTGGAGCGGTCGTCGGGGATCGGCTCGGTCGCCAGCCAGTGGCCGTTGACGTGTCCGAAGAGGTCGTCCTGCGGGCGGATCGCCGGGTCCATGCCCGGACGTGCGTCATCCAGAGTGCTCATCGACGCAGCCTACCCAGGTCAGGTGCCGTGAAGCGCGTCCCCCTGCCCCGCGGACACGCCACCGCCCCGGCGGCACGGGGCCGACCGGGGCGGTGGAGATCCGGCAGGGATCAGGCGAGCGAGGCGAGGGCCTCGTTCAGGGTCTGCGACGGGCGCATGACCTGGGCGGCCTTGGCCGGCGAGGGCTGGTAGTACCCGCCGATGTCGGCCGGGGAGCCCTGGACGGCGATGAGCTCGTCGACGATCTTCTGCTCGTTGGCCTTGAGCGACTCGGCGAGCGGGGCGAAGGCCTTCGCCAGCTCGGCGTCCTCGGTCTGCGCGGCGAGCTCCTGGGCCCAGTACAGGGCCAGGTAGAAGTGCGAGCCGCGGTTGTCGATGCCGCCGAGGCGACGGGTCGGCGACTTGTCCTCGTTGAGGAAGGTGCCGGTGGCGCGGTCGAGGGTCTCGCCGAGGACCTTGGCGCGGGCGTTGCCCGTGGTGGTGGCGAGGTGCTCGAGGGAGACGGCCAGCGCGAGGAACTCACCGAGGGAGTCCCAGCGCAGGTAGTTCTCCTTGACCAGCTGCTGGACGTGCTTCGGGGCGGAGCCGCCGGCGCCCGTCTCGAAGAGGCCGCCGCCGTTCATCAGCGGGACGACCGACAGCATCTTGGCGCTGGTGCCCAGCTCCAGGATGGGGAAGAGGTCGGTCAGGTAGTCGCGCAGCACGTTGCCGGTGACCGAGATGGTGTTCAGGCCCTGGCGGATGCGCTCGACGGAGAGCTTGGTGGCGTCCTCCGGGGAGAGGACGCGGATGTCCAGGCCCTCGGTGTCGAACTCCGGCAGGTACTGCTCGACCTTCTTGATCAGCTGGGCGTCGTGGGCGCGGGTCTCGTCGAGCCAGAAGACGGCCGGGTCGCCGGTGGCGCGGGCGCGCGTGACGGCGAGCTTGATCCAGTCCTTGATCGGGGCGTCCTTGGCCTGGCAGGCGCGGAAGATGTCGCCCTCGGCGACCTCCTGCTCCAGGACCACGTTGCCCGCGGTGTCGACCAGGCGGACGGTGCCGGCGGTCTGGATCTCGAAGGTCTTGTCGTGGGAGCCGTACTCCTCGGCCTTCTGCGCCATCAGGCCGACGTTGGCGACGGAGCCCATGGTCGACGGGTCGTAGGCGCCGTGGGCCCGGCAGTCGTCGATGACGACCTGGTAGACACCGGCGTAGCTGCTGTCCGGGAGGACGGCGAGGGTGTCGGCCTCCTGGCCGTCGGGGCCCCACATGTGACCCGAGGTGCGGATCATGGCGGGCATCGAGGCGTCGACGATGACGTCGGACGGCACGTGCAGGTTGGTGATGCCACGGTCGGAGTCGACCATGGCGAGCTCCGGGCCCTCGGCGATCTCGGCCTCGAAGGAGGCCTTGATCTCCTCACCGAGGTGCGGCACGGAGTCCAGGCCCTTGAGGATGGTGCCGAGGCCGTCGTTCGGGGAGAGGCCGGCGGCGACGAGCGCCTCGCCGTACTTCGCGAACGTCTTCGGGAAGAAGGCGCGCACGACGTGGCCGAAGATGATCGGGTCGGAGACCTTCATCATCGTGGCCTTGAGGTGCACGGAGAACAGGACGCCCTCGGCCTTGGCCTTGGCGATCTGCGCGGTGAGGAACTCGCGCAGGGCGGCGACGCGCAGCACGGAGGCGTCGACGACCTCACCGGCGAGGACCGGTACGGACTCGCGCAGGACCGTGACGGCGCCGTTGTCGGCGACCAGCTCGATCTTGAGGGAGCCGTCCTCGGCGATGACGGTGGACTTCTCGGTCGAACGGAAGTCGTTCTCGCCCATGGTCGCGACGTTGGTCTTGGACTCGGGGGTCCAGGCGCCCATGCGGTGCGGGTGGGCCTTGGCGTAGTTCTTCACCGAGGCGGGGGCGCGGCGGTCCGAGTTGCCCTCGCGCAGGACCGGGTTCACGGCGGAACCCTTGATCTTGTCGTAGCGGGCGCGGGCCTCGCGCTCCTCGTCCGTCTTCGGCTCGTCGGGGTACGCGGGCAGCGCGTAGCCCTGCTCCTGCAGCTCGGCGATGGCGGCCTTCAGCTGCGGGATGGACGCCGAGACGTTCGGCAGCTTGATGATGTTGGCCTGCGGCGTCTTGGCCAGCTCGCCCAGCTCGGCGAGCGCGTCGGCGATGCGCTGGTCCTCGTTCAGGTACTCCGGGAACGAGGCGATGATGCGCCCGGCCAGGGAGATGTCACGGGTCTCGACCCGCACACCGGCGGTGGACGCGTAGGCCTCGATCACGGGCAGGAAGGAATACGTCGCGAGGGCCGGGGCCTCGTCAGTGTGCGTGTAAATGATGGTCGAGTCAGTCACCGGGGGCTCCGCTCCACGTCTTCCACGTCGTCTGCATGTTTCTCAGATTGCTCGACATCAAGATATCTCGTGCCGGGCCCTTCTCCGAAAGGGCCCTGCCTGCAGGATCACAGAACCGGCCGACGGCGGCCCGTCGTGCGCCCCGCGACCGGCACCACAGCGGAGCCCGAAAGTATGGTGTCCCACCACATGTGCCGCTGACCTGCGTGTTCCTACCTTGTGCCAGCACGCAGTCGTCCCCGCCTTCGCCTGGAAGTGGTGCACATGGCCTCCGCAGCAACCGCTCCGCCCTCCCCCGGACACCTCAAGCGCATCGTCGCGGCGAGCCTGATCGGCACCACCATCGAGTGGTACGACTTCTTCCTTGTGGGGCCTGACCTGCGGAAACGTGGCTGACAACATTACCATCTGACGCCGTTCGACGGCCACTGTCCGGGACCCCCAGAGCGCGGGGGCGGCCTACCCGCGGGCAACCCGAAGACGGCAACCAAGACCGAGGCCGACCATCCCCCTGGTCGGCCTCTTCCGCTCCCCCGGCGCTGTTACCGCTGGGGGGCCTGCCGCTCCCCGGATCTGTGACGGACGGGTCGCAGCGGCCACCCCCCGGCGCCGCCCTTGGGTGGTGCCGGCGCCGGGGGCCTAAGCCTTCACCGCGAGGGACCCGTAGGCCAGGGGCTTTCCGTTCTTCACCCCTGGCTCGCGGTTTGGACGCGGGCCTGGTCCACCCGTGCCCACAACGGACCACAAATTCTTCCTTTCCCCTGAGGGGGGCGCTATGTCCGAAATCGTCCCCATCGCGAGCCTCGTCCTTTATGGCGGGAGCATTCCCGACATGCACGGCGAATTCGTCGTGGAGGACTGCGACGGCGAGCGCTACACCCTCATCAACTGGGACGGCGAATCCCTCCGGGGAGTCCGCCGGACGTCTATCCGCCCCATCACCGAAGAAGTTGATCCGTCATGACTGACGCCGAGTTCGAAGCCCTCCGCAAGGAGGTCGCCGCCTACGTCAAGACGACGACTTTCCCCGCCTCCACCTCGCCCGCCCAGGACGAGTACGAGGCGCACTCGCACCACGCCGAATTCGAATCCTCCCGACACTGAAAAGCGCAGGTACCACCCATGGCAGCTCAGCCCGGTAACAAGCACCACATGGCCAAGCTCACCGCCACGAAGGTGCGGGCCGCCCGAAAGTCGTACGCCACCGGAAAGTGGACCTACGCCCGGCTCGCCGAGAAGTACGGAGTGAGCAAGCAGGCAATGCAGGCCGCCGTCACCGGCCGCACCTGGAGCACGGTGTCATGAATTCCGCCGACGCCTGGCACGAATCCAATGCCTGGCCTCACACCCCCGACGGCGACATGTCGCCGATCCTCCAGGCGTCCATCGACGCCGAAAGGGCGCGCCGGGACGCCATCGCCCGGCACCCTGCCGGGAAAGGACTCGCGATGTCGACGCTCACGCTGCACGACCGGTGCGACAACTGCGGCGCCGCCGCCCTGTACCGGGTGCTCAAGAAGCCGCCTGCCGGCGAAGTTGTGTACGTCTCCGAGGCCGCCACGCTCGACTTCTGCGGTCACCACTTCCGGAAGCACAGCAAGACCCTGATCAAGCAGGGCTGGACGGTCACCGTCGAGCCCGAGGGAGTCCCGTCATGAACCGCACCCGGATCCAGCGCCAGAAGATCAACCGTCGCCTGCGCGAGTACGAGACGGCGGCCGACGCTGAACGCTTCGAGAAGGCGCAGACAGCACGCCGGCGGGCCGTGAAGGCGTCGCGGCAGGCGGAGGCCTTCCTTGACTGGGCGGTCTGGGACGGGAAGCGATGACGACCGCCACTGACTTCAGCCTCCGATGCCTGGTCCGCGAAGTGCTCGGCAATGACGCGCTCACCGATCCCACCGATGTGGCCCGCGAGGTCGCCAAGCGGATCCCCGCCGAGCACGTCGCCGACGCCCTCGCCGAGACGCTCCGCCCGTTCGTCCACGACGTCATGATCCAGGCCCGGCAGCGGCAGCAGAGTTCCCAGAACGCCACAGTCGCCGCCTCCCGCCCCCGGGCGTCCCGCCGCTGGGCGGAGGTCCGCGACGGCTGGCAGCGGCACCTGAAGAACCGCGAATGGGTGCCGGACCTGGGCTGGAAGCTCCTCGGCGAGTGCACCTACGACGACATGATGTCGATCGCCGACTACCGGCGCAGCGAGGCTGAGAAGAACCTCGCCGCCGAACGCCGGTACCGCAACCTGGCGCTACTCGTCTCCGAACACGACGTGAAGCGCGTCTGCGATCTTCCCCCTGAGGTTCTTGCGAAAGCCCTCAGCTAAGACTTCCGGCGGGCCACGCCACAAACGACGCCCAATGCGCCGCCGCCCGCCGGGGAAACACTCCCCCTGCGGCCATTTCCGGATCCATACCCACGACACCCCTGCCGCAGGGGGCTCAAGTTGCCGCAGCGGCCATTCCACTCGCGAGGCCCACAGTGCGTGCGCCGCTGCGGTTCTTTAAAACTCATCCCGAAGGTTCTGCCATGAATCCGAACGCCATGATGCTCGTCCTGGCCGCGGTGCTCGACGACCTGGAAAAGACCCGCATCGCCAACGAGAACCGCCTCCGCCAGATGACCCGCAACGTCGAGGACACCGACGGCGAGATCCGCGGCTTCGGCCTCACGGAAGACCACCCCGACGTGCAGCGGACGATGCAGCTCGTCGAGGCCCTGGGGAAGCTGGAGCATGAAGCGACGCTGAATCTTCAGCGGGCGATGCGGGCTCATCCGCTCGGCCCGTGGGTGAAGGCCCAGAAGGGTATCGGCGAGAAGCAGGCCGCCCGACTGCTAGCCGCGATCGGAGACCCGTACTGGAACACCCTGCATGACCGGCCGCGCACAGTGTCTGAGCTGTGGGCCTATGCCGGTTACCACACGCTCCCCGCCAGCCATCAGGCGCCCGGCACCCATGCGACCTCCGCTGGCGGGGGCAAGACCGGCCACGTTGACCACCCTGCGCTCGACGCCCAAATCACAAACGTCAACGTGGCTGCCAAGCGCCGCAAGGGCGTCCTCTCGAACTGGTCGAGTGACGCCAAGATGCGCGCCTACCTCATCGCCGAATCCGTCGTAAAGGCCAGCGGCCCCTGGCGCGAGGTCTACGACAAGCGTAAGGCGAACACCGACGGGCGGCTTCACGCCGTCGCCTGCGTCCGCTGCGGCCCCTCCGGCAAGCCCGCCCCGGTCGGTTCCGAATGGTCCAAGGGCCACCGGCACGCCGACGCCCTCCGCATCACCGCGAAGGAGATCCTGCGCGGCATGTGGATCGAGGCCCGCCGGCTCAGTGAGGACGG
This sequence comes from Streptomyces sp. NPDC025806, assembly GCF_055558275.1. NCBI lineage: Bacteria > Bacillati > Actinomycetota > Actinomycetes > Kitasatosporales > Streptomycetaceae > Streptomyces > Streptomyces sp. NPDC025806. The sequence goes on along the minus strand of NZ_JBVHMU010000016.1, from coordinate 122,431 downwards.
CGGCCGTGATCGATGACTGGGCCTTCACCCGGCACGCCGTAGACCGCGCCCTGGACATGGCCCTCGACCCCGGGCAGATCAGCTCCATCCTGATCGCCCCGCAGGTTACGCAGCCCACAGGGCGCGGATACGAGGACGGCTACGAGATCTGGGCGGCCGACAAGGTCGCCCTCGTAGTCCACCCGGCGAAGAAGATCGTGATCACCTGCCTGTGGCGGGGCCTGGTCTATGTGCGCGGCGACGACAGCGAGCCGTACCGCGACAACTGAAGAGGCTCGATGACAACTAAAAAGCCCTGCATCGACTGCGCGGCCGACTGGGGTGGCTTCCCGCCCCCGGCCGCGAAGCACCGCCCGGCCCCGCATCCGGGGCCCCGGTGCGCCACGCACTGGCGGGACGAGGTGAAGCGCCGCAAGGCGGTAGCGCACGAGAAGCGCGTACAGGCCACGTACGGCCTGAAGCCCGGCGAGTACGACCGGCTCTACGAGTTCCAGGGCGGCCGGTGCGCGCTCTGCCGCCGGGCCACCGGCGCTTCGAAGCGGCTGGCAGTTGACCACGACCACGCCACTGGCGCTCCTCGCGGCCTGCTCTGCTCGCCGTGCAACCGACACGTCCTAGGTCAGGCTCGCGACCAGGTCAGCTACTTCCGCCGCTGCATCGTCTACCTCTACACAACTCCATACGAACGGATGCGCGATGGCCTCCCCTTCCACGAAGGGCTCTGACTACATCGGCTGCCACCTCTGCTCGAAGCAGACGAAGCCGACGGTTGAGGGCCGCTACCGCAAGCACACCTTCCTGAACCGGAAGGAGGAGTGCGAGGCATCCGGGACCTTCATCCCTAAGGATCATTTGGAGGCCTCGTGCAAATCATCCGACCCGAGTGCGACGTCCCCGGCTGCCCCGTCTGCGGCGTCGTCGGCGGACGATGCCCAGGACCGTGCGTCACTTGCGACTACTTCGACGCCCTCTTCCCCGTCCTCGCCGGCACCGGCGGACGATGCGTCGACTGCCTCTGCCCTGGATGCGTTGCCCGGCGTGACGGAGTACGCGGAGGCGCTCAGCAGGGTGGTGTTTAGCCAGCCGGCCCCGTTGTTCTCCCAGCCTGCGCCGAAGCCGACGGCGGAACCCGCGGTCCCGATGACGGACCTGGGCAAGGAGATCACGGCCAGGTTCAAGGAGATCTTCTACGCCTATGACAACCGACGCTCAGCCGACAACCGATCTGCCCAGGTCACCATGGGACCGTCTGAGATGGGTACGCCGTGCGACCGACGGCTGGCTCTGTCCCTCATGCGGATGCCGCCTGTCAATCCAGGCGGTGACGGGTGGGCTGCCTTCGTCGGGACGTGCGGTCATGCGGGCCTCTCTGACATGTTCGTGTGGGCTTCGGGTACTTCTGGCCGCTTCGGGTCCGAAATCCCCCTGACGTTCCCGTCGAAGTTCGTCCCGAAGGGCACCGGCGACCTCCTCGACCGCACGCTGTGTGTGTTCGAGGACTTCAAGTTCATGGGCCGCTGGTCGCGGAACAAGCTCCGCACCCGGGGGCCGAGCCCGACGTACCGGACGCAGGTGCATGTGTACGCGAAGGGCGCCCGCGACCGGGGCGAGGTCGTCGACCATGTCGCGATCGTCGCCCTGCCCAGGGACGAAGCCTCTCTGGACGACATGTACGTGTGGACGGAGCCGTACAACCCGAAGATCGCGGCCGACGCGTTCGCCCGCGTCGAGGCGATCAACGCCCGCGTCGAGGCGGCGAAGGCCGAGCTGCACGAGCTGTACCCCGCGGAGGTCGAGCCTTCCCGGGAACTCGACCTGGAGATCAAGGCCCGCGTCGCGGCCGGCTTCGACATCGCCGACGACTGCCGCTTCTGCCCCTTCCACCTCCCCAACGCCCGCGACATCACCAGGGGGTGCAATGGCCGATCTTGACTGGAGACCCTCGCCGGCCGTCCGGCATCTCGAAGCCGGGTACGACAACAAGGAATGGTTCTGCCCCGACCTCAACGACGACGGGGAAAGCCCCACCATCTACCGGCGAGGCCTCTACCAGATCGTCGATGACGACGGGTACGACTCCTGCTTCGAGGGGGCCTGCTGGTGCTTCCAGTACCCGCAGCAGCTCTACGCGATGGGGCCAGCCACGGACGTCGCCCTGGATGCCTGGATCAAGGACCCGGACGAAAAGGAGCTGTGGGCCGAGATCGAAGCACACGTCGACAAGCACCACCCGTACAACAAGTCCGGACGCCCCAACAACCTGCTCTGACCCGCGAAACAAAGGAACAACAACCAAATATGGGATTCTCACAGCCCTCCGCCTCGACAGGCGGCGAGTTCGAGCCGAAGAACCACAACGGCCGGCTCCTCATGCTCTACCCCAAGTCGTACAACCCCGACGTCCAGACCAAGTTCGGGCCCAGCCAGGCCGCCGACGTCGATGTGATCGTCGTCGATGAGCAGGATCCGGCGACGGGGAAGCCGATCGTTGCCCTGGACGCGAAGCTGTTCGGGAACCTCGCGAAGAGCGTCCGTAACGATATCGGCGGCGTCGTCCTGGGGCGTCTTGGTCAGGTCCCGACGGCGAACGGAAATCCGGCGTGGGTGCTTCAGAACTACACGGACGCGGATGCGGCGATGGCGGGTCCGGTGGATCAGGCGTACCGGGCGGGCCAGTTCAAGCAGCCTGCTGCTGCTGCTGTGGCACCCCCGCCTGCCACTGCGGCCTCCACTACGGATCCGTGGGCGGGGATGAACGCGACCCCGGCCAACCCGATGAATGCTCCGGCTGCCGCTTCCCCCCCTGTGGCCGTTGCACCCTCCCCGCATCAGCAGTGGAGCCCGCCGGCTGGGACTGCTGCCCCGACCCCGCCGCCTGCACCGGCTGCGGCCCCGGTTGACCCGAACCTCGTGGCCTTCCTCCAGGCCCGAGGGATCCAGGTGACGCCGCAGATGGACCAGGCGACCTGCGAGGCCATCGCCCGCGGCCTGGCGTGAGCTGCCGCTACGGCAACTGCGCAGGTCTTACAACCGACTGCCCTCCGTGCCCCTACCTCTACGAGGAGACACCCGTGACTGAAACGACTGTCGACACCCCGAAGCGCGGCCGGAAGGCTGACCCGCTGGTCGCCTACCGCCGGGCCCACGAGAAGGCCGAGCGTGCCCGCAAGGCGTACGAGAAGGTCGAGGCCCTCGCGACGGCGAAGGCGGAGGCCGAGGCCGCCGAGCAGGAGGCCTACTCGGCCCTTCAGGAAGCTCTCGGCGACATCCCCGTCCCCGGCGCCGCCTGATGCCGAAGGAGATCGCACACGACGTCATCGAGCTGCACGGCGAGGACATCAGCTCCTCGGTCTACTCGTGGAGGCTCATCAACACCGTCGGTGAGGTCCGCGTCGTCGAGCTGGAGCTGTTCGCCGACGACAACCTCAAGATCAACGGCCGCACCATCAGCGAGATGCTGCACGGCCGATGAGACGCAGGGCCGCCGGGGTAGCGGTGCGCGCGCCGTCCGGGCCGCCCTGCACGCCGGGCGGGATCGGCGTCACCGAGGAACGTATGCCTCGACTGCCGCCGGACCGCCCGGCCCCCCGTGACCGCCGGGGGCGGTGGTAAGGCCGGATGTAGCGCTACCGGCAGTCTGCCCCCGGCTTGGGGACCGGGCCCCGCTAGGGACACCGAGCACCGGACAAGGGATAGCAGTTGGGCCCAGCTAGCGGCTGGGCGGCCGAGTTCGGGCTCACACCGGTCGAAAGTAGGGCCCGTCGTAGCTGCGCGGCGGGCCCGCCCCATAACTGAACAGCGAGGGCTGCATGGAGAACGAAAAAGAGAAGAGCCATCACGAGTGCAAGTGCCGGGACTGCGACCAGATCACGGCGATGGCCGAGCGGATGGACGCCTGGAAGGCGGCGGTGGCGCTCCTGGCCGAGCGGGAGTGGCCGAGCGGCGGCGACGAGCCAGCGGTCACCCCGGATACGGTCGCCGGCCTCGCAAACTGGCTGCTCTACGGGCCACGGGATGACGACTAACCTCGTCCACGCACTCAAGGCCGTACAGCGGGGCTGGCACATCTTCCCGGTCGAGCCGGGCGAGAAGACCCCGCACAAGATCCGGCCGAATGCCCCGTACACGATCCGCTGGTCCGAGGTCGCTACTACGGATATCGGCACGATCGCTTCGTGGTGGGCGCAGTCCCCCCGGGCGAACATCGGCCTGGCGGCGAAGCCCTCGGGGCTGATCATCGTCGACTGCGACATGCCGAAGCGTGAGAACCAGCTCGCCGACACACCTTGGGAGTACCTACATGAGCGGCTCGGTCCCTGGGTGGATGGCACTGATGTCCTGCGGGAGATGTGCGGTCGCTTCCACGATGACTACCAACGTTTCGAGCGGACGTATCGAGTATGTACGGCTTCGCTCGGATTGCACTTGTACTACAGGTGGCCCGAAGGGATTCAGGCGTCTCAAGCATCGCCTGTCCCTGGCCTGGTGGATATTCGCTGCAACGGCGGCCAAAAGGGAGGCTACGTCCTAGCGGCCGGCTCCGAGACGGAGAAGGGCCCGTACGTCCCCGAGAACGATCTCCCCGTCGCCGACGCCCCTCCGTGGCTGATCGAGCTTTGCCGGGAGAAACCCAAACCGAAGCCGGTCAAACCCCGGTTCTCCCAGCCGGGCAATGCCAACTATGCGGGTCTCGTTGAGGTCGTCCGCTACGCCGGTGAAGGCAACCGCAACAACTGCCTGCTGTGGGCGGCCCGTTCGATGTGTGAGGACGGCGCCACCGAGGACGAGGCCGTCACCGTGCTGCTCCCCGCCGCCGGTGAAGCCGGCCTGTTCGAGCGGGACATCCGGGCGACCATCCGTTCCGCTTTTCGACTCCAAGGAGCCAAACCATGACCAAGCTCTGGCAGCACATGAGGGCCCGCGGCCGGTACACCTACCTGGCCATCTGGCTCGCCATGGCGGTGTTCAACTTCGCCATCGGATCCCCGATGTGGGGGGTCGCCGACCTCGCCCTCGGCGCGATCTTCTTCTCCCTCGGCATCGGGTTCCCGCCGCCCCCGGCCCCGGCACGACAGAAGGCCGATGGCCGCGAAGAAGCCTGAGTGCAACCTGATCTGCTGCAAAACCCCGGCCGAGGCCCTCGCCAAGATCCGCGCCGACCTCGCCGAATGGAAGGCCGGGGCCTGGGCCGAGGCCGTCGCCTACGGCCCCGGCTGCTCATGCGGCCTACGCGGAACAACTGAACAGTGCAGGAGGCACCCACGTGATCCTGACGCAGGTCGTCCAGGTGAAGTTCCTGGGCACTGACCGCCTCTACACCTACGCCTGGGACTTCGATCCCACCCTCGACCAGCAGCCGCTAGGTCTGGGTGACCGCGTCGAGGTCCCGCCCAACTTCGTACAGGAGGAGGGCGGTTCAGGTGTCGTCGCCGCTCTCGGCTCCACCTACAGCGGTGAGATGGCCCGGATCGTGAGGAGGATCCCCGATGGTCCCGCCTAAGCCGAAGGCGTCGACCCCGGCGAAGGGGTCGTCGAAGCGGAAGAAGAAGAACAAGCAGCCCACCCAGCGGCCCCCGATGCAGCGGGTCAAGATCATCGGTCCCACGGGGAAAGCCCGCTGGGAGTGGAGGCCGTGGGGCTCGTGAGAGAGCGCCCGCCAGCGGGCCGCCGGATCAGAACCCTGGCCCTGCCGGGCGACGAGGAAGACGTCCTTGACGCACTCATCGCCCAGGCGATCCGGCGGGACAACCGCTACAACCGCGAAGAGCGGATGGTTCTCATCTGCATGGCCCAACGCCTCGCATACCGGCTCGACACCTGCATCGCCGAGTACTGCCCGGTATGCGGCGGCTTTGTCTGGGACGGCCAGACACCCCTTCTCTGAAGGCGAGACATGTCAAACAACTCCATATCGAAACCCGACGGCCCTCGGATCCTCAGCCTGGACATCGAGACAAGCCCGATCGTCGGGCACCAGTGGCGGATGTTCAAGACGAGCATCGGAATCAACCAGATCATCGAGCATCCGCGCACGATGTGCTTCGCCGCCAAGTTCATGGACCAGCGGAAGGTGCACTTCTACAGCGAGTTCGAACACGGCCCGGACGTCATGTTTCGCGCCGCGCACGACCTGTTGTCCGAGGCCGACGTCGTTATGCACTACAACGGCGATGGGTTCGACCTGCCCCGGCTCAACACCGAGATCCTGCTGACGCCCGGCCTGGGCACCCCGCCCGCCCCGTACAAGAGCATCGACCTGCTGAAGGTCATGAGGAAGAACTTCGCGTTCCCCTCCAACAAGCTTGCGTACATCTCCGAGCGCCTGGGCCTCGAAGGGAAGGTCAAGCACGAGGGCCACGAACTGTGGATCAAGTGCATGGCCGGCGACCCGAAGGCCTGGGCGCGGATGAAGCGCTACAACGTCCAGGACGTACGCCTCCTCGAAGAGGTCTACGAGCTGGTCCGCCCGTGGATCTCCAACCACCCCCACCACGGCCTGTACTCGGGCGTGGACGACGTGTGCCCGAACTGCGGCGGCAACGACATGCAGCGCCGCGGATTCGCCATCACCAACACCGGCCGCTTCCAGCAGTACATGTGCAAGACCTGCGGGACGTGGTCCCGGAGCAACCGCCGCGCCGGCGGCGTGACCACTACCCAGATCAAGACCTAAGGGGACCCCGGTATGAGCAACACCTTCGACAGCCTCGACTGCCGCTCCGCTGTGCTGAAGCACGTGATCTTCACCGACGGGACTTCCACCCTCGCGCAGATCTTCCACCAGGACCCGGACTACGGCGATCGGTTCCTCGCCGAGGGCAAGGCGAAGCGCCGCAGCGGCGACACCCGGGACCCCGAGCTGGGCGCATCCCTGGCCATCGGCCGCGCATACCTGGCCCTCGCGCAGAAGTACATGAAGGTGGCGTGGGAGAGGGAGCAGTGATGGCCCGCACGATGATCGGAACGGACGGTCACACGCACCCCGAGATGGCCGGGTGTGAGCAGTCGCAGTGCACGCCGGCCGACCCGAACGACCTCGGCGTAGAGGGTGAGCACAGCCCGGAAGCGGTTTACGACCCGCCGCCGAAGCACTACGCCGGTAAGGGCGGGCTGGATCCGTGGACGGTGTGGGACGCCTTCGACCTCGACCGGTACACCGCGAACGCCGTCAAGTACCTGCTCCGCGCCGGGAAGAAGGACATCGCCCCCCGTCTCGACGACCTGCGGAAGGCCCGCAACTACATCAACAAGCTGATCGAGCTGGAGGAGGGGCGCGGTGGCTGACCTCCTCACCGACGATGACGTCCTCGTCTTCACGCAGGGCGGCACCGTCGCCCACGTCCTCCCTTGGGGGGCCAGCCCGAACGAGCCCGACGACGCTTTGTGTGGCAGGTCGGGCTGGCCGGTCGGCTGGTACGGCACCGGCACCCAGGACGAGTACGAGAAGGCTCGCGCTCTCACCTTGTGCGTCCGCTGCGCGGCCGTGCTGCGGCATCAACGGATGGGGGCCGTCGCCTTTGACTGCGATTAACGTCGACAGCGAGGGCGGCATCGTGACCGTCCGCATCCCGCTGGCCAACAACGCGGCTGTCCAGCTCACACCCCGGCAGGCCTTCGATCTGGTGACGGATCTGCTCACACATATCGAGCGCGCCCGGCAGTACGGCGCCGAGAAGCGGAGGGGGTCGGCGTGAGCGACGCGGCCTTGTTCCTGGGGCTCCAGCAGCTCGCTATCACCGAGGTGGTCGACGTGCCTGCGCGTGACACCTCGGTGCGCTACTACCGCTTCGACGAACCCGGCACCTGGGGCTACTGCCCGCACTGCCGGTTCGTCGTCACCGTCGGCGACGACGGCTACATGCTCGCCCACGAACGGCTCGCCGGCGCGGAGGCGAAGCGGTGGTGCAAAGGCGGCCGAAGGGTGCCCGACACCTACTACCGATCCGAAACGGTCGACGTCGAAGACGAGCCTGCCGAGGAGGATCCCACCTACACAGATTGAGGTTCCTCGTATGGCAAGCAAGTACGTGCCACGGGGCGAACTGGCGCCCGCCGAGCTGGCAGCGGCCCGCCGTCTCCAGAAGCGTCAGCGGTGCCTGCGCGACAGCGGCAGGCCGTCGATCGTGTCGGCCGAGGAGTTCGAGCAGGCGAAAGCCCTGGTCATCGCCCTGCACAGCCGGGGAATGATGTACCGGGTCATGCAGGCCCAGGTCGACGACGGCGTCTCCCGCTTTGTCCTCGGCAACCTGGCCGCCGGCCGGCAGAAGTCTCTGCGCCGATCCACCTACGACGCGATCATGAAGCTTCGGTTCGAAGAACCGGAAGTCGGCGACGACCGGATCCACAGCGGCGCCATCGTCTCCGCCGTCGGCACCTTCCGGCGCATCGAGGCTCTTCGCGCCATCGGCTTCCCCGAGCGCTACCTGGCCGATTGGACCGGGGCGTTCACCGCGAACTTCCGTTACCGGCAGCGCCTCTGCGGGGTCCGCCCGGCTGTCGCCGCCCGCGTCGACCAGATGTACCAGAAGTTGAAGGACGCCGACCCGCGCGACTACGACATCAAGCCCGAGTGCATCACCAAGGCTCTGCTGGCGGCCACCCGGCACGGCTTCGCCCCGCCTTCCTGCTGGGACGAGGACACCATCGACGACCCGGACGCCTTCCCCGAATGGACGGGGGTGTGCGGGACCGAAGAGGGCCCGAGCGTGCACACCCGTGAGCGCATCCCGATGTGCAAGGCGTGCCGGGCCATGGCTCCGCGCCGCCCCCAGACGGGGAACGTGCCGGCCGAGGCGTTCAACCCCGCCAAGTTCCGCGCCACCTACAAGGCGCTGGGCTTCACCGCGAAGTCTCTGGCCCCGCTCGTCGGGGTCCACCCCGACTCCATCTACCGGTGGCAGCAGGGGGACCGAAGCCCCCGCAAATCCGTACTCGACAAGATCGCCGACGTCCTCGGCGTCACCCCTGAGGAGTTGTGCGATGACGTACACGATCAATGACCTGGCGGAGATCGACGACTACATGCGCCGGGTGTTCTGGCAGTGGCGGGGAAAGCCGGAGTGGGAGGACTGCATTCAGGAGGCCGTGGTTCAGGCCTGGAAGGACATCACTTCCGACCGGGAGTACTCGGACAAGCACATCATCAACCGGGCCGCCCAGCGGTACCGGGCGGTGTCGACCTCCGACCACCACAACTACACCGGATACCTGGGTCGAGACCCTGCGCGTACGGCGCCGCCCCTGACCCCGATCGAGGAGAAGGTGAAGGCGTACCGGCACGAGTACGCGGCCCTGAACGACGGGTACGCGCCGACGCCCCAGCAGACCGCGGAAGCTGTCGGGATGCTCGTCTATCGGGCCAGGAACGCTTTGGAGCGGGTGAAGGCCGCCGAGCAGCGTTACACGTCGGCACTGACGCGCACAGAGAGCGACGGCAAGCCGCGGCTCGACATCGCCGCCTACAAGCATGTGCCGACACCGTCGGGAGCCCACGACGATCCCGCCGCAACAAGGGTCATCCAGGCGTTCGCCGAGCCCTCCTTCGAGGACGAAGTCGTCGAACTGATCGCGTTCGAGCAGGATCTTGAACGGCTGTTCCCCGGGGATGTTCGCGCGCACGTGGCACTGCGGTGGCGGCACCTCGACGGCATGACGACCGGAGAGATCGGCGACCGCCTCTACCCGTACATCGCGACCGTTGCCGGCCGGCAGGCGTCCGCGTCCCGCTACCTGCTCAAGCTCCACGATGTGTGGCTGGCCGACAAGGAGGCCGCCTGATGGCACTGACGTTCCTCGCCCTCTACCAGGGCCGCCCCGTCCGGCACTCCGGATCTCTGCGGAACCTGCGCCGGTACGCCGCCGCCCAGGCCGTCGGAACCAGCATCGACCTCGCCGTCACCGGCTGGACCAACACCGGGAAGCTCACCCTCCTCGGCCCCGAAGGGCAACGCCTCTTCACCGGCTGGGAAGTCGTCGGCGTGGAAGGCCTCGGCGATGGCCGCTGAACACATCGGCAAAACCGTCCGCGTCACCTTCAACCGCTCCCACTGGCCGGTCGTCTACGGCCGGTACCGGTACGACGGCTGCGACGAGCACGGGCACTGGGTGACCCGGCCGGACGGCGTGCAGCGGTACATCCGCAACAGCGACGTTCTCGCGATCGACGTCACCGACGACCCCGAAGAGCAGATCAAACCGGAGGACTTCTGATGGACCCGAAGAAGCTGTGCGCCGAAGCTGCCGAGATCATCCAGCGTGACGGCTGGTGCCAGGGCGACTACTTCGAAGTCGAGGCCCTGGCTGACCGCGAAGCCCACGACGCCGCGAACCGTACCGCCCCGGTGTGCGCTCTCGGCGCCCTCGGGCGCGCCGCCACGGGCAAGGCCTGGGTCACCCGCATGTGGGATGACGAGGACATCGCGGCGGCCATACACCTGGTCGAGAAGGTCATCGACGGCGACGTCGGCGGCATACCCAAGTGGAACGACGCCGACGGGCGGACCGCCGAGGACGTCATCCTCGCCTTCAAGCAGGCCGCCCATGGATAGGGACAGCGAGAAGTGGGCTGCGGCCGTCCTCGTCGCCGTCGCCATCATCATCAGCGCCGGCTGGCTGTCGTTCCTCGGCTGGCTGGTGGTGTGGCTCATCCAGCGGCTCACGTGATGGGCAGCGACCGGGTTTGGTTCGCGGTCGGCGTCGTGGGCGGTGTCGCTGTCGCGTCCGCCCTCACCTGGCTTCTGAACAGGCTGGTCGTCCGGCTTTGATTCCGTGCCAGTGCGGCCGGAGCGAGCGGCACAAGCCGTGGTGCCTGGTCGCCCAGGCCTTCCGGTTCCGATGCCCGGACTGCAAATCCCGTAAGCGTGACGGCTACGTCCGGCACGCCAAGCATTGCCCCCTCAAGCACATCAGCTACCCCTAGGAGAAGCGCCATGACGCCTCAGGAACAGCTTCTGGCTGCCGCCGACGACCAGGCCCTGTACGGGCACTACAAGGAGTACTACTACCAGGACGCCGCCGTGGGCGACCTCGGGTGCTACACGGCGCCCGCCTGCGCCTTCGGCTCGCTCACCCGCGTCGCCGCCAACGAGGCCGGAGAGCCCCTGCAAAAGCACTCCTGCGAGGTCACCAACTCGGAGGCGGCGCGCCTCCTGGCCGACAGGATCCGCGAGCAGTACCCGGTGGCCGCTGCCGTCAGGAACGCGTACGACGTCATCACGTGGTTCAACGACCGGGCGCAGACGACCGGCGAGGACGTCCAGCGGATGATGGTGGAGGCGGCCGGGGGGCGGCCGGAGGCCGCCGACATAGGCACTGAGGTAGAGACGGTCGAGTTCGAGCCGCTGCCCGAGTCGACGCCGGTCGAGACGCCTGCGGAGGCCCCGTCCGAGCCGGTTCCGGCCTGACATGGCCCAGCAGGAGGAGTACGGCTCAGGGAATGACCCGGCGATGCTGGTTCCGTCGGCGCTCACCGCGTACCGGCACTTCGGAGTGTCCGCCGACAACCGGCTGACCCCGATGAACAACTACCAGGACCCGGTCTACAAGAACCCCGACGTCGGCGTTTTCGAGGCCGAATGCAAGGCCTTCAACCCGGTCGGCGAGTGCATGTGCGGGGACTGCGTGGCTGCCCGGGGTCGGCAGCCGGGTCACGCCGCCCCGGGCGACGGCTGCACGTGCGGCTTCTATGCCCACTACAGCGCCGAGACTGACTTCTACACGTCGATGTCCTGGGGGCCCGCCCCGGCCCTCACCTACGGCCGGGTCGGCTTCTCCTTCGGGATGCCCGCGAATCTGGTCATCGTGCGGGCCGTCGTCGAACTGACCGGCAAGGTGGTGCTCGGCACGAAGGGTGTCCGCGCCCAGAAGCTGACAGTGAAGGCTTTGGCTGTCGACTGGGCCAAGTGCCGTGCCGAAGATGTGGGCGACGTCGGATTCCGGTTCATGATCGAGTCGCAGGCTCAGCGGGCAGCCGACTCCTACGATGCCGAGTACTTCGACGACCCGGCCGACATGTACAGGCAGTACCCGCAGCAGGATCTGTCGGCGCTGGGCATCAAGGCCGCCGAACCCAAGCCTAAGGCTGAGGTGTCCGGGTTCGTCAGGTTCAATTCGCAGGCGCAGGCGTTCATCGACCAGGTCGTGAAGGATGCCAGCGAAGTCCTCGACGAACTCACCAAGGCCCTCGGTCTCGACGGCGGGAAGGGCGGCACCATGCCCCCGTACCAGGCGGCCCTGGAGGCGAAGAAGACACGGCCGGCGCCCCCCGGCACCGGTATCGACCGGCGACGCGGACGCCTCCGCCGATAGGGAGTTCCATCATGCCCAAGACGTGGCGACGCAAGTTCACCGCCGATGAAGTAGCCCGGATTCGGCGGGAGTTCACCGAAGGCGTGTGGTCGTCACAGTTGGAGGCGGCCATCCACTACGACGTGTCACAGTCTCGGATCTCCGAGATCGTGACACGACGCACCTATAAGGATGTCGCGTGACCCGCCCCAGCCGTGAGGAGTGGCATCTCGACGGGGCGCGCTGGCTATCCCGCATGGGCGACTGCACCCGGCGGAAGGTCGGGGCCCTCATCGTCGGCCCCGACAAGCGCTTCTGGGGCATGGGCTACAACGGCTCCTACCCGGGCGGCCCGTCCTGCCTCGCCGGGGACTGCCCCCGAGGCCGGCACTACCAACTCCCCACCGCCGACGGCGACGACTGGGAATGCCGGTACGACGAGGCCGATCACGTCGGGAACCCGGAGCTGGACTGCGCTCCCATCCTCGCCTGCGCCTGCGGCAACGCCTGGCCCTGCCCCGACGCCGTCGCCCCCGGCTCCGCCTACGACACCGGGCCCGGCGCCTGCATCGCCAGCCACGCCGAAGCCAACGCCGTCGCCGACGCCCAACGCCGCGGCGGAGGCAACCTCGCCGACTGCCGGATGTACGTCTCCACCGAACCCTGCGAAGGGTGTGTCCGGCACATTCGCAACACCACCGGCATCGCCATCATCCGCTGGCCAGAAGGGGCGGTAGCCCTGCCGTGAGCGCCCGAGACGAATTCCTCGAAGCCGTCGACTTCGCCTACTGCTGCGGCCTCGGCTACCGCACCCCCGAGGCCCTGGTCGACGCCTTCGCCCACGAGCTGGCCGAGCAGATCCGGACACACTTCGGCGTCGGCGACGTACCCGTGAAAGCGCATTGCCCGCCGAAGGACTGCGAGTACTGCCGCGCGGCCGAGGCCGCCGCCGCCCTGATCGACCCGGAGGTGCCGTGAGTCAGTCGAATGCCCACGTGCAGCGGCCAGGATGACCTTGCGGGCCGTAGCAGTGCTCGGTGCGCACGTCGTTCTCGTCGCCGGACGGACGGCCGCACGGCGACCCCTCCTCCATCCGGGTCGCCATCGACGTCCCGTTCCAGGTCACCCACGTCGTCACATCTTCGCCGACGCTGTCGACGTGATCGCCATACCCGTCGTGCGCCTGCGGGTCGAGCACACACCGCAGCTCAACACCGTGGGCTATCACCGTCACTCCGCATTCCATACCCCCAGGCTACTGACAGGAGGCCACGCGCATGGCCGAACAGTTCAACATCGGCGACATCGTCGAGTACGGCACCGTGACTCGGGCGCGGTACCGGGTCGTCGGGATAGCCGACCAGTGGATGTGGTTGCAGAACCCGCACGACGATGGCGACGTACCACGTACCGGCAGCATGTCGGCCGCCCGGAAGGCCCCCGACTTCTTCGAGGCCGGGAAGCTGTACGAGCGCCCCCACCAGATGAACCCCGCACGCATCCAGTACTTCAGGCCGGAGGCGATCAAGCAGAACAGCGACGGCAAGAAGATCGCCTTCGGATCGCTGAGCGACAGCCTCACCGACCGGGTCTACTGGGTCACAAAGTCCTTGTTCTCCGCCTGGCAAGAGATCCGGCCGTGAGGCCGAGGATGCGGGTGTTGCGCGGCTACCTCGGCGGTGACTGGCACGTGCTGTGCGGCTTCTGCCCGCCCGGCCGGCAGAACATCTGCATGGGGGTCGGCCCCGACGCCCGGCAGTGCCTTCCCTCGTGGAAGGCCGCCGCCGAGTTCGCGTCCGCGCACTGGGAGCTGGAGCACGTGCCGGCCACCCGCCACGAGTCGCTCGACGAGATGTTCCGCTTCCTCGACCAAGAGCCGTAAAGAGGCCGCCGAGGGCGGTGAGTCTGTACACCCTCGGAGGCCTCCGCCCAGGCTACGCGTCGACGGAGCCGAGCGGGGCCGGGATCATCAGACTTGTCAGCTCCGGCAGCACAACCTCGTTGACCTCGCGGAACAGTGCGGGGTCGGCCAGGTCGGCGCGGCAGCGCAGCTCGAAGCACAGCAGAGCGCCCGGCGGCGCATCCACCCGCGGAACCATGATCGCGTCGCGCGGCATCAGATGCCCCGGGACCGGCTCGAACCACGCGCACAACTGTGAAGGCTGACCCGATCTGGACAGGTCGAACTCGTACAGCCCGGTACGGGCGAGCGCCTTGCCGAACTCGTCGAGGCCGGCGACCAATGCTGGATCGATATGCCACGTCCGAAACCCGAGGGTGAGCAGGTCAGGTTCCCCGTCGGCGCCGGGATGCACCACGGCTTGGGCGAGTCGATCGTCCGGCAACCAATGCCTAGTCATACAAACCGACCGATACCTCATAAACACCACATAAGCATGCCCAAGCCACAGGAGGCAACAGTGTCGGCCCACCGCAAACCCCGCCGACGCCGCTGGCCGTGGATCGCCGGCGCCGTCACCACCGCCGGAGCCCTCCTATGGGTGCTGGCGCCGACTCCTGACGCACCGTCCTCACCAGCAACAACAACGGTTGTGGCGGGGATGCTGCCGCCGGTTCAGCCGATGCCGACATGGACACCACCGCCGGCGCCGAAGAAGGAGCCGAAGCCATCGCCTACACCTACGAAGTCTTCCTCTCCGACGGAGAAGGCACCACGATTCAGTGCTCCATCGCACCGGGCACCTGTCGCGCCTGCGCCGCACGTGTACTCGCCGCCATCTCCGGCCGCCCCCTCCCGCCAGCCCGCACCGATGCCGACCGCGAAGCCGAAGGCCACACCTGCACCGATTCCCGTCCGGCCCGCCCCGCCGAAGTGGACACCCCCGCCCAAGCCGACTGCTGTCGCACCCCCAGCCTTTGCGGCGGCCCCTTCGTCGGCTGCTACGTCCTCCCACCCGAAACCGCCGGCCCCGCCAGCACCTAAGGCGATCCTGCCGTTCCCGTACCCGCCCGGCACCCCGGCCTTCACCGCCTGGTTCAATCAAGCCTCCCCGCTGGAGCTGTGCCAGCACGGGTGGAAGGCGTCGTTCTGCGCCGCCTACGGCTACTAGGAGAACCCGTATGACCAGGTATCTGAAGGTCGAGATCGAGGGCAAGTACGTCGGCACCGACATCACGGTGTACTGCGCCCTGGAAGAGGGCGACGGCACCGAGTACAACACCGTGGATCTCACGAACATGGCACAGGACATCGTCAACGACGAATGCCCGTGGAGTTATAAGGTCGTCGACGAAGCCGACGTACCCGAGAACGAGCGCGCCTAGCCGGGGTCGGCCATGTCTCGGACGAGCGCAGACACAGCGGCCAGGGCCTTCTGGACGTGAGGACGCGCCGCGATGGTCGGCTGGTCGAGATGCCTCGCCGCGTCGAGAAGCACGCCCACAAACTGCTGGTCCATGTCGTTCACCCCGTCCGGGCCCATCTCGGTGAGCGTGCTGACAATCAGGTCCCTCGACGACGCAGGGTCTACGCCCGATTGCGCGGCAGCGTAGTTCAGGCGGAATGCCGCCAGCCGGTCTGACGAGCCCGGCCGCCAGCCATCGCCGCCGACGAAGCCGCTGCGCAGCCGCTCAGCCCGCTCCTGAAGGGTGATCTTCTCTGACGTCATGTAGCACACAGTAACCAGCGCAAGACCCATAACTGAATACGGAGGGCCTCTTGCCGTTCAGCCAGCCCGCCCACGACGACGCCCTGAGCCCGGCCACCTCCACCCTCGTCTCGATGGCCGTCGAGCTGGCGTTGCGCAACGGCAACCCCGACGCCGTCCGCGACCAGCTCGGCGCCGACCCCGCGGTTCAGGCACAGTTCGACCTCGCCCTCCTGGTCCAGCAGGCCCGCGGCGACGCCCCCGAAAACGACCGGGCTCGCCGGCTGAACCTGCGCACCGAGGACGAGGTCGAGAAACGCCGGGCGGCCCGAGCTGCCGCCGACGCTATGCGCGAGGAAGAGGAGGCCGCCCTCTACGCCGCCGCCGACGCCGACGGCGACACCCTCACCTTGATGTCCGCCGCAGAGCTGGACGCCCTGCCCGAGGCCGAGACCTTGATCGACGGCTTCCTCGTCAAGGAGTCCATCGTCCGCCTGTACGGGCCGCCGAAATCCTACAAGTCATTCGTCATGCTGGATATGGCGGCGTGCGTGGGGGCCGGAATTCCCTGGTGCGGGAATTCGACGACCCCGGCGAAAGTCCTTTACGTCGTCGCCGAAGGTGTACGCGGAATCAAACGCCGGGTAAGGGCCTGGGAAGCACAAAACCATCGGGTGATGACAGGGGTGCATTTCTATGACCGGCCCGTACAGCTCGGGGATCGAAAAGACGTGGCCACCCTCATACGCACCGCAAAAAGGGGCGGATATGAATTCATCATCCTGGACACCCAGGCAAGGTGCACTGTCGGCCTGGAAGAAAACTCCAACACCGAAATGGGTCTTGTCGTCGCAGCTCTCGACGTGCTCAAAAATGTCACCGGCGCTTGTATTGCGCTCGTCCATCACTCGGGTACTCAAGGAGGGCGGGCCCGAGGTGCTACGGGAATTCTTGGCGCACTCGACGCTGAATTCGAAGTAGAGGCCTCGAAGGACAACATGAGCGTCGAGGTCCACACCCGCGCCCAGAAGGACCTGGCCGAGGCGAAGAGCGTGGAGTTCGACCTCGTCACCCCCGGCCCGGACCACAGCCTCGCCGTCAAGCCTCGCCTCGCCGGCTCGTGGTACCGGCAGCGGCCCGAAGACCTGGCGCCGCTGCCTGCGGTGCAGCGGACGGTGCTCAACCTGGTCTCCGCGTTCGCCGACGCCGGCGCGACCGCGTCGGTGATGATGCAGCGCGTCCCCGACGGCATGGACCGGGCGTCGCTGCAAGAGGCACTCGGCCAGCTGCTTCGCCGGGGCTGCCTGAACAGTCGGGGCTCGAACTGGAGCATCACCGGCCATGGCCGCCGCTACCTGGCCCGTGACCAGCAGCTACCGGACGACGACCCAGAGGTCATGTAGGAACCTACAAGCCAATGTCCGAAATGTCATAGGATCACACTATTGACTGATTTCCATGATCCACTTAAACTGCACTAAGGCTATCGCCTCAACTGTCGGTTGAAGGCGAAAGGTATCGGCTTCGGGCTCGCCAGCCCGGCTCGGGGCGGGCGGAGTCTACGGAGCCCGCGGCCCGGTATCCGGGACGGCAGAAACCACCCACGGTCTCGTTCTAACCTCAGGTAGTAGAGGGCTCGGGGGCGTACGCACTCCGTGCTCCCGCCCTGCCACACCCCCCAACTGATCATGAAACCCCCCACCAGGCCGGTGGGGGGTTTTCGCGCATGTCCTGGAGGCCGCGTGCCCCTGCACATACACCAAGTCGCAGCCGACGCCCTGGCCGTCGGCGACGCCGTCAAACTCGTCCATGAATTCGGCGTAAGGCTGGGCGCCCTCGGCCTCACCGTCGGCATCCTCACCGGCATCGACCAGCCGACAGCAGTCGTCGGCAAAACCGGCGAACCCTGGTTCATCACCCTCGGGGAAACGCCCAGGGTGTTCCATGTCGAATGACCACCTGGTCGACACCACCCCCAAGCTCGCCCAGTGCAACAGATGCCAGGCCTGGGTGTACCTCGCCGAATCCTCCGGGATCCGCTCCGCGGCCGACGTCGTCCCCGTCAACCGCGACGGCTACATCGCCGCCCTCACCGGAGGCCGTCGCCTCTTCCGCCTCATCGAGGCCGCTGGACGCCCCCACAAGCTCTTGGTGATGCGGCCGGCGGATCTGCGGCCATCCTTCGACGAGAACGGGGCTCAGGCGGGCGCACAGCGCTTCCTGGCCGAGCACGGTTGCGGCGGCCACGCGATGAACGCCATCAAGTTCACCGAGCTACCCGAGGGCCCTCCCCCAGCCCCTGCGACGCGTGGCAGTCGCAGGGGTGGACCCCACCAGCCACCTGCCCCCGCCGGCGAGGCAAGCCCTACACCTCCTGCGCCACCTGCGAGCCGCCCCCGTTCTAGGGCCGAATGCGGCACCTGCCAGCGCCCCATAAAACCCGGTGAACTATTCACCGGCGTCCAGCACGGGCATTTGTGGATGTGGGCCGAACATGAGGAATGCCCGTGAGAGTGTGCCTTCACAAACACAACAACTACACCGAAATAACCACATGGGGCGGATGGTGCCGCGAATTCCTCTGTCTCGAATGTGGAGGAATACGCCTGGAGCCCTACCCGGAATGGGAGCCATACCCGTATGGATAAAGGCGAAAGCTACAACGGCAAGGATCCCGTCCTCGTCGAAATAGCAGCAGGAAAAGACGGGGTACACGTCAGCTTCCGGCACTGCGAAACCGGAATGCTCATATCCGGAATAGTCCTCCCCCGGGAACCCGCATATCGGGTAGCCCGCCGCATCACCATGGCCACCATGAAACACGAACAGCTCGCGGGCATAACCGACCCGTCACCCGAGGACGAAGAACTGTGATCGACGAAATCAGGGAGAATATCCACCTCCTCACGACCGTCCAGATAGAGCAGGTCGAATACGTCAAGCCCGTCATCTACCACCGAGGGCACTGCAACAAGACCGAGCCCTGCCCCTGCCCCGTCGTAGACGAACGCCGGTCCAAGACCGTCCGCAACCCCGGCCTGCTCCAGCAGCTCCGCGACTACCAGAACTGGGGCGACCGCGGAGCCGAACCCAAAGCCGAACGCCCCAGCCCCAACAAACCCGGCAGCCGACCCAACACCAACCCCGGCTTCTTCACCCTCGACGAGATCACCGTCGAGGTCTACAGCCTCTACGACCGCATCGCCCGCGAGGCCGGCCGCGACCCATCCTTCGGCCTCCAGGCCGTCGGCCAGCTCCTCGACGCGCTGCCCTTCCAGTTCCAGCAGATCGCCGACGACTACCCCCACCTCGTCCGCGAGGGCCTGGCCGCCACCCGACGCTGGGTGAGCACGGCACAGCACACCCTCGGCCAGCGCACCAGCGAAGTCGCCTTCACCGACACCTGCTGCGGCGAATGCGGGGGCGCCCTCGTCATCGGCCGCGACGTCCAGCGCACCGACGTCCGCTGCATCGCCTGCGGAAACCGCTACAAGATGGAGACCTGGGTCGACCTCTACGAACAAGGACGGGCCTCGTGAACGAACCCTGGGCCACCTGTTCGTGTTGCTGGCCGCAGAAGCCGTTCATCCGCAAGGCAATCGGCTGGTACATCCTCGGCCCCAAGGGCGGGCCTGACACCCCCATCGCGCCGTTCTGGTACCTGGAGATCGGCGGCTGGCCCCAGGGTGACTACAGCACCTGGGGCGAAGCTCTACGCGCCGCCGAGCGATACCTCAAGGAGGGCGTCATCCGATGAACAAGCAAGCTCTCCTCGACCTCGTCGCCAGAGCCGAACGCGGCGTCCTCCTCCCCGGCGAGGCGCAGATCCTCCGCGACGCCATCGAGCTGCTCGACGACATGGCCATGACCCTGGACTCCATCGCGGCCGGCTACCGCACGGGTCCGCTGCGACACAAGGGCTACGACGCGAGCGACACCCAGTCCTTCAAGGCCATAGACGGCTGAAGGCCCCACCAACAGGCGGGGCCTTCCATACCTCCGCTTGCGCGGAGAAACCGGTAACACCCTGAGGCTTGGTGGCGCGGGCGCCAGCCATACCGCCGGGTCACCTCCGCTCACGCGGAGACCGGTACCGAGGACGCTAGTGGCCGGCGAGCGCGGGCCGCAACCGGTTCGCCGAAACGGAGTTGCCATGGACATCTGCGAGTGCGGGGGCAAGGTCATCTGCCGGGGCATGTGCCGCCGCTGCTACAACCGCGCGTACAAACAGGGCTTGGACGTGAAGGCGTACCGGCGGCCCACCGCTGAGTACTTCTTCGAGAAGGTCGACCGGTCCGGGCCTTGCTGGAACTGGACGGCCAAGCTCGATCGCGACGGGTATGGCGTGTTCAGCGTCCGGGGAGCCGGAACCTTCCGGGCGCACCGCTGGTGCTGGGAGCACCTGGTGGGCCCGATACCCGAGGGCCTGGTGCTCGACCACCTCTGCCGGAACAGGCAGTGCGTGAACCCCCACCACATGGATCCGGTGACACCGGAGGAGAACATGCAACGCGGTGCCCGCCCCAAGCGGATCTGTCCTGCCGGCGACCGGTGCCCCCATTCGAAAAACTAGCCGGGCCCCCGAAAAGACCCCTCTCGCCTCCGGATGGGCCGAGATTCCTGGAGCCGAAAAACTAGCCGGGCGGCCGAAAAGAAGGTGCTCGTTCCTGGAAGGTCGAAAATTCCTGGTGATCAACTACTACAGGTTCTGCTGCCGCATCCGGATAGCCGACGAGTACGCCGACGAAGTCCCCGGCGGGGAGTTCCTCGCGGTCGAGGACGGGCGGGCGAAGGACCGGCAGGAGCAGTTCAAGGCTAGCCGCGTCGCCAAGGACAGCGACTGGTTCTTCGAGACGCCAGCCCTGGTCGCACACGTACGGGCGCTCGCGACAGGCCGTGATGGTGATGTTCGCCGGCGCCTTGTCGATACGGCCGCGGCCGAGGTCTACACCGGGGTGGACAGGCAGACGCTGTACCGGTGGCGGCGTGAGGGCCGGCTGTCGTGGCACGGCCTGGGCGGCGCGGGTCGGTCCGCCGGCTGGGACATCCTGGAGCTGCCGCCGCGCGGGTCCGGTCCGCCGCCGGTCCGGTCCCGAAAAGATCCCTAAAAAATCTTGGTCCGAAGGTGTTGACAAATAGGACATTTCGGGTTCATCATGGAGTCAACAGGCAGTCGTGTGCAAAATTCACGGTCAGCCCCCGCCGGCGCCGCGCGCATGGTCCCTCGCCGGCCTCGGTCCGCGCCGCGCGCATGGTCCGCATTTTCGGTCCGCATTTTCGGTCCGCACCTTGATCATTTCGTAAGATCATCCGGACCATGATCGTCGTCACCGGACGCATCCGGCCAAAGCCACTCCCCCGGCGCCTCCCCTCCTGTCGTGCCGACCCGCCCCCAGACATGCGAAAGCCCCGGCCCCCACTGAGGGGGACCGGGGCTTTGGTGTTTCACGCCATTCGGGGATGAACTGTGTTGTCTTGGACCAACTGTGCAGCCGCTTCCGCAGTGACGGCGACCGCTTCGAGCGTCTCGCCGAGGGAACCCTCGCGATGGGCGCCCCGGGTGACTTCACGGATGAGAGCTGCGTAGGACCGCAGTTCCTCTGCTGCCTCAGGGTTGCCGACGGCGTCCAGCCGGGCGGCGAACGCCATAACCTGATCATCAAGGCTTTCCATGGGGGCCACCCTAGCGACGACGCCGACGGATGCGGGCCGGGGCGACGATGCCGCCGACCAATAGGACAGCGACGACACCCCACCAACCGGCGGTGACTCCGGCGAACACCAGGATCGCAATCCACGCGAGAGCCTTGAACGTGGTCATCACTCCAACCCTTTCGTTTCCCTGAGTGCCGCGCGGGCCTCCAACCCGCGCATGTGCCGACGGATGCGACCCGGGGGCCGATGCTCCGGCCGGTATTCGCGGACCAGGGCGGCGCAGTGTTCTTCTTCGAGGAAGAGGAACTGCGTCGTGATCGCTTTGTCGCCGACGACGACAACCCCCCGGCCCTTGTGCTGCGGAGCAGGGGGACAGTAGCCGACTTGCCAAGCGAGCATGTTCCATTGGTTCGAGGACCAGCGGATCAGGACCCGGTACCCGAACGACTCGCGCCACCGTGTCGGCACGGTGGCGTTGTCGGCATACTGGGCGAACCCGAGGACGTGAACCCCGGCCGCGCGGCCAAGGTTCATGATGTCGCCGAACGCCTGTTGAGACTTGTAGACACCGCGCGGGGGCAGCGTCTTGTCAAGCTCTTTCAGCATGTCGACGGTTGAGTTCATCTCTTCATAGATGACCAGGATGCGCGGGCCCACGTCCTCGGCGGTGCCGAAGGGTGAGTTGCGGATGCGCTTCATGCGCCGGTGAACTTCCATCCCGATGGAGGTCAGCGCGTTGCCTATCTCGGCGTCGCTCCGGGCCACGTGCACCCCGGGCAGGGTGTCGGCCCACATGTGGCTGATCTGTTTGGCGTCCAGGATGACGACCTCAAAGCCCTTGATGAGAGCTTGAGTTGCCAGGGAGCGGGCGATCACGCTCTTGCCGGTGCCGCTGGCGGCGGACACAAGCATGTGCGGGGTGTCGCTGGACAGATCCACGGTGACAGGGGCGTAGTCGCCCCCGAGGCCCAACAGTAGTTCTGTGTCGGGGAGTTGCCACATGTCCTCGGCCACGGATGCGTAGCCGACGAACGATGCATACTCGCTCGGGCCGGGTGTCGACATGCCGTCGTAGGTGCCCTGGGTGAAGTTGAAATCCATCGCGATCACTTGCCCCGGTTGTGTTCGTTGTACTGCTCTTGGCGCCGGAGCGCCCACGCGTAAGCGTCCTCGTTAGCGGCGAACGCTTCGACCAGGGTGCGCATGCGCGCGAGCGTCTGCGCGTCGCCGGACATGATGAACTGGCCGCGCGCCTCAGCGATCCTCTTCAGGATGCGCGTACGCTCGCGCCGCAGGAACTCTGACTCGTCACTCATGATCACTCGTCCTCACAGTTGTGCATGAACTCTTGGGGCGGTACGCCGGTGTAGTCCTCGCCCTCATAGAGGGCGTACTCTCGGCCGCACGTCTCGCACTCGTAGCAGGCGACTACGCGGGTGAGTTCGGCGCCCCTGATCACTGTGGGCATAACTCTGCGCCTTTCCTTGGGTGTTGGAACCGTGATGCTGCGCCTACGCCCCAACTCACGGTTGGGGCGCACGCGTTAGTCACGCTGCCAGTGCGAGAATGCGGGCCACGGTGTCGGCGTCGGCCGACTCGGTGACTCCGGACACTGCGTTGAGCATGTTTCGTTCGGGGCGGGTCATTCCGCGCACGTTGCTTTCATGCTGGCCGTAGGTGTTGAACGCTTGCCATGCGCCGAATGCGGTACCGGCCCACGGGGCGACGCGCTCATCGTGGCGCCAGAGCCTCATGAGGGTGTCGCGCTTGTTGTCCGCCATGGTGAGCGAGCGCTTAGACCCGTCGGCCGGCCGGGGCACAAGATCATCGACGATGCGCTCCCACACGGCGTCATCGACACGGACGGCCGACAGTCGGGCGACCTCTGCACTGAAGTCGTCGGCGATCTTGTGGACGATGCCGAGAGCATCGCGGACGTCCTGAATCCGGGTGAGGCTCTTTGCGGAGTGCCGCACCTTGACGGTGGCCGAACGCTCCCCCAGTGCTGCCGACATGGTGTTGTCACACACAACGTTCGTGACAACTTCCTTGTAGGTGGTGGCGATTGAGCCATCGAACGACGTGCATGCCAGGAGGAACGGCCGGAACCGTACGCCTTCTATCGTCTCCAGGGTGTCCGGCATTTCGACCGACACCCAAGCCACGGCGCCACCCTTGAGCAGACCGGCGGAACCGATCATGAGGGAGTCGTCCAGGATGGTTGCGACGTTGTCGAGCAGCCATTCCCCGTACTGGTGAGGCTGATAGCCATCCTTGAACAGGCCGAGCACGTCCCCGTTGTCACTGCGGACGATGGCCTTACGCCCGGGGACAGGGTTCATGCCGTTGTCCAGTGCGCCCCCGGCCCACGTGTAGTCGCGAGTATCGCCGGGGCCCGCAGGAACGAACAGAGGCCGTTCCTGCGCCTCCCAGTGAAACAGCCGCTTGTGCACGTCCTCTACCGGGATGGCGCCGGGGTACCAATTGTCATCCCCGGCCCTGTGGTGCCACGCGTGACCGCGCTTCTCTGTAAAGCCGATGAGGGTGTTTTCGGAGAGCCACTGGTGTGTTTCCTTGGACATGATGCCTGCGCCTTTCCTGGGGCCCCGTACGGGCATTCTTGGGGGTGTTTCGTGGATTGGCCCAACCCCCGGTAGCCAGTCGGTGCGCCCTTGGGGGCGCGGGTGGCATGACCGGGGGTTGGGTGTCTGGGGGTTCGTGATGCTGCTACAACGCCCGAACTAGTCGGGCGCCATAGGTAGTCACGACTCGTCTTCAGTGCCGTACGCGTCCTCGCGCTGGCACTCGAATGTGAATCCGGGGAGCCCTGTATAGAACTCGCACCCTGCCTCTTTACACAGGAGGCAGAGCGCTGGGGCGTTGTCGTCACCCGTGATCGCGATATCCATACAGTCCCTGCACGCGCAGGGAACGTAGCCGCTCACGGTGCAACCTCCCGGCCACGGTTGAATTGATCAAAGTGTTTCCGGCAGAGGTGACGCGAATAGCGTTCGGCGTCACAACCCTTGGCGATGCACTTCACAGCTCAACGCCTCCATCCTTGACCGGGTGCCAGCGCTCTTCCTGCCATCCCCCGGGCCCGTAGAACTTGCGCACAAAGTGCAGCGCGTACGAGTAGTCCCATCCCTTGGGGTTGTCGTGAAACGGCGTGTACGACTCCCGGGCGTAGAACGTGCCATCGCCGTTGTCTTCGTAGCCGCCCTCCAACCACCCGAGCGATTCGCGCACTTGCTCGCCCAAGTCTTCGACGTCCTCTCCCTCTTCCTCGGCGCAATCCACCTCCGGGCGAACGTCGTTGCGGGAGACGTGAAGCACGTACGGCGACCATGAGCGATCAATCCACCCGTGCTCTTCGATGGAGTCCTCGGAGTCTTCGGGCCACCGGACGCGCGTGCACGTAAGGTGGGCGAATATTCGGCCGCTCATGACATACCTTCTTTGAACCACGGCCCGCTATCAGGGTCGTATGTTGCTTCGGCCCAATCGCCGTACTCAACCGCCCCGGTCATATCCATTGACAGGGACGGGAGTTGACCGGCGGCCGGAGGATTCGTCAGGACCAATTCATCCTGGCAGTAAGGGCAGTTCACGTAGTCCGGGGCCTCAGCGTGATACGCATCGTGCCACCTGTCGAGCATGCAAGTCATGACGCCAACACCTTGATTTCGACGGGCGGGTTAGGGCCGAAGAGCACCCATCCTTCGGCGTCGGTGTCTTCCCTGGCGGCCCAGAATCGAACAAGGGGCATTCCGAAGCGTGAGTCTGTGTACGTCTCCGGGGTGTCGAGTACTCGCACTACCGTGCCGCGATACTCGATACGCATTCCCGGGCGCAGTTCAAGGGGTTTCATGACCGCTCACCCCGGGCGACGTTGTGCACGACCCGCATTGCAGAGTCGGCGTACGCCGACAGTGACCAGACCTCACATGCGAACGGGTTGGCCTTGAACGCTTCGGAGTAGTCACGCATTGCGCCCCGGCGCTCGTAGAACGCTGCGGCGAACTCCGGCGACAGGGGTGAGTAGTTGGCGTCACTCAGCGGGTGGTAGGTCATGGCGGATCACGCTTTCAGTACGGGAGTTGCTTCCCGCTAGGGGTGCGAGTGTCTATGTCCTGGGGGCGACTCGGCTTACGAGTCGCCTTGCGAATGCGGATCTGAGTTCCCATCACTTGCTCACTACGTCGTGACCCTGGCCGTTGCCCATGGTGTCGGCGTCCCAGTAGCAGTGGGTTTGGTCCTCGGTTTTGCAGGGGCGGAGCGAGTCACCGGCCGGAGCGCTGGGCGCCATGGCGAGCGATACGACGATGATGACGACGACTGCGGCGAGGAACGCGTATCCGAGCTTGAGCCAATTCGGGGTGCGCTTACGAGGGTTGGTGTCGTCCCGGCGGTTGGTGACCGTGCCGGAAATGATGCTGGGGACGTCGTCACTCATGACCGCTTCTCCTTAAGGGAGTTGAGGATTTCGGTGCATTCGCGCGGGGTGAGGTTGTGGGAGTCGTGAACGGCGCCCCGGGTGTTGACCTCCCGCTGCGACTGTGTGCGGGCCGACTTCAGATACTCAGCCATGGTCATGACTGATCATCTTCTTTCTGATACTGCGCTAGCTTGGACTGATGTGGTGTTCCCGCCCGGAATCGAACCGGGATACGTGACCAACGGTGGGATGGTTCGCGCGGACGCTCGAAGCGCCTCTGTCCGCTACTCGGGAACGGTGTGACTCTTACTTCTCGGCGAAGAGTTGCCATTCGGTGATCATGCGGCCCCTGCACTAGGTTCCGGAGTGATCGGTTACTAGTCGCGCGGCTCGAAAGTCGCCTTACACTTCACCGATGCCCGTGGCCTTTGATCTTGGGCGAACACGCGGAATAGAACCGGCGCAAAAGGTGACGCACCCTGTATGTCGGGGCCTTTCCTTTGTTCGTACTATCAGTTTAGCCCGGAGTGTCCGATTTATCCATGGTTAAGGGTTAACTAGACCATGATTTTCGGGGCAATTCGGACAGGAATGCAAGCCAGCCGGCCAGGTTCGGATTCAAACCCCAGGCGGAAAAGGGCCTGCACCTTCGGCCCATACAGGCACCCCCTAGGTGCACCCCTGCATAGCACCCATGGTGTGTGCACCTATGCATACACACATGCACTCTCAGTGTGCATAGTGCGCCCCTCACCACTACGCCCCCTGGATGTACCCCACCATGCATAGTGATCAATGAGTGCAAAGCAAGGTAGGAACACAGCACAGTACAAACGCATGGTTGAACAACTCAAGCGTGAGTACCCATGGGTGTGTCACCTCTGCGGTGCACCTATACCCCATGACCTAGCGCACCCTCACCCACTGGCATACACGGTTGACCATGTCATACCCCTCGCCCTTGCACCATGGTTGGCAGAGGACCTCGGTAACCTAATGCCTGCACACCGAATATGCAATTTGCGAAAAGGCAAGAAACCTAATTCTCGAATTGCTCGCTTCTCACGCAAATGGCAATGACCACCCTGCAAAGCATATTCAATGCAATCACCCATGCATGCACTCTCGTGAATGTGACTCCCACACTCGCACTCACGAATTGAATGCACCATGCGGCAATGAATTGTTTTATGAGGGAATGCATCTATTCACCATAGCGCGGCCTTGAATTGCGCGGCCCGCATTTCATTTCAACATACACGCTGAATTGCAAAAGGGGATAGGGGGGGGAGGGGTATGCGCGCAATTCGAATTCGCGCCGGCGACCCCGCTGTCGAGGATTTCTCTCCCCGATCGAAAATTCTGCGTTTCGATCAAGGTTCAGCCGATGTTTTTGCTGGTGAGAGGCTTGTAGGCCGTCGTTCTTCCGTGAAGATCGCCCGCCTCGCCCTGGCCGGCCTCCGAGGGCCCTCCGGCACCCCTTCGGCGGGGCCGAGCCCTCAAAGTGTGAGTTCCCATTCACCGAAAGGGCGGTCTGAATAGCGATGGCGATATTCAAGGACCATAAAAAGGATCCGGACGCCACGCTGGACTGGATCTTCGACTGGACGCCGTGGCTGGGCGAATTCGAGACGATTACCGACGCGGTATTTATTACCGACCCGGGAATTGTCGTCACGAATTTTTCGCATACGGCGAAGACTTCCACGGTGTGGCTTTCGGGCGGCACCGAGGGGCAGGTGTACCGGGTCACCAACCGGGTCACGACTTCCGACGGTCGTATCGACGACCGTTCTTTCACTCTCCGCTGCACTCAGCGATAAGAAAGGGAACCTAGATGGCTACCACTCTCACGGCTGCGGCGGCGAACCAGATGTCGTCCGCGCTCAACACGTACATCAACTCCGGCGGCGCCGCGAAGCTCATCATCTACAGCGGCACAGCGCCGGCCAACGCCTCGGCGAGCCTCTCCGGTAACACCGCGCTGGCGACGTTCTCGCTCAACTCGACGGCTTTCGCCTCGTCCGGTGGCGTTCTCACCCTGAACGGTGTCCCGCTCACGGTGGCGGCCTCGAACTCGGGGTCCGCGACGTTCTTCCGCATCCTTCTGAATGACGGCACGACGGTCGTTCTTCAGGGGTCTGTGGCGACTTCTGGCGCCGAGCTGAACCTGAACACGACGTCGATCACCGCGGCCGTGAACGTCACCATCACCTCGGGCACCGTGACCATGCCGACGAGCTGATCGGCAGTACGCGCCGGAAGGGAATTCGATGCCCAGTCTGCGCGGAACAGCCACATCGGCGACATCGGCGAACGGAACCTCGGTTTCGGCGACGAAGCCGACCGGGGTGGTGGCCGGCGACCTGCTCCTGGCCGTCTTCACCAACAACAACCAGACGGTCACCAGGCCCTCGGGCTGGAATCAGCTCTTCTACGTGAACGCGTCGGGGAGTACCGGGAACTCGTGGTCGACGGGCGTCTATTGGAAGCTCGCCGGCTCTTCCGAGCCGACTTCGTATGCGTTCAGTGTGCCGTCGGCGGCCCCGCTGGTGTTGTCGTTGTCGGCCTGGTCGAACGTCGACCAGACGACGCCGCTGGGGACGGACTTCGCGCAGGCGATCACCGGTACGCAGTCGGAGCCGCACACCGGCCCTTCCCCCACGGTCGCTGCGGCGAACGGCCGGCTTGTGTATGTGCGGGCCGTCCGGTTCGCCGGCTCCACGGTGCCGTCGTTCACGGCGTCGGGCGTGACCGAGCTGGTCGACACGGGCATCTTCTCGGGTGGCTCGGTCTGTTACGCGAATGTGCAGTATGCGGCGACCGCGGACTACACCGGGGCCGGCTCGAAGGCTGGTCTGGCGATTTCCTGCTCGCAGGCGGAGTCGGACAACCTTGAGGCGACGATCGCGATCAAGTCGGCGACGACTCCGTCTTCGGGGTCGTTTGTGTTGACGCTGCCGAAGGTGGGGTCGACGGATTTTGAGGCCGGTACGCATTTCGATGCGGTGATCTCGGCTTCGCTGCCGTCGGTGTCGTCGTCCTGGGCGGGTCTGGGGCAGCCGATTCCGTCGTCGGGCGCCCTTTCGGGGGCGCTGCCGAGGGTGTCAGCGTCGTTCAACGTCGCGGAGGCTGCTTCCGGTGTCCTGGACGCGACGATCCTGCCTGGTCTGAGCATCGCTACGGAGACTCGGGTTTTCGGTGTCCGTGTGATCACGGTGGAGGAGGACTCGTCCCGCCGGATTGTTGTGCCGTCGAGGGGAGTTGACGACTGATGGCGATCGTCCAGCGGGGCTCTACGGTCAACGGTCCGGGTAACTCGGGTTCGACGACGATGACGCTGACGAAGCCGACGGGCGTGGTGGCCGGCGACTTCCTGATGTGTGTCGTGACGGCGATCGGTTCGGGTTCTTCGGTGACTGGTCCGTCGGGCTGGACGAACACCGATGAGGCGACGTCCGGCGGCGGCATGAAGATGACGCTGTGGACGAAGGTCGCCACGGGGTCGGAGCCGGCGAACTACACGTGGACCGAGAATTCCCTCGGCTCGCAGCGCTGGGTGGGCACGCTGACGGCCTGGTCGGGTGTGAACACCGCGGCGGCGGTCGGCACGAACAGCAACTACACGGCGAACACCACGACGACAGCGACGCAGTCGACGGCGGCGGTGACGACGTCGGCCCCGGTGGGGCGGGTGTTCTATGCCCGGTCTGGCCGTGTGGCGACGGATACGCCGGTGACGTTCACCGAGTCGTCGGGAACGGCGTCGGAGCTGTCGGACCACGGCAACAATGGCGCCTCGTCGGGTATCTCGTACGCGCACATCGTGTGTCTGGACGACGCCGACTTCACGGGTTCGGGGTCGAAGGCAGGTTTGTCGACGACGGCTTCGTCTGCGGTGACGGACAACGTGTTCGGTACGTGGACGTTGGAGGCGGCTGCGGCCGGGTCTGTAACGGCTTCACTACCCAAGGTGACGGCGAACCTAGCCGGTGATGTGCCGCAAATCTACGGCACGGCGTCGAGCACCTTGCCGCACCCGGTGACGTCGTCGTTCGTGGGGACCGCGGCCCCTCCGTCGGGCACTCTTAACACCGGGCTGCCGAAGCTGTCGGTATCGATGTCGGCGTACGGTACGGGCGGCCCGCTGGCCGCGGCCTTGCCGAAGCTCCAGCCGAGCGTTTCCGGCTCGGTGAACCCGATCGGTTCGGTGACCGCGCCCCTGCCGGGGCTGCGCGCAGCGCTGGTCGTGGAGACGCGTCCGCATGGCGACAACGTGATCGTCGTCGAGGACGAGAAGCGTGCCTTCAAGATCTACGCTGAGACCATGGTGGAGATCTACCGCTCCAGCGTGGTGATCAACTTCAACGGGCCGAACGGCCAACTGAAGGCGACCCTCCCTGCACCGGTGGCCCGCTTCCTCGACCCGCAGGGCGACACCGGCCCCGTCGACATGACGCTGCCGAAGCTGACGTCATCCGTCGGCTGCGGCCTGGAGAACGCTGCGGTCCTGTCCGCCTCGCTGCCCAGGCTGACCGCGGACTTCCCCGGAATCTCGTACACAACGAACTCAGGCTCGATGTCGGCAGTCCTGCCGAGCATGGGGCATGCGGTCGACTTCGAGGCGTACAACGCGGTCGCGTGGGTGTCGACGGGCGGCTTCGCTCACGGCACTGGGTCGGTGACGATCCCGCTGCCGAGCATGTACCAGCTCAACGACGTCTTCCTCCTGACCGTGACTGCCGAGGAGGGCGACACGATCGCGACGCCGGCGGGCTGGACCCAGATCGCGTCGTCGCCTCAGGTGACGGGCAGCTCGGCGACCGGTAACCAGATCGCGGTGTTCTGGAAGGTGGTGGCCGGCTCCGAGGTCGCGCCGGTCCTGGCCGACAGCGGGGACCACACCGGCGGCGTCATCCACTGTTTCCGCGGCTGCGACATCACCGACGGTCCGATCGACGTCGACGGCGGCATCTTCCAGAGCGTGGACGATACAACGGCGACTATGCCTTCGCTGTCGACGAGCATCCCCAACGAGATGGTCATCTACGTGGGAGGTCACGGCATCAGCTCGACGTCGGGGCAGGCGACGCTCGCCACCTCGGACACCGACCTCACGGACGTCCAGGAGCGGTCCGACTTCGCGACGACCGATGGTGCCGGCGGAGGCCTCTACGTGTACACCGCTTCGTGTACACCGGCGACGTTCATCGACTCCGCGACGTTCACCCTGGCCAGCCCTTCGGTCCGGACCGGGATCGTCGTCGCGCTTCTTCCGCTCACGACTGCCGGCGGCCCGTCCGGGGCGTTCGCTCTGGCCGGCTCCGCATCCGCAACCGTTGGGGGGTGATGGACTGTGGCGAAGATGGATTCGCTCGTCGACTCCTTCGCTTCGTTCACGACGGCGTCGGCGCCGTGGAACTACAGCTACGGCACGCCGACGCTCACGTCCGGGCAGATCCACCTGTCTTGTGTCAGCGCGTACGAGGGCCTGTACACCAGCACCACGTACGACCTGACCGACTCGCACCTCATCGCCGAGATGGCGTCGGTCCCGACCGGCGGGGGCAACAGCCGCTACACGTCCCTCGCTGTCGAGATCGACGCGAACAACCGGATCGAGCTGGCGTACATCGGTACCCAGCTCTACGGCAGGCAGACCGTGTCGGGGGCTCTCACCACGTGGGAGTCCCTCGCCTACAACGCGACGAATCACCGCTGGTGGAAGATCCAGCACGACACGGTCGGCGGGACGAGCTACATCTCGTTCTGGGTGAGCCCGAACGGCAACACCTGGACGCAGATGGGCGCGGCGCACACGCCGACGCTCGCGCTGACCGCCCTGCACGCGCACATCTTCTGCGGCTACTACGGGACGGAGACGTCCCCGCCGGATGCGGTCGTCGACAACATCAACAACCCGCCGGCGTCCACTAACGCCCCGGCGGGCGCGGCGTCGGCCTCGGCTGACGTCACCTCGCTGACCCGGGCCAAGCCGGGAGCGGCGGCGGCGAGTGCCGTTGTTACGGGCATCGGCCGGCTCGCGAACGCGCCGGACGAGGTCGTGACGGCCGCTGCCCAGGCACCGAAGGCGAAGGTCGGCGCCAATAGCGGGCGCGGTAACAAGGCGCTCATCGGCATGTACGGCGGGTACGGATCGAGCGGTATCTCGGTGGCCACGGCCAACGAGTCTCTGACCGGCCGCACGATGGATGTCGGCACCGACTATCTGCCGCACGACGCCTGGTCGCAGTTCACGGTCTCCACGATGCGCACCAACCAGCTCGACCCGTGGAAGACGTGGCGGAACGCCAGGCCGGGCAGCAAGTTCGTGTACGGCATCCCGGTCCTCACCGATGCGAATCCCGGGGACTTCTCCGGGGTGGTCGCTGGGACGTACGACACCTACTTCACGAACGCCGGTAACGCGCTCGTCGCCGCCGGCCACCCGGACGCGATCATCATGCTGGGCTGGGAGCCGAACAACACCGGCATCGGCCCGTGGCAGGCCTGCGACAACCCGTCCGGCTACGTCTCGGCGTTCCAGCACATCGTGACGCTACTGCGAGGGATCTCCGGCCAGGCGTTCAAGTTCCAGCTCGAAAGCGCGCTCGGCCTGATCAGCGGCCATACGCTGACGGCGTTCGCGGACTACTACCCGGGCAACTCGTACGTCGACTACATCGGCATGAACGTGTACGACGTGAAGTGGATGGACACCTCCATCTCGGCGGTCGACCGGTGGACGTGGATCACGACCCAGACGATGGGCCTCAACGATCACGTCGCGTTCGTAGCCTCGAAGGGCAAGCAGAACGTCTGCGCCGAGTGGGGTCTGTACAAGCCCGGCGACAGCTATGCGGGCGGCGGAGATGACCCCTACTTCATCTCGCAGATGGCCGCGTACTTCCGCGACAACAACGTCTACTACCAGTCCTACTTCAACTTCGACTGGGGCTCGGGCGTTCTGTCCCAGTTCCCGTCCGGCCAGGCCCGCTACCAGAACGAGTTCGGTGGCGCGTCCGGCGCGATGGCCCAGGCGTTCAGCCCGACCGCGATCAAGGGCATCGTCGCCGGCCACGGTGCAGCGACGGCGGTGGCGAACAACGTCGGCTTCTCCGGCCCGAAGAAGGTCAATCCGCCGCAGAACGCGGTGACTTCAGCTTCCCACCCGCCCCAGTCGAGCCTGGGCGTCAACCCGCGACCGATAGGAACCTAGGTTGCCCGCGATCCCGATACTCCAGCCGCCCGAGCAGCGCTGGGAGTGCCCGAACTGTGACCGCACGGAGGTCACCCACGAATCCCGGCCCCACACACGCTTCCATGCGTGCCCGGGGTTGAAGGGCCTGACGGCGCCCTACGTACCGGCCGGCACCAAGTGCAAGGTCGAGGCCATCGAGCGCGAAGACTACGTCGGCGAAGAGGTTGTCACCTACGACGGCGACAACAGGCCGGTCTCGGCCATCCAGACGACACGGGAGGACGGGACCGACTGCGCCGTCTTCGCGCCCTGTGTCGACAACACAGGAGGAGCGGTCTAAGCCACCGCGCACAACTGAATAAGGAGCAACACCATGGCATGGTCCGCAAGTTCCATGTTCCGCGAGTGGCCGGTGATGATCAACCAGGTCTCCGGGACGGGTTACACCGGTCTGGATTCCGACACGGTCAAGGCCGCTCTCTTCAACAACACCGGCACCCCCGACAAGGACGCCGCGGTCAGCCTTACCGGCAACGGCGCCGCCTCCTCGGCGTGGGTGGCCGCGAACCAGGTGTCCGACGGCACCAACTGGAACAACAATGGCGAGCCGCTGACGTCGAAAACGTTCACCACGCCCTCTTCCGGCGTGATGATGTTCGACGCGGCCGACACCC
Organism: Streptomyces sp. NPDC025806; assembly: GCF_055558275.1. Lineage (NCBI taxonomy): Bacteria > Bacillati > Actinomycetota > Actinomycetes > Kitasatosporales > Streptomycetaceae > Streptomyces > Streptomyces sp. NPDC025806. The sequence goes on along the minus strand of NZ_JBVHMU010000016.1, from coordinate 88,570 downwards.
CGCAGGCCGGCGCCTCCACGACCCTGGCCAACGTCTACGGATGCCTCGTCTACGACGACACCATCTCCGGCGGCTCGGTCGCCGACCAGGGCGTGTCTTTCCACTACTTCGGTGGCGCGCAGTCGGTGACGGCGGGCAGCTTCACGATCGTGTGGCACTCGAACGGAATTTTCCGCATCACCTGCTCCTGACGTGACCTGACCGGGGAGGCGGATCGGTGACTATCTCTCGGTTCGCCTCCACATCCGGTGGCTCGACGTCTTCTGTTACCTCTCAGACGGCAGCACTGTCCGCCCTGGGCACACTGCCGGCCAACAGCTACGTCATCGTCGTCGCCGCCAAGTCCGGCAATTCCGCGATGACGCTGTCCGGCTCCGGCTTCACCAAGTTGCGCGAGGACACCTCACAGTCAACGCTGGGCTTCGCGATCTGGACCGGCTTCTTCACCGGCGCCCAGACGGACCGCTCGATCACCTGGACCACGGGCGCAGCCTGCGCGGTCGATATCGTCGCCTACACAGGCGTCGACCAGACGACCCCGGTCGTGGACGCCGCGCCCTCCGTCGCCGCAGCGGACACCACGGCCGCCGCCGCGACCCCCTCGGTCAGCAACACGCAGGGCGCACTGTCCTGGGCGTTCGCTGCCTTCGTGGGTCGCTTCACCAGCACTACCGCGACGGATGTCACCTGGACCGCACCCACCGGCTACACCGAGATCCAGGACCGGGTCGGGGCCACCGGCACCTCGGGCACCACGGCCACCCGGCTGGGCTTGGAGATCGCCGAGATGGCGAACGTGGCCTCTGGGTCGCAGTCGGCGTCGGCGACGAGGAACAACGCGACGAGTGCGACCGAGGGTCGCTATTTGATGTTCCTGCGTCCGGCCCCTGTGAAGATCAACAGCAAGTCGGATGCCTTCACCTCGCTCGACACCGTCACCTGGGACTCGAACTTCGGCTCCCCGTCCGTCGTGTCCGGCCAGCTCAACCTGCACTGCACCAGCACCTACGACATCCTCTACAGCAGCACGCTGTACGACCTGACGGACTCGACGTACAGCCTCCAGGCCGCACAGGTCCCGAACGGTGGCAACGGTGGCCGCCAGGCGATCATGCAGGTGTACATCGACTCCAGTAACTACATCGAGTTCGGCCTGATCAACGCCAACACGATGTACGGCCGCGAGATCAAGGCCGGCGTCACCACGAACTGGGAGATCGACGGATCCACCTTCAGCTCGAACTATGCCTGGTGGCGAATCCAGCAGGACACCATCAGCAGTACGAGCTACATCTCGTTCTGGACGAGCCTCGACGGAGCCCACTGGACACAGTTCGGCGCCAGCCACAGCACCACCTTGGACGTCAGCCGAGTCCAGATGCGTCTGCTCTCCGGCTACTTCGGCACGGAGACGACTCCACCCTCGTTCATCATCGACAACCTCAACATGGGCATGGCCGGCGGGCAGACCGCGGCGATCACCGCCGCCGCCCAGGCGCCGACGGCTTCCGTGAAGCCTGCCGCCGGTTCGGCTGCGGCGACGGCCTCGACGAACGCTCCGACGGCCACCCTGGCGACGAATGCGGGCTCGGCGGCGGCCACGGCCGGTTCCCAGTCCCCCAGCGGGCTCCTTGGCGGGCAGGCGGGCAGTGCGGCGGCTTCGGCGGTCGCGAACAGCGCCACGGTGACGGTGAGCAGCGGGGCGAGTGCCCCTGCGGGCCTCGCTTCGGCGACGGCGGCAGCGAACAGCCCGACGGGTCTCGTCGGGCCGGCTGCCGGGTCGGCTTCGGTCACGGCGGCGGCCCAGGCTCCGTCGGCTGACCTTGACGACACCCTCGGCCTGGCCGAGCTGGCGTCGGTTTCGGCTGCGGCGAACGCTTCGGCGGCGCGTGTCGGCGCCCCGGCTGGTTCGGCTTCGGCGACGGCTTCGGCGAACGGCGTCGCCAGCACGGTGAGGCCCGGTGCCGGCCAGGCGGTGGCCACGAGTGCTGCGAATGGTCCTCAGGTGCTCCTGGGTGTCCCTGCGGGCTCTGTGGCGGCGACGGTCTCGGCGCAGGCTCCGACTGCGGATCTCGACGACACGATCGGCCCGGCCGACCAGACGGCGGAGTCCGCTGTCGCGTTCAGTCCGACGGTCCTGGTCGGCCCTGCGGCCGGCGCGGGTGCGGTGACGGCTGCCGCGAACGGTCCCGGCTCGGCGATCCGGTCGGGTGCGGGCCAGGCGGCGGCCAGCAGCTCCGCGAACGCCGGCGCGGCTCTCCCGGCCGTCCCTGCGGGAACGACCTCGGCCACGTCGGTGGCCAACGGCGCCACTGTGTCCTCGTTCTCGACGACGAGCGCCCCGGCGGGTCATGCCGCGGCCTCGGCCGCCTCGAACGGGCCCGCGGCCCTGGTGAAGCCGACCGCTGGATCGTCTTCGGTGTCCGCGGCGGCGCAGGATCCGGCGGCGGACCTGGACGACACGATCGGCCCGGCGGACATCTCGTCGGCGTCGGCGGCGGTCCAGCAGCCGACGGCAGCGCTGCGGGCGAACGCCGGGACGGCTTCGGCGACGGCTACAGCCCTCGGGGCCAGTGACTCGTTGGCGTCGTTCGCCCCGGCCGGCCATGCGGCGGCTACGGCGGGCGCGAACGGCTCCTCGGCCAAGGTCGGCGCGCCTGCGGGCTCGGCAGCGGCTTCGGCGACGACTTCCGGGCCGAGTGCCCGCCTGGTGGCGGGGGCGGCTGGGGCTACCGGCTCGGCGCAGGCGCCGACGGCGGCCCTGCGCGCCCAGGCGGGTTCGGCTTCGGCGACGGCGGCAGCTTTCGGGCCTTCGGTGTCGTCGGCGTCGGGCGCGCACGCCCCGGACACCGAGGCCTCGGCCTCGGCGGGTTCCCCGTCGGTGTCGCTGACGGCGGGCTCGGGCGCGACGTCAGTCTCGGCGGCGGCCTTCGGCGCTACGGCGTCGACCGTCAAGACGGTCTCGGCCGGCAGTGCAGCGGACGGGGCCACGGCCTACGACGCGACAGTCCTGGTCGGGCCTCACGCTGGCTCCCCGGCGGCGACCTCGGTCGCCATTGCCGCTTCGGCGGACACGGTGGCGAGCACCGATGCCTCGGCTGGCCAGTCGGCGGCGGGGGCGACCGCGTACGCGGCTTCGGTGTCGATCCGGCCGGGCTCGGGGTCGGCGGCAGCGGCTGCTGCGGGTCAGCCGGCGACGGCGGACACGGTGGCGGCCACGGATGCCCCTGCTGGCCAGTCCGGCTCGGGCGCGAGCGCGTTCGGAGCGACGGTCCGGATCGGCTTCACCGCGGGTCACGCTGCGGCGACTGCGCAGGTGCCGGATGTGAAGCCGGTCTTGGAGCAGGCGGCCGAGATCGTCGATGCGGCGGCTGTCGCCTTCGACGCCGGGGTGTCGTCCTCGTCCAGTGCGGGCGCGGGTGGCGGCGTGGTGTCGGTGGCGGCCTTCCAGCCTGAGGTGATCACGAGCGGCGAGATTCCGGCCGGCGGGACGTCGGCTGCGGCGGTCGCCTTTGCGGCGAGGGCGCGGCTCAACGAGAACACACCGCCAGACAGAAGGGTCTACGTGTGAGCGAGTCCCGTGTCTGGCTTCTTGACGAGGAAGAACGGATCGACCGGGTGTCCCGGGAGGTCCGCTCTTTCGATGTCGAGGAGCACAGGGTCTACGAACTCCCCCGAGAGATAAGGGTGTTGGAGGTGGAGGCGTGAAGAAGTGGTACAAGGATCCGAGTGCGGTCCTGGACTATGAGGTGAACTGGTCCAAGTGGCTGGCCACCGGGGACACGCTCGTATCGAAGTCTGTGACCGCCACCACCGGAATCACCGTGGACAGCTCGGTCCTCGGCGCCGACAAGGTGACCGTGTGGCTCTCTGGCGGCACCGCTGGCCGGGTCTACGACGTCACCTGCCACATCACGACGGCCGGCGGCCGGACCGACGAGCGGTCCTTTCAGATCGTGGTGACCGATCGGTGAGCGACGAGATGGAGTACTTCGCCCCGCGCGAAAACCTCGAAGAGGTCGTGCGGAAGGGCAACACCCGCGACTCCCTCATCGCGATGCGTGACTTCGTCGCGCACGAACTTGAAGGCAACCGGTGCAAGACCTGCTTCATGTCGCAGATGCGCACCGGTGAGCTGTCCGCCCTCGTCCTGCGGCTCCAGAAGCTGATCGAGGACATCGAGGCGATACCCGATCCGAACGCAGAGGGCGAGGTGGACGACCTTGAGAAGCTTCGGAAGTCCAAGCTCGCTCGGGCACCAAAGGCCCCGGATCTGCCACGAGCCCCCTACGGCCGTCTCAACCCTGGGCCGTGAGGCTGTAGAACTGGCGTCCCTGGCCGGCCTGGAGCTGGACCCGTGGCAGGCGTGGGTGCTGGAACAGGCCTGCGCGCAGCGGCTGGAAACCTACCTGAACCCGTTCACGAAGGAATGGGAACGGATGTGGGCCGCGAGGGACGTCGGCCTGGTCGTCGCCCGACAAAACGGCAAGGGATCAATCCTGGAGGCTCGCCAACTGGCGGGCCTCTTCCTTTTCGGTGAGAAGACCATCATTCACTCCGCCCAGGACTTCGCGACGTCGGGCGAGCACTTCCGCCGGATCGCCTCCCTGATCCAGGACACGCCCCTCCTGAACAAGGAGCTGAAGGGCGCGTACGAGGCGAACGGCAAGGAGCGCATCGAGCTGAAGAACGGCGCTCGCCTCCTCTTCAAGACCAGGACAAAGAAGCTTGGTCGAGGGTTCAGCCCTCAACTCGTCGTGCTGGATGAGGCCATGTTCCTCGACGAGGAATCAATGATGGCCCTGCGTCCGACGCTGTCGGCGCAGCCTAATCCTCAGATCTGGTACACCGGCTCGGCCGGCCTGGAGGACGCCTTCGAGTTCGGCCGCGTCCGCAACCGGGCCCTGAACGCGCTGGCCACCGGCGACATGGACCCGTACCTGTTCTTCGCGGAGTGGTCGGCGGACGCCTGCACCGACTTCTGCCTGGCCAACTGCGACGAGCACGACCAGCTCGACGACGAAGAGGTGTGGGCGAAGGCGAACCCGGGCTACGGCATCCGGATCTCGCGCGACACCGTCGCTAACGAGCTGCGGGCCATGTCGGAGGAGGCCTTCAAGGTCGAGCGTCTGTCGGTCGGCCGCTGGCCAGTCGAGGGCGACGCCTGGGCGATCATCGACGAGGCCTCGTGGCAGGCCGCCGAGGATCCCGAGTCGCAGATCCTCATGGGCGGCAAGAAGAACATCTGGACGCTCGCGGTCGACGTGTCTCCGGACCGGAAGTGGTCGTGCATCACGGCCGCCGGCATCAACGACGAGGGCCTGATCCACGTCGAGATCACCGGCCGCGGCGAGGGCCCCTACCCGGAGGACTACCGGCAGGGCACCGACTGGGTGACATCCCGGATCCGCGAGCTGTGGGCGGCCCTGAAACCGAACGCCGTCGTCATCGACAACAAGGGCCAGGCCTCCTCCTTTATCGAGGAGCTGGAGGGTTTCGGCATCACGGTCCTTTCGCCGAATACGAACGAGTACGCCGTCGCGTGCGGCGAATTCCATGTCGGGCTTGTTCCGCGCAGGGGCGAGGTCCGAAAGATCGCTCATATCGGCCAGACGGGACTTTCCCAGGCTGTGGCCGCCGCCGATAAGCGGGATTTGGCCGAGAAATGGGCCTGGGACAAGAAGAACGCCCGATCCGATATCTCCCCTCTTGTGAGCGCCACGATCGCCGCATGGGGATACCGCAAGCTGAATAACGAGCAGCCTGCGTCCGCCCCGTGGGTTTTCAGGAGGTAGATGTGACGAGGATTGGGGCGCTTTTCGCGCTGCTCCTCTTCCTGCTCATGGCGACAGCCGGAGCCGTCTGGCAATTCGGCCCATACGGACTCTACGGCGGCGCCCTCCTGGGCGTCCTCGGCCTGACGTTCATCGAGATAGAGAAGAAGGGAGGCGAAGGCGATGCCTAACCTCTGGTCGACCATATTCGGTCGCAAGAAGGAAGAACGCCTCGACCTGAGCCTCTCGATGGACCAGTGGGCCCAGTACTTCAACTTCAACGGGGTCAACTATCCGCTCCAGATCGCGTCCGGCCTCACCGGCAGCCGCGAGACGGTCCCCAACGACTTCCAGGGCTACGTGCAGGGCGCGTTCAAGAGCAACGCGATCGTGTACGCCTGCTGCACCGCCCGCCAGATGGTCTTCTGCGAGGCCCGCTTCCAGTTCCAGCCCCTGAAGGGCGGCCGGCCGCAGCAGAACCTGTTCTCCAACCCGGACCTGAACATCCTGGAGCACCCCTGGCCGAACGGCACGACGGGCGATCTGCTGGCCCGCGCCATCCAGGACGTCGACATGGCCGGCAACCACTACGTGGTCCGCGAGGGCAACCGGCTGCGCCGTCTGCGGCCCGACTGGGTCGAGATCATTCTGTCGAAAGATCCGGCGCTCGCCGCGCAGTCCGACGTAGTCGGCTACGTCTACAAGCCAGGCGGCACCCAGGACCCGAAGAACTGGACGATCTACCCGGTCACGGGCGAGAACGGGAAGGTGGCGCACTGGGCGCCCGTCCCCGACCCTGAGGCGCAGTACCGCGGCATCTCGTGGATCACCCCGGTCATCCGGGAGATCCAGGCGGACGGCGCCGCGACCAAGCACAAGCAGAAGTTCTACGAGAACTCCGCTACGCCGAACATGGCCATCGCCTTCAAGGAGACGGTCACAGCCGATCAGTTCCGCGAGTTCATCACCGCGATGGACGAGTCGCACACCGGCATCGACAACGCCTACAAGACGCTCTACCTGGGCGGCGGCGCCGACGTCACCCCCTTGACCCACGACTTCGCGCAGCTCGACTTCAAGAAGACGCAGGGCGCCGGCGAGACACGTATCGCCGCGGCGGCGGGTGTGCATCCCGTCGTGGTCGGCCTGTCCGAGGGTATGCAGGGCTCGTCGCTGAACGCGGGCAACTTCAAGAGCGCTCGTGAGGCGTTCGCGGACATGCGTATGCGGCCTATGTGGCGGACGATCGCCGACGCTTACAGCGTGCTGATCAAGGTCCCGTCAGGGTGTCGGCTTTGGTACGACGACAGGGACATTGCGTTCCTCCAGGACGACGCCACGACTCGCATCAAGATCATGAACGAGAAGGCGTCGGCGATGACGAAGTGGATCCAGGACGGCTACACGCCCGAATCGATCATCGAGGCGATGGCGAAGGAAGACATCACCCTTCTCAAGCACACCGGCCTGTTCAGCGTCCAGCTCCAGCCTCCGATCCCAGACCAGCCGGGGTACGGCCAGGCGGGCACGGACGCGGCCGGAAACCCGAAGAAGCAGAACCCGAACACGCCGCCGAACCTCGCGAAGGGTCGGCCGGCCGGCGGCCAGAACGGCAAGCCCGCTGGCGGCGCCTCGGGGGCGAAGCCCACCCCTCTCCAGAACCAGCAGAAGGCCGCTGCCGCGAAGAAGGCCGCGCCGAAGAAGCCGACCACGTAAGGGAGGTCATGCGATGACGAAGAAGAATCCACTCGACGGCTTCCTGTCCAGGACGGTCGACTTCACGCTGGAAGAGCGCGCGGAAGGGACCGCCGGCCGCAAGCTGTCCGGCTACGCCGCGGTCTTCAACCAGGACACGCCCATCCGATCCTGGGAGGGCGAGTTCAACGAGCGGATCGCCCCCGGCGCCTTCAAGAAGACGCTGGCCGAGCGGAAGCCGGTCATGCAGTTCGATCACGGCCGCGACAGCCGCTTCGGCTCGCTGCCGATCGGCAACTTCACCGACATCCGCGAGGACGAACGCGGCCTGTACGTCGAGGGCGACCTCTTCGACCACGCCGCCCCGATCGCCGAGGCCATCCGCTCCGGCGCCGTCTCCGGCATGTCCTTCAAGTTCGGCGTCGTCCGGGAATCCTGGGCAGACAAGGACGGCAAGGAGATCTCCTCGAAGCGCGAGCTTCAGGACCTGCTGTGGGGCGACGGCCGTGACGTGAACGGCGACCAGCGGGGACCGCTTCAGCGGACGATCACCGAGGTCAAGCTGATGGAGGCCGGCCCGGTCGTCTTCCCTGCATACCCCCAGACCAGCGTCGGCGTGCGGTCCGCCGCCGAGCTGCTGGCCGACCGGGGCCTTACCCCCGAAGAGGTCGTCGCATGGGTGCGCGGCCTACCCGAAGAGACTTCCGCCCCCGACGGGGAGCGGACCAGCGAGGCCGTCACCTCCGAGCAGCCCGACGGGGCCGAGGACGCCGACGAGTCGCGCGAAGCAGTACCTGACGACGCCGCCCAGGCGGGCACCTCGACAGGCATGTCCCAGAACGCACGGGAGCGCTGGTTGGCGCTCAACGAGCTTCTGTAGCGAAAACACACAACAGCACAACAACTGAATAAGGAAGACAGTGAAGACTCTCGAAGAGATGCGTGCCCGCCTGGAAGAGGTCAAGACCTCCCTGCGGTCCATGCACGAGGAGGCCGGCGACGCCGCCCTCGACGAGGAGCGCCAGGCCGAGTGGGACACCCTCGCCGACGAGCGTTCCACCCTGCTGAAGGACATCGAGCGCGCCGAGGCCCGCATCGCGATGGTCGCCGAGCTGGCCGCCACCCCCGGCAACTCTGAGCGCGGCTCCGACACCGGCGCCCCCGCGTTCATCAAGAAGAAGACGGACGACGAGGTCTTCGACCTCTCCGAGATCCGCAAGATGAGCTACTCCGGCGACGACTTCCTGGAGCGCTGCACCGACAACGCGAAGCGTGCCATCGAGCGCAACAAGTACGGCGTCTCGGACGCGGCTGCGGCCCAGGAGCGCGCGGAGGAGCTGCTCGACACCGTCGACACCTCCAACCGCGAGCTGGCCAAGCGCATGCTGCTCACCGGCTCCAAGGAGTACGAGAGCGCGTACGTGAAGGTGCTGCGCCACGGCACCGACGCCTTCTGCACCACGGAGGAGCGCCAGGCCCTCATCCGTGCCGCCCAGTCCCTCGGCGGCGACGCGAACGGCGGCTACGCCGTGCCGTTCCAGCTCGACCCGAGCGTAATCCTCACCTCCTCCGGCGTGATCAACCCGATCCGCCAGCTCGCTGACGTCAAGACGATCGTCGGCAAGGAGTACCAGGTCGTCACCTCTGCGGGCACCACGGTCGCCCGTGCCGGTGAGGCCATGGCCGCCACGGCGTCGAACTTCACCCTGGCCCAGCCCAAGGTCCGGACGAACCGAGTCCAGGGCTACACGGTCTTCTCCCTGGAGATCGACCTGAGCTGGAGCGCCCTCCGCACCGAGATCACGAAGATGCTGATGGACGCGAAGGCGCGCGAGGAGGAGTCCTTCTGGTCGGGCACCGGCGACGGCATCACCGACAACACTCCCCCGCAGGGTCTCAACGCTGGCCTCTCGGGCGCCGGCCAGGACGTCACCTGCGCCGCGGTGGACACCTTCACCCTGGCTGACCTGTACGCCCTGGAAGAGGCGCTGGACGCCCGCTGGGAGGGCAACGCGTCGTACGCCGCGCACAAGACGGTCATCAACGCGATCCGGCAGTTCCCGACGGACAACGCCGGCTCCACGCCGGGCTCTCTGAACAACGTCATCGTTCAGAGCCTCCAGGACGGGAACCCCCGTCGGCTGCTGGACCAGCCGCTGGCCCGTGTCACGGGTCTGCCCACCCTGGCCGCCGCGAAGGCGTACGCGGGTACTCACGGCGACGGTGGCGACACCCTGATGATCTACGGCGACTTCAAGAAGTTCATGATCGTCGACCGCATCGGCATGTCCACCGAGATGGTCCCGACCGTCGTGAACGGCTCCGGCTTCCCGACCGGCCAGCGTGGTGTCTACACGTACTGGATGAACAACTCGAAGATCATCCTCCCGGCCGCCTTCAAGCGCCTGGTCGTCAAGCAGACCTGATCCATCCACTAGCTGAGCCCTCCGCCCTGCGGCGGGGGGCTCTCCCCTTGGGAGGGATCAGATGGCGCTCGGCGACCCCTACCTTGAACTCCCCGAGATCAAGGACTACTTGCACGTCAAGTCGACGAAGCTCGACAACGACGACAACCTCACGGATGCGATCGCCTCGGCAAGTAGGGAAATCGAGCGCATCTGCAACCGGCAGTTCAACAAGGCCGACACCGCGACCGCCCGGCTGTATCCGGCGACCAGCCTGCGGGGCAACCGGATCCTGGTCGACGACTTCTACGACCTGGCCGGTCTCATCGTTGAGTACGACCCGACCGGCGTCGGGAACTGGACGACGCTCGACGACACCCACTACGAGGTGTCGCCGTTCAACGGCGTCGTGGACGGGGTGCCCGGCTGGCCTTACTGGATGATCCGGATCATCCAGTGGCCCACCTACGGATCCTGCTACGGCAGGCAGGCCCGCTTCCGGGTCACCGCGAAGTGGGGCTGGGCCGAGGTGCCGGCGGACATCCGGCAGGCCTGCCGGATGCTCACCGCAGACACCTTCCAGATGAAGGACTCCCCTTACGGCGTCATGTCCGACCAGTACGGCGTCACGCTGCGCCCCTCTGGCCCGGTCTCCGGGCTTGGTACGCAGGCTCGGCTGAAGCTGTCCCGGTACGCCCGCAACCGCCTCCTGGTCGCCTGATGAGCAGCCTGGGGAAGATCCGGCAGGCCCTCGCTGACGTGATCGAGGAGAACGTCGCGGACGAGGTCTACGTGTACCAGAACATCCCGGACCTGTTGCAGTTCCCGGCGGTGATCATCCGTCCGGACAGTGCGAACTTCGCGGGCGCGCTGAGCCGCGGGGACGACGTCTGGATGTTCGACCTGTTCCTGATCGTTCAGCGGCCTACGACTGAGGACGCGGCCGAGTTCCTGGACGACTTTGCGACGGGCGTGGGCCCCAGCTCGGTCCGAACTGCGATCGAGAACAACTACTCCCTCGGCCTGGACGACACCACCTGCTTTGTGCGGGGCGTGAAGGGCTATGGCGGCGGTTTCGAGACCGCCAAGACGCGCCATGTCGGCGCGGTTCTGAAAGTCGAGATCCACACGGATGGGTCTCAGGTCTAAGAAAGGAAGCCGCCCCTCATGGCTGCCCTCGCCACCCAGAAGGTCGTTGACGCCGGCACGGCGCCGACGTTCGGCAACTCCTCCGCCAGTGACACCGCCGAGTGCGGCAACGGCAAGAACACCTTCGTCGTCTACAAGAACACCGGTGGGTCTGCCGCGGTCGTGACGATCGCCGTCCCCGGTAGCACCTCCTACGGTCAGCCGGAGCCCGACCCGGCGATCACCGTTCCGGCAACGACCGGCGAGGTCTGGATCCCGCTCCGCAAGGAGTACGTCGACTCGGCTACGGCCGGCGTCGGCCGCTGCACCATCACTGCGACGAACTCTGGCGCAACCCTCAAGGTTGCCGTCGTCCAGGTCGGCTGACCTCAAAAGCAGCCCAGCTCAACAACTGAATAACAACTGAAGAAAGGCAAAGCCTAAGATGGCGAAGCTTGTTCTCCGGGACTGCTTCATCGAGGTCGACGGCACGAACTTCTCGTCGCACGTTTCCTCGGTCGAGGTGGAACTGAAGAAGGACGAAATCAACACCACGAACTTCGGTGGTGACGGCCGCGAGCGCGCAGCCGGCCTCAAGGACGACATGTTCACGATCACGTTCCAGCAGGACTACGCGGCTGGCGCCGTCGACTCCGTCCTGTTCCCCCTGTGGGACCTGGAGACGGAGTTCGTCGTGAAGGTCCGTCCCACGTCGGCGGCGATCTCCGCGAACAACCCCGAGTACAGCGCGACCTGCATCCTGCTCGACTACCAGCCGGTCTCCGGCAAGGTCGGCGAGCTGTCGGACACCAAGGTCAAGATCCACGCGCAGCGCTCCGGGATCGCTCGCGCCACCTCGTAACAGATGGCCGAGGAGGTCATCGTCTTCGGCCCTGAGTGGAAAGTGCTTGTAGCGAAGCTGCTCAGGGCTGAAGTCGAGCTGCCGGAAGAGATCAAGAAGGACATCAAGGACATCGCCGACCGTAAGGCGGAGGAGGCGCGGAACAAGATCCGCGCCTTCCCGACTCACGGCTCGAAGCACACTGGCCTGCGTGAACAGGTAGCGCAGGGCGTTGAGGTCTCCGCCGACGGTTCCGACGTGAGGATCACCGCCGGAATAGCCGATCCGCAGAAGCGGAACATTCCGATGGCCTTCGACCGCCCCGAGGGATGGAAGCACCCCCTGTTCGGTAACCGGCATCACTGGTTCCGAAACATGGGTGGCTCCTGGTTCAAGGAGACGTTCGAGAACGCGGAGAACGAGTTCGAGCGACGCCTCTTCGAAACCCTCGAAAAGCAGGCGCATAACATCGCCTGACAAATGACTGGATCGGGCGGGGTGTTCGCGGGTGCCCCCGTCCGATCCTTTGAACCCGCAAAACCCGCAAGAGCGAGGACAACTGAATATGAGCACCGAGAACACCCCTGCCGCTGAGGACGACTTCATCGACGACCCGTTCGACCTCTGGTCGATCGACGACCGCGAGACCGTCGTCGTCGCCGTCCCTGCATGGAACAACCGCAAGGTCCGCCTCCGGGTCATGAGCGCCGCAGAGCGCGACTCGTTCGAGGCCTCCACCGTCGACATGCGCAAGGGTCAGCAGCGCCCGAACATCGCCAACCTCCGCGCCCGTCTGGTCAGCCGCTGCGTCGTCAACAAGGAAGGCGAGCTGGTCTTCCAGTCCGGCGACGTTGCCCGGCTCGGCCAGAAGTCCGCTAAGGCGCTCGACTTCCTGTTCCAGAAGTGCCAGGAGATCAACGGCTTCACCGAGGCCGACATCGAGGAGCTGGCCGAGGATTTCGACGAGACTACCGGCTCGGATTCCAGCACCGACTAGCGGTAGCTCTCGGCATGACGGTCAAGCAGATGATGACCGAGATGGATTCCGCGGAGTATGCCCGTTGGATTGCTTTCGAGCAGACCAACGGGCCCGTCGGGGGCTGGCAGTCTCAGCAGGAGGCTCTTTCGAGTATCCATGAGCAGCTACAGCTCATCGCTTACTTGATCAGTCAGGCGAACTTCACCAATGAGGACAAGCCCGAGGGGCCGGTCCCGAAGCCTGCGAGGTTCCCGCGCCCGACAGACCGGAAGGCCGAGCAGGCGGATAAGGAGCTGGACTTCAGCGAGGAATGGATTCCCCCGACCGAGGGGACCTGCCCACCGGACTGCCGGTGCAACGGCGGCGATCGGAAGCCGACCACGCACTTCTAACAACTGAATAGCGGAAAGGACGGCAGATGGCCACCATCACCAGCCTGACGATTCAGATTTTCTCCAGGTATGACGGTGGTGGCCTTCGTCAGGCTCGACGGGATATCGACGACTTCGACAACTCGACACGGCGGAACACAAACAACCTGAACTCGTGGTCCGGTCGCATTGCCCTGGCCGCTCAGGCTGCGACCGCGTTCGGCCCCGCCCTGATCCCGATCGGTGCTGCGGCGATCTCCGCTGGCGCGGGTGTTTCCACTATGGCCACCGTCGCAGGCGTCGCACTCGGCGTGTACGGTAAGGCGCTTACTGACGCCGCCAGTTCTGCTTTGGCCGCCAGGGCGGCGCAGGAAGATCTCTACGATTCAGAGAAGCCGTTCGTCAAGGCGTACGACAACATGACGGCCGCTTACAAGAAATTCATCGACGGCACCAGGAGCGAAACCCTGCAAGTCGCCACTAATGGCGTCCAGGGACTAACGAACGTCATCGGTCAACTCAAGCCGATCGTCGACGCGATTCACCCTGCTGTCCTCCAGGTGTCCAAGGACTTCGAGAACTGGACCAAGTCGAGCAGCTTCAAGAACTACATCGACCTGATCAAGGCGTCGGCGGTGCCAGCGATCGAGAAACTGGTGGCCATCGGCAAGGACGTCGGACGGGTGCTGGGGGACGCCTTCAAGGCGTTCCTGCCCCCCGGCCAGCGGATGCTGACCATGCTGAAGAACGGCGCCGATGAGCTGAGGAAGTGGGCCGACGGCGGCGGGTTCCAGCGCTTCGTCACCTACGTCACCGCCAACGCGGGGCCCGTGCACCAGTTCTTCAGCGCCCTGGGCGACGCCCTCAAAACCGTCGGCAAGGCCATGGAGGGCCTCGGGGAGCCGTCTCTGAAGGTCGCCACGGCCCTGCTCCAGATCGTTGCGGCGCTGCCGCCAGGAGTGATCCAGGCGATGGCGGTAGCCTTCGTCGCGTTCCGGACCGCCGTTCAGGCGGCCTCGATCGTGTCGGCGGCATTCGCCATCGGCACGAAGGCGGTCGCCGTCGGCATCGCCCTGTGGGATGCGGCGCAGACAGTCCTCATCGCCACGATGGTCGCCTTCGACGTCGCCGTCCTGCCAGCCCTCGGCATCATGGCGCTGATCGTCATCGCGGTCGCCGCGATCGGCTTCGCCATCTACGAGCTGGTCACGCACTGGTCGACAGTGTGGGGCTTCATCAAGCAGATCGCCGCCCAGGTGTGGCAGTGGATGCAGACGGCTTGGCACGCCACCGTCAACGCGCTCAAGACGGCTTGGGACGCCGTGTCCGGCGCCTTGGTCACCGCCTGGAACGCGGTGTGGAACGCGCTCAAGACCGCCGGCGTCGCCGTCTGGAATGCGATCAAGACGGCCTGGCACGCGGTCGTCTCCGCGCTCACCACTGCCTGGAACGCCACCTCCGGCGCCCTGAAGGCAGCCTGGAATGCCGTCTGGAACGCCCTCAAGACCGCCGCAACCGCGGTGTGGAACGCGCTGAAGACGGCCTGGAACGCGGTCGTTCACGCACTTCAGACGGCCTGGACGACGGTAGGCAACGCGCTGCGTACAGCATGGAATGCCGTCTGGAACGCTCTGAAGACTGCCGCAACCGCGGTCTGGAACGCCCTCAAGACCGCCTGGAACTCGGTGGTCAACGCGCTCCGCACCGCCTGGACGACCGTCGGGAACGCCCTGAAGGCGGCGTGGCAGGCCACCTGGAACGCGATAAAGACGGCTGCCACCACGGTGTGGAACGCGCTGAAGACCGCCTGGCAGGCAGTACTCAACGCGATCAAGACCGCCTGGACGACGGTGTCCAACGCCCTCAAGGCGGCGTGGCAGGCAGTCTGGAACTGGATCAAGACCACAGCCAACACCATCTGGAACTGGCTGAAGACGGCCTGGAACGCCATGCTCGTCGCGCTCAGGACGGCGTGGAACACCTTCTCGTCGAGCTTCAAGAACCTGTGGCAGACGGTCTGGAACTGGATCAAGGACACCGCTCAGAAGATCTGGGACTGGCTGAAGGACACCTGGCAGAAGTTCGTCGACAACGTCAAGAAGATCTGGGACACGGCCAGCGCCACCATCAAGAAGGCCTGGGAGGACACCTGGAACTGGCTGAAGCAGACGGCCAGCGATATCTGGGACAAGATCAAGGACGTCATCGAGAAGGCCGTCAACCTGATCATCGACGTCATCAACGGTCTGATCGGCGCCTGGGATGCAGTGGCCGGCGCCGTGCACCTTCCGAAGATCGGCAAGATTGGCCACGTCAACTTCGCCGAGGGCGGCGTCGTGGGCGAGGGCTTCGCCGGAGGCGGCGTTCTGCCGGGGTACCGCCCCGGCACGGACTCTGTGAGGGCGATGCTGTCGCCCGGCGAAGGCATCCTCGTGCCCGAGGCCGTGGCTGGCCTGGGCAGCGATTTCGTCCATGGCGCGAACCACTTCTTCTCGAACGGTCGCGCCGGCTCGTCCAGCGGGGGCTTCATGAGCCACTTCGGGGCGGGCGGGATCATGGGCCGGATGGCCTTCGCCGAGGGTGGCATTGTCGGCTTCGCTGACGGCGGCACCGTCAACCCGTCCCCGTCTGGGGGTATGGCCGGCCAGGCTGCGGCTGCCGCGGCTGGCGGTCAGGGCTCTGGTGGCGGCGGTGGTGACGGCGGCGACCCGACCGGCGGCTACGGCGGCATGGCGGGCGAGGCTGAGAAGCAGTCGCATGGCGACATCACGAAGGGAAGTCATCCGCTCGGCGGCGTCATCGGCCAGATCGGTGGCTTCGCGATGGGCGCCTTCGGGCTCCCGGACCCGGCGTCGGTCACCGCGATGTTCATGAAGGCGATCAACGCTGCCAGATCGCTCTCGGGGTGGATCCAGCCGGTCGGCGGGGCTGTTGCCGATGTCGGTATGAAGATGCTGAAGATGGTCATGGACAAGCTGATGGCCATGATCAAGGCCGCGGCGGCGGCTGCTGCCAGGCTTGCCGCGAAGCTGGTCGGCAAGGGCGGGCCCGTCTCCGGGAAGGTCGCCAACCTTCGCGGCGTTGTCATTCAGGCCCTGAAGAACGCCGGCTACCCGGTGACCGAGGGCAACATCTCGGCGATGCTGACTCGTATTCAGATCGAGTCAGGCGGCAACCCGAATGCCGTCAACAACTGGGACAGCAACGCTGCGGCGGGCACCCCGTCCATCGGTCTGGCGCAGGTCATCGGCCCGACCTTTGCTGCCTACGGGTCCGGCAACATCTACGACCCTGTCGACAACGTCACCGCCTCGCTGAACTACATCAAGGCCAGGTACGGCGGCAACATTCCGACCGGCCCTGGTGGCTACGCCAGCGGCACTCCTGGTGCCATGCACGGTTGGGCGATGGTCGGCGAGCAGGGGCCCGAGCTGGTCAACTTCCGTGGCGGAGAGTCCGTCATGAACAACCCCGATCTGGTTCGCGCCCTCCGCCACGGTGGAGACCGGCCTGTACACATCGAGATGCCGATCCATGTCGCGGGCAACCTCGACAAGCACGCTGTGGAGAAGCTCGACACCGAGGTTCTTCCGAAGCTGCGGATGATGCTCTGCAAGGGCACGGGGTCTCGCGTGACCTGATAACTGAATAGGGAGTAGGACGTGACGCTCAGCTTCCCCATCTTCCCCTCCGGGGATGTCTCCAACGATGGCTGGACGATCGTTGCGGCCACCTACACGAAGGTCTGGGAGGTTCTCCAGGCCTTCGAGGACGACTGCCACGTGCGGTGCCCTTCGTACCGTGGCGGCGTCGAGGTCCGATTCCCCACTGACGTCGATGATCTCCCCGATGGGGCGATCATCGACTCGGTGTCGGTCCTCATCCGCCTGAAGAACAACGCGGGCTCCGGCTCTCGGTCGGTGTCGATCAACGTGCTGTCGACGGACAACCGCTCGCGCTACACGACGAGGACGATCACCGCCGGCAGCACGATCACCACCAAGACGGTCGCCACCTACACCAAGGATCCGCTCGGGTTCGCGTGGGACGTCGACCGCCTGAACAAGCTGCGCCTGCGCATGTTCTCGTACAACGACCTGTTCGACAGCGTGCGCATCTACGGCCTGGAAATCAAGGTCAACTACCACGTGCGGCCGACGGTGACGATCACGTCGCCGTCGGGCACGGTGACCACCCCGTCCCCCACCGTCACGTGGACGTACCAGCAGCTCGAAGGCGAACCGCAGAAGAGCGCCGAGTACAAGATCTTCACGCTGACCGATGCCTCCGCGTCGACCTTCGACCCGGTGACGGCCACCCCGGTGTTCGTCGGCACCGTCGAGGGCGAGTCCAACAACTTCATCCTGCCGACGTCGCTGAACGGGAATGACTACAAGATCTTCGTCCGGGCGAAGAGCCAGTTCGGCTGCACCTCGCCCTGGGCGTCCCGGCAGTTCACGATCAACGCCCCGTCGCCGGGCGTGCCGGGAGACAACAACGCCGGCCTGTCCGGCGTCCCCGGAATCGGCACCCCTACCGTCGTCCCTGACAACTACACGTCGTCGGCAGCGATCCGCATGCAGGACACCTCGAACCTGCTGTCGGTGCAGCAGGCCGACTTCGAGATAGCCTCCGACCCGCTGGGCTGGGTCGGCTCTAACGCCACCCTCGCGCGGGACACCCTGAACAGCTTCGGGACCGGCATCGCCTCCATGAAGATCACGGCGGTCTCCGGCGGTGACGCCTTCGCGATCACCGACAGGATCGAGGTCGTTCCCGGCCAGGCCGTCACCGTCCGATCCCAGTTCCTCGCAAACTCCACCACGAGGACCGCCACCCTGTTCGCCCGGTTCTACGACGACACCTACACCGCGCTTGCGTCGTCCACCCAGATCTCTGTGTCCGGGATGGACAGCACGGGCACATGGAACGAGCTGGTCGCCACCGGCACGATCCCCGCCGATGCGAAGTACTGCGAGGTCGTCGCCTGGATCGTCGCACCGGCCGCCGGCGAATCCCACTACATCGACCACGTCGGTCTGATGCCCGGCACCGGCACCTCCTGGTCGGACGGCGGCCACACGTCCAGGAACATGCTCACCAGCTTCCTGGCCACGGCCGACGACCCGGCCTCGGTCGTCGACTCCTGGACGCAGGCGAACTCGGCGTCGACCACCACCAGGACGAACACGTCCGGGACTGGCGCCCAGGGCCTCAAGGCCTTCCAGATGAAGTACGTGGGAGTGCCGCCCTCCATCGCCTTCCGGGCGGCCGGCGCGGTGTTCACAACGCCGACCTCGGGCACGAACTTCACACTGAACAAGCCGGCCGGCCTTCAGGACAACGACCTGATGGTCGCGTTCGTCACTTCGACCGAGTCGGGCACGATCATCCCGCCGGACGGCTGGTCGACGGTCAACACCGCGTCGATCGACGACGGCACCACCGACACCGCCCTGTGGGTCCTGAAGCGGACCGGCCTGGCCTCCGACCCTGCCTCCTGGGCGACGGGCACCGTGTCCGTGGCGTCCAGCCGACGTTCCGCAGTTGTGGTCGCGTACTCGGGGGCAGCGCACGCTGACAGCCAGTTCCTCGCCGAGTCGGTGTCGACGTCGGCCTCGGCGAACACCGTCCTCCAGACCGCGGCGGTCGCGAACACCGACCCGAACGCGTGGAGGATCTCGGCGTTTGCCGCGAACGAGACGGCGTCGGCCGGCACTTTTATCGCGAACACCACGGCGCCGACGAACCCGGCGCCGATCGCGTACGTCGGCAAGGCGTCGGCCTGGACGTCCACGAGCGACAACAGCAGCTACACCATCAACAAGCCGTCCGGCGTCCAGTCGGGCGACCTTATGCTGGCCGCGGTGTCGTTCTCCGGCAACGTGACCGCGGTGACCGCCCCGTCCGGCTGGACGCTGGTCAGGCGCACCCACGTCACCGCCCCCGGTGGTGGCGGCGACGCCCACTCTGGTGACGTCACGGTGGCGATCCTGAAGCGCACGGCCGGCTCCTCGGAGCCGAACTCGTGGACGGGCACGCAGTCCGGCTGGGGCCAGCCGAAGATCTCTCAGGCGGTCGCCTACCGGAACTGCGACACGGCCGCGAACCAGTTCATCGCGGAGAACGCGAAGACGTCCACGGACACGGCGAGCGTCGCCACACCTTCGGTGACCAACACCAACAGCAAGGCGTGGCGGATCTGCCTGTTCACCGGTACTACCCCTACCGGGAACACGTGGTCGGGCGGTGACGTGTCCGAGCGCACGGACGACTCGACGAGCCTGTCCGGATTCCCGGACGTGTCACTTCAATTCTCCGACTCGAACGGCCAGGTCTCGACAGGTTCCACGTCCCGTACGGCCACGATCCAGGGCGGCGACTCAGCCTGGACGGCGGTCGGCTGGATAGGTCTGCTGACGCCGCTGGCGTCGGCTCCGTCGCCGGGCGCGAACGAGACGGAGCGGGTCGACAACGGCAACGGTGCGTCGAGCCCTTGGCTCGGGACCGCGGTCTACGACTCGAACGGAGGGATCCCGGTCGGCACCACATCGGTGTACGGCCAGGCCTCGGGCACCACCATCCAATCGATGGCGTCGTGGATCGGCCTCATCAAGCCGGCGGCTTCCCTGGCCGGCGGCATGGTGGCCGCCCACACCAGCTCGATGATCGACATCGGGGATCTCGATCCCCGGGCGATCTGGCTGGCCAAGAACAAGGTCACGATGATGTCCTCGTTCCTCGGGTCGGTCTCGGGCACGCCGACGCTGACACTGGAGTTCTACCGCGCGAATGCCCTCATCTCGGCCGAGTCGATTCCCGGCAACGCCTTCAACACCGCGTCGTGGGTGAAGAGTTGGGGACAGTTCGACATCCCGGAGGGCACCACCCGGATCCGTCCGGTGGTCTCCGCGCTCGGCATGTCGGTTAACGACACCGTCAACTTCGACATGGTCGGCGTGATGCTGGGCGCCCTGCCGGATCCGACACAGGAACCAGCCTGGACGAACGGCACCTCTCGGGCCGAGCACCCGGTGTGGTCGACCCCGGTGATCCAGTACCAGGAGAACAACGGGAACGGCTACGGAGACTGGCTGCCGCTGCTCGGCCAGAACGTGCTGCCGTCGCAGTACGACCTCGTGACCGGCCAGATGTTCTACGTCGACCACACGATCGCTCCGCTGAACTCGCGGCGCTACCGGGTCGCCACCCTGTCGTACGGCCTCAACGGCGACGTCTTCTCGTCGGGCTACGGCCCGGCGTCGCAAGAGGTCATCTTCGAGCCGAACTCGTGGTGGCTGAAAGACCTGGAAGACCTGTCGAACAACATGCAGATCACGGTCAAGTGGACCGACATGGATGTGGCGACCTCCAACACCGCCCAGACCTTCCAGCCGCTCGGGGAGCAGTACCCGGTGGTGGTCACGGACGGCGTGAAGGCCGACACTCTGGAAATCTCGATCCACTGCGAGCAGGCGGAGTTTCCGCAGCTCATGAACCTCCTGAGGTCCGGCCGGACGCTCATCCTCCAGTCCGACATCGACAAGACGTGGTGGGTGCGCCCGGTCGGCGACATCACCTCCACGATCCTCGCGACCTCACAGCGGCAGTCCCGGCCTCGCCGGTACGTCAAGGTCACCTTCGCGGAGGTGGCGCCGGAGATCTGACAACTGAATAGGGGTGCGGCCTGTGGCCTCTCAGACCGACCGCTTCTACGCGGAAATCAAGAAGAGCCACACGGCTGTCTCCTACGTCGAGGTTGTCACTCCGGACCTGGAGGTCACCCGGCTTCAGATCACGGACGGATCGGTCGACTGCGACCGGTCCGCCCAGATCCGCCGGCACATCACGCTGAGCGCGATCGACCCCACCGGCCGCCTCACCCCCCGCACGACCGGCGAGATCCTCACCCCGTACGGCACCGAGCTGCGGGCGTTCCGCGGCGTCCGCTACACGGACGGCACCGAGGAGTACGCCCCGCTGGGCATCTTCCGACTGTCGATGTGCACGATCACGGCCGGGGTGCAGGGCACGGTCACCATCCAGCTCGAAGGCTACGACCGGTCGCGGACGATCTCCCGCGACAAGTTCATCGACCCGTACACAGTCGCCGCGGATACGAACATCCTGGACGCGATCAAGCAGATCGTGATCCGGACGTTCCCGGACGCCCAGTACGACGCCGTCGACACCGACCTGAAGACGACGGCGCCGATGCTGTTCGACTCCGGCTCGGACCCGTGGGACGCGTGCACGCAGCTCGCCCAGAGCATGGGCTGCGAGATCTACTTCGACGTCGTCGGCCGGATCGTCGTCGCGCCGCCGCCGGACATCGCCGCACTGCCGGCCCCCGACTTCTCGTACGTCGAGGGGCAGGGCTGCACGATGCTCGACCTGACCCGGGTGTTCACCGACGACCCCGGCTACAACGGTGTGATCGTGACCGGCGAGTCCGCCGGCGATGAGGCGCCGCCGGTGCGGGCCGAGGCCTGGGACATGAACCCGAGCAGCCCGACGTACCGGTACGGGCCGTATGGCGAGGTGCCGTACTTCATCACCGACGGTGTCGTGAAGACGACCGACGACGCCGCGGTCCTGGCGGCGGCGCAGCTCGCCCTTCTGATCGGCTACACGTCTCAGCTCACTCTGTCGACGCTGGTCAATCCCACGTATGAGGGCGGCGACGTCGTCCAGGTTCAGCGCCTGGACTCCGGTGTGAGCGGCCTGTACGTCCTCGATGCCTTCTCGGTGCCGCTGATGACTGGCGCGACGGGCGGCGGCGGCACGAACTACCAGACGTTGACGATGCGCGAGAGGAGGCCTACGACGTGACCACCCCGGTGGAGGTAGCCGGCGGCAGTTCCGGTTCGTCGAGCGGCACACTGTCCGGCGACCAGCAGGCGGCCGTTCAGTCCGCGATCGATCAGCAGCTCCGCGAGCTGGCCACCACGATGCAGCAGATGGTCCAGTCGGCCGTCAAGCAGGGCTTCGCCATCCGCAAGGCGGTCATCGTCTCGGTGAACGCCGCGTCGGTGCCGCCGTCGGTGCAGCTCAACATCTCTGGCGATACCGAGTCCCCTGTCGACCAGGTTCGCATGGTCAACAATTTCAACCCCCAGGTCGGGCAAACGGTCCTGCTGGCGAAGCAGGGCTCGGAGATATTCATCCTGGGCGCTATTGCCGCCTCGTCGGGTTCGGCCGTAGGTGCCGTCGATACAGGGTGGAAGCGGGCTTCGCTGGCGGCGGGTTCGCACGGCGGTAACGGCAACGGCGACGTCTATTACCGGCGGGTGCTGGACAACGGGTCGTGGAAGGTGCAGTGGCGTGGAGGCTGGAACGTCTCCGGCACCACTCTGGTCACCGGCCTGGACGACGAATACCGCCCGACTTCGAAGCGCACGCTGCTCGTTGCCCGTGACGCCAACGGGATGAATGACTGCAAGGTCGACTTCAATCCGGACGGCTCCGCAACCCTGGTCGGCGGCACGACGACGCCTCTCTCGACGGGCGGCCAGTCAACTTCCGGCGCCTCGCCGGGTGGTGGCACGTCCAGTGCTTCGACTGGCTTCGGTATCTCCGGCACTACTGGCGGCGCGAGTGCTGGCACCGCTCACACGCACGGCTTCTCCGGGTCTGGTTCGGACAGCCACTCGCACAGCATTTTCGTCGACAACCACTGGCATGGGAACGGCAGCCACTCGCACCCCGTGAACTCGCCAACGTGGATATCCCTGAACGGAATTGAGTACTTCCTGTGAGAGCCGAGGCGCCATGAGCAATGACACTCCCCCGCACGGGATTCCCCAGATGTCCAGTGACGGCTTCACGATGCTCGTCGCCGAAAGGCTGGCCCGCATCGAAACCATCCTGGAGGGCATTCGCCGCGACCGCGACGAAATGCAGAAGTACCGAGAAGACCACGAAGCCCGCATCCGAAGACTGGAGGAGCGCAAGTTTCCGCTCCCCACGATCTCCGTACTGGCGTCACTCGCAGCAGTCGTGGTGAGCCTTTACGGGATTCTAGGAAGGTAGAAAAGAAGAGATGGGGCAGGGACGACACCGCAAGCCGAATAGCAACCTGGGCAAGGTAGCCCTTGGAACCACCATCGGTCTTGGCACTGCTGTCGTCGTGCCCGCGACGTTCGCCGGTTCCGCCTCCGCCGCCACGGCGTCGGAGTGGGACCAGACTGCGCAGTGTGAATCCTCTGGGAACTGGGCCATCAACACCGGCAACGGCTACTACGGCGGCCTTCAGTTCACCCAGTCCACCTGGGCGGCCTACGGCGGCACCGCGTTCGCGGATCGCGCCGACCACGCCACCAAGGAACAGCAGATCACTGTCGCCGAACGAGTACTCCGCACTGGCTGGAACGGCAACGCAGCACAGGGACCGGGCGCATGGCCGGTCTGTGGTGTGGGGCTCAGCCAGACTCCGTACGGTGGCACCGCCACCCCGGCACCGCCCCAGGTGCCGGCCCAGCCGACACCTCAGGCGCCCCCCACAGGGGACGCTCCGGCGGTCGGATCGAAGGCGTACCTCGCCATCGAGTACGCGAAGAACCACATCAGCTCCGCCCCGTACCTGCTGGGCGGCAACGGACCCACGCGCTTCGACTGCTCGGGGCTGACCTCGCAGGCCTGGAAGGCTGCGGGCCTGGACTTCACCGACAGCGCGCGCACTTCGTACGACCAGGCTGTGCCGTCCCGTGTCGGGCCTCAGGCGACCGCCCAGAGTCTCGCCACGATCAAGCCGGGCGACCTGGTCATCTACACGTTCGGAAGCGACTACAACGGGCACGTGGCCCTCTACACCGGGAAGGTCGGCCCGAACGGTGAAGACCTGATCGACACCGCGACCCGGCACCCGGGCGGAGGCGTCAACTGGTCGTCCATCGCGACGCGCGGCGGCCAGGTGACCGGAGTGGTCCGGCCGGCGCCGTTCGTCCCGGCAGGTACCACCGGTGGTACATCCGGTGGCGGCACCACCCCGACTCCGTACCCGGAGGGCGGGAAGTACTACACGGTCAAGGCCGGCGACTACCTCGCGAAGATCGCCGACGAGCAGCACGTACGCGGCGGCTGGAAGGCCCTGTACGAGGCGAACAAGTCGGTCATCGGCTCCAACCCGAACCTGATCAAGGTCGGACAGAAGCTGCTGATCCCGAACCCCGACCCGTACGACATGTCCGGCCTGCCGACGCCGAACCACACAAGCCCCTCCGCGGTGCCCCTCCAGAAGGAGCTGAAGCGGATCGGCTACATGGCGGCCTCGGTGAAGGAGAACGCGAACTACGGCCCGCTCACGCAGGCGTCCGTCGCTCGCTTCCACAACGCCCACCCGCAGTTCAAGTCGACCGGCGTCGCCCACGACGTGCGGATCGGCCCGAAGGGCTGGGCCTACCTGCTGGCCATGAAGGACGGCTCGCCGGCGACGGCGAAGCCTTCGGTCCCGGCGACGCCGAAGCCTTCGGTCCCGGCGACGCCGAAGCCGGCGCCGGCCACGACGGACTGGGTGTCGCCTCTCGCCTCGACGAGGGTCATCCAGTCGTTCCACAACCCCGACTCCGGTTACGGGCTCGGCTACCACACCGGCGTCGACCTCCAGGCCGCGTCCGGTACCCCGGTGAAGGCCGTCCATGACGGCCTGGTCGTCGGCATCAACACCGCCGGCTCCGCCTACGGCAACCACGTCGTGATCAAGCACAGCGACGGCGTGTACACGCTGTCGGCTCACCTGTCGTCGGTCACGGTCAGCCTCGGGCAGACGGTGCACGCAGGAGACCAGATCGGCCTGTCCGGGTCGACGGGTAACAGCTCCGGTCCGCACCTCCACTTCGAGCTGCGGACCGACCCGACCGCCTACCGGGAGGGCGTCTTCTCCGACCCGGTCGCCTGGCTGGCCAGCCACGGCGTGAACATCTAGAAGGAGGTCGTCGGTGCTCGAACCCGCCGACATCGACAAGAAGCAGTTCGCCACGACCCGGCTCCGGGAGGGCTACGACCAGAACGAGGTCGACACCTTCCTGGACCGGGTCGCGGCCGACTACGCGTTCGCGCTCGGCCAGCTCTCGACGCTGGAAGCCGCGAACCAGGCACTACAGAAGAAGCTGAGCCTCCACACTTCGGAAGCTCCGACGACGGCGATACCAGCGGTCGCCCAGACGCCTTCGGCGGTCGCCGAACGCCTCCTGGCCGTCGCGCAGACGACCGCGGACCAGCACATCAGCGACGCCCAGGCGAAGGCCGATGACATCGTCCGTGAGGCCGGAGGCCGAGCGGCCAGGGCTGTCGCCGAGGCCGACGAGGCAGCGAAGACGATCCTGGAGAACGCCCAGGCGAAGGCCGAGCGGATCATCAACGACGGGTATGCGGAGCAGCGGCAGAAGCTCGATGAGGTGACTGCGAAGTACAACCAGATGACGCTGGCGGTGGACGTACTGACCCGGCAGGGTCAGCAGCTCCGTGCCGCGATCCAGCAGGCGCTGACGTCGTACGACCAGGCTGTACCGCAGTAAGCCGGTCCGGCCTTGTGGGTTTCCTACAGGGCCGGTGCGGGAGCGCGACAGCGCGTACGCACACGCTCACCCTTACTACCTGTAGTTGACCTACTACCTGTGTGGTGAGTTTCGGTAGGCTGCCGGGCTTTCAGCCGGGCCTACCACCTCAGAGACGGTTCGGTAGGCGGCCGGGCTTTCCCCGCCCCTCCGGGCTTCGCCCTGCGGGTCAGAGTGGGCGGCTTTGACGGTTAGCCGAAGTCGTCGGCGAACCCCGAAAAGCAGTCTAAAAACGTCAAAATTTCGCTGTCAATAGCGAACCTATACAAAGACGACAAATGAATAGGTGCAACCCGCATGGACATTCGTGACGAGGTCCGGGAGGCCTTGGAAGAGGTCGAGGAGATCCTCCACGGCGACGACGAACCGGCACCCGAACCGGCGGCCGACACCGGCCCCGAAGAGTTCAACCCCCCGAAGGGCTGGTCGCCCGAGACACCGCCGACCGACCCCGACGAGGAGGAGCTGCTCGGCGAAGCCTTCGGCGACCCCGACGGCAACGGCGTGTACGCCCCGCACATCGAGGGGGTCTCCGGTGAGTAACACAGCAGTCGAGGCCATGGTCGCCGCGATGGAGAAGTGCCTCGGCGCCCACGAGACCAACGGCAACAACACCAACTTCATCACCCAGTGGTACGGGCTGAACGACGCCTGGTGCGACATGACGATCACGTACGCCGCCTACCACTCCGGCAACGCCCAGGCCGTCTGCTTCGGCGGAAAGTACGCGTACACCGTCGCCCACGCCGACGCCTTCCGGGACCGCGGCCAGTGGTACACCGACATCGCCGGGATCCGCCGCGGCGACGTCGTCTTCTTCGACTGGTCGGGCTCCAACTCGATCGGCGCCATCGACCACGTCGGCCTGGTCACCGGCACCTCGGCCGACGGCCGCACGGTGTACACGATCGAGGGCAACATCGGGAACGTGTGCGCCCGCAAGGTTCGGTACGCGGACACCATCGCCGGCTACGGCCGGCCCGCCTACGTCGGCTCCCCGACATCTGAGCCAGCGCCGTCCAGCGGCCCGGTGAAGACGCCGCAGGGTTCGTTCCAGCCGTTCCCCGGCGAGGCCTTCTTCAAGAGGGGGCCCCGGTCGCCGCTCGTCGAGCGGATGGGGCAGAGGCTCGTGGCCGAAGGCTGCGGGCGGTACAGCGTCGGCCCCGGCCCTCAGTGGACCGATGCCGATCGGAACTCGTACGCCGCCTGGCAGCGCAGGTGCGGGTTCTCGGGCCAGGACGCCAACGGGTGGCCTGGCAGAACGTCGTGGGACAAGCTGCGCGTCCCTCGGTAAGGGAAAGGATCAACAAATCAACATGGTGAAGCTCTCCTCGATGGCCAAGGCCATCGTCGCCGCGATGGCGGCTGCGGCCGGCACCCTGGCCGCCGTCACCGCCGACGGCGCCGTCTCCACCGGTGACCTTGTCACCGTCGTCCTCTCGGTCCTGGGAGCCCTGGGCGTCACGTACGTCGTGCCCAACAAGAGCTGACCTAGGAGGTGATCCGATCTCGCGTCGGGTCACGCCCGACACGAAGGCCCCCCGTTTGTTCGCGCTACGGCTTAGAAACCGTACCGAACAAACGGGGGGCCTTTTTTGCGTTGCTACTGGTTCCAGACCGTGGAGGTGCCGGGGAGCTTGCCGTGGCCGGAGCAGGAGTTGCAGTTCACGCTCGGGGCGTCCGGGTTCTTGCCGGTGCCGCCGCAGGCGGGGCAGGTCATGTTCTCGACGGTGGGTACGACGGGCATAGTTCAGACCTCCGGGATGACGAGCGCCCGACCAACCATCGCGCTGTCGCAGTTCTCGCAGCGAAGGAAGTGGGTGCCGTTGATGATCATCATGTATACGTGCGGGGTTCCATGCCACCGACATTTGACGCAGGTCCGGCCCCAGATGACATCCATCGTGACCGGGGTGGCGTCCTTGTACGGGGCGGGCAGTTCAGAGGCCATCAGTACATATTGCTCCTTCGGTTGCGGGCAGGTGAGCCTGTTGCGTGATGTCCCGCCCCGGCAGGGGCGGTCCTTCCCTCGGCCTGGCCGCGCCGACTGTTGGCGGTCAGGGACGATCCGGGGCGGGACGTGGTGCCCCGGGCTCGCGCTTACGACGGGGGGCGTAGTGGCGCGGGCCCGGGAGTCTCAGGGGCGGACGAGCACGATGTAGGCGACGATGGCCATGAGTGATCCCCAGGTGAGGAGAGCGACGACGCCGCCCCAGAAGACGCCGTCACTGGTCACCTTCCAGCCTCGTAACTTCACCGGCGGCACTGCTCGATCATGCGCATCGTGGCGTCCCAGTCCTTCAGGTCTTTCTCGCTGGCCGGCCGGCAATGGTGGTCGGGGGCTGTCCAGGAATAGCCGGCGGGCCTCACGAGGGTGAGCAGCTTCCGTTCGTGGTCGACGGCTTCGACCTGCGCGATCTGGGAGCGTCCGTGGTCCCGGACGATGTCGCCGACCTTGTTCAGCACCACGTGCACCTCCTGCACTTCTGCTGTCATCACTGCGTCCTCGTGGGGGTCTTGGTGTTCGCTCTTCGCATTCAAAGCATTGCTGTGCGGCGCTACGATCAACAGGTCTGAGGCAGTGACAGATACTCATGTCACGGTGACAAACGCCCTGGTCACATGTGACAACGGGCTCTGTCACAGGGAAGGTTGAGGGGTGGCAGTACAGGAAGAGCACAACGAGCCCGACGGGATGCTGAAATTCTTCGGTGCGGAACTCCAGCGGTTAAGGCACGCACAGGGCACGTCGCAGGCCGACTTGGCGGCGGCCTGCTGCTGCACAAGGACTCTGGTCAACAAGATCGAGGCCGCGAAGCGGGCGCCGTCCAAGGACTTCGCCGATTACGCCGACCGGTTCCTCGGCGCTGACGGCCACTTCGCCCGGCTGTGGCCGCTTGTCATGAAGTACGCCTACCCGTCGTGGTTCAGGCCGTACGTCGAGTTGGAGGAGCAGGCTGCCGTCATCCGGGCCTTCGAGTCCACCGTCATACCGGGCCTGCTCCAGACAAGGGAGTACGCCCGCAGCATCCTCGCTGCTGGCCGCAGTCACGACGTCGACGGCCTGCTCGACGCCCGCATGCAGCGGCAGGCCATCCTGCAACGGCCTACACCGCCGGAACTGTGGGTCGTGATGCACGAGAACGCCCTGCGGTTGAAGATCGGCAGCGACGACGTGATGCGCGAGCAGCTCCAGCGCCTGATCGATGCTTCGGAGAAGCAGCCGTCGACTGTGATTCAGGTTGTGCCCAGGTCGGTCGGCGCACATCCGGGTATCGCCGGACCGTTCCACTCGCTAGCCTTCGCGGAGGGCAATCCGGTCGTGTACGTTGACGGCTTTCTCCGGGGTCAGCTTCTGGCTGACCCCGTGCAGGTCAGGGCCGCAGATCGGGCCTATGATCTGCTCATGGGGGCTGCCCTCGACGTTCACAACTCGGTTGACCTTATTGCCGATGTCATGAAGGAAGTAGGAACGTGATCCGCGCAAACAGCCTGCCGGAGACGGCTTGGCGCAAGAGCAGCTACAGCAGCGACAACGGCGGCACGTGCGTCGAGGTCGTCGACGGGCTGCCGATCGTCCCTGTCCGTGACTCCAAGGACAAGGAGGGGCCGGCCATCGTCTTCGGGTCCGGCGCCTGGTCCTCGTTCGTCACCTCGCTCTGACGACACAAGGAAGCCCCCCAGCCCCGGGTTCAGGTTCCCGGCGGGGGGCTTTCTGATGCTCGGCTGACGGTCTAGGCCGTCCCCGTGGTCCGCACATCGAACAGGTACTTGTCGCCGCTGCCGTCCTTGAAGTGCAGCTTGCCACCCTGGTCGTTCGGGATGACTAGTACCTCCTCACCCTGGACGTGTTCTCCGGGTTCCAGGGCGGGCGCCGTGCTGGTCAGGTCGTTGGGCACGATGTCCTGGTCGGCGATGTATCCCATCTCCGGCGTGTCGACCGCTCCGTCCTCGCCGGTCCACGATTCGCTGAACGCCGTGGCGAGTCCGGATGTCCAGCTCGACGACGGCGATCTCCTGGTTCGCGGCAAGCTCGCTGGTGACCTGGACGGATGACAGGTCGCTCTCGCTGTACTCCTTCACAGATTTCAGCGTTACGTCCGCCTTGCCGTCCGAGATCCGGGTGAGGTTGTCATCCCACCGGGAGACGGAGATATGGGCTGTCTGGCCCGGCTTCAGCGTTGCCGGCCCGGAGTGGGCCGCGGTGACAGCGTCGCCAGCGTTGTCGTTGCTGGAGCCGCAGGCGGCGGCCCCTCCGATGATGATCAGGGCCGTGCTGGCGCCTGCTATGGCTCGCTTCACTGCAAGCCTCCTACCACGGGTGCGATAGTCGCGATAACTCGTCCGCCGTTACCGGGAGTCGGCAGGTGCACGACGGAGATCTTCGCGTCGAAGACGTCGCCTTTCTGGTTGGTCATGGGGCTGCTGATGGTTGCGCCGGGCTCAATCTTGCGGACTCCGCCGGAGCGGGGCTGAAGAAGGGCGCGGAGTTCGCGGCCGATGAGCTCCTCGTCGTCCCATCCGATGGCGTCGGTGTGGTCGGCGGAGGCGATGATCCCGCGTTCGTCGAGGGCGACGATGCAGGTGTCGGCGAGCGCGTTGGTGGTGAGGGTTACCGCGGAGGCCAGGCCTGCCTGGAACACCGTGGTGATGGTGCGGGTCAGTTTCATCCTGCCGAGGGAGAGGCTGGCGGCTATTCCTACCCCTACTGTCAGGAGGGCGAGCGATCCGAGGTGCTGGTCGAGCACGTCGAATGCTCTTAGCAGAACGAGTATGAAAGAGCTGCTCCAGGCGATTATCGCTATCGCCGTGGTGACCCCATACCGATTCGCATCAGCCGTGAGGCCCGCCAGTGGATTCGTCATCCTGAATCCTCCTATCTAGCGTTTTCAACAATGCCTCTTTGTCAGCCTCTGTCAAGCCAGTGATTCTGCGGATCTGCGCTTCAACCGCCGCGCGCCGGCCGAGGTCCGCCGGCAGGGAGAGGCGTTCAACGCCTGCTTCGACTGGTTTCATGTGACCCGCGGTTACGGCCAGGCGGAGTCCGTTCACTTCAAGAATGACCGCAAGCCGCATCACGGTCTCCAGGGATGGTCGCCCCTTGCCGTTGCGCCACTTGCTCACAGCGGCCTCGCTGACGCCCAGGCTCCGGGCGATGTCGCCGCCGGAGACGTCCTTGTTGGCCAGGGTTCTGTTGAGCCACTCACTGAAGTAGTCCCGGTCCTGCTTGGTCATGATCTGTGTCCTTCCGAGGGCGTAAGGACTTGCGCGATCCCCGTTGGCGGCGGCCCTCCCGGAACCGGGTTGTCCGACTCTGACCACCGGTGGGGCTGTTTGCCCCGCTAGGTCTCTAATTGTCAACCCCCCTCCCCTGAGGTCAAGGGTTGCGGGCCTGTCAATTTATGTTTCGGCCTCAACTCCCCATCGCCCCAAGGGTTACCAGGTAGTAGAGATTGTTCTGACGGTTACTCCGCCGGTGGGGCGCTACTCGAAGGTAAGAAGATCTTGGACTAATTCTTACTCTGGGGGTTGAAATCCGGTTGAGTCCGGCGCATGCTCTTAACCAGAGCGAAACGGTGCAAACCGGGCGATAACCCGAACCGCCCCGTCAAGCTCCGGAGGTCATGTGGAAGCCTCGACCGGTACCTCGCACGGCCGGTAGCCCGCCCAGCGGGCGAACCAAAATAGTCCACCGACAGGGCACCGACCCTCGCCGCTGCTGGCCCACCCCCTAGGAGGAGTGGAGGCAGGGGCCGTCCCGCGAGGGGCGCTCAAGAAAACGGCAGCAAGCGGGAGTAGCGCGCCCCCCGGAGGCAACGCGTGAACGTCCGAAGCGAAAGAACAACTTGAGGTTGAATCGGACGCAGCCATGACCCAGCCCTACAGGGGCGGAGAGCGCGATGGGTTCGACTTCACTCTTGCCTCCGCCCCTCGCCGGCGCGGGACTCGTTTCCCACCCTGCGAGGGGCGGCACCAACTTCTGCGGGTCTCGGCCCGCGACCAATGAAGCGCTGCCGCCTCATCCTGGCGTTCCGCGCCTCAATCTCCGCCTGAAGGCCGAGGTAACGCTCGGTTGTCTCTTGATTCTTGTGACCGAGGAACACCATGGTTTCCCTCAACGCATGGTCGTGGGAGATCTCCTCGCGAAGGCGGTCAAAGTAAATCCGGGCCACCGAGCGCCGGATTGTGTGCCAGGCTTCACCCTTTTCCAAAACTATCCCGAGGGTGGCCAGCAAGTCCTTCAACCTGGGCGAACACCAGTCATACGTACCCTTCCTCGAAGGGTCCGGAACGTAATAGATATGCCCGGTCCCAGGTGTATTTCTCCTCTCCCACGCAGGGAAGAGATAAGTCATTTCCGACGGCGCCCTTCCAGTCTCTCTGGAGTACCAGGAAAGGTAGCGCCGCAGCTCCTCCTCAAGGTCCAAAGTGAGAGGGAGTGGGTGATACCTATTCGTCTTCTGGACGACGACATAGATATCCCCGGTATCGAAGTCGACGTCCGAGACTTTCAGTTTCAAGATGTCCGATATTCGCAAGGCTGTGGAGATCGCCACCGCGATCATCGCCCGCATGATCGGATGCTCCGCCCGCTCGATGAGGGAGATCAGCTCGTCCTCGGTGAGGCGCGTCGGCGCTATCTCGCGCGGATGGCCTCGCTCCCGGAACGGGGCGGTCGGGCAGCGAACTTCCTTCTTGATCCAGCCCGCCCAGCGGCCGTACCGGAACAACGCGTTGATCGCTGACCGGTAGGACGTGCCGGTTGTCTTTTCGCGGCCGATCAGGATCCCGTCGCCCCCGTAGAGGAAGTCCCAGAGGTCGTCCTCGGTGATCCCGGCGAACTGCCGGCCGGTGTAGCGCCGGACCAACTTGTTGTTGACCTGCCGGTACTGCTTGATCGTCCCGTCCGGGACACCCCAGCTCCGCTGGGCTCTGATGAAGTCGATCACTGCTTCGTGCAGTGACGGATGAGTGGTTCGTTTGGTGGCCATGATCCTCGTACCTCACAGCCGCACCCCAGCCATACGGACAAAAGGCGCGACCATCACTTAAGGCCCCTGAACTGCCACAATACGCCCCCGATCAGGGCGAATACGACTTCTTCCTCTACGGCTCCGCCGCCGCGCTCGTGTTCAACAAGCTCTTCTTCCCCGAGTCCGACCCGCTCGTCGGCACCCTGCTCTCCTTCCTCACCTACGCGGTCGGCTTCGCCGCGCGACCGCTGGGCGCACTGGTCTTCGGCCACTACGGCGACCGGCTGGGGCGCAAGAAGCTGCTGGTGATCAGCCTCCTGATGATGGGCGGCGCGACCTTCGCGATCGGTCTGCTGCCCACGCACGCCACGGTCGGAACGGCCGCCCCGGTCCTGCTGACCGTGCTCCGCCTCGTCCAGGGCTTCGCGCTCGGCGGCGAGTGGGGCGGCGCCGTCCTGCTCGTCTCCGAGCACGGCGACGCGAACCGGCGCGGCTTCTGGGCCTCGTGGCCGCAGACCGGCGCGCCCGCCGGCCAACTGCTCGCGACCGGTGTGCTGTCGGCGCTCACCGCGCTCATCTCGGACGCCGCGTTCACCTCCTGGGGCTGGCGCGTCCCCTTCCTGCTCTCCGGTGTCCTCGTGATGGTCGGCCTGTGGATCCGGCTCTCCGTCGACGAGTCGCCCGTGTTCAAGCAGGCGCTGGCCCGCGCCGAGGAGCGCAAGGCCACCGAGAGCGGCACGGTGGAGAAGATGCCGCTCGTCGCCGTGCTCCGCCACCACTGGCGCGACGTCCTCGTCGCGATCGGCGCCCGCATGGCCGAGAACATCAGCTACTACGTCATCACCGCCTTCGTCCTCGTCTACGCGACGCTGGAGGCCGGGGTCTCCAAGCAGACCGCGCTGAACGCCGTCCTCATCGCCTCCGTCGTGCACTTCGCCGTCATCCCCCTGTGGGGCGCCCTCTCCGACCGCGTCGGCCGCCGCCCCGTGTACCTGCTCGGGGCCGCCGGTGTCGGCCTGTGGATCTTCCCGTTCTTCGCGCTCATCGACGCCGGCGGCTTCGGCAAGCTGCTGCTCGCCATCACCGTCGGCCTGATCCTGCACGGCGCCATGTACGCCCCGCAGGCGGCCTTCTTCTCCGAGATGTTCGCGACGCGGATGCGGTACTCGGGGGCGTCGATCGGTGCCCAGTTCGCCTCCGTGGCGGCGGGCGCACCCGCCCCGCTCATCGCGACGGCTCTGCTGTCCGAGTACGGCGACGCCACGATGATCTGCCTGTACGTGATCGCCGCCGCGCTCCTCACCCTGATCGCGGTCGGCGTCGCCCAGGAGACCCGCCACCGCGACCTCGCCGCCGTCGGCACCGAGGAGGACGCGGCCCCCGCCCCCGCGGACCGGCCGGCCGACGCGCACCAGGTCTGACGCCCGCCGTCCCACCCGCGCACGGCCCGCATCCGGCCTCTCGACCCCCGTACGCCGCCCGGCGTGCGGGGGTCACCGTATGGGCAGCGAGGAACCGGCCAGGCGGTGCAGTCTCAGGGCGAGCTGGATCTCCAGGGCCCGGGCCGGGGCCTGCCAGTCGGGGCCGAGGAGGCGGCCTATCCGCTCCAGGCGCTGCGCCACCGTGTTCACGTGGACGTGGAGGGCGTCCTTGGTGCGGGCCGGGCTCATCCCCGAGTCGAAGTACGCGTCCAGGGTCCGCACGAGGTCGGTCCCTCTGCGCGCGTCGTAGTCCACGACCTCGCCGACCGTGCGGGCGACGAACCCGGCGATGTCCCGGCTGTCGGACAGCAGCAGCCCGAGGAAGCCGAAGTCCTCGGCCGCCGCGCCCTCCCCCGCCCGGCCGAGCAGCCGCAGCGCGTCCAGGCAGCGCCGCGCCTCGGTGTGGGCGGCAGCCGCGCGCTCGGACCGTCCGGCCAGGCCCGTGACCGGGGCGGACGCGCCGACCGTGACCTTCTCGTGGATCGCCTCGGACAGGCGCCCGGCGACCTGCGCGGCGATCGCGGAGGCCGTGCCCGAGCCGAGCGGCAGGAGCAGCACGGCCTGGCCGTCCCGCGCGGCGGCGAGACCGTGCCGGGTGGCCGCGACGTGGTCGGCGGCGGACCAGAGGCGCCGGCGGGTCTCGGCTTCCTCCTCCGCGTCGGCGGCCGTGGCCTCGATGCGGGCCACGAGCACCACGTGGGTGGCGTCCAGGTCGGCGTGCAGCCGGGCGGCCCGCTCCCGGAGCAGGCGCGGATCGCGGTCACGCGCGTCCAGGAGGTCGTCGAGGAGCTCGCCGCGGACGCGCTGCTCGGCCTCGGAGGCGGAGCGCCGGGCGAGCAGCAGCAGCGAGGTGACCAGGGCGGCGCGCTCCAGGGTGCGCTGGTCGACGGGGTCGAGGCCCGGGTGCCCCCGCAGCACGAGGGCGCCGAGCAGCTCCCCGCCGGCCGCGACGGCGGCGACCCAGTCGGCGCCGCGGCGCACGGCGTGGCCCTCGGCGCGGGAGGCCTCCAGCGCGTCGCCCGGCGCGTCCTCGACGTCGGCGAACTCCACGGTGCCGTCGAGGACCTCGGACACGGCGGCGGCCACGTCGTGCACACCGCCGCCGCGCAGCACCAGCTCGCCGAGCCGGTCGTGGACCTCCGAGGCGCGCTCGACGACGGCGCTGCCGGCCCGGATGATCTCGTTGGCCCGCTCCAGCTCGGCGAGCGCCTGGCGGGTCTCCGTGAGCAGGTTCGCGGTGTCGATGGCCGCGGCGGCGAGCGCCGCGAACGAGCCGAGCAGCGCGATCTGCTCCCGCTCGAAGACGCGGGCCCGCCGGTCGGCGGCGAAGAGCACGCCGATGACCTGTGGCCCGAGCATCAGCGGCACGCCCAGGATGGCCACGAGCCCCTCGTCGCCGACGCCCGCGTCGATCGTGCGGGTGTGCTGGAAGCGCACGTCCTGGGAGTAGTCGTCGGTGACGTACGGGCGGGCGGTCTGGGCGACGAGGCCGCCGAGCCCCTCGCCCATGCCGAGCCGCAGCTGCTGGAAGCGGGCCGCCACCGAGCCCTCGGTGACCCGCATGTACGTGTCGCCGCGGGCCGGGTCGTTGAGCGTCAGATAGGCGACGTCCGTGCCGAGCAGGGAGCGGGCGCGCTGCACGATGGCCTGCAGCACCGAGTCGAGGTCACGCAGTCCCGCCAGGTCGTGCGCGGTCTCGAACAGGGCGGACAGCTCGGCCTCGCGGCGCCTTCTGCCCTCCATCTCCGCGCGCACGGTCAGCGCGAGGAGCTTGGCCCGCTCCAGCGCGGCGGTCCGCTCGGGGGCGGCGCCCTCGGCGCGTGCGAGCAGCGCCGGCTGCTCGTAGGCGTCGGCGGAGGCGCCCCTGGCGAGGAGCTCCAGGAACGGGGCCTCCGCGTCGGTGGTGGTCACCGGGGTGGAGGCCGGGGCTGGGTGCGGTCGGTGGTGCGACATGCTCAACAGGATTACCCGCCGTACGGCCGGCGCCGCCAGCCCTGTGGACAACTCTGGACGGCACAGAATTCCGCTCGCTCGTCCGAGTGAGCGGGCGGTGAGCGGGCCTGTGGACGAGGTGGGTCAGTGGGCGGTCCAGCCCCCGTCGAGGACGAGGGAGGCGCCGGTCATGAACGAGGCGGCGGGCGAGCACAGGTACGCCACGGCCTCGGCGACCTCGGCGGGTTCGATGAGCCGCTTCAGCGCGCTGTCCCGCAGCATGATCTCGCTCAGCACCCGCTCCTCGGGGATGCCGTGCGCGGCGGCCTGGTCGGCGATCTGCCGCTCGACGAGCGGAGTGCGCACATAACCGGGGTTCACGCAGTTCGAGGTCACGCCGTGCGGGGCGCCTTCCAGCGCCGCGGTCTTCGACAGGCCCTCCAGTCCGTGCTTCGCGGCGACGTACGCGGACTTGAACGCGGAGGCCCGCAGTCCGTGCACGGACGACACGTTCACGATCCGGCCCCAGCCCTGCTCGTACATGTGCGGGAGCGCGCCGCGCAGGAGCCGGAACGGGGCCTCCAGCATCACGGTCAGGACGGTGTGGAAGACGTCCGGGGGGAACTCCTCGATGGGGCGCACCAGCTGGAGTCCGGCGTTGTTGACGAGGATGTCGCAGCCGGCCGCCGCGGCCTCGGCGGCGTCGAGGTCAGTGAGGTCGAGGACGACCGGTTCGACGCCGTCGGTCTCCTCGGCCAGGGCCGCCAGTCCCTCCGGGTCCCGGTCGACGGCTCTGACTTTGGCGCCCGCCGCGGCGAGCCGCTGCGCGCAGGCCCGTCCGATGCCCCCGGCGGCGCCGGTGACGAGTGCGGTACGGCCGCCGAGGTCGAGGGGTGCGGCGTGGGCTGCGGCAAGGGGGGTGCGCGGGGTCATGCTCCGCACATTAGGCAGCCGCTCCCCGCCGCCCGATGTGGTGAGCACCCATACTTCAGCGCCCGGACATGGTCTCGAACCATGTCGGCCCGTCCGACTGGGCCTGCTTGATGCGGAACAGGGCGAACTCCTGCAGCGGGGGCAGCGCGTCGAGGGCGAACCAGCCGACGTCGAGGGACTCGTCGTCGTTGACCCGCGCCTCGCCGCCGGTGGCCCGGCAGCGGAACGTCGTGTCCATGAACTGGCAGGTGTCGCCGTTCGGATACGTGACCGGGGGCAGGGCCTGGACGAGCACGACCCGCTCGACGACGCACTCGACGCCCGTCTCCTCGTACACCTCGCGCACGGCGACGTCCGCGGGCTGCTCGCCCGGCTCGGGGATGCCGCCGATGATCGACCACTTGCCGGTGTCCGCGCGCCGGCCGAGCAGGACGCGGCCCTCGTCGTCGAAGACGATCGCGCTGACTCCCGGCAGGAGGAGCAGCTGGTGGCCCGCGGTGGCCCGGATGGTGCGGATGAACTCAGGAGTAGCCATGCCCGCGAGCCTAACCGGGCCGCCGCCCCGTCCTGACGCGCCGCCGCGTCAGGCCCGCGTGCGGCGAGCGCTGCGCGAGCGCGTCACGGCCCAGCCCAGACCGCCCGCGCCGATCGCGACGAGCAGCACCTCGGGCCAGACCCCCGCGCGCGTGGCGAGCGTCTTGCCGGTGCGCCGGGGCACGTCGGCGATCAGGGTGTCGGGCTCGAACATGCCGGTGCGCTGGGCGATCGACCCGTCGGGCCGGATGACGGCGCTGACCCCGCTGGTGACCGGCACCATCACGGCCCGGCCGTGCTCGACGGCGCGCACCCGGTCCATCGCGAGCTGCTGGTACGTCATCTGGCTGAGCTCGAACGTGGCGTTGTTGCTCGGCACGGAGAGGATCTCGGCGCCCGCGTCGACCTGGTCGCGCACGACGTCGTCGAAGGCGGCCTCGTAGCAGGTGATGTTGCCGATCTTCGTGCCGTTCATGTCGAAGGCGACGGCCTTCTCGCCGGGCACGAAGTTCCCGGCGCGGTCCACGTCCTTGCTGAAGATCCGGAAGAAGCTCCGGTACGGCATGTACTCGCCGAACGGCTGCAGGTGCCGCTTGTCGTAGGTGGCGCCGGGGCCCTTCTCCGGGTCCCACAGGATGAGCCGGTTGCGGACCGAACCGTCCTTCGCCGTGACGACCGCGCCCACGGAGATCGGCGCGCCGACCGCCTCGGCGGCCTTGCTGATCTCGTCGTAGGCGTCCATGTTCACGTACGGGTCGATGTCGGAGGAGTTCTCGGGCCAGAGCACCAGGTCGGGGCGCTTCGTCTCGCCCTTCTTGACGCGCTCGGCGAGCTTCATGGTCTCGCGCACGTGGTAGTCGAGCACGGCACGCCGCTGGGCGTTGAAGTCGAGGCCCATGCGGGGCACGTTGCCCTGGATGAGCGCCACGCGCGCGGTGCCGGCCTCGGCGCCGGTCGGGACGAAGGGCAGCATGACGGCTCCGGCGACGACCGGGGCGACGGTGAAGGCGGCTGCCGCGACGACCCCGCCGTCGCGCAGCACCCGGGCGCGGTCCCGGCCGCGGAGGGCCTTGAGGCGCAGGGCGAGCGCGCCGAGCCCGAAGCCGCTGAGGACGACCGCGAAGCCGAGCAGCGGGGTGCCGCCGAGCGAGGCGAGCGGCAGGAACACGCCACTCGGCTGCCCGAACGCGACCTTGCCCCACGGGAAACCGCCGAAGGGGAAGCGGGCGCGCAGCGCCTCGTCCGCGATCCACACGCCGCTCGCCCACAGGGGCCAGAGCGGCAGCCGGGAGACGTACGCGATCCCGAGCCCCGCCAGGGAGAGGACCAGCGCCTCGGCCAGGGCGAGCGCGAGCCACGGCAGCGGGCCGACGTCGACGCCGGTCCACGACAGCAAGGGCACCAGATAGGCGAGACCGAACACCAGGCCGAGGCCGAAACCCGCCCTCATGCGCCGCCCGTACACGGCCATCCCGAACAGCGCGAACGCGAGCGGCGCCAGCCACGGCAGCTCGCGCGGCGGGAAGCTCAGGTACAGCAGCAGTCCGGCGACGGCCGCGAGGCCGACGGGCGCGAACCGTCGCAGGTGGGAGCGGCGGGCGGGCGTCTGCTCGGGCTCGTCCGACGGGGCGACGGGAGGTGCGGTGGCGGTCACGCGGGGAGTCTACGGCGCGGGGCCCGCCGCGGAACATGCCGGGCGAGGCGGCGACCCGGGTCCCGGCAGGTCGCGCGTGTGACCGTGCCGCAACGTTCCTGCGCAAGGCGGGCCCAATCCGTCGCGTCAGCCGTTACCGTGTGCCCGGGTTCCCCGCGAACGACCGGATCCGGCCATCGCGCGGGGTGCCCGTCACTAGTCGGGGGGCTACGGGGTGGGAACGACGGGGTGGCCTGCGCGCACGGGCCCGGAACCGGCCCGGCGGCGCCGAGGTCTGCCGGACGCCGTGGGCATCGCGGTGCTCGGCGCCTGCGCCGTGTGGGCACTGATCAGCGCGACCGCGCGGGCGGGGCGTCCCGAGGGCGTGCTCCTCGCGGTCCTCGCCGTCGCCGCGGGCTACGCCTGCGGGCGGATCGGCGGCGCGCTCGTCCCCGTAGGAGCGTCGGCCCTGGTCGGCTGCGGCGGCCTGGGCATCGCGCTCCTCGCCCCCGGCTCGGTGCCGGCGCCCGACACCCTGGCCCCCCTGGGCCGCTCCGGAGCGACCGCCGCCCTGCTCGCCCTGTCGGCGGGCGCGCTGTGCTGTGCCGCCTGGTCGGCCCGCCGCCGGGAGCTGCGGGTCGTGCTGCACGTCGCGGCGGCCGGCGTCGTCGTCCTGGCCGCGGTCACCGGTTCGGGCGCCGGGGTCGCCGCCTGCACCACCGTCGTCCTGTGTTCGCTCGCGGCGGCCCGGATGCGACGGCGGGCGCTGGGCCTCGCCGGACTGGGGCTCGGCACCGCGCTCGTCGTCGCGGTGAGCCTGGCCCTCGCCGAGGGCGCGCTGCCCTCGGGCCTCACGGACACCCTGGAGGGCCGGATCACCCGGCACCGCCTCCAGCTCTGGCAGGAGGCGCTGCGGCTGGCGAAGTCCGATCCCGCGCTCGGCGTCGGACCCGGCCGCTTCGGCGAACTCGACACGAGCCTCGTCACGACCGCGCCGCCGGACGGCAAGCCGCACTCGGCCGTCCTCCAGGTCGCCGCCGAGCAGGGCACCGTCGGCCTGATCCTGCTGACCGCCGCCTACTGCTGGGTGCTCTACGTCCTGTGGCGCTCCGCCCGTCCGACCCCGGTCGTCCTCAGCGCGGGCGCGGCCCTGACCGCGGTCGCCGTGCTGGCCACGGTCGGCAACGCACTGAGCTTCACCAGCGTGACGGCGGGCGTGGGCCTGCTCGCCGGCATCGCGACGGCGGAGCCCCTCGCCCAGGAGCCCCCGCACGACGAGGCGGCGGCCCCGGAACGAGTCCGGGACGGCCGCTGACCCATCCGGTTCAGAGCGCCGCGGTGGGCTTCAGGCGGTCACGGATGTGCCGGACCGCGCTCTCCGCGTTGTCGACGGTGACGGTGAACTTGCGGCCGTCGCCGAGGCTCAGGACGAGGCCCTCACCGCGCCGCACCACGACGGCGGTGCCGATGTCGGGGCGCCAGCGGTAGCCCCAGCCGCCCCACTGGCGCGGCGTGACCCGGGGCGCGAAGTCCGCGTCGACGACATGGTCGAGCGGGATGCGGCGGCGCGGCAGTCCGACATGGCCGCAGCGCACCTCCAGGTGGTCCTTGTCGACCTTCACCGCGACGTGCAGGAACGCGAGCGTGCCGAAGAGGATGAGCAGGCCGACCGCGATGAGGCCGACCACCGACATGACGAGCGCCGCGATGCCCGTCGCCCAGGAGCTGTCCACGGCCAGCTCGATGCCCAGGGCCAGACAGGCGAGGCCGCCCAGCGCCAGCAGCCACTGCACCCGGTTGTGCGCGTGGCCGGTCCAGATGTCGCTGCCCGGCGCGGTCGTACGGCGCCCGGGATGCTCTCCTGCGGCGTGTTGCCTCATGTCATCGAGCGTACTCAGGTTCCGCTGCGAAAGCACCGGCTTGCGGAGGGTGACTCCCCCGTACGGCGTCGGGCGTCACCCGGCGTGGCTGACCGCCTGCAGTCCGCGCCCCTCGGCGTACGTGAGCGCGGCCGACGGCAGCGTCTCGTGCCGCCCGCTGAGGATCACGGTGAGCCCGCCGCGGACCTCCGTGGCCGGCTCGGGGCGCGCGCCGATCCGGCGCAGGGCCTGCGCGGCGACGGCGCCGGCACTGCCGTGCAGCACGAGCGGCTCGGCGCCGGGCCGCTGCACGGCGGCCCGGATGCGCTCGGCGACGAGCTCGTAGTGGGTGCAGCCGAGCACGACCGCGCGCACGTCACGCGGCGTGAGCGCGGCGGCTGCCGCGACGGCCCGGTCGATGCCGTCCTCGTCGGCCCACTGCACCGCGTCGGCGAGACCCGGGCAGGGCACCTCGGTCACCTCGACACCCGCGGCGAAGTCGCGGATCAGTCCGCGCTGGTACGGGCTGCCGGTCGTGGCGGGGGTGGCCCAGATGGCGATGGGACCGCCGCCGGCGGCCGCGGGCTTGATCGCGGGCACGGTGCCGATGACGGGGATCTCCGGCTCGAGCAGCGCGCGGACGGCGGGGAGCGCGTGCACCGTCGCCGTGTTGCACGCGATGATCAGGGCGTCCGGGCCGTGCGCCGCGGCGGCTTCACAGGCGGCCAGGGCACGCCGCGTGACGTCCTCGGAGGTGCCGCGGCCCCACGGCATGTTGTCCGGGTCCGAGGAGAGCACGAGGTCGGCGTCCGGCCGCAGGGTCCGTACCGCGGCGGCGGCCGCGAGCAGTCCGATTCCCGAGTCCATCAGCGCGATCTTCACCCGGAAACCATAGACGATGCCGCCGACACGGCACCGCCCGTGGGGCAGACTGCGACGGATGGACGTCGTTGCGTGGATCACCGCGGCCTCGCTCGCCGCGTGGGTGTGGCTGCTGCTCTGCCAGGGGTTCTTCTGGCGCACGGACCTGCGGCTCCCGCCGCGCGCGGAGCCCGCCGCGTGGCCGGACGTCTGCGTCGTGGTGCCGGCCCGCGACGAGGCGGCCGTGCTGCCGGACAGTCTCCCCTCGCTCCTGGCCCAGGACTATCCCGGACGCGCGGAGATCTTCCTGATCGACGACGGCAGCACGGACGGCACCGGGGACGTGGCCCGCACCCTCGCCGAGCGCCACGGCGGACTGCCGCTGACCCTCGCCTCGCCCGGTGAACCGCCGGCCGGCTGGACCGGAAAGCTGTGGGCCGTGCGGCACGGCATCACCCTGGCACGCGCGCGCGAACCGGAGTACCTGCTGCTCACGGACGCCGACATCGCGCACGGGCCGCGGAGCCTGCGCGAGCTGGTGGCGGCGGCGCACGCCGGAGGCTACGACCTGGTCTCCCAGATGGCGCGGCTGCGGGTGGCGAGCGCGTGGGAGCGCCTGGTGGTCCCCGCGTTCGTGTACTTCTTCGCGCAGCTCTATCCCTTCCGCCGGATCGCGGTACGGGGTTCGCGCACGGCCGCGGCGGCGGGCGGCTGCGTGCTGCTGCGCACCGAGGCGGCGGAGCGGGCCCGGATCCCCGACGCGATCCGTCAGGCGGTCATCGACGACGTGTCGCTCGCCCGCGCGGTGAAGGGTTCCGGCGGCCACATCTGGCTCGGCCTGGCCGACCACGTGGACAGCGTGCGCCCCTACCCCCGGCTCGCCGACCTGTGGCAGATGGTGTCGCGCAGCGCGTACGCGCAGTTGCGGCACAACCCGGTCGTCCTGCTGGGCACGGTGCTGGGCCTCGCGCTCGTCTATCTCGTCCCGCCGCTCGCCCTGATCGCCGGAGCGGTGACGGGCAGCGCGGCGACGGCCGTCCTCGGCGGGCTCGCCTGGGCCGTGATGGCAGGCACCTACACGCCGATGCTGCGCTACTACGGACAGCCGCTGTGGCTCGCCCCGCTCCTTCCCTTCACCGCGTTCCTTTACCTCCTGATGACGGTGGACTCCGCCGTGCAGCACTACAGGGGGCGCGGCGCCGCATGGAAGGGGCGTACGTACGCCCGTCCCGACGCGGCGCCCGAACAGCGGTGAACAGCACGTCCGGGGAGCGTCACTTGCGGCCGGGCGTCCAGTTCATGCCCCATCCGTAGACCTGGTCCACGGTGCGCTGCGGGCTGACGCCGCGCTCCGGTACGAGATAGCGGGCCTCGCGCTGCACGGTCAGGTCCTGTCCCGTGCCGGTGATCAGGGCGAGGGCGCAGACGGTGGACGGGACGGTGCACTCGTCCAGGGAGAAGTCGATCGGCGCACCGCCCTGCGGGGTCAGGGTGACGGTCGCGTGGAGGTCGGCGAAGCTGCGCGCGCCTTCGTAGATGGTCACGAAGATGAGGATGCGGCGGAACGCCTGCTTGTGGTCCAGGTTGATGGTGAGGTTCTCACCGGTGGCGATGCTTCCGGTGCGGTCGTCGCCGTCGAGGTGGATGTACGGCGGCTGGTGCAGCGCCCCGAACGCGTTGCCCAGGGCCTGGACGACGCCCTTGCGGCCGTCGGCGAGTTCGAAGAGGGCGCACAGGTCGAGGTCCAGGTCGCGGTGCATCGCGGTGGCACGGCCGCGCTTGCTCCCCCAGCCGCTGAACTGCTTGCGCATCTCCCAGTTGAGGTTCACGCGCATCGCGCCCGAGGTGCCGCCCTGTTTGGCGAGGGAGACGGAGGGCGCGGCCTTGGTGAGCGTGACCTTCGTGAGGCGGACCGGCCCGGAAGCCGGGGGCGCGGGAGGCATCGGGGGCGCCGGGGCGACGGGCGGCGGCACCGTCGCCGGGCGGGCCGGTGCCTGGGGCGCGGGAGGCGGGGGCGGTGCGGCGTGCTGCGGCTCGTCGACCGTGATGCCGTAGTCCGTGGCGAGGCCTTCGAGGCCGGTGCTGTAGCCCTGGCCGACGGCGCGGAACTTCCAGGCGCCCTGGCGCCGGTACAGCTCCCCGAGGACGAAGGCGGTCTCCACGGAGGCGTCGGTGCTGTCGAAGCGGGCGAGCTCGGCGCCGCCGGCCGCGTCGAGGACCCGGACGTACAGGCCGGGGACCTGGCCGAAGGCGCCGCCGTCGGACGACGCGGCGAGGACGATCCGCTCGATGCCCGGCTCCACGCGCGCGAGGTCGACCGCGAGCGTGTCCGTCACGGCGCCGCCGGCAGCGTTCTTCCCCTCGTGCCGGACCGCGCCGGAGGCGTGCACGGGCTGGTTGTAGAACACGAAGTCGGCGTCCGAGCGGACCTTTCCGGCCACCAGGAGGAGAGCGGACGCGTCGGCGTCGGGAACGCCGGGCCCGGACCGCCATCCCAATTCGACGCGCACCGCCGGAGCCGGCACCGCGACATTCGATCCTTTGATCATTGTCATGTATCCCCCAACGCTCGTCTCCGGCTTCCCGGTCAACCTATTCCGAGGCCCTCACGACACCCCAGAGGCAGGTCCGAAGATCGCCGGCCAACCGCCGGTAACCCGCCCGTACTCGGCCTTTACACGATTCCGACGCCGCCGGACGACCGATTTTCCCAAGTTCGCTCGGATTGGGGACGCGTGGTCACACCCGGCGCTCAAAAGAAC
Organism: Streptomyces sp. NPDC025806; assembly: GCF_055558275.1. Taxonomy (NCBI): domain Bacteria; kingdom Bacillati; phylum Actinomycetota; class Actinomycetes; order Kitasatosporales; family Streptomycetaceae; genus Streptomyces; species Streptomyces sp. NPDC025806. Next base: position 43,854 of record NZ_JBVHMU010000016.1, on the reverse strand, counting down.
CCTCTTATCGGTCTACCCCAACCACCACATCGTGGGCTTAACTTATGTGCCATGACCTCCCCCCGCTCCACCTATGGCGGCGGTTACTACTCCGCCCCGTCCTTCCCGGACACTCCGATCTACGATTCTCTCGTCGCAGAGCGGGGCACACCCCAGATCGCACCGATCCGGGTCTCGCCCGCGTACGACACCGGCAGTCATCTGCCCGCGCTGCCGTCGGCGCTGCCCGCGCTCCCGGCCGCACCCTCCGCGCCCCAGCCCCAGTACGGTTACGCGGCCCCGCAGCCCGCCCCGATGCAGGCCGCGCCGACCGCCTACATCCCGCAGCAGGCGAGCGCTCCGCGCGGCTACCCGGGCCCGCAGGTCCAGCAGCAGCGCCCGATGCAGAGCACCGGCTACGAGGCGATGCGTCCGGCCGCCCCGCGTCCCGCGCCCGCCCCGGCCCCGTACGAGGACCCGTACAACCGGCAGCAGTACCGCGGCTACTGACGGTTCGGGCCCGGACCGGGCCCGAACTCGGGGGCTGTCGGTGCCTGCTGGCAGGATGGCCCCATGCCGAATCCCGCACTCAGTTCGATCCACGTCCACCCGCTCAAGGCGGTTCGGGGGCACGCGCCACAGGCGGCGGACGTGGAGCCCTGGGGGCTCGCGGGCGACCGGCGCTGGGTGCTGGTCGACGCCGCGGGCAAGATCGTCACCCAACGCCCGCACCCGCGTCTGGCGTTGGCCGCCGCCGAGCTGCTGCCCGGCGGCGGTGTCCGGCTGTCCGCGCCGGGAATGGACCCGCTGGCGGTCGGCGTGCCCGCGCCCGTGGCCACGACCACCATCGACGTCTGGGGCGACAAGGTCGAGGCGGTCCTCGCGGACGACGCCGCGCACGCCTGGTGGAGCGCGTACCTCGACGCCGACGTGCGCCAGTTGCACCTGGACGATCCGGCGACGCGACGGCCCATCGATCCGGCCTACGCCCGCCCGGGCGAGACGGTCAGCTTCGCCGACGGGTATCCGCTGCTGCTGACGACGGTGTCCTCCCTGGACGCGCTCAACTCGCTGATCGCCCAGGGTGATCACGCGGACGAGGGCCCCCTGCCGATGGACCGTTTCCGGCCGAGTGTCGTCGTGTCCGGCACCGCCCCCTGGGCGGAGGACGACTGGTCACGCATCGCCATCGGTGACGTCACCTTCCGTGTCGCCAAGAAGTCGGGCCGCTGCGTGGTGACGACCACGGACCAGGCGACCGCGCAGCGTGGCAAGGAGCCGCTGCGCACGCTCGCCCGCCACCGCCGTTTCGGCGACCAGTTGTGCTTCGGGACCAATCTCGTGCCCGAGACCACGGGCACGGTCCGCGTCGGCGATCCGCTGATCGTCCTGTGACCCTCGAATAAGCGTCACCCCCAGGGGAACCCGGAGCCTCGACCCGCCGTTAGGAGACAATGGCGGGACAATGGCACCGCGGAGCCATCGGCCTTCTGCGGCGGGTGGGGTGATGTCGCTCTCTCTTCGCCCGTCCGGCGCGTGAACGCCGGCGCCGCGGGCTATGACGGGAGCGGAAGGGGGTGCGGACCGTGCGAGCGATCGTCGGACTCTGGCGCTGGCGCCACAATCCGCTGCGCCGCGGCACCGATCTGGCCGAGGCCTGGATCGCGTTGGCCGCCCTGATCCTCATCGTCGTGGCGGGCCCCGTCGTCGGGGTCGTCGCGGGATCCCTGTCGCGGGACGCCCTGTACAGATCGGTGGACGAGCAGCACAGTCACCGGCAGGAAGTCGTCGCGACGGTCGTGAAGAAGGTGGCGCAGCCGCCTCTGGACACGGACCCCGAGACCGCGACCGCGCGGGACGCGCACAGCCGCGTCGTCGCCACGTGGACGGCGCCGGACGGCTCGGCGCACCGTGACCGGGTCGTGGCCGCCCTCAAGTCCCCGCAGAGCGGTGACACCTTCCCGCTGTGGACCGACGAGCAGGGTCATGTCGTCGGCCGGCCGCTGGACAAGGCGACGGCGACGACGCACGCGGTCCTGGCCGGATTCGGTGCCGCGGTCGCCCTCGGAGGTCTGGTCGAAGGTACACGCAGAGTGGTCGTCTGGCGCATGATCCGCCGCCGGTACGCGCGTTGGGACCACGCCTGGGACATCGCGGGACCCGACTGGGGCCGGACCGGCACGGGCAGCTGACGGGCTCTCGACTCTGGTCAACCAGGGTGCCGCACGCACGCTACGGTGGACCCACCTTTGGCAGAAGCAGCGCCGGGCAGGGCGCGAACGGACCCGCGTACGACGAGGTGGGGGCAGATCAGCGCCATGGCACAGGGCACGGTCCAGGTGACGCACACGGGCACTTCGCGGTGGCGCCGCCGCACAGGCGAGTACGCCTCCCTGGCCGCGGCCCTGGACGCGGCGGGCGACGGCGACGTCCTGACGATCGCCCCGGGCACCTACCGGGAGAACCTGGTGGTGCAGCGGGCGGTCACGCTCCGTGGCCCCGAGGGCTCCCCCGGTTCGGTGCGCATCGCGCCCGTCGACGGGGTGCCGCTGACGGTCCGCTCGTCGGCGACGGTCCAGGACCTGCATCTGGAGGGCCAGGACGCCGCGGCTCCGGCCCTGCTGATCGAGGAGGGCGCGCCGGAGATCACCGACATACGGATCGTGACCCGGTCCGCCTCGGGCATCGAGGTGCGCGGCGGCGCCCGCCCGACGGTCCGCCGCTGCACCGTGGACAACCCGGCGGGCATCGGGATCGCCGTGCTCGACGGCGGGGGCGGCGTCTTCGAGGAGTGCGAGATCGTGGCGGCCGGCCAGGCCGGTGTCGCGGTGCGCGGCGGCGCCCACCCGCGCCTGGAGCGCTGCCGCGTGCATCACGCGTCCGGCGCCGGACTCTCCGCGACCGGCGAGCACAGCGGCCTGGAGGCCGTGGGCTGCGAGGTGTACGAGGTCAAGGGCGCCGGGGTGCAGATCACCGGCCGGGCGGTCGCCCACCTCACGGACTGCGACGTGCACCGCACCACCGCCGACGGCGTCACGATGGACACCGACGCGGTGCTCACGCTGGCCGACTGCCGCATCCACGACATCCCGGAGAACGCGATCGACCTCCGGTCCCGTTCCGTCCTGACGCTGACCCGCTCCACGGTGGGCCGCTTCGGGCGCAACGGCCTGTCGGTGTGGGACCCGGGCACGCGCGTCGACGCCAACCAGTGCGAGATCCACGACAGTACGGGCGACTACCCGGCGGTGTGGGTGAGCGACGGGGCGACGGCGGTCCTGGAATCGTGCCGGGTGCACGACGTGCCGGACGCGCTGTTCGTGCTCGACCGCGGCTCGCGCGTGGATGTCGTGGACAGCGACCTGTCGCAGGTGCGGAACACGGCGGTGTCGGTGAGCGACGGCGCGACCGCGCAGCTCGACGACTGCCGCATCCGTGAAGCGGCGACGGGCGCCTGGTTCCGTGACCACGGCAGCGGCGGCACGCTCGCCAACTGCACGGTGGACACGACGCAGACGGGCGTGATCGTCACCAAGGGCGCCGACCCGACGATCGAGCGCTGCACGGTCACCTCCCCCGCGGAGGCGGGTTTCTACGTGTCGGCGGGCGGCCGCGGCACGCTGACCGGCTGCCGGGTGACGGGCAGCGGCGGCTACGGCTTCCATGTGATCGACGGCTGCCGCACCACCCTGCGCAAGTGCCGCACCGAGCGGTGCGCGCGCGGTGGTTACGAGTTCGCGGAGGACGGGCCTCAGGTGGAGGACTGCACCAGCGACGAGAGCGGCGGGCTGCGGCCGGGCGCCAAGGCCCCCGCGCCCGAGCCGGTCGTCCAGACGGCGACGCAGACCGTCGGCCTGCTGAGCGCGGTGCCCGATCAGCGGCCGGCGGCCACCGCCGAGGACCCCGCGTCCGCGGCGCGCTCGTCGAAGGACGTGCTCGGTGAACTCGACGCGCTGGTGGGTCTGGAGAGCGTGAAGCGGGAGGTGCGGGCGCTCACCGACATGATCGAGGTGGGGCGCCGGCGCCAGGAGGCGGGCCTCAAGGCCGCGTCCGTGCGCCGCCATCTGGTCTTCACCGGCTCCCCCGGCACCGGCAAGACGACGGTGGCGCGGCTGTACGGAGAGATCCTGGCCTCGCTGAACGTGCTGGAGAAGGGCCACCTCGTCGAGGTGTCCCGGGTCGACCTGGTCGGTGAGCACATCGGCTCGACGGCGATCCGCACCCAGGAGGCCTTCCAACGGGCCCACGGCGGCGTCCTGTTCATCGACGAGGCGTACGCCCTGTCGCCCGAGGACTCGGGGCGGGACTTCGGACGCGAGGCCATCGACACGCTGGTCAAGCTGATGGAGGACCAGCGGGACGCGGTCGTGGTGATCGTCGCCGGGTACACGGCGGAGATGGAGCGCTTTCTCTCGGTCAACCCCGGTGTGGCGTCCCGTTTCTCACGCACCATCACCTTCTGCGACTACCTGCCGGAGGAGCTGCTGCGCATCGTGGAGCAGCAGGCCGACGAGCACGAGTACCGGCTGGGCGACGGCACGGGCGAGACGCTCCTGAAGTACTTCACCGAGATGCCGAAGGGCCCCGCGTTCGGCAACGGCCGAACGGCGAGGCAGACCTTCGAGTCGATGGTGGAGCGGCACGCGGGGCGGGTCGCCCAGCTCCCGGAGCCGAGCACGGACGACCTCACCCTGCTCTATCCGGAAGACCTTCCGGCGCTGCCCTGAGCCTCGCCGCTCTCGCGAACCGCCCCTTCGGGAGGCAGCTCGCCTTCGGGACGCGGCTGCGGCACTTCGGGCCGCAGCCGCGCGAGCAGCCGGGCGCGTTCCTCGGCGAAGACCGGGTCGGCCTGGTAGTCGCTGTGGCCCAGGATCGGCGCGGGCAGCGGGTGCCGCTCGGTGCGCCCGTAGGCGAGCGGGTCGAGCAGGGCCGGGTGGTCGACCTGCTCGGCGCCCTCGCCGGGCAGGCCGATGGGCCCGCCGATGGGGTCGGTCCTGCGGTACAGGTTGCGCCAGCAGTCGACCTGGTGGTGCAGGGAGGCGAGCGCGGACGGGCCGAAGTGGACGGGGAACCAGCGCCCGTAGAGCCGTTCCAGCGGGGAGCCGTAGGTGAGGAGCGCGACGCGTTTGCGGACGGCGGGGTGCAGCTGCCAGGCCGCCGCGGCGGCGAGGACGCTGCCCTGGGAGTGGCCCGACAGGACGAGACGGCCGCCGGTGGCGCGGGTCCAGCCGGCCATGCGCCAGGTCAGGTCGGGCACGGCGCGCTCCGCGTAGCACGGCGGCGCGAAGGGGTGGGCGGCGCGCGGCCAGAAGGTGCCGACGTCCCACAGGATGCCGATGGTGCGGCGGGCGGAGGCGTCCTTGTAGGCGCGGCGGCCCGAGGTGACGAGAAGTATGAAGCCGAGGCCGACGAGCCAGGAGCCGAGTGCCTGAGCGGCCTCGGCGGCGCCCTCGACGATCGGGTAGGTGCCGTCGGCGGCGGCGCCGGGCACTTTCCCGGTGGCCCAGGCGCCGGCCACGGCCAGCGCGCCGAGCAGCAGGCTGACGGCACCGACGGCGCCGATCATCAGGGGGGCCCGGTCGGTGAGGGCGGCCCGCGCGCGCGTGCCGGCGATGCGTTCGGTACGGGCGTGGTCGGGGCGGTGCTCGCCCTGGAGGTCGGCGTCGTCGTGCAGGTCGTAGTCGCGCAGGACCTGCCCCACCTCCTCCTTCTTCATGCGCAGGGTGCGGACGGCGAGGTAGGCGCCGAGGACCGCGAGGACGACGAGGAGCGGCGGGATGACGGAGGCCTGCCAGGACAGCAGGACGGGCGGGCCCGCGATGGTGTGGCCGGTGCCGTCCAGCCAGTCGGCGACGCGCTGGGCGACGCCGCCGGTCATGACGCCGCCGAGGGCGCAGGCCAGCATGGCGGTGGCGGGTCCGCCGAGCCCGCGCAGCGCGGTGCGCCGATCGGGCGCCGTGCGGTAGAGCGCGCGGGCGACGAGCGCGGCGCACAGGACGAGGGCGCCCTCGACGAGGGCGATGCCGCCGAACGTCGTGTCGCCCGGCAGCCGTCCGGCGGACTGCCAGCCGGGCCGGGACCAGGCCGCGTAGAGCACGGTCAGGGCGAGGAGGGCGAGGGCGCCGCGCGGGAGGGCCCGCAGGACGGTGCGGTCGATCGTGGTGTCGAGGCGGTTCTCGCTGCGGCCGCGCCGGGCCACGACGACGATGACGGTGGCGGTGCCCGCGATCAGGGCGCCGACGAAGGCCCAGCCGAGGACGTTCAGGAGCACGGGTCCGCCGGAGCCGCGGTCGTACCGGGCGGCGGAGAGGCCGACGGCGGCGGACACCGTGAGCAGTCCGGCGGCGGTGTGCGCGGCCCGCAGCCGGGCGACGAGGCGGCGGCCGTACCAGAAGCCGGGCTTGCCGAGGGCGGAGGTGGGGCCGCTGTCGTCGGCGTCGGGCTCGTGCGGCAGGGGGCGCTGCGACTCGTAGGCGCTCCAGGTCCGGTGCGAGAGGTACCACAGGAGGGTCGTCAGCGCGGTCGGCACGATCGCGGCGAGGGCGAGGCGGCGGCCGGGCTGGCTCCACCAGCCGCCGCTGCCGTCCGGCCCGGCGGCGAGGAAGCCGAGCCAGCTGTGCCGCTCGGCGCACGCGACGGTGCCCGCGCACTGCCAGGCGGCCAGGTCGAGCGCGACCTCGCAGGCGGCGGCGACGAGCAGGACGGTCAGGGTGAGGCCGATGAAGCGGATGAGCAGGCCGTACAGGCGCACGGCCTGCGGCTTCCGGCGGGCGTTGGGGCGCATCCAGTGCGCCAGGTTCACGACCATGAAGGGCAGCAGGAGCAGCCACAGGGCGCGGGAGCCGTTGCCCGAGGTGAGGTTGCACCACACGTACGCCTCGGGGACCGGCTTGCCGCGGTAGTCGTCGGGCCGCTTCTCGGCGTCGCGGTCGGTGACGCGGCGGAAGAGGGCCGAGGTGTCGTCGCCGGAGATCCGCACGGTGCGCGGATCGTCGAGCATCGCTTCGGGCGTGGTGCCGCCGACGCCGTGCACCAGGAGTTCGAGTGCGGTCTCGTCCGCGCGCCTCGGGTGCCGGCCGCCGCCTTCTCTGTCGTGCTGTTCGTGCTGTTCTTGCGCCATATTGATGTGTCCCCCGTTCTTCAGGGGACCAGGATCCCGGCTCTCCGCTTGCGTGCGTACCCCTCGTCACCGAATCTCCCCGACCTGTCACCCGGGTGGTCTTCGGGCGTGGGACAGGTGGTGCCACCGGTGTCGGTGCCACGTGCGAGGATGACGGGCAGGCCGTGGACGACGGCGGTGCGACCGGTGTGACGAGGCGAAGGGACCCGACGGGACGTGAGCGAGAATCAGAACCTGCTCGCGGAGCAGCGCCGCACCCTGATCCTCGACGAGGTCCGGCGCCGCGGCGGCGTCCGGGTCAACGAACTGACCAGGCAGCTCGGCGTGTCCGACATGACGGTGCGCCGCGATCTGGACGCGCTGGCCCGTCAGGGGGTCCTGGAGAAGGTGCACGGCGGCGCGGTCCCGGTCGTCGACGCGAGCACCCACGAGCCGGGCTTCGAGGCGAAGTCGGGCCTGGAGCTGAGCGCCAAGGAGGACATCGCGCGGGCGGCGGCGGCGCTGGCCGCGCCCGGCTCCGCGATCGCCCTGTCCGGCGGTACGACGACGTACGCGCTGGCGCAGCACCTGCTGGACGTGCCGGACCTGACGGTGGTGACCAACTCGGTGCGGGTGGCCGACGTGTTCCACACCGCGCAGCGCAGCGCGGGCAGCCGGCCGGGGGCGGCGACGGTGGTGCTGACCGGCGGGGTGCGCACGCCGTCGGACTCGCTGGTGGGGCCGGTCGCGGACCAGGCGATCGCGGCGCTCCACTTCGACGTGCTGTTCCTCGGGGTGCACGGGATCAGCCCGCGGGCGGGTCTGTCGACGCCGAACCTGGCGGAGGCGGAGACGAACCGGCGGCTCGTGCAGTCCGCGCGCCGGGTCGTGGTGGTCGCGGACCACACCAAGTGGGGGACGGTGGGCCTGAGTTCGTTCGCCGCGCTCGACCAGGTCGACACGCTGGTCACGGACCGCGGGCTGGCTCCGGAGGCGCGTGCGGAGGCCTCCGAGCACATGCGGCTGGTCGTCGCGGGTGAGCCGGAGAGCGGTACAGACATCTGACGGCACGGCCGCTATGGTGGCGCGAGCCCGGTCGCCGGGTGTGTCGCGCAAGCCTGCCCGAGCCGTCGTCCTCTGTGGGAGCTGAACGTTCATGGCACGTCGTCTGCTGCCCGTCGGCCCGGACTTCGCGGAGACCGCGCCGCTGCGTCTGGTCTTCGCCCGTGAGGTGTCCGCGCCGCCCGGCGCCGTGTACCGCGCGCTGGCGGAGGATGTCGCCGGCTGGCCCCAGTGGTTCTCGGCGGTGACCTCGGCCCGGTCGCTGGACGACGGGGCGCGGCGCGAGGTGCGGCTCAAGGGCGGCACGCGTTTCGTGGAGACGGTCGTGGCCGCGGAGCCCGACGAGGTCTACGCGTACCGGGTGGACGAGACCAACGCGCCGGGGATGCGGGCCCTGTTGGAGGAGTGGCGGATCGTCGCGGTGCCCGGGGGTTCGCGGGTGCAGTGGACGTTCGCGGCGGACGGCGCCGCCCCGTTCCGTTTCGGGCTCAAGGCGGCGCGGGCCGGGCTCGGCCGCGCGTTCCGCGACGCGGTCGGCGCACTGGAGCGCCGCCTCGCCTCGGCCACGGCTTAGAACCTCACCCCGGCCAGTTGCCCGTCTCCAGGAGCAGGTCGATCGCCTCGGCGTACGGGCCGATGTCCAGGCCCTGTTCGGCGAGCCAGGTGTCGGAGTAGTACTTGTCGAGGTAGCGGTCGCCCGGGTCGCACAGCAGGGTGACGACGCTTCCCCTGCGGCCCTCGGCCACCATCTCGGCGACGATCTTCAGGGCGCTCCACAGGCCGGTGCCGGTGGAGCCGCCCGCCTTGCGGCCGATGGCGTGCTCGAGCGCGCGGACCGCGGCGACGCTGGCCGCGTCGGGGACCTTCATCATGCGGTCGATGGCACCGGGCACGAAGCTCGGCTCCATGCGCGGCCGGCCGATGCCCTCGATGCGGGAGCCGCAGTCGCTGCGCGCGTCCGCGTTGTCCGTCGTCCAGCCCTCGAAGAAGCAGGAGTTCTCCGGGTCGGCGACGCAGATGCGGGTGTCGTGCTGCATGTAGTGGACGTAGCGGGCGAGGGTCGCGGAGGTGCCTCCGGTGCCGGCGGTGGCGACGATCCAGGTCGGACAGGGGTAGCGCTCCAGCTCCATCTGCCGGTAGATCGACTCCGCGATGTTGTTGTTGCCGCGCCAGTCGGTGGCCCGCTCCGCGTAGGTGAACTGGTCCATGTAATGGCCGCCGGTACGGGCCGCGAGGGCCGCCGACTCCTCGTACATGGTGCGGGAGTCGTCGACGAAGTGGCACTGGCCGCCGTGGAATTCGATCAGCCGGATCTTCTCGGCGCTCGTCGTACGCGGCATCACCGCGATGAAGGGGACGCCGATCAGCTTCGCGAAGTAGGCCTCGGAGACGGCCGTCGAGCCGCTGGACGCCTCGATGACCGGGCGGCCCGGCCGGATCCAGCCGTTGCACAGGCCGTAGAGGAACAGCGAGCGGGCCAGCCGGTGCTTGAGGCTCCCGGTGGGGTGGGTGGACTCGTCCTTGAGGTAGAGGTCGATGCCCCAGTGCTCGGGGAGCGGGAAGCGCAGGAGGTGGGTGTCGGCCGAGCGGTTGCTGTCGGCCTGGACCTTGCGGACGGCTTCTTTGAGCCAGGCGCGGTAGTCCGGGTCGGTGTGGTCGACGTCGAGCGTCGGCATCGGCCCGCCGGCCGGGCCCTCGCCTTGAGGATGGCCCTGCTGCATCGTGCTCACCGCGCGACTCCTTCGCATCGTCCCGAGCGTCCGCCCCCGATGATAGACACCTTCCACACGCTTCTCACCTGCATAAACACTGCTTTGGGCAGCTCAAAGCAAGGCCTGGTGGAGTGGGCATACTGGTACTGGTGGCCGGGCACGTGCAGACTGCACTGCACGGTGCACGCGCATCGGACCCGGCACGACGCGACAGATACGACGGGTACGACGGACACGACGGGTATGACGGATACGGCCAAGGGGGCGAGCGGCATGACGGAACCGGAGTTCACGGCCACAGGCGTACGGATCGGGCGGCGGCTGCGCTCGCTGACCCGGGCGGGGCAGGTCCGGATCAGGGGCGGCAGACTCGAGCTCCTGACGAGTTACGGGCGCGAGATCGACAGCGCGCCGATCGGTGAAGTCCGCGCGGGCAAGCCCTGGTTCGGGTCCGACGACCGGGCCACGGCCGAGGTCGACGGCCGGCGCTATCTGCTGCGGCTCGGTGGCCAGAGCGACGATCAGAGCGGTGACCCGGGCGGCGACGGGGGGCCGCGCGCGGCGCGGCGCTTCATCGAGGCGGTCCGCAAGGCGACGGGCCGCTCCGGCTGAGACCGGCCCGGCCCCGTTCTCCCCTCCACCGGCGCGGTCACCCGCCGGAGTTGCACGCACACGCCCCCTGAGTCACGCTGGTCTCACATCACTACTCAGGGTTTACCGGCGATGACGCTGCGAACCAGCCCGCCGGACATGCAGCGGGCGGTTCCGGCACGGTGTGGTCGCTCCGCTCGATCCGTTCTCGTCTTCTTCCGGACTCATTCGGTCTTCCGGACTCATTCGGGGAGGCAGTCGTGATCAGCCAGCCGAGCAGGCATTGCACGGTGGAGCTCCAGGCCCTGCCGTCGCGGATCGGGCAGGTCCGGTCCATCGTTTCGGCGCAGTTGCGCCACTGGCATCTGGAGCCGTTGATCGACCTGGCGGTGCTCGGGGTGACCGAGCTGCTGACCAACGTCCACCGGCACGCGGGGCCGGACAAGCAGTGCACCGTGGAGATCGAGCTGCTCAGCGAGCGGCTGACGGTCTCGGTGCACGACCAGGATCCCCGGCTGCCCGAGGTGCGGGACGCCGAGACGTTCGCCACGTGCGGGCGCGGCCTCGCCATGGTCGCGGCGGTCAGCGAGAGCTGGGGCGCGCACCGGCACGGCGTCGAGGGGAAGGTCGTGTGGTTCGCGCTGCCCGCGCCCGCCGCGACGGCTGCGGTGGCCCCGTACCCGGTGTACCGGACAGCGGCGATGCTCAGCGCCGAGGCTCCCTTACAGACTCCCGCCCGGTCCGCCGTCGCAGGCTGACCGGGCGGTGATCCTCCACCGGCGGAGGTCTCACTCCGTCGCGATGGCACGCAGCACGTCGAGTCGTGCCGCCCTGCGGGCCGGGCGCAGTCCCGCGAGGGCGCCGGCGGCGAGCCCGACGAGGGCCACGACGACGAGTTGCACGGGCGGCAGCGCGAAGGCGAACGCGCTGTCGCTCGCCGCGTCGGAGGCCTTCACGAGGACCCAGCCGAGGAAGCCGCCGAGCACGATGCCGCCCGCGGTGCCGAAGGCGGCGACGAGCACCGACTCCCAGCGGACCATGGCCCGCAGCTGGGACCGGGTCTGGCCGACGGCCCGCAGCAGGCCGAGCTCGCGCGTGCGTTCGTGCACGGCGAGGGTCAGCGTGTTGGCGATGCCGAGCAGGGCGATGAGCACGGCCAGGGCCAGCAGCGCGTAGACCAGCGTCAGCATCATGTCGATGCCGCCCGCCGAGGACTGCGCGTAGGCGTCGCGGGTCTGCACGTCCGGGTTGCCGTACTGCTGGGCGACCTTCTCCACCGCTGCCTTGCCGTCGGCGGTGCTCACGCCGTCCTTGAACATGACGGAGACAAGCGTGTCGGAGTCCTGGACGCGATGCGGGGCCCACGCCTGGCGCGTGATGACGTAGTCGCCCGCGAGTTCGGACTGCCCGTAGACGGCGCGGACCGTGAAGGGCGTGGTCGTGCCGTCCGTGAACGTGACGCGGGCCGTGTCACCGACGGAGAGGTGCTGCCGGTCGGCCTCGTCGCGGGTGAGCGCGAGGCCGTTCGTCCCGAGGTGGTCGAGGGAGCCCTGGACGCTGCCGAGGTCGAAGGAGCGGGCGAGGGCGACCGGGTCGGTGACGGTCAGGGCGCGGCCGGCGCCGTCCACCTTCGCGACGCCCTTGCCGAGCCCGACGGCGGTGTCCACTTCGGGCACTTGGGCGAGCGCGGGGGCGAGTTTCGGGCTGAGGCCGCTGCCGCCGGCGCCGAAGGACGGGGCGGAGACGGCGACGTCACCGGCGAAGGAGCGGTCGACGGTCTGGTTCATGGTCGCCTTGAGCGAGGCCCCGAAGACGGTGAACAGGGAGACGACGGCGACGCCGATCATCAGCGCGCTCGCGGTGGCGGCGGTGCGCTTGGGGCTGCGCAGCGCGTTGCGGCGGGCGAGGGCGCCGGTCACGCCGCGCAGCCGGGCGAGGGGGCTGCCGAGGGCGCGGACGGCGGAGGTCGAGGCGACCGGGCCGAGCACGACGAACGACGCGAGGGCGAGGACCGCGCCGACGGCCGCGAGGGTCAGCGACGGGCTGGCGAGGACGCCGACGAGCGCGGTGGCGAGGGCGATCACGCCGAGCGCGATGCCGGTGACGGCGCGGGCGCGGGAGGCGCCGGAGTCGTCGACCGAGGTCTCGCGGAGCGCGGCGAGCGGCGCGGTGCGGCCGGCCTTGAGGGCGGGCACGAGCGCGGAGCCGAGGCAGACGACGATGCCGACGGCCAGGGGCAGCAGCATGGACAGCGCGCTGATCACCAACGCGCCGTCGGGGAACGGGAATCCGATGGCGGGGAACAGCGCCTGGAGTCCGGCCGCGATGCCGATGCCGCCCGCGAGCCCCGCGGCGGAGGCGACGACGGCCACGGCGCCGGCCTCGACGAGTGTCATCGAGGTGACCTGGCGGCGTGCGGCGCCGAGCGCCCGCAGCAGGGCGTTCTCGCGGGTGCGCTGGGCGACGACGATCGCGAAGGTGTTGTGGATCGAGAAGGTGGCGACGAGCAGCGCGATGCCGGAGAAGACGAGCAGGAAGGTGGTGAACAGGGTCAGGAACTGGCCGGAGATCATGTCCGTGTTCTCCTGCGCCGAGGCCTGCCCGGTGATCGCCTCGACGCCGCGCGGCAGTTCGGGGCGCAGGTCGTCGACGAGTTGCCGCTGACTGACCCCGGGCTTTGCGCGGACCTGCACGGACGCGGCCTCGCCGGGCTTCGCGGTGAGGTACTTCTCGGCGTCGGCGCGGGTCATGCCGGTGAAGGTCACCTGGGCCATGCCGTCCTCGCCGCCGAAGGTGGCGAGGCCGACGACGGTGACGCGCACCGGGTCGGGCGTGCGCAGGGTGGTGGTGTCGCCGATCTTCAGGCCGCCCTTGTCGGCGGCGCCCCGGTTCACGACGACCTCGCCGGTCTTCTGCGGGGCGTGGCCTTCGGCGAGCCGGTACGGGTTGAGCTTCGGGTCGGTGATCCAGTTCCCGGCGAGGGTGGGCGGTCCCTGCCCGCCGATGGGCTTGCCGTCGGCGCCGACGAGCTGGCCCGCGCCCTGGATGTTGGGGACGGCGGCGGCGACGCCGGGCGCGTGGGCGAGGTCGTCGGCGAGCGCGGCGGACACCGGTTGCCGGGTGCCCTGGGCCTCGCCGGGCGTGGTGATGGCGTCGGCGCTGCGCACGACGGCGTCGGTGCCGCTGGTGGCGCCCGCGAAGAGGGAGTCGAAACTGGCGCGCAGCGTGTCGCCCATGACGAGGGTGCCGGCGAGGAACGCGACGCCGAGCAGGACGGCGGTGAACGTTCCGGCGAAGCGCCGCTTGTGGGCGCGCAGGGAGCTGAGGCTGAGGCGTACCGAGGCGTTCATGACGGGCCTCCCGGCCGGGACGCGGCGGTGTCGAAGGCCTTCATGCGGTCGAGGACCTTGTCGGCGGTGGGCTGTTCCATGCGGTCGACGAGGCGGCCGTCGGCGAGGAAGACGACCTCGTCGGCGTGGGCGGCGGCGACCGGGTCGTGGGTGACCATGACGACGGTGCGTCCGGTCTGCCGCACGGTGTCGCCGAGCAGTCCGAGGACCTCCTCTCCGGAGCGGGAGTCCAGGTTGCCGGTGGGTTCGTCGGCGAACACGACCTCGGGCCGGCCGGCGAAGGCCCGGGCCACGGCGACGCGCTGCTGCTGGCCGCCGGAGAGTTCGGCGGGCCTGTGGTGCAGCCGGTCGCGCAGCCCCACGACGTCGATGAGCGCGTCGAGCCATTCCGTGTCGGGCCGGCGTCCGGCCAGGTCGGTCGGCAGCGTGATGTTCTCGGCGACGGTGAGGGTCGGCACCAGGTTGAAGGCCTGGAAGACGAAGCCGATCCGGTCGCGGCGCAGCAGGGTGAGCCGCCGGTCGTCGAGGGCGCTCAGTTCGGTGTCGCCGATGTGGGCGGAGCCCTCGGTGAGGGTGTCGAGCCCGGCCGCGCAGTGCATGAGGGTCGACTTGCCGGAGCCGGAGGGCCCCATGATCGCGGTGAAGCGTCCGGCGCGGAAGCCGACGGTCACGCCGTCGAGGGCACGGACGGCGGTGTCGCCGGAGCCGTACACCTTGACGGCGTTCTCGACGCGCGCCGCGGTGCGGGTGAGCGTCGTGGTGGTCATGCCGCACCGCCCTTCGTGCCGTGCCGGCCGAACTCCTCGTTGAGGACGCTCAGGCGCCGCCAGTACTCGTCCTCGTCGATCTCACCGGCGGCGAAGCGCCGGCCGAGCACGGTGATCGGCGAGGTCTCGTCCGTCCGCGCCTGCGGCCCCTGGTTCCAGGGCCCGCGGCGCCCGCGCCACACGGTGCGGCGCAGCAGGGTGACGACGCCGATCACGACGGCCGCCCAGATCAGCGGGAAGAACAGGATCCACGGGCCGGGCCCGTCACCGCCGAAGTACGCCAGGGTCTGCATCTGACTCATCTCCCGAGGGGGTTGCTGCCGGTTTTCCGACCCTTCGAGCGTCCCGCCGCAAGGGGGTCCGCGTCGTCGTGCGGCCGGCGGCTGTGCCCGTACCTCCACGGGAGTACGGGGGCCGGTGGCACCTGCTCCCCCGGCATCGGGCCCGCCCTCTCGATTCTGTAACTACTAGTATGTACAGTGAGGGCATGGCCACTGGCACGAACACTCAGGAACGCCTCGTGGAGGCGACGCGCGAGCTGCTGTGGGAGCGCGGTTACGTGGGGACGAGCCCGAAGGCGATCCTGCAGCGCGCGGGCGTCGGCCAGGGCAGCATGTACCACCACTTCACCGGCAAGCAGGACCTGGCGCTGGCCGCGATCCGGCGCACCGGCGAGGAGCTGCGCGCGGCCGTGGACCGGCTGCTCGACGCGGACACCACGGCGTACGCCCGCATCGAGGCGTACCTGCTGCGCGAGCGCGACGTGCTGCGCGGCTGCCCTGTGGGCCGGCTGACGATGGACCCGGACGTGATCGCCGACCCGGAGCTGCGCGCCCCGGTCGACGAGACGATCGCGTACATCGAGGGCCGGCTCGCCGCGATCGTCCAAGAGGGCGTGGACAGCGGGGAGTTCGCGGCACGCCTCGTACCGGCCGAGATCGCGGCGACGGTCCTCGCGACGGTACAGGGCGGCTATGTGCTGGCCCGCGCCTCGGGCACGACGGAGGCCTTCGACGGCGCCGTCCGCGGCCTGCTCTCCCTGCTCACCCCCTGACCCGACTCCCCTTTCCTTTCTTACGAGTTCCTGCCCTACGAGTCCGACGAGTTCCCCTTCCTACGAGTGAGGACTTCATCCGTGCAGATCACGCGCACCGGCACCGTCTCCCAGCAGGGTCCGGCCGAACACTTCACCGGCACGGTCCGCCTCGAACCGGTCGCCGCGCCCGAACCGCCGTCCAGACTCCGGATGTTCAACGTGCACTTCGCGCCCGGCGCGCACACCGCCTGGCACACCCACCCGCACGGCCAGGTGCTGCACGTGACGGCGGGCGAGGGCCGGGTGCAGCGCGAGGGCGGCGCGGTGGAGGTGATCCGGCCGGGCGACTCGGTGTGGATCGAGCCGGGCGAGCGGCACTGGCACGGCGCGGGCCCGCGCACCGCCATGACCCATCTGGCCACGGTCGAGGCCGCCGAGGACGGCACGACCGTGTGCTGGGGCGAGCACGTCGGCCCCGCCGCCTACCCGGACGCCTGAGAGACGCCCGAGACTTCCGAGACGCCTGAGAGGAACCCGCGATGCACGCGTTGCAGTACGAGATCACCCTGCCCGCCGACTACGACATGGACGTGATCCGGGAGCGGGTCGCCACGAAGGGGCATCTGCTCGACGCCTTCCCCGGACTGGCCGCGAAGGCGTATCTGATGCGGGAGCGCGGCGTCGCCGGCTCGCCCGTGAACCAGTACGCGCCCTTCTACCTGTGGGCCACCGCCGAGGGCATGAACAGCTTCCTCTGGGGCCCCGGATTCCGTGGTCTCGCCTCCGACTTCGGCCGTCCGGTGGTGCAGCACTGGATGGGCGTGACGTACGAGCCGGGGCCAGCGGGTGGCGCACCGGCACGGACGGCGGTGCGGCGCCGGACGCCGATCGCCGAGGACGCCGAACTGGACGTACTGATACCGGAGTTGGAGCGCGAGGTCGCCGACCTTGCCGCCTCCGAGGGCGCGGTGTTCGCGGCGGGCGCGGTGGATCCGCGCACCTGGGAGCGGTGTGTCTTCTCGGTGTGGTCGGATGCGGCGCCCACGGCCGAGGGCGAGGTCTTCCACGTCCTGCATCTGTCCGAGCCGGAGCGGGACGGGCTGAAGCCGGGGCGGCAGTGGTGAGCGCGACCGTGCGGGGCGTGCGCGGCGACCTCGATCCGGCGCTGCTCGGAGTCGTGGACGCGCACGACCATCTCTTCTTCCGCAGCCCGCTGTTGAAGGGGCAGGAGCTCGACGACACCGACCTCGCACGGGAGGAGCTCGCGGCGTTCGCGGCGGTCGGCGGCGGGACCGTCGTGCAGTGGACACCGTACGGGCTCGGCCGCCGGGCCGAGGAACTGCCGGCGCTGTCGGCGGCCACGGGAGTGCACATCGTCGCCGCGACGGGGATGCATCAAGCCGCGCACTACACAAGGGAGTTGCTGGACGCCCGGCGCTCCGACCTGGCCGCGCTCTTCGTGCGTGAGCTCACCCAGGGCATCGGGGAGAGCGGGGTGCGGGCGGGCCTGATCAAGGTCGCGGGCGGCTTCCACGCGCTCGACGCGCACGCCCGGTGGACCATGTCGGCCGCCGCCGAGGCGCATCACGCGACGGGCGCCCCGATCGCGGTCCACCACGAGATGGGGACGGGCGCGCTGGACGTGCTGGACCTGTTGTGCGGGGAGTTCGAGGTCCCGGCGGACCGGGTGATCCTCGGGCACCTCAACCGTTCCCCCGACCTCGTGCTCCAGGAGGAGGCCGCCCGCTCGGGCGCCTATCTGGCCTTCGACGGCCCGTCGCGCGCCCACCACGCCACGGACTGGCGGATGCCGGAGGCGATGGCGGCGCTGGCCGACGTCGGGTACGCGGACCGGCTGCTGCTCGGCGGGGACACGACGACGGCGGGTGCCCGGTCGGTGAGCGGCGGGCCGGGGATGCCGTATCTGCTGCGGCGGGTGCGGCCCCGGCTGGAGTCGGCGCTCGGCGCGGACGGGCTGGAGCGGGTGCTCGTCGCCAATCCCGCCCGGGCTTTCGCCGTCGACTGGGCGTGAGCGCTCAGGTCTGCGCGGTGAGCGCCCCGAGCGGGTCGTCGAGGACGGGCTGCCAGGCCAGTTCGGCCGCGCCGACGAGGCTGTTGTGGTCGAGGGTGCAGGCCAGGATCGGGACGCCGCCGCTGCGGCCCCACAGGCTGCGGTCGGCGACCACGGCCCGCAGCCGCTCCGGGTCGGCATCGAGCAGCGAGCGGTGCAGGCCGCCGAGGATGATCCGGTCGGGGTTGAGGATGTTGACCAGCCCGGCGAGGCCGAGGCCGAGGCGGTCGATGAGCGCCTCGGTGGCCGCGCGGACCGGGGGGTCGTCCTTCTCGGTACGGATCAGCTCGCGGGCCTGGGTGAGGAGCGAGCCGTTCGGGTCGGGGGCGCGGCCGGCGGCCGTGAGCAGGGCGAGCGGGTCGGTCTCGACGTCGAGGCAGCCGCGGCTGCCGCAGTGACACGGGTGACCCTCGGGGTTCACGGTGAGGTGGCCGACCTCCAGGGCGAGGCCCGAACTCCCGGTGTGCAGACGGCCGTCGAGGACCAGGGCGCCACCGACGCCCCGGTGTCCGGTGGCGACGCACAAGAGGTCGCGGGCGCCCCGCCCGGCGCCGTGCCGGTGCTCGGCGAGCGCGCCCAGGTTGACGTCGTTCGCGGCGAAGGCGGGCCCGTCGAGTCCGGCCTCGCGCACCCGGTCGGCGAAGATCTCGCGGACCGGGGAGCCCGCGGGCCAGGCGAGGTGCAGGGGGTTGAGGGCGGTGCCCTCGGGCTCGGCGACGGCGGAGGGCACGGCGAGTCCCGCGCCGACGCAGCGCCGACCGGTCTCCTCCAGGAGCCGCATGCCGGTCTCCACGACGGAGCGCAGGACCTTCGCCGGGTCGGGGTCGATGATCTCGCGGCCGGGGGCGCTGGCGACGATGCGACCGCCGAGCGCGACGAGCGCCGCGCGGTAGCCGTCGGAGTGGACCTGCGCGGCGAGCGCGACGGGCCCGTCGTCGGCGAGGGAGAGGCGGTGCGAGGGCCGGCCCTGGGCGCCGGCGGCGGCGCTGGGGCGCGCGTCGATCCGGATGAGGCCGAGCGCCTCCAGTTCGGCGGCGACGGCGCCCGCCGTGGCGCGGGTCACGCCGAGCTCGGAGGTGAGGACGGCGCGGGTCGGGGCGCGTCCGGTGTGGACGAGTTCGAGTGCGGGGCCGAGCGCGCTGCGCCCCCGCTCCAGGCGCGGTGTCCGTACGGCACCGTCGCCCGTCGTAGGGCCCCCGTTTCCGGAGGCCGCCCTGCCGCCCATCAGCAACTCCTCGCCGTGATCACCGTCAGGCATCGTAGCCGCTCACCCGGAGGGTGATGTTGAGACGGCCGCTCAGGCCCAGTTCCGGGGGTGCGCTGCCCGGGTCGGTGCGGGGCACTCCGTGGTACGCGTATCGGGAGGGGCCGCCGAACACGAAGAGGTCGCCGCTGCGCAGCTCGATGTCGGTGTACGGCCGGGTGCGGGTCTCGGTGTTGCCGAACCGGAAGACGCAGGTGTCGCCGAGGCTGAGGGAGACGACGGGGGCGGGCGAGCGTTCGTCGCGGTCCTGGTGCAGGCCCATGTGGGCGCCGGGACCGTAGTGGTTGATCAGCGCGATGTCGTAGGGCTCGGCGGGCGCCTCGCCGAGCGCTGCCTCGGCGGCCCGGCGCCCGAGGTCCGCGAGCTCGTCGGGCATCGGTTTGACGGGCTGCCCGTCGCCGTCGACGGCGGTGCGGGCGTAGCCGTACGGGTACCAGTGCCACCCCAGACAGAACTGACGGGCGGTCATGGTGGCGCCGCCGGGGAGGACGACCTCGCGCAGGCCCGCGGGCGGTACGGCCCAGGTGCGGCAGCGCTCGACGAGGTGCCGCTGCGCGTCGGCGTCGAGCCAGTCGGGCAGATGCACGGCGCCGGGGGCGACCTCCCTGCGGTCCCGGGCGAAGAGCTCGTTCATGGAGCCATTCTCGCCCGGGGCCGCGGGAGGGCGGCCGGTCAGCCGCGCAGCACCGTGATCAGGTCGCTGACCGTGCGGATCATGGCCTCGCGCCCGACGGAGAGGTACTTGCGGGAGTCCACCGCGTCGGGGTGCGCCGCGAGGAACTCGCGGATGGCGCCGGTCATCGCGATGTTGAGCGCGGTGCCCACGTTCACCTTGGCGATGCCGCCGCGCACGGCCTCGGCGAGCTCGGCGTCGGGGACTCCGGAGGAGCCGTGCAGGACCAGCGGCACGTCGAGGCCCTCGGCCAGCCGCTTGAGCAGGTCGTGGTCCAGGGTGGCGGTGCGGGTCGTCATGGCGTGCGAGGAGCCGACGGCGACGGCGAGCGCGTCCACGCCCGCGTCGGTGACGAAGTTGCGGGCCTCGCCGGGGTCGGTGCAGGCGCCCGGCGCGTGCGCGTCGAGCGGCGCGGCCCCGTCCTTGCCGCCGACCTCGCCGAGCTCGGCCTCCACCCACAGGCCGTTGGCGTGGCCCCAGTCGGCGGCGGCGCGGGTCGCGGCCAGGTTCTCGTCGTAGGGCAGCTTCGCCGCGTCGTACATGACGGAGCTGAAACCGGCGTCGGCGGCCTGGCGCAGCAGCTCGTCGCTCTGCACGTGGTCGAGGTGGAGGGCGACGTCGACGCCGGCGGACTCGGCGACGGCGGCGGCGGCGCGGGCCAGCGGCAGCAGCCGGCCGTAGCGGTAGCGCACCGCGTTCTCGCTGATCTGGAGGATCACCGGGGCCTCGACGGCCTCGGCCCCCGCGACGACGGCCTCGACGTGCTCCAGGGTGATGACGTTGAACGCGGCGACCGCGCCGCGGCGGGCGGCCGCCGCGCCGACGAGTGTCCCGGTTGTGGCGAGAGGCACGTGTTGCCCCCTTTCAAGTACGGTGGCGCGAGGGTCAGTTGGCGTCGAGGATGACGGAGCGCGTGAGGTGGCGCGGCTGGTCGGGGTCGAGGTTCCGGCGGGCCGCGACGGCGACCGCGAGGCGCTGGGCGCGGACCAGTTCGGCCAGCGGGTCGAGGCGGCCCTCGACCCAGAGCGCGCCGGTCCCGGCGACCTGCTCGGCCAGGCCCTCGGGCGCCTCGCCGAGCATCCAGGTGGCGGTGCCCTCGGTGGTGACGCTGATGGGGCCGTGGCGGTACTCCATCGCGGGGTACGCCTCGGTCCAGGACAGGGAGGCCTCGCGCATCTTCAGCGCCGCCTCGTTGGCGAGGCCGACGGTCCAGCCGCGACCGAGGAAGGTGAACTGCTCGCAGGCGTCGAGGCCTTCGGGCAGCGGCTCGGCGAGCGCGGTGCGGGCGTCGGCGACGGCCTGCTCGGTGTGCAGGCCCAGGTGGGCGCGGAGCAGGGTGAGCGCGGTGGTGGCGAAGCGGGTCTGCACGACGGACTGCTCGTCGGCGAACTCCAGGACGACGAGGTCGTCGGCGGCCGTGCGGATCGGGGTCTCGGGGTCGCCGGTGATCGCGGTGGTGCGGACCGTGCCCTTGAGGGCGGCCAGCAGGTCGAGTACCTCGGTGGTGGTGCCGGAGCGGGTGAGTGCGACGACCCGGTCGTAGCGGCGGCCGGCTGGGAACTCGGAGGCGGCGAAGGCGTCGGTCTCGCCCTGTCCGGACTCCTCGCGCAGTACGGCGGCGGCCTGGGCCATGAACCAGGAGGTGCCGCAGCCGACGATCGCGACCCGCTCCCCTGCCTGCGGCAGCGCCGCCTTGTGCTGCGCCGCCAGGCCCGCGGCCCGCGTCCAGCACTCCGGCTGGCTGTTCAGCTCGTTCTCGACATGGCTCATGCCGTGCCCCACTCCCCGGTTCGGCGCGCTGACGCAGCGCGACACATTCCCTTGCTTGTTCCTGCAAGATATAGCTATCTTTCAAGCATTATCAAGCATTCGTGCGCACACCGGCTAGGGTTCCGGTGAGGAACGGGCCGCTCGACGAATGGAGACCGCGCATGTCCCGCGACGCCCGCTGGAAGTCCCTTCTCGAGCTGCTCGTCGAGCGCGGCCGGCTCGACGTGGAGGACGCGGCGACCGAGCTCGGCGTCTCGGCCGCGACGATCCGGCGCGACTTCGACCAACTGGCGGAGCAGCAGATGCTCGTGCGCACGCGCGGCGGCGCCGTCGTGCACGGCGTCAGCTACGAGCTGCCGCTGCGGTACAAGACGGCGCTGGGCGCCGCCGAGAAGCAGCGCATCGCGAAGGCGGTCGCCGAACTCCTCACACCGGGCGAGGCGGTGGGCCTCACCGGCGGTACGACGACGACCGAGGTGGCCCGCGCGCTGGCCGTCCGCCCCGACTTCTCCTCGGGCACGCCCGCGCTGACGATCGTCACGAACGCGCTGAACATCGCGAACGAGCTGGCGGTGCGCCCCCAGTTCAAGATCGTGCTCACCGGCGGCGTGGCCCGCCCGCAGTCCTACGAGCTCATCGGCCCGCTCGCCGACGGGGTGCTCGGCCAGATCACGATGGACACGGCCGTGCTGGGCGTCGTCGGCCTGGACGTCACGCACGGCGCGTCCGCGCACGACGAGGCGGAGGCCGCGATCAACCGCCTCCTGTGCGAGCGCGCCGAGCGCGTGATCGTGGCGGCCGACTCCAGCAAGCTCGGCCAGCGCGCCTTCGCCCGGATCTGCGCCGTGTCCGCTCTGGACGTCCTGGTCACGGACACGGCGGCAGACCCGGAGGTCCTGGCCCGCTTCGAGGAGGCGGGCGTGACGGTGGTGGCGGTCTGAGGAAGGGCGGCGGGGGCGCCCCGGACCGGCAACGATCATCGGGCCGGGGGCCCTGTCGGGCAGTTGAGGATCCCGGCCGGACCAGGCTCTCGAGTCCGGTCCGGCCAGGATCGCGCTCCTCCAACATCGCGGGGCACACCCGAGGCGCGAGCCGGGACCGTCACGGCCGAACGACAGGAACCCCCTCACCGCGCCCCGCCCCTCGAACGCAGGCCCGTCCCTGACCACGTCGCACCCGCACGGCGACCGGACGCCGACCCACTCCGGAGCCCAGCCGGATTCCCGCAGCCTCGCCGCCCCCGCCGCACGACCGGGCGCCAGGCCGGCATCGACACCGAGGCCACCGCTCGCCCCCGCTGCGGCACACCTCTCACCCAGGCCGTCTTGTCCCGCCCCGCCGCACACCCCTACCCTGAGTTTGTGCCACTACTGAACAAACCTCGGACCGTCCACGCCGACGCCCCGCGCACGACCTCGCTGACCTGGCTGCGCATCGCCCTGACCGTGTTCTTCGCCCTCGACGGGTTCGTCTTCGCCGGATGGGTGGTGCGGATTCCGGCGATCAAGGCGCAGACCGGGGCCTCCGCGAGCGCGCTCGGGCTCGCCCTGCTCGGGGTGTCGGCCGGAGCCGTGGTGACGATGATGCTGACGGGGCGGTTGTGCCGCCGGTTCGGCAGTCACGCGGTCACGGTCGCCTGTGGCGTCCTGCTCCCGCTGACCGTGGCCCTGCCACCGCTCACGCACAGCCCCCTCGCGCTCGGCCTGGTGCTGCTCGTGTTCGGCGCCGCGTACGGCGGCATCAACGTGGCGATGAACAGCGCCGCCGTCGACCTGGTCGCCGCACTGCGCCGCCCGGTGATGCCGAGTTTCCACGCCGCGTTCAGCCTGGGCGGCATGGTGGGTTCGGGCCTCGGCGGGCTGGTCGCGGGGCACCTCTCCCCCACCCGGCACCTTCTGGCGATCACCGTGATCGGCCTGGTCGTCACGGCGGTGACGGCCCCGACCCTGCTGCGCCACCCCGCCCCGCGCCCGCCGGAGCAACTGCCGGCCCTCGCCGAACAGCCCCGGGACACGCGCCGCGGCACCCGAGGCATCGTGCTGGTCTTCGGCCTCATCGCCCTGTGCACGGCGTACGGGGAGGGGGCGCTCGCGGACTGGAGCGCGCTGCACTTGGAGCAGGACCTGGGCGCCCACCCGGGCGTCGCGGCGGCCGGCTACGCGTGCTTCGCGTTCGCCATGACGATCGGCCGGCTCAGCGGAACGGCGCTGCTCGAACGGCTGGGCAGGACGCGGACGCTGGTGGCGGGCGGGGCGACGGGCGCGGCCGGCATGCTGCTCACCGCCCTCGCACCCTCCGTGTGGCTCGTCCTGGCCGGACTCGTGATCACCGGGCTCGGCCTCGCGAACCTCTTCCCGGTGGCGGTCGAGCGCGCCGGGGCGCTCGCGGGTCCGACGGGCGTCGCCGCGGCGTCGACGCTCGGCTACGGCGGGATGCTGCTCGGGCCGCCGGCCATCGGTTTCATGGCGGACTGGTTCTCACTGCCGACGGCGCTGACCAGTGTGGCGCTGCTCGCGGCGGTGGCGGCGACGATCGGGTTCGCGACGCGGCGGGTGGCGGTCGGCAGTTGAGCCTCTGGAAGGCCTGGCGCCCCGGAGGCATGACCGGCCCACGCCCACGCACGACGACGGGCCGGTCGGGGACTTCGCCCCGACCGGCCCGCCCGCACACCCCTAGAGATCCAGCTGGTACTGGTGCGTCGTGTGCGTCGGCACGTACCCGAGGCTGTCGTTGATGTGCCGCATGTGCGCGTTGCTGTCCGCCGTGTCGGTCAGCAGGCCGTCGAGGCCCGGGACGTCACGGTGGGCCCGACGGATCGACTCGGCCTTCATCCACCGGCCGAGCCCGTGGCCCCGGTGCTCGGGCAGCACGGCCGTGCCGTAGTGCTGACCGTCACCGGTGCCGTCGCCGGGCGTGACGAGTTCGGTGAACCCGGCGATCGAACCGTCCGAGGTGTCGACGGCCACGACGGTGTCCAACCGGTCGCCGCGCTCCGCGACGGCCCGCGCCACGGCCCGGACCCGGTCCACGTCCCAGGTCACGGTGCCGTAGTCGGTGTCGTCCATGGGCATGTCGTCCATGGCGCGGCGCGATGCGGCGAACGTGAGCGCCAGGTCGTCGGGGACGGTGCCCTGCCAGGCCTCCAGCCGGTAGCCGGGATGCGGGCGCTCGACGGTCTCGGCGAGTGCGGCGGTGTCCAGGCCGGCCAGCGGCAGGCGGGCGTACCGCAGGGTGAGGACCTTGCGGAAGCCGCGCGCGGGCAGGAAGCGGTCGGCGGACGATCCCGCCTCGGCCTGCGCGACGACGCAGCGTCGGGCGTCCTCCCGGGCGACGGCCACCGCGGCGTCGAGGAGCCGGGAGCCGACGCTCTTGCGGCGCTCGGCGGGATGGACGCGCAGCGTCAGTTCGGCCAGGTGCTCCTGGCCGGGGTCGGTGAACAGGCGCAGGAAAGCGGTGCCGACGGGGTGCTCGTCGGCATCGGACGCCAGCCATGCCAGGCGCCGGCTGTGCGGCCCGTCGGCGGGGTCCGTCAGTGGGGTGAGGTGCAGCGACAAGGTGTCTCCGTGATGAGGATGCGGTCATGGGCGGTACGCGGGTCCAGCTGCCGGGCACTCCTGCGCATGTGCTCCACACCCCCTCGTCGACGGCGCCGGTCCTCCCGAACGGGCGGACGGCGCACCGAACTTAGCGGCTCCGCCCTTCCCGGGCAACGCATTTGAGGCCACAGGAGAACAGAGAAAACTCCTGCCCCGAAGCGGTCTCCACCCGGCACACTCACCGCATGGACATCGCCGAACACCTTCAGGCCCTCGACCGTGAGGGCCGCGCGCTCGCGGACGCCGCCGAGCGGGCCGGGACCGACGCCAAGGTGCCCACCTGCCCCGACTGGCAGATCCGCGACCTGCTGCGGCACACGGGCATGGTGCACCGCTGGGCCGCGGCCTTCGTCGCGGAGGGCCACACCTCGTACCACCCCGACGGAGGGCTGCCCGATCTCGACGGGGAGGCGCTCGTCGCCTGGTTCCGGGAGGGGTACGCGCGGCTCGTGGACACGCTCACGCGGGCCCGGCCCGACGTGGCGTGCTGGAGCTTCCTGCCCGCTCCGTCACCGCTCGCGTTCTGGGCGCGACGTCAGGCGCACGAGACGACCGTGCACCGCGTGGACGCCCAGTCGGCGCTCGCGACCGCGCCGGACACCGTCCCGCGCGAGCTCGCCGTCGACGGGATCGAGGAGCTGCTCCTCGGGATGCACGCCCGCCCCAAGAGCCGGGTGCGGTCCGACGTGCCGAAGACGCTGCGGGTGCGCGCGACGGACGCGGACCGCGTCTGGACCGTGCGGATCAGCCAGGATCCCCCGGCGACCGAGCTCGGCGAACCGGGCGAGGCCGACTGCGAAGTTGCCGGGACCGCCGCACAACTGTACGTGGCGCTGTGGAACCGCGCCCCGTTCCCGTCCGTGAGTGGCGACGCCGCCGTCGCCGCGCTGTGGCGGGAGAACTCGGCGATCACCTGGAGCTGAGCCGGTGGGCCGTGCGGGCCGTCAGGCGTCGGACTCCAGCATCCGGCTCAGGACGGCCCGCTGCAGCGGCCGCACCTCGGTGTGCAGAGCGCGCCCCTTCGGGGTCAGGCACACCCGCACCCCGCGGCGGTCCTCGCTGCACATGCCGCGCGCGACGAGGCCGTCCTTCTCCAGGCGGCCGATGAGCCGGGACAGTGCGCTCTGGCTCAGGTGGACCTGGCCGGCGATCTCCTGCACGCGGAACCCGGCGGAGTCGTCCTGCGGGGTGCCTTCGGCGAGCACGTCGAGCACCTCGAAGTCGCTGGCGCCCAGGCCGTGTCCGTGCAGCTCACGATCGAGCTCACACATGGTGCGCGCGTGCTTGGCGAGGATGTCCCGCCATTGATCCACGAGGCCCGCGCCGGCCCTCGCTCCCGACTCCTGTGCCGTCATAACCGCACCGTAGCAGAAAAGACGCCCTTTGTTGCATCGGAATTAAATGCACTTGCAGTCAATGCATGTGCATGTAGTGTGCTGCACATGACCTCTCCGCTCACCGACGCCGCGGCGTCCGCTCCGTCGTCCCCGGAGCCGACCGCCAAGGCTCAGTCGACCGCACCGGATCAGTCCCACTGGTCGCCCCGACTGTGGGGGACCCTGCTCGTACTCTGCGCCGCGATGTTCCTCGACGCGCTCGACGTCTCGATGGTCGGCGTCGCCCTGCCCTCGATCGGCACCGAACTCGGCCTGTCGACGGCGACCCTCCAATGGGTCGTCAGCGGCTACATCCTGGGCTACGGCGGCCTGCTGCTGCTCGGTGGCCGCGCGGCCGACCTGCTCGGGCGCCGCCGCGTCTTCCTGATCGCGCTCGGCGTCTTCGCCCTGGCCTCCGTGCTCGGCGGACTCGTCGACTCCGGACCGCTGCTCATCGCGAGCCGCTTCATCAAGGGCCTCAGCGCGGCCTTCACCGCACCGGCCGGCCTGTCCATCATCACGACGACGTTCGCCGAGGGCCCGGTCCGCAACCGCGCCCTGTCCATCTACACCACCTGCGCCGCCACCGGCTTCTCCATGGGCCTCGTCCTGTCCGGACTGCTCACCGAGGCCAGCTGGCGCCTGACCATGCTGCTGCCCGCGCCGATCGCCCTGATCGCGCTGCTCGTCGGCATCAAGCTCATCCCGCACAGCGCCAAGGAGGAGAACCACCGCGGCTACGACGTCCCGGGCGCCGTCACCGGCACCCTGTCGATGCTGCTGCTCGTCTTCACCGTGGTCCAGGCACCGGAGGCCGGCTGGGGCTCACCCCGCACCCTCCTCTCCTTCCTCGCCGTCGCCGTCCTCCTCACCCTCTTCGTCCGCATCGAGCGGCGCTCCCCCGGCCCGCTGATCCGCCTCGGCGTGCTGCGCTCCGGCTCGCAGATCCGGGCCCAGCTCGGCGCGATGACCTTCTTCGGCTCGTACGTCAGCTTCCAGTTCCTCGCGACGCTGTACCTGCAGTCGCTCCTCGGCTGGTCGGCGCTCAGCATGGCGCTGGCGTTCCTGCCCGCGGGTGCGCTGGTGGCGCTGTCCTCGACGAAGGTCGGCGCGGTCGTGGACCGGTTCGGCACCCCGCGGCTGATCGCCGTCGGGTTCGGGCTGATGGTCGTCGGCTACGCGCTCTTCCTCCGGATCAACCTCGACCCCGTCTACGCGGTCGTCATCCTGCCGACGATGCTGCTGATCGGCGCCGCGTGCGCCCTGGTCTTCCCGTCCCTCAACATCCAGGCCACCAACGGTGTCGACGACGACGAACAGGGCATGGTCTCCGGCCTCCTGAACACGTCCGTGCAGGTGGGCGGGGCGATCTTCCTGGCCGTCGTGACCGCGGTCGTCACCGCGAACGCGCCGGAGGGCTCCTCCCCGCAGGCCGTCCTCGACAGCTTCCGGCCGGGCCTCGTGGTCGTCACCGCGATCGCGGTGGCGGGCCTGCTGATCACCCTGCCGGGCCTGCGGCGCAGCCGCTCGCAGGACTCGGTGGTCGTGGCCCGCTCCGTACCGGAGGCAGCGGAGGACCGCGTCCCCGTACGGGACTGACCCCACCCCGCACCAGAGGGACCGGCCCGCCACGGGGGTGCGAGCCGGCCCCTCTGCCCGTGCCCCGTCAGGGGCGCGGGGCTGTGTCTATCAGCGGCTCCGCCGCGGGGCGCGAGAAGCCCCACCGGGCGGCAGCCGGCGCACCCGCCCGGACCTCACGGCGAGAGCCCGGCGACGGGATCGGGTCAGCCGAGCCAGCCCGGGCGGACCAGGCCCGATTCGTAGGCCAGGACGACGAGTTGGGCGCGATCGCGTGCCCCGAGCTTCACCATCGTCCGGCTCACATGCGTCTTCGCGGTGAGGGGACTGACGACGAGCCGCCGTGCGATCTCCTCGTTGGACAGGCCGATCCCGACCAGCGCCATCACCTCCCGCTCCCGCTCGGTGAGCTGCGCCAGCGCCCCCGCCGCGGCCGGCTCCTTCGACCGCGCGGCGAACTCCGAGATGAGCCGCCGCGTCACCCCGGGCGACAGCAGCGCGTCCCCGTGCACGACGGCCCGCACCGCCCGCAGCAGTTCGTCGGGCTCGGTGTCCTTGACGAGGAACCCGGACGCCCCGGCGCGGATCGCCTCGAAGACGTACTCGTCGAGCTCGAAGGTCGTCAGCATGACGACGCGCACGGCCGACAGATCCGGATCGTCACCGATGCGCCGCGTCGCCGCGAGCCCGTCGAGCAGCGGCATCCGGATGTCCATGAGCACGACGTCGGGCCGCAGTTCGCGGACCATCCGCACCGCCGCCTCCCCGTCGGCGGCCTCGCCCGCCACCTCGATGTCGGGCTGGGCGTCGAGCAGCGCCTTGAATCCGGCGCGGACCAGCGACTGGTCGTCGGCGAGCAGGACGCGGATCAACGGGGGGCCTCCGATGACGGTTCGGGCGCCGACGACGCGGCGGGCGGGGTGCGCGGCAGCGTGGCGACGACCCGGAATCCGCCGTCGGCCCGCGGACCCGCCTCGATGGTGCCACCGAGCGCCGCGGCCCGCTCCCGCATTCCGGCGAGTCCGTTGCCGCTGCCGCCGGCCTCGGCGTGACTCGCGGGCCCGTCGTCGTCGACGGTGAGGGTCACGTCGTCGGTGGCGTGCCGCACCCGCACCCGGGCCCGCCGGGACTCGGAGTGCCGTACGACGTTGGTCAGCGCCTCCTGCACGATGCGGAAAGCGGCGAGGTCGGCGCCGGGCGCGAGCGGCACCGGCCGCCCCTCCGTGGCGACGTCGACGGTGAGTCCGGCGTGGCCCGCCTGCTCGACGAGTTCGGGCAGCCGGTCGAGTCCGGGGGCCGGGGCGCGGGGCGCGTCGCCGGGCGTGCGCAGGGTGTCGAGGACCTGGCGCACCTCGCCGAGGGCCTCCTTGCTGGCGGCCTTGATGGTGGTGAGGGCGGTGCGGGCCTGTTCCGGGTCGCCGTCGAGGAGGGCGAGGCCGACGCCCGCCTGCACGTTGATCACGGAGAGGGAGTGGGCGAGGACGTCGTGGAGTTCGCGGGCGATGCGCAGCCGCTCCTCGTCGGCTCGCCGGCGCGCGGCCCGTTCCCGTTCGGCACGGGCCTGCTGCCACTGCTCGCGGCGGGCGCGGGCCAGTTCGGCGACGGCGACGACGGCGAGCACCCAGGCGAGGATCAGGCCTTCCTGCCCCCAGGACGCGGCGTCGTCGTGGGCGGGCGGCAGGTGCGGGTAGAGCCAGTGCGCGATGACCAGATGCCCGGCCCAGAGCAGCCCGACCGCACCCCAGGCGGCCCACCGGTACCCGGCGACGATCGCGGAGAAGCAGGCCAGCGCCACGGTGAGGAAGACGGGCCCGTACGGATATCCGGCGCCCAGGTAGACGAGCGCCAGCGCGGCCGTGCCGAAGGCCACGGCGACGGGGTACCGCTGCCGCCACAGCAGCGCGAGCCCGGCGGCGAGCAGCAGCAGGCGCGCGAACACGTCGAGCTGCACGCGGTCGGTCTGGCCGTGCCCGGCGAAGCTCGACCCGACGAGCACGAACACGGTGACGAACACCGTGGACCGCCACGGCCACCGCGGGCCGCCGGTCCGGTTCCACCAGGCGGGCCCCTGGTTCCACCACCCGGGGCCCGGCCCGCTCCACGGCGGCCCGCCGCCCGGGTCGCCGGGCGGCGGACCGCCGGCGCGCTCGCGTCGTTCGTCCATGCCGCCACGCTAAGGGCCGGGCCCCGCGACCGGCGTCAGCCCGGCGTGGCGATCACACATACTCCCCGCGGAGTACGCGCCGCACGCTCCGCCGCGCCGCCCGACGGCCCGCGTCGTGGGCGGACCCGCCCTGGTCATCGCGTGAGCCCGACCCCTTCGGCGAGCCGCGTCGCGGCCTGCGCGAAGAACGCGGCGCGGTCCTCCACCACGCGCTGGAACTGGCCGAACACCTCGAAGCCGACGAGCCCGAAGAGCTGCGCCCACGCCGTGACCAGGGCCGCCGCGATCTCGGGCGGCAGATCGGGCGCGAGATCCGCGGCGATCCGCTCCGCCTCCGGCCGCGCCACTCCTTCGAGCGGCGGCAGAACGGTCTCACCCGCCTCGTGGGCCTCCCGGACCAGGCCGATCAGCAGCAGGCCGACCCGGGCCGCCGCCGGGACCGTGCTCTGCGGCGCGCTGTAGCCCGGCACGGGCGAGCCGTAGATGAGCGCGTACTCCTGCTGGTGCGCGAGCGCCCAGACCCGTACCGCGACGCAGACGTCCACCCAGCGCGTGAGGGGTGTGGCTCCCTCGGCCCGGCCGGCGTCCGCTCTCTCCGCGGCCTCGCCCAGGGAGTCGTACGCGTCGATGATCAGGGCGGTCAGCAGGTCGTCGCGGCTCGGGAAATACCGGTACAGGGCCGAGGAGGCCATGCCGAGCTCACGGGCGACGGCGCGCAGTGACAGCTTGGCCGCGCCTTCGTCGGCGAGCTGTCTGCGCGCCTCGTCCTTGATGGCCGCGGTGATCTCCATCCGGGCGCGTGCGCGAGCCCCTTGGGTGGTCCGGGAAGGCGTGCTGCGGGTCGTACTCATGCGGCCAGTCTCGCACGCGAGCGGAGCGGTGCACACATCGCGGAACGCCGCACACAAAAGAGAGCACTGCTCTTGCGTCGGCACACCCCACGGGTGCAGACTGCTCTCAAGCGAGAGCACCGCTCACACTTTCCTGGAGGACACGATGTCCGCGTCGACCCCGCACGTGCAGAAGCCCGGATGGTTCACCGTCAACGTCATGAACCGGGCCGTCGCCTGGTTCACCCGCCGGGGCATGAGCGTCTGGGGTTCCCGGGTGCTGGCCGTCCGGGGCCGCAAGAGCGGCGAGTGGCGCACGACGCCGGTCAACCTGCTGACGGTGGACGGGCAGCAGTACCTCGTCGCGCCGCGCGGCCATGTGCAGTGGACGCATAACATGCGGGCCGCGGGCGGCGGCGAGCTGCGCCTCGGCAAGCGCGCCGACACGTTCACGGCGGTCGAGGTCGCCGACGACGACAAGCCGGCCCTGCTGCGGTCCTACCTGAAGCGCTGGAAGGCCGAGGTCGGGGTGTTCTTCAACGGTGTCGGCCCCGACTCCTCCGACGAGGAGCTGCGCCGCATCGCGCCCGACCACCCGGTCTTCCGCATCACGGTCACGAGCTGACCGCGTCGCCCTCCTGCTTGTCGAGCCGGGACAGCGCGCGTCCCGCGAGCGGGTGCGTGCGCACGATCTCGGCCAGCGAGGACGAGCCGCGGACGATCTTGGCGAAGGCGTGCCAGGCGGGGCGGAAGCCGGTGATCGCCGTGTGGATCAGTCCGGGCCGCCGGGCGAACACGGTCAGCATCCGCCGGCCCACGGCCATCTCGACACCGAGCCCGGCCTTGATCGCGAACGCGTAGTTCAGCGCCTGCCGTCGCGCGTCCACCGCGTCGTGCGCCTCGGCGACCCGCACCGCCCACTCCCCCGCGAGCCGCCCCGAGCGCAGCGCGAACGAGATGCCCTCACGGGTCCACGGCTCCAGCAGGCCGGCCGCGTCACCGCACACGAGGACCCGGCCGCGCGACAGCGGCGAGTCGTCGGCGCGGCAGCGGGTCAGGTGGCCCGAGGAGAGGGCGGGCTCGAACCCGGCGAGGCCGAGCCGCCCGATGAAGTCCTCCAAGTACCGCTTGGTGGCGGCGCCTTCGCCGCGCGCCGAGATCACGCCGACGGTGAGCGTGTCGCCCTTGGGGAACACCCAGCCGTAACTGCCGGGGATCGGGCCCCAGTCGATGAGGACGCGCCCGCGCCAGTCCTCGGCGACCGTCTGTGGCACCGGGATCTCCGCCTCCAGACCGAGGTCCACCTGGTCGAGCTTGACCCCGACGTGCGCTCCTATGCGGCTGGCGCTGCCGTCCGCGCCGACGACGGCCCGCGCCAGGACCGTCTCGCCGTCCTGCAGCACGACGGCGACGGTGCGCCGGTCGGGGACGGCCGAACCGTGCTGCTCGACGCGCGACACGGTGACGCCCGTGCGCAGTTCGGCCCCGGCCTTCTGGGCGTGCTCGACGAGCTGGGCGTCGAACTCCGGACGGTTGATCAGACCGAACAGCATGCTGCGCGAGCGCCGCGTGCGCGTGTACTTGCCGTTGAGCGAGAAGGTGACCGCGTCGATCCGGTCCTTGAACGGCAGCTCGAAGCCCGGCGGCAGCGCGTCGCGCGAGGGGCCGATGATGCCGCCGCCGCACGTCTTGTACCGGGGGAGCTCGGCCTTCTCCAGGAGCAGCACCCGCCGGCCGGCGACCGCCGCCGCGTACGCGGCGGACGCCCCGGCGGGTCCCGCGCCCACCACGACGACGTCCCACACGCTCAGGTCGCGCTCGTCGCCCATCTCGTTGCCGTCCGCCGGGTTCTCGCTGCTCACGATGGTCTACTGCTCCCGAATCGCCACTGATGGGACTGCCTGCCGCCTTGCTCCCCCGCATCCTACGACCGGCTCCGCGCGGACCCGCTGTGGGAGGATCATCGGCACACCCCGTACAACGTCGCACCCACGAGGAGCGTGCCCATGTCGCCGCATCCGATCGCCGAGACCGTCGCCTCTCTGCTGCCCCGCGCCAAGGCGGAGCTGACCGAACTGGTGGCCTTCAAGTCGGTGGCGGACTTCGACCAGTACCCGAAGAGCGAGAGCGAGGGCGCCGCGAACTGGGTCGCCGACGCGCTGCGCGCCGAGGGCTTCCAGGACGTCGCGCTCCTGGACACCCCGGACGGCACCCAGTCCGTCTACGGCTACCTGCCCGGCCCGGCGGGCGCCCCGACCGTGCTCCTGTACGCGCACTACGACGTGCAGCCGCCGCTGGACGAGAGCGCGTGGGCCACGCCCCCGTTCGAGCTGACCGAGCGGGAGGACGGCCGCTGGTACGGGCGCGGCTCCGCCGACTGCAAGGGCGGGGTGCTGCTGCACCTGCTCGCCCTGCGCGCGCTGAAGGCGAACGGCGGCGTGCCGGTCGGCGTCAAGGTCATCGCCGAGGGCTCGGAGGAGATGGGCACGGGCGGCCTGGAGCGCTACGCCGAGCAGCACCCGGACCTGCTGACGGCCGACACCATCGTCATCGGCGACGCGGGCAACTTCCGGGTCGGCCTGCCGACGGCGACCTCGACGCTGCGCGGCATGACGCTGGTGCGGGTCCAGGTCGACACGCTGGGGGGCAATCTGCACTCCGGCCAGTTCGGCGGGGCCGCGCCCGACGCGCTCGCCGCGCTGATCCGCGTACTGGACTCGCTGCGCGACGAGGACGGTTCGACCGTCGTCGACGGGCTGCCGGGCGGTGCGCAGTGGGACGGGCTGCAGTACGACGAGGAGAGCTTCCGCAAGGACGCGAAGGTGCTCGACGGGGTCGAGCTGATCGGCTCCGGCACGGTCGCCGACCGGATCTGGGCGCGGCCCGCCGTGACCGTCCTCGGCATCGACTGCCCGCCGGTCGTCGGCGCGACGCCGTCCGTGCAGGCCGGCGCCCGCGCGCTGGTCAGCCTGCGGGTGCCGCCGGGCCAGGACGCCGCCGAGGCGACCAAGCTCCTGACCGGGCACATCGAGGCGCACACCCCGTGGGGCGCGAAGGTGAGCGTCGAGCAGGTGGGTCAGGGCCAGGCGTTCCGCGCGAACACCAAGAGCCCGGCGTACGCGGCGATGGCCGAGGCCATGGCGGAGGCGTACGACGGCCAGGAGATGCAGTTCGCCGGGCAGGGCGGCTCGATCCCGCTGTGCAACACGCTGGCCTCGCTCTACCCCGAGGCGGAGATCCTGCTCATCGGGCTCAGCGAGCCGGAGGCGCAGATCCACGCGGTGAACGAGAGCGTGTCGCCGGACGAGCTCAAGCGGCTCTCGGTGGCGGAGGCGCTGTTCCTCCAGAAGTACGCGGCCGCCGCCCACTGACGCGTTCCCGAGGGCCGCTCCTCTCTGCTCCGGGCAGAGTCGGGCGGCCCTCGGCCTGTTCCGCGCCTACGGTCACGCCATGAAGCCCTACCCCGTGACCGAGATCCGCGACCTCACCCCACACCTGCGCCTCCTGCGCTTCCCCGTCGGCCAGGCCTACCTCTGGCGGGACGGTTCCGAGCTGACCCTGATCGACGCGGGCGCGTACGGCGCGGGCGGGCCGATCGCCGACGCCGTACGGGACTGGGGGCACGCCCCGCAGGACGTGCGCCGCATCGTCCTCACCCACTTCCACGAGGACCACGCGGGCGGCGCCGTCGAGTTCGCCCGCGTCAGCGGCGCCGAGATCCTCGCCCATCACCTCGACGCTCCCTACATCCGCGGCGAACGCCCCGGCCCGGAGCCGGTCTTCGAGGACTGGGAGCGCCCGATCCACGCAGCGGCCCTGGCCGCGCTCCCCGCCCCGCCCACGCACCCCGAGTTCCCGCCCTCGGTGCGGGAACTGAAGGACGGCGAACTCCTCGACGGCGTCGGCGGCGGCGCGGTGGTGATCCCCGCCCCGGGCCACACGGAGGGCTCGATCGCCCTCCATCTCCCGCACCACGGAGTCCTGTTCACCGGCGACGCGATCGCCGCCTCCCCCGTGGACTCCCAGGTCATCCTCGGGGTCTTCAACCAGAACCGCTCCCAGACGGTCCAGTCCGCCCACCACTTGGCGTCCCTGGACACGGACCTGGCCTGCTTCGGCCACGGCGACCCGGTGACGAGCAACGCGGGCGCGACCCTGCGCGCAGCAGCCGCACCCTACGACCTCCCGGCCTGAGGACCGCACCCCTGGGGGACGCGCGGCGCAACGCATGCCTCCGGGGCACACCGAGGGTGGGACGCGAGGCAAAGCGCATGCCTCCAGGGGCACACCGAGGGTGGGACGCGAGGCAAAGCGCATGCCTCCAGGGGCACACCGGTGGGAGGAGGCGCGGCGAAGCCGCATGCCTCCAGGGGCGCGGGGAACTGCGCGACCAGCCACGACGCACCGCAAGCCGCCAACGCACCGCACCGCACCCCTACGGCGAGTTCCCCGCACCCACCCCCAGGTCACCCCAAGGGCACACCCGCTTCCAGATAATGCGCAGCACCCCGCTCCCGCGCCCTGAGCGCCCACCTCAACCGCTCGAACCGAACGGGCGGCAACAACCCCGCCGCCTCCTCCTCCGTGACGAACCGCCAAGCCCTCAACTCCGGCCCGGGCAGGACGACTTCGACTCCGCTCTCCAGCCGCCCCCCGTCGAACAGCATCCGCAGCCCCCCGTACGCCGGAGGCACGGGCCGCTCCCAGTCGACGACCAACAAGGCGGGCACGTCGGCGAGTTGTATCCCGGTCTCCTCGACGACCTCCCGCATCCCGGCCCGCGCGGGCGCCTCCCCCGGTTCGACGACCCCGCCGGGGAACTCCCAGCCCGGCTTGTACGTCGGGTCGACGAGCAGCACCCGGTCCTCGGCGTCGAAGAGGAGGACACCGGCCGCGACGGTCTCGGCGGTCGGTTCGGGCGTCTGGACGATGTCGCAGGGCGCCGCCTCCCCCGTGCGGACGGCGGCGGCGATCCGTACGGCGGTCTCGCGCGGGGTCAGGCCGCCGTTGTCGACGGGGTAGGCGTCGGCGGCGAGCCAGGTCGTGAACGCGGCGCGGTACGGCTCGATGTCCGCCGGCGCCTCGCCGGCGGGGTCGCGCTCGCGCAGGATCGTTTCCCCTGGAGTGAGGAGCACATGGCAGACCGGGATGCGGCGGGCGGCGAGCCCGCCGAAGATCTCGTCGCGGTACTCCTGGCGCAGCAGCGCCAGGGGCACCACGAGCACCCCGCCCAGTTCGGCGTGCAGGGCGGCGGCGGTGTCGACCACGAGGCGTCGCCAGATGCGCAGGTCCTGCCGGTCACTGACTTCCGCGAGCCGCTTGGGCGGCAGCAGGCGCTCCAGTTCGGCGTCGATCACCTCGGGGTCGAAGAGCGTGCAGTTCGGGATCAGATCGATCAGCTCCCGGGCGGCGGTGGTCTTGCCCGCACGAGACGCGCCGTTGACCCAGACGATCACGGTTCCCCCTCTTCGTCGGCCCTCAGAGGCTTGCCCGCAACACCCTGCCACGGAAACCAGGCACCGATGAGGGGTCGGACACGCCGTGCGCGCCGGGCGCGGGCGGGGTCAGCCGGCGAGCGCCGCGCGGATCTCGCGGGCGAACCTGGCGGGCAGCCTGCGCGGCGATCGCCGGGCTGGTGCCGGCGTACGCGCCCAGCCCCGCGGCCAGGCCGTGTCGTCAGTGCCGAGGTCGACGGCGGGGTCGCCCGAGCCCAGGCCGCCGAAGCCGACGCCCGCGCCGATCCGGCCGGCGACGATCAGCAGGTTCCCGGTGCGGAAGTCGCCGCCATGACAGGGGCGAGCCGAGCAATGACGGGACGGGTTCCGGCGTCCCGCGCGCACAGTCTCCCGCCCGCTCGACAGGCAGGACCACGACGGGCAACGCCCGTAGGAATCCGGCCAGTTGATGTGCGACACGATGGGACGCCGACCTCCTCGACGGTCGCCGCACGGCCGGAGCGGGCCGACCCAAGACCACCGGCACCGGCACCGGCACGGGCACGGCGAGCGGCAGGCGCGGGGCGAGCCGGGGCAGCCAGGCCGACCCCTCGCCCGCCCGCCCCCGCACGTCCGCGCGGCGCGGCAGACGCTCCGCGAGCTCCGGACCGAGGCAGCGGCCATCACGCCACCGCCCCCCCCCTGCCCCTTTCGGTCAACCTGTCACCACCCGATTCACTCCATCAAGTGACGAGTCCGTGCGGGAATTCGAGACCTCGGGGTAACCCGGGGGCCCGGCCGTTACCGTGACCGCGCAGACGCCCCAGCCCCCGGCGTCCGCGTTTTCGTCCGCATACCGAGATTCCGTGACCTCACCCTCGGCTCCCCTCCCGGAGTCGGACAGGTGCCCGAACCCGGGGGGACCCATGCGACAGGGCCACCGCGCAGACCACCTCACCCTCACCCGTTCCGCCGCCGACCCCGGCCCGCCGCCCGTGATCCGCGAGACCGGCGACAGCGTCGTGGTCGAGCTCGACGGGGAGATCGACATCCTCGCGCTCCAGCGGATGACGCCGCTCCTGGACACGGTCGCGGCGGGCCCGTACCGGGTCGTGGCCGTGGACCTGACCGCCACGACCTTCCTCGACTGCTCCGGCCTGACCCTCCTGGTCCGCGCCAGCCGCCGCACCCGCGCCCGCGGCGCCCGCACCACCGTGATCTGCCGCCACCCCCTGACCCTGCGCATCATCGACGTGGCAGGCCTGACCGACCTCCTGACCCCGGTCCCGACCCTCCACGAAGCGCTCCGCTGAGCCCGGCGGGCTGCCGGGCCGCGCCTACTCGGGCAGCGGCCGGTCCGTGATGACGTTCTTCATGACCAGGGTCGAGGTCAGGCGCTGGACTCCGGGCAGGCGCGCCAGTTGTTCGTCGTAGAGGCGCTGGAAGGCGGCCAGGTCGCTGGTGGCCACGCGCAGGAGGTAGTCCGGTTCACCGAAGAGGCGTTGCGCCTGGAGGACGTGCGGGACCGCCGACACGGCCTCCTCGAACGCGGTGACGGTGTCCGGGGTCTCCCAGCGCAGGGTCGCGAAGACGAGCGCCTCGAAGTTGAGGCCCACGGCTGCCGGGTCGACGACCGCGCGGTAGCCGCGGATCGCCCCCTCGCGTTCCAGGTCGCGCAGCCTGCGGTGGCAGGGCGAGACGCTGAGCTGCACCCGGGCGGCGAGCTCGGTGATCGTGAGGCGGCCGTCGAACTGCAGCTCAGCAAGAATTTTCCGATCCATTGCGTCCATGACGAAGATTCTCCCCCAGATGCCGCCGCAGCGGGGTAAAGATGCAAACACCTTCGGGGTGATTCGACCTAGCCTTCCCTCCAGAGCAACAACGCGAGAGGGAACGATCGATGGACACGACGACGCTGGCGGCCTTCCTGATGGTGGACCTGCTGCTGGTGTTCACTCCGGGCGCGGACTGGGCCTACGCGATCTCCGCCGGACTGAGGGGACGTTCCGTCGTCCCGGCGGTCACCGGACTCATCGCCGGACACGCGGTCTACGCCCTCGTGGCCGTCGCGGGCCTGGCGGTCGTCGTGGCGAGCTACCCGGCCGCGCTCACCGCACTGACCGTGGCGGGCGCCGGCTATCTGCTGTGGCTGGGCTGGGGCGTACTGCGGCAGCCGGCCGTGCCGGCGGCCGTCGATGCGGGCCCCGACACCTCCCGGCTGCGGGCCGTGATCAAGGGGGCCGGAACCAGCGGCCTGAACCCGAAGGCCCTGCTGCTGTACTTCTCGCTGTTCCCGCAGTTCATCGACCCCACCACCGGCTGGCCGGCGGCCGCGCAGACGGGCCTGCTCAGCACAGTGCACCTGATCGCGTGCGCCGTCGTCTACCTGGCCGTCGGCGTCCTGGCCCGCACCGTCCTGAGCACCCGCCCCTCGGCCGCCCGCCTGGTCACCCGCGTCAGCGGCGCCATGATGATCGCCATCGGCGCCTTGCTGCTGGCGGAACGCCTGACCGGCTGAGGCCTCGGCCCCGGGCCGCCTGCTTCACGCATGCGGCCCGGCGGCCGTCGGCGGAACGTCAATCCGCCCGCAGGAACCCCGAGTTGGCCGCCTGGCCCAGGAACTTCAGGCGGGTGTCGCCCGCCATGTGTTTCTCGAACGCCTCCTTGATTCCGGGCCACTTGGGGTGGCCGAAGTCGTCGAGGACCACGATGGCGCCGGGCGCCGCGATCTCCTCGACCCAGGCCAGGTCCGCCGCCACGCCCGGTGCCGAGTGGTCGCCGTCGACGATGATCACGCCGTACGCGCGGTCGGCGACGGCGGCGCGGACGTCCGGGTCGCCGGAGAAGCCGCGCTGGATGCGGGCCGCGGCGCCCGCCTCGCCGGCGAGGGCGAGGTTGGTGCGGACGGCGGCGCCCCGCACGGGGGCGCCCGTCGGGTCGGCGCCCTCGGTGGTGCCGGGCTGGAGCTGGAGTCCGGCGAGCGGATCGACGATCGTCAGGCGCGGATCGCGTCCCGCGCGCTCCAGCATGCGGATCAGGGCCGCGCCGAACATCCCGTAGAGCGTGCCGATCTCCAGGACGTCGTCGTTCGGTGGGTCGAGCAGCGGTACGGCGGAGAGCTTGCCGCAGATGTTCATGGTGCCGCCGGCGATGCGGCCGACGCCGAGGGACTCCAGGGCGATGAGGAGGCGGAAGGACTGGGCGACGTTGCGTTCCGCGCCGTCCCGGTCGCCGGTCAGCTGCTCCAACTCCCCGACGAGACGGTCGAGATGGACCTGGGCGGGGAGCCGGGACGGGCCGCGTCCGGTGCCGTCGAGCAGGAGCTCCAGAGGTCGCTGGCGATTGCGCAGCGGGGCGACGCGGCGTTCGACGCGCTGGTCGATCCGCTGGTCGATGAGGTCGACGACCGGGCGCAGGGCCCGTCGGGCGGTCTTGCCGGAAAGTAGCGCTCGCATGGTTCGGTGACCCTCACGGGTAGACGACGTGACGGCGTACATGGGGGTAAGGGGGGGTGGGGGACGAGCGCTGTGGGGGCGCTGCGTTCCAGCGACCGTAGGGGAACAGGAGCACGCACTTCAAGCACGGCGTCAGAAGCCCGCGATGCCCGGAAATCGCGTACGAATCCTGGGCGAAGGGCAGGTGAACGGCGGTGCGCCGGGAAGCCGGCCGGCGTCGGGTCAGACGGCCTGCGGGTGGTGCGCCTCGTCCGGGCGGGCGCCCGTGCGCAGTGCCGCGGCCGCCGCTCCGACGAGCCCCGCGTCGGTGCCCGTGGACGCGGGGGCCACCTCCAGGCGCTGGACGAAGGAGAGCGTGGCGTAGTCCCGCAGGGCGCGGCGCAGCGGCGCGAAGAGGACCTCGCCCGCCTTCGCCACTCCCCCGCCGATCACGGCGATGTCGATCTCGACGAGCGTCGCCGTGGCGGCGATGCCCGCGGCCAGGGCCTGGGCCGCGCGCTCGAAGGAGGCGACGGCCGCCTTGTCGCCCGCCCGGGCGGCGCGGGCCACGGCCGCGGCGGACGCGTCGCCGTCGGGCCCCGGGCGCCAGCCGTCGGAGAGCGCGCGCCGGGCGATGTTCGGACCGCTCGCGATGCGCTCGACGCAGCCGCGCGCGCCGCAGGGGCAGAGGTCTCCGTCGAGGTCGACGCTGATGTGGCCGATGTGGCCCGCGTTGCCCGTCGGGCCGGGGTGCAGCTGTCCGCCCAGGATCAGGCCGCCGCCGACGCCGGTGGACACCACCATGCACAGCGCGTTGTCGTGGCCGCGCGCGGCGCCCTGCCAGTGCTCGGCGGCCGTCATCGCCACCCCGTCGCCGACGAGCTCGACGGGCAGGCCGCCGACGCGGGACCGGACCCGGGAGACGAGCGGGAAGCCGCGCCAGCCGGGCACGTTGACCGGGCTGACCGTGCCCGCGGGGCGGTCCACGGGCCCCGCGCTGCCGATGCCGACGGCGCGGGCGCCGGACCACAGCGGGGAGGCCGCGAGCTCGTCGAGCACCGCCTCGACCGCGCCCATCACCGTGTCGCCGTCCTCCTGCGCGGGCGTCGGCCGCTGTGCCCGCAGCAGGATGCGGCCCCGGTCGTCCACCAGGGCGCCGGCGATCTTGGTGCCGCCGATGTCCAGCGCGGCGACGAGGTCCATGTGCATCGGTGTCGGATCCCCCTGGGGAAGGCCGGGAAAAGGCAGGTCGAGGAGGCAACTCTAAGGAAGCCTGAGCATGCGGTCGACAGTCTCCCCCGACCCTGACAACGTTGTCCAGGCCCTATGCTCGACGCCACACCGGCATACCGCATCATGAACACCTGACGAACGGCCGTCGCCCCGCCTCCGAGTGCGGTCGCCTCGACCGGTCGCACGGCCGCGACGACAGGACAGGACAGCGCACAGTGGACCGTACCGCCCGCCGCACCGAGAGCCGCTACGGCAACCGCCCGACGATGAAGGACGTCGCCGCGCGGGCCGGAGTCGGCCTCAAGACCGTGTCCCGTGTCGTCAACGGGGAGCCGGGC
The DNA here is from genome assembly GCF_055558275.1 of Streptomyces sp. NPDC025806. Taxonomy (NCBI): domain Bacteria; kingdom Bacillati; phylum Actinomycetota; class Actinomycetes; order Kitasatosporales; family Streptomycetaceae; genus Streptomyces; species Streptomyces sp. NPDC025806. The sequence goes on along the minus strand of NZ_JBVHMU010000016.1, from coordinate 2,496 downwards.
GTCACCCCGGACACCGAGCGGCGCGTGCAGGAGGCGATCGCCGCACTCGGCTTCCGGCGCAACGACAGCGCCCGCGTCCTGCGCAAAGGCCGTACGGCGAGCATCGGTCTCGTCCTGGAGGATCTCGCCGACCCGTTCTACGGGCCGCTCAGCCGGGCCGTGGAGGAGGTCGCGCGGGCGCACGGCGCGCTGCTCATCAACGGGTCGAGCGCGGAGGACCCGGAGCGAGAGCAGGAGCTGGTGCTCGCGCTGTGCGCGCGGCGCGTGGACGGCCTCGTGGTGATCCCGGCCGGCGACGACCACCGCTATCTGGAGCCGGAGATCGCGGCGGGTGTGGCCACGGTGTTCGTGGACCGTCCGGCCGGGCGGATCGACGCGGACGTGGTCCTCTCCGACAGCTTCGGCGGGGCCCGGCACGGCGTGGCGCACCTGATCGCGGGCGGGCACCGGCGGATCGGCTTCATCGGCGACCAGCCGCGCATCCACACGGCCGCGGAACGACTGCGCGGCTACCGCGCCGCGATGGAGGACGCCGGTATACCGGTGGCGGACCGCTGGATGTCGCTGGGGGTCACCGACCCGGAGCGGGTGCGGCGGGCCGCCGAGGAGATGCTGGCCGGGCCCGACCCGGTGACCGCGATCTTCGCGGGCAACAACCGCGTGACGGTCACGGTGATCCGCGTCCTGGCCGAGCAGCGGCGCTCCGTCGCGCTCGTGGGCTTCGACGACATCGAGCTGGGTGACCTGCTGAGCCCCGGCGTGACCGTTGTCGCGCAGGACGCGGCGCAGTTGGGCCGCACGGCCGCGGAGCGGCTGTTCCGTCAGCTGGACGGGGCGACGCTGCTCCCGGAGCGCATCGAGCTGCCGACGCGGCTGATCCGGCGCGGCTCGGGCGAGCTGCCGCCCGCCGACTGAGCGATCCGGTCCCGGACACGTTTCTGCCCCTCCCCGGCCGACCCCGGGGAGGGGCAGAGTCTTGGTGCGGCGGGGGCTACTTGCCCTTGACCGTCAGGTCGCCGCGGCGCGGGCCCGCGTAGTGCTCCAGGCCGGCGAGCGTGAGGCCGGTCCGGCTGACGACCTCGCCCGAGTCGAGGGCACCGCAGTCCATGCCGCGCAGGAGGTAGCCGGCGAGGGCCTTGGCAGTGGCGGGCTCGTCGGCGATGTCGCCGGCGGCCTGCTTGGCGTAGGCGGCGAGGCGCGCGGCGGCGGCCTCGAAGCCCTCGCGGTAGAAGGCGAAGACGGCGGCGTAGCGGGTGGGGATGTGGCCCGGGTGCATGTCCCAGCCCTGGTAGTAGGCGCGGGCCAGGGCGCGGCGGGTTTGGCCGTAGTGCAGGCGCATCGCGTCGTGGACCTTGGCGGTCGTGCCGATCGGCAGGACGTTGGTCGAGCCGTCCGAGACGCGGACGCCCGTGCCGGCGGCGGCGACCTGCATGACGGCCTTCGCGTAGTCGGCGGCCGGGTGGTCGCTGGCCTGGTAGGCGGCGGAGACGCCGAGGCAGGCGCTGTAGTCGAAGGTGCCGTAGTGCAGGCCGGTGGCGCGGCCCTCGGCGGCGTCGATCATCTTGGCGACGGCGGCGGTGCCGTCGGCGCCGAGGATGGACTGGCTGGTCTCGATCTGGATCTCGAAGCCGATCCGGCCGGCCTCCAGGCCGTGCTGCTTCTCGAAGGCCTCGAGGAGCCGCACCATCGCGGTGACCTGCTCGGGGTACGTCACCTTCGGCAGCGTGAGGACGAGACCCTCGGGCAGGCCGCCGTGCTCCATGAGGCCGGTGAGGAAGATGTCGAGGGTGCGGATGCCGCGGTCGCGGACCGGGGCCTCCATGCACTTCATGCGGATGCCCATGTACGGGGCGGCGGTGCCGTTCGCGAACGCCTCGGAGATGACGCGGGCGGCGCGGGCGGCCGTCTCGTCCTCGTCGGCGTCGGACTTGGGGCGGTAGCCGTCCTCGAAGTCGACCCGGAGGTCCTCGACGGGCTCGCGCTCCAGCTTGGCGCGTACGCGGCTGTAGACGGGCTCGGCGAGCTCGTCGCTCAGGCCGAGGACCTTGGCGAACGAAGCGGCGTCGGGCGCGTGCTCGTCGAGCATCGCGAGCGCCTGGTCGCCCCAGGACCGGATGGTACCGGCGTCGAAGGCGTCGCCCGGGACGTAGACGGTGTGGACCGGCTGGCGGGTGCCGGGGTCTCCCGGGTAGCGGCGCCCGAGCTCCGCGTCGACCGAGGCGAGTGAGGCGCTGATGCCCTCGCTGACCGCTCCGGCGAGGCTCGTCGACACCTTCTCCTGCTGACCCATTACTGCACCCTCCATATGCTCGATGTTTCCACTCCACGGAATCAACAATCCGCATAGTGAAGTTAACGGCCGTGATGACGTCAGTCAATGGCTCCCTTGCATGGTCCCGTCACGCGGACGGGGCCGCGCGGTGATGAACACCACGCGGCCCCGTCGACAGTGGAGCGGGTCAGCCCTTGCGGGTCTTGACCTCCTCGGTCAGCTGC
>NZ_JBVHMU010000015.1:17795-207865 GCF_055558275.1 Streptomyces sp. NPDC025806 | reverse complement strand
TGGATGATGAGGCGGCCGTGACGGATGTCGTCGTAGATCTTCTGCGCGTCGGCTGAGACCTCGCGGATTTCCTCACGCGAGCACCAGGGCATGGGGTAGTTGGCCCATGTCCATTCGGTGTCGATCTCTTCGCGCAGCTGGGGCGTGATGTCTACGGTGACGCCTTCGGCGCGCAGCGCGCGTGCGGCCTGTTCGGCGTAGTGGGGTTCCTCGCGGTCGATGCGTGCCATGACCATCGTCGTGTCGTCGAGGGGCTCGAAGCCGTGAAGGGCGAGCAGGGCTCGCACAGCGAGGGTGGGAGTGCCAGTGATGGTGGCGGTGACGGCGCCAGGGCGGCCGTCGAGCAGGTCGAGGCGGAGGTGCGGGTCTGCTTCGGGGTGCGGCAATTCAGTTCTCGTTTCGCGACTCCGGTCGGCGTGGGGCCGGCCGGAGCGGGTGGGTTCATCGGAGTGTTCGGGTGCTGACTGCGGTGGCTCGGGGCGGTGGGCCGGCCCGTGAGGCAGCCGGGCTGGGTGGTTGGCGAGCTGCCGGTGTCGGAGGGCTGGTGCTGCGGTGCCAGCGGGTTCGCAGGGTGGTGAGGTCGGCCAGGGCGCGTCGGCTGCCGGTGACCAGTTGGTGCGGGGTGTTGGCCGGGTCCTGGGCGTAGGCGGAGATGCGCGTTCCGACGTCGAAGGCGCGGGCCAGCAGGGCGCGTTGAAGGACTCGCTCACCCCAATACTCGGGGGAGCCTGCGGGAGTGGAGATCAGGTCGAGGAGGCCGCCGGGGGAGAGTCCGTCGGTGAGAAGGCCGCGGTGCTGGGCTTCCCAGAGCACGGTGACGCAGTCCACGGGTTCCCCGTTGCGGACCAGGGCGGTCAGGCACTGCCAGAGGGCGGCGTGCAGGGGCAGGGTGAAGTCGTCGGGCTGCAGCCAGCGCATCTCCTTCAGCTCGACGGGGTGCGCGGTGGCCGCGGCGAGGAGGAGGCGTTCCTCATCGAGGGCTTCCTCGCCGGGACGTCCGGCAGGGGTGGCCGGCACCATGGTGCGCGGCAGGGAACCGGGGTGCGGGGCGAACTGTCCGGCGAGCGCGTCCAGGAACTGTGCGAGTGTGTCGGCCTGAGCCAGGGTGGTGGCGGCCGGGTTGGGCAGCGTGGTGTCGGCGGAGGTTTGGGCGAGGCGCTCGGCATGCATGAGCAGCGTGCGCCGTGCGTGATCGGCCCGGATCATCCGTGCGTACGTGGGCGCGTGCTTGGGCCAGGGGCAGACCTGGATGAGGGTGTGGAGATAGGAGGCGGTGAGCCCGGGAGCGTGTGGGCGTGCCTCATCGAGCACGGTGTTCAGCCACTCGGGGCTGGTGCGGTGTGTGTCCGGGGCGGGATGGGGCAGCGTGCGCATCGATTGCCAGAGGGCCCCGTGCGTGTGGTTGCTGAAGTGGTCGGGGTGCAGGGCGTCGATGTCGGCGATCCGGTGGGGTTCGAGGAGGAGCGCGCCGAGAAGGGACTGCTCGGCGTAGTGCACGGGGCGTGGCGCCGGCACGTCGTCCAGGTCGTCCCAGTGCGGGTCGGGTCGGTGAGGCATCAGGCGGCCAGAGTGAAGTCGTCGGGACAAAGGGTCTTGCCCAGGTGCGGGGCCAGGAGGTGGGCTGCGAGGCGGGGTGGGACGGCGTTGCCGATCTGGCCGAATACCTGGCCCTTGTTGCCAGCCCAGGGATAGTCGGCGGGGAACGTCTGCAGCACCCCTGCTTCTTCGGCCGTGATCCGGATGGACTCGGGCGCAGGCTGCTGTTCGTTGGGGTCGCTGGGTTGGGGCTCGGCGACCCAGACGCATTCGTTTGCGCGGTGACCGAAGAACAGCGTGCCGGCCGGCTCCTGGACCGATCGGATGGTCGCGTTGGACTGGTTGTTGCTGCGCAGCGACCACGACCACCGGTGTGCCTCCCCGGTGAACGTCGGCGCGAGCGCGTGGGAGGGCCGGTCCTCTCTCGCCCCGTGGCGGGCAGTCCACCCCGCTCCTTCACGGCGGGACTGCAGGACCACGCCGCTGTGGGGCTTCCAGGTTCCGCGGTCGCGCGCGTCGCTGAGCGTCTTGCGGGACCCGGACGGGAAGGGCTCCGGACCGCCTCCCGGCCCGCCGCCGGCACAGACGGTCGGCACGGGGCGGTCGGTGGCACCCCAGCCGAGGGCTTCGGCCATCGACACCCACTGCGCGCGTCCCGGCCCGAACAACGTCTCCGGCTCGGCGACCCTTGCGTGGGTGGGCGGCGGCGGTTCGGCGGTCCGGGTGCGTGAGGCGAGCAGGATCGCCCGACGGCGGGTCTGCGGTACCCCGTAGTCCGCCGCGTTCAGGATCCCGGTCCACACGGAGAAGCCCCAGCCGCGCAGGATCGCGGCGTACTGGCGCCACAGCGGCAGGACGTCGGGCACCTCCTCCATGGCGATCCACTCGGGCTGGCCGTGCTGGTTGAGGGCGTGGAGGTAGCGCATGGGTTCCGCGGCCAGCAGGGAGCGCTCGTCCCGGCAGGCGGCCAGCAACCGTTCGCGGGTGTCGTGGCCGGTGGCGAGGTCGGCGACGGCCTGGTGGACCAGGGGCTGGTCGACGAGCCCGAGGCGTTTGCCGGCCATTGACCACGCCTGACAGGGCGGGCTGGCGATGAGCCCGGTCGTCTTTCCGAGGAACGGCCAGATCGGGTAGGCGGCGACGTCGGTGCGGATGGTCAACTGGCCTGCTGCGGCGCGGGTCTTGCACGCCCACTCGTCCCATTCCAGGCCGATGTCGCGTACGCCGAGGACGGTCAGCGCGTGGCTCCACCCGCCGGGCCCGGCGAACAGGTCGAGCACGATCACGTGGCCAGCCCGAAGTCGTCGCGGGCCAGGGCATCCGCGTCGCCGCGGCAGGCCCAGGGCGAGCATCCGTCGGTGGCGCCCTCTTCCAGCGCTGTGGCGTCTTCGTCGCTGCCCAGGTCCTGCTGCCGGGCGGCCCACTCGGCGGCGGTGACGTGATCGATGGGCGCCTCGGCCAGGGGCACACGGGAGCGGTGCAGGAAGGCTTGGCCGAGCAGGCGGTTGCCTGCCGCGTTGGCGCGGGCGTTGCCCTGGCGGATGGCGGCGTCGAAGGCCACCACGTCCGCCCACTCCTGGAGGGAGGTGTCGCGGATGTGGCGCCACTGCGCGTTGCCGTGGAACGGGCAGCCCAGGCAGGACGACTTCGGGGTGTCGGCGAGCCCCAGCGAGGACAGATAGCGGACGCAGTCGGCGCGCGACCAGCCCATGTCGATGAGCGGGTGCCGGTTGCGCATGTACTTCACGTCCGCGTCCTTGGCACGGTGGAACTCGTCGGTGGAGATGCCGACCCACTGCTCGACGAACACCTCGCGCGGGATACGGGCGGGGTAGGGGTAGCCGAGGAGTTCGCGGACTTGTCGTTTTATCGGTTTGATCTTGTACTCACCCGTGCACTGCCGCCGGGTCATCCCGGCCTTGCCGTCCTGGTTGAGGATGTAGAGCGGCATGGACGCGAACCGGTGGTGCGGGTCGAGCGCGTCGTCGCGGATGTTGCCGGCAGACACGCGCAGGACGGGGATGCCGGCCGGGGCGGCTACCTCGCGCTCCAGGCGGTCGAGGTGCGCGTACACGGCGCTCGGTTCCCATCCGGTGTCGGCGAAGATCGCGTAGTCGACCTTGGGAAGGACGCCTTCGGCTGACAGGGCGAGCAGGGCGCTGGACTGGACTCCGGCGCCCAGGGACAGGGCGCGGAACTGGGGCTGTTCGGTGATGGTTGGTCCTGGAGGGCGTGAGGAACGGAAGGGCGCCTCCCGCGCCGGCGGCACGGGCGCGGTGGGCGGAGGGGAGTGGTTTCAGCGCGGTGCGTGGCACGCGTCGAGGAGGTCGGCGGCCGAGGTGACGAACTGCTGCGGCGTGGGCCGCAGGAGTACCGGCGATGCCGTTGCGGCGTCGGCACGGCGCTGCTGGTTCTCGACGGCACGCGCCAGGGCGGCGGTCAGTTCCGCGCTCGCGTCCTGGGCGGCCTTGGCGGTGCGTGCCACACGGCCGAGGAGGACCAGGTGCGCGGACGGGTCGTGCGGCGGCTCCTGCTCCAGGTCGAGGAAGAGCTGGAGCGCGGCAGCTGCGAGCGCTTGTGCCTCGACGGACCGGGTGGTCAGGGCCCGGGCGCAGCCGATGGGGGTGTGGCGCAGGGACTGCTGAAGGGCGCGCGCGCCGGCCGCGATCTGATCAAGCACCTCATGGGGGCTGGAGGAATCAGGCATCGGGTGCCACGCCGATCCGGGTGTGCAGGGCCTGGGCGAACGAGGCCGTCACGGCTGCGGCCGGGGCCGGGTCCGGCAGCAGGGCCCGGACGATGGGCGTGCCGATGACGATGGCGTCTGTCAGGGGCGCCACGCGGGCCGCGAGGTCGGGGCTGGAGATGCCCACGCCCGAGACCACGGGCAGTGGGCTCGCGGCGCGCAGTCGCTGGGTGAAGAAGTCGAGGGCCGGCAGGTCGAGGGGTCCCTGGAAGCCGGTGGGGCCGGTGCTTGCGGGAGCGTAGAGCCAGCCGGACGCTCCCTCGATGGCGGCAGGGAGGTCGGCATCCGCAGTTGCGCGCGGGACAAGGTGCGGCGTGAGCAGGCCGGCGTCGTGGGCGGTGTGGTGCCAGCGGAGCGTCTCGTGGTGAGGAAGGTCGACGACCATGATTCCCGAAGCGCCCGCGTCGGCGAGCAGGCCAGCCAGGTGTGCGGGGCCGTGGCGGCGGACGGGGTCCCAGTAGGTCATGACCACCGTCGGCCGCAGCGACGCGGCATGTGCCACGGCACGTATGGTGCGGTCGATGACGTCCCCCTTGAACAGGGCACGGTGGTAGGCGGACCGGATGAGGCGGCCGTCGAGGACCGGGTTCGCGCAGGGCAGGCCGATTTCGAACAGGTCGGCCCCGGCCTGGGCGAGATGGTCGAGCTGGCGTCGCTGGACATCCGGCTGATGCACGCCGGCCGGGATGAACACCCCGAGCGCGCACTGGGGCTGGGCGAGGAGCGTGTGGAGGCGGGTGGCGGTGGCCAGGATGTGTCCTTCTCAGTAGGCGGGTCGTCGCAGGTCAGCCGACGGCCGGCCGAGGGGATGGCCAGCTACGGCGGGGCGGGCGAGCTGCGCGAGGGCGTGATCGGCATGAGGGCTGATCGCGGCCCCGCGGACCGGGGCGAACAGGTGGCTGTGCTCGTACCGTGTGCTGAGGGGCACATCGGCGAAGGTCCGCTCGACCGCTGCGGGTGTAGCCAGGTAGGCGAAGAAGTTCCGCACGAGGCCCTCGGGGACATCGCGCGTGAAGGTGGCCAGCGGCTGCTTCTCGAAGAAGGCGTGCTCGGCCCGCCAGGCGATGTTCCCGTCGGGCGCGTGGAGCAGTTGGCAGCACCAGTCGGGCGAGGCCCACACGCCGTCTTCGACGGACCAGCCGTTGAGCGCCGCGAGCTGGTCCAGGGGCATGTCCGTGATCGGGATGCGCTCGGCGTGCCGGGTGTCGCCGAGGATTTGCGGCAGAGCCTGTGTGACGGCGGCGACGGCCTCCAGAGGCGTCTGCCGACTGAACTGCACTTCCCAGTACGGCTCATGGTGGTAATCGTCCACCACTGACCGAGAGGCGGGTCGACGTCGCAGAACACGCTGCCGTCGGAGCTGTCGATCGTGACGTGTCCGGTGGCGGCGTCGTGCTGTGCGGGCCAGCCGAAGAGATGGATGAGGGGGCCGAGCGCGTCGGCGAGCCGGTCGCCGGCGCCCGCCATGTACCGCGGGGAGACCAGGACCCGGTCATCGGACGCGTACGCGGTCACCGGTGAGCCTTCTGCACGACCGCGGCCTTGGGCGCGGCGGCCACGCTGGTCGTGAGCGCGGCGCGGGGGCGCGGCTGGGTCAGGGCCTGCTGGCCCAGCTCAGTGACAGTGATCTTCTGCCCGATGAGCAGGGAGGTGCCGGTGTCGGTAGTGACGAGCCCGCGCTTTTCCAGGGCCCGGAAGGTGGCGAGGGAGACGCGAGTGCCGCCATCGGTCGCGACGCGCGTCAGACCCAGACCGCGGGTCGAGGTCTCATAAAGGCGACCGCCGCCGGTCAGTGCGGCGAGGGCGTCGTACTGGGCGGGAGTGAGCGCGGGACCCGTCGTCTGCTGATTGACCGCCGGCTTGTGCTGCGGCGCGGTGGCCAGGTCTTCGGCGATGCCGTGGGCGAGGTGGTGGCAGCCGGTCGCGCACAGGCCGAGCTGGTGCACGGCGTCGTCGAGGTGCCCGCGCATCCTCGGGATGGCCTCGGCGTGACGGGCGGTGCGCACCGCCGCATCGTCGGCCGGGTAGCCGGCGAACTGCGCGCCCGCGTACGGGTTGGCGAGAACGACGTGGGCCAGGTCGGTGCCGGCGAGCGACGACGAGGACACGACCGAGGCCAGAAGCTCCAGGCTCGCCCGGCTGCCGGCGCTGTTGGCGTACGTGCTGTGGTCGAGTGCCTTCAGGCGCACCAGGGCGGTGGCGGTGAGGTCCTGAGCCTGGAGGAGCAAGGGGCTGATCTGGCGCAGCGCGTCCGTGCCGGGCGTGTAGGAGATGTCGCGTACGCGCGCCTTGAGGGCTTCGAAGTCGCGGGCCAACTGGCGCAGTTGGCCGACTTGTTCGTTCAGGTCGAGCAGGGGTGTGGGGATGGGATAACTCCAGTGAGGGTTCAGCGGCCTCGCGCGGCGGCCTGCGCGGTGGCAGGCAGAGGTCGGGGCGTGGTGCCAGGCGCGGTGCTCGGCCTGGCCGCAGGCGCGTCGATGACGGAGGCGAGGGCGGTGATGCCGGCCGAGGTGAGGCGCACGCGGTCCAGGGGCGGGCCGCCGACATAGGCGGCGGGCGCGGTGCCGGCGGTCCTCGCCGTCAGGCCCTTCACCTCCAGGGGGCGCAGGGTGCTCATCAGCACCTTGGGCTCGCGGGAGCGGGTGAACTCGCGCCCCAGAGAGCTGCTCGCCACGACGCGTCCGCAGGCGATCTCGGTCAGAGCCGAGCGCTGAACGGCGCTCAGTCGGTCGTCGGGCGCCGGCGTGCTGGCCGAACGGCGCCGCCGGGTCTCGGCGGCCAGCGTCACGGCGCAGCCGACAGCTGCCTCCGGGGCCAGCGCGGTCAGTTCGCGAGCTGTTGCGACGCAGAGGTCGGCCGACGCGCGGGCGAGGAAGGCAAGCTGCTTCAGCCGCATCACCATCTCGGTCAACTCCGCGCTCCCGTAGAGCCGTTCGCCCTGGATCGCCTTGATGGCGGACTGGGTGTCGGTCACCAGCTGCTGCGCGGAGGCAGCGTGCGCATCGGAGGGCGGGTCGGTGGCGCGCAGAAGGAGATCGAGCGCGTCGTTGTACTGGGTGTACTGATCGGCCAGGTGCAGCAGCCGCTCGACGGGCGTCGGCGGTGGCGGCACTTCGAACAGTGCGGCGTCGGTGAGTGAGGGGGTCATAGGCGAGAGCGGTGACGAGCAGCGGGTGCGGAGGGCGCCGTCGGCGTGGTGGCGGACTGCGGCCCCTGTTCGGGCACGGTGTGCGTCGCGGGCGCGAAGGAATCGAGGACGGCGGCGACGGCCGCCAGGTGCCGGGTGCAGGCGAGCGCCTGCTGGTTCGTCGCGGGATGGGTGATGGCCCGCAGGGCGACGTCGGGGTCGCTGTTGCCGCATTCGAGGCAACAGCGATGGTCGGGGTTCCAGTCGTCGGGGACTTCGTGGACCTGTGTCATAGGCGGTTTCCAGGTGGGCTGACGGATGATGCGCAGAGAAGGGGGTAAGGAGGCCGGCGTGCTATGCGGCGGGCCCGAAGTCGGACTGCGCCTGGGCAGCCTTGGCGATGGCGCGGGCGGTGATGCCCTTGGAGGCGCGGGCAGAGGCGGCGGAGAGTTCGTCGGCGCCGGGCTCGAGGTACCAGGGGCGCAGGTCGAGCATGGCGGCGCGCATGCCGGTCGCGAACGCGAGCGCGGTGCCCTTGGGCAGGGCGCGGATGGCGTCGGCGGCCAGGATGCGTTCCTGGCGCATGGACACGGAGGTGGACTTGCCGGACTCAGAGGTGGAGGTGGAAGTCGTCTCGACGTCGTGGTCGCCGATCAGGCGGGACAGCTTGTCGGCGAAGTCGGGGTCGTCGATGCCCGAGCCGATGACCTTGATGGTGGAGGCGGACCACATGGCGTCCATGCCCGCGTCCCCCCAGACCTTCTGGCCCTGCCGGTAGGACTGCAGGATGGTGATCGGGATGATGCCGCGCGAGCCCAAGTGGCTGTACAGGTCGGGCAGGTCGGAGATTTTGCAGACGTTCGCGGCCTCGTCGAGGATCGCGAGCATCGGCGGGTCCAGGCGGCCGCCGGCGCGTTCGGCTTGCGCGGTCGCGGCCCGCATCACGCTGTCCGCACACGCGGCGATGAGGGCCGAGGCTCCTCCTCCGCCGTCCTTCGACAGCAGGTAGAGCGTGTCCGTCGAGGTGACGAACGCGGACGGCGTGAACTCCGGCACGTCCTTCTGCGGCGTCACCCACGCGGCGATCTCTGTGTTGAGGAGTGCGGCGGCGTACTGTCGGGCTGTCTCGTAGATACCGTCGCGAGTCTCCGGCGGGCCCTCGACGGTTCCCTTGAGCTGGGCGGCGACCGCGGCGAACCCGTGGTCGCGCAGGATGTCGAGCGGGGTCCGGTCGGCGGGGAAGGCGAGCCACGCCATCACGTCGGTGATCGGCCGCTCGGCGAGCGCGGCGGCCAGGAAGAGCTGGCTCAAGATGTTCGACCCGGCCTTGGACCAGAAGTCGCCCTGCTGGCTCGCATCCACAGAGGCGGCGAGGAAGTGGCCGGCCAACCGGCCGGCGCCGTCGAGGGTCTTGGCGTCGGCAAGGGGGTTCCACCACATGGCCCGCTCTGCGTGGGCGATCTGCTGCGGGTCCATCGACCAGGTCCGGCCGACGGCCGCTCGCGCGTCGAGGGTCGCGGTGTAGGCGTCGCCTGCCGCCTTGTTGGACGTGAGCAGGACCGGGCCGGGCGCATTGAGGATGGAGGGGATGGCCAGCGAGGTGGTCTTGCCCGAGCGGGGCGCCATGATCGCGACAGCGACGTCCTCGTACCCCATGCGCACCTCGTGTTTCGTGCCCTGGAGGTTGCCGAGGAGGATCCCGGTGTCGGCCGCGTCGATGTGCCTGGCGTCCTTCAAGCTCGGGCGCAGCGAGCGCGCCTTGTCGGTGATGGCCTTGGACATCAGCGGCTCGATGTCCTTCTGCTTCGCCATGCCGGTGACGCGCTTCCTGTGCCCGCTGCCGCCGCCTCGGTACCGCTTGTAGAGCAGGGCGGCGCCGATACCGAGCGCGACGAATGCGGCGACGGGCAGGACGCGTGCGCCGAGGAGAAGAGACGTTTCGTTCAGGTCGGGCCACAGCCGGTCGGGATGCAGCAGGGCCTGAACAGGCTCGTAGGGCGCGGTTTGGGAATCGGTCGTCCAGGCGGTGACATTGCCGCCGAGCCAGGCCAGGTTGGCCAGGGGGACGGCGATGGCCAGGGCGATGCCCAGGACGCGGAAGGCTATGTCGTAGCCATCGCTGTTGGAGTTGGTCTGGGGCAAGGGGCTGTTCCAGGGAAGTGGGGGCGCGGCGGGCGGTTCAGCGGGTGCGGCGCGGCCGGTACGCGGGCGGGAGTGCGGTAGTGGCCTCGGCGGCGGGTGGGGTGCGCCGCTGCGCGAGGGCCGTCGTGCGGTGTTCCAGGGCGAAGGCGACCGTCTCGGCGGGTACCGGCCGGACGGTGACGGTTCCCCTCGTTGTCGCCTCCTGCGGGAGGTGATGCGGGGCACGCATGATCGGTGTCGTGTCCGCGAGGGCGTGGAAGAGCGCTGAGACCAGGTGCGCAGGGGCGTTGCCGTCGACATACGCGCGCCACAGAGCGGGCAGATGATGCACCGACGTCTCCACGACCCAGCCGGCGGTGTGGCCGTCGTCGAGGACGCGGTCCACGCGCGCCAGCCCGTCGCCCGAGGACATGCCCTGGGGTGAGGTGAACCCGTCGTGAATCCGCGGCGCATGCCAGTCGACGGCGCGCAGGGGTGCGTACAGGTCGTCCGGTACGGGAGAGGGGGTGCCGGGGTGGGTGAGGGCGTCGGTGACTGCGGCGATGATCTCGACCGGAGTCTGTGCGTCGAAGGTGATCGACCAGGGCCGAGCGTCAGCAACGCGGGCGTGACGGATGCTCCACCAGGGCTCGCCCGGGTTCGGACTCGGATCGATCCGCAGCTGGGCCAGCTGGTCGGGGCTGGTCAGGATGACGCGCGGCATCAGCGGGTCCTCGGCGCTGCTCCAGCCGCAGGCGCGGTGCAGCGGCACGGTGACCCAGGACGGGTCACCGGCGCCGGCCAGGTACCGCGGTGTGACGAAGGCTTGCTCGATGGACTCGGTCACGGGCGTCACCGCCGAACCGCAACAGCATCGGTGGCGGGCGCCGGGGGCGCGACGGCCGCTGTGCGGCCTGCGGCTCGTGACTGCCGTTCTGCGAGCGCGTTGACGGCGAAGAGCGCCTGGCCGTGGATCGACCATTGGTCGAGGTAGTGCCAGGCTTCCGCGTAGCTTTCGGCGAGCGGCTCCTCGTACGCCTTCGTGCCGGGCCGGGCGCTGGCGGGCAGTGTGTCGCGGACCGCGAGCCAGTCGTCCTGGACCGCGTAGAGGCGCTGCGTGGCATCGCGAAGTTCTCGGACCTGCCACGCGTAGCGCCGGGTCCGGTCGGAAGGGGACAGCAGGGCGAGCTGTCGCTCGGCGACATCCACGAGTTCGTCGGCGTGGTAGTAGACCCGGCCGAACGCGGACAGGGTGTCGGCGTCGCGCTTCTGCTGGCGCAGGCTGTAGGTGTTCTCGTCGTACGGCTGGAATGTCTCGGGGTCGCAGTGCCGGGCGGAGTAGTGGTCCCAGGCGGCGAGGATCTGCCGGCTGTGCCGCAGGTAGATAGCGAGCTGGCTCAGATAGAGCCGGTGCGCCGGGCTCCCGGGTTCGAGTGAGATGGTCAAGAAGGGGCCTTAAAACGGGGAGTTGTGAGAGGTGTGCGGAGCGGGCCTGGGCCGCTCCGCACGGGTCAGCGGCTGCGAGGCCCGGGCGTGGCCACCTCGGCGGCGGGCGCCGGTGGCTGGGTGGGGAGTGCGGCGTTGCGGCGGGCCTTGCGGGCTGTCACGACGCCGGTGGGCCGGCGGGGTCTGACGCGTGCCTGTTCAGGCGCTGTACGTCCCAGTGCAGGACGTGCAGGACGTGCAGGTCGGTGGCGTCCTGGGCGGCTTCCCGGAGCCCCTCGACGATCAGGTGGATCTCGTTGGTCTTGGGGCTGGTGGACTGCTGGGCGACGAGGCGTGCTGCGCTGCGCAGGATGTCGCCGAGGAGGATGGGGACGCCGGTGTCCTCGTCGAGGAGATGGGCGAGCAGCGGCAGTGCATCGGACAGGGGCGGGTCGGTGCGCAGGTAGTCCTTGACCTCAGCCAGGGTTCCTGTCGCCTGCGCGATCTGCTCATCGCCCGGAACAGAGGAGTGGGGCATCAACGTCCTTGTGTGGAGGGGGGGAGTGGAGGGTTCTGCGGGTCTGGAACCGAGGCAGCGACGGTTCCTGTTGCGTGGCGCCCCTGGGGCTGGTGGTGTCTGGAGGGGCCGCTGGCCAGGGAGTGGACGCTCTCATGGCTCATCGCATCCGCCCGGCCTTGGCGTACGGACGTGCTCCGGGAGCATGAGGGCGTGCTTTGTTGGTGGCGAAGGTGTTGCTGGCCCAGGTGGCGGCGCGGGCCGCGGTGATCCGGGCCTGCTGCCATGCGCTGAGCTGCGAGGGCAGCACGGACACGGAGGTGGTGCGGATCCTCTGCGAGGGCGGCACATGCCCGAGGGGCCGCATCGCCGGCTGCGGATCGGCGAGCGCGGTGCTGAACGCCTGCACGAGGTGCATCGGAGTGGTCGGGGTGAACATTGCCTCCCACACCCGGCCGTGTTCATTGCGGGCCCCGGCCCACCAGTGCGCCTGTCCGGGGGAGGACTGGTGGAAGCGGAGCACGGCGTCGCCGTCCGGGCTGCGCGCGGTGAAGTGCTGCCCGCGTTCGGTCTCCCAGCCCTGGGCCTCAAGCGGCGCCCACACGTTGGGGGCATGCGCCGAGCGCGGACGGGTCAGTGCGTCGGTGAACCCGGCCACGATCTCGACGGGTACCTGCCTGCCGAGGGTGGCGTGCCACGCTTCCTGCGTCTTGGTCTGCTTCCCGCTGATGGTCCAGCCGCCGGGCTGGGTGTAGGGGTCGTAGCCGATGCGCACGGACTTGTCGGGGCTGTCGAACGCGACGGGGCCGCCGGCCTTGGACTTGTCCTTCCACCCGGAGGCACGCAGGTACTCGGTGACGTGGCGCAGGTCGCCGCCGCCGGCGAGGTGGCGGGGCTCGACGAGGTAGTGCTGCTGGGCCTGCTGACCTGTGGGACCCCAGCCGGACCACTGCTTGTTCTTCTTCACCGGTGCCGCCTGGCGACCATCGCGGAGGCGACCGGCGCAGCGGTGGGGCCGCTGGACTCGACGGCGGGTGCGGCGACCTTCTGGATGGCGCCGGTGTGTTCGGTGAGGTCGACGCCCACGCTGTTGAGTTCGTTGGCGGCGCGGCCCAGCGCGAGCCAGACCTCGGGCGGCAGCATGCCGCGCTCGGAGTTGACCCTCGCGAAACGCGAGCCGGTGGAGACGAGTTCGGTGACCTCGCCGAGGAGTCCGGTGTCGTAGTCCAGGACGTGGGCGAGGATCTGTGCTGCCTCGCGCGGCGGCGCGAGGGCGAGGTGGCGGCGAAGCTGGCCGAGCTGAGAGGTGATGGCGCCGGCCAGCTGTATGGAAGGGAGGGGCGAGTCGGTCATGGGCCTCCTGAACAGGCCGGTTCTAGGTGCTAGTCGTGGTGGCGGATTCGGTAGCTGCCGGCGAGGAGGGGCGCATCGAGGCGGCGCGCTTCGTCGAGAGCTGCTTCGGGGCGTCCGCCCGCCAGGGGGATGGTGCGCTCCCGGCTGCCGACGGTGACGGCGCGCAGGTAGCGGCGGAACAGAGCAGCGGCCAGGCGGGGCTTGCGGCTGGCCGTGATCGGCGGAGGCGTGCGGGCGAGTTCGTGAGGGACGGAAGGCTCCTGGGAGGTGAGGGGGCCGGCCCCGGCAATCACCGAGGCCGGCGGCTGGCGGGTGGTCAGCGTGTACGGCGCGATCGGACCGGGTGAGGCGCGGGAGGCGGTGGCTGTCGGCGGGCTGCGTGTTCGGCGAGGGCGGCGCGGTAAGCGGTGCCGCCGAAGAGCCCGGCGCCGATGTCGACGGTGTATCCGGCACGGGCCAGCAGGGGCGCGGCCCGGTCGGACAACGACTTCATGGCGATCTCGTCCATCTCGTCGGGGACTTGATGCCAGACGTCGCCCAAGTCCTGGTGCCGGGTGAGCCCGAGATCGTCGAGCAGCGCCAGGAGCGGCTCGGGGGCACCGGTGCGGGTGTCGACGTAGATCGTTCCGTCGCGGTGGTAGAAGGTGACGTCGACGGTGTACTCGTCGGCGAGGCTCACGGGCGGCGTGCTCCTGCCGGACGTTCCGCGGCACGCACAGCGGGCGGCGGGGTGGGGGCATTGCGAGGGAGCCGGGCTGTTACGGCGGCGGTGGAGGCGACGGGATCCCAGACGTCGTCGTCGATGTGGATGACGTATCCGGCCTTGTGGGGCCAGGGCACCGCATGGGTGGCGGGCTGCTTCTTCGTGGCCTCATTGCCGGGGGTCATCGGCCCCGGTGAGGGGAAGCGACGGTCGGGCTCGGTGGCGAGACGGGCGTGGTGCCCAGGGCCGGCCGGGTCTGCGGATGACGCAGTACGGTGTCGATGCCCAGCGCGGACAGACGCTCTCCGGTGGCGCGCACGGCGGCGGCCTGATGGGCGGTGTCGTCCCCGGACAGCACGAAGACGTTGCGGTCCGGGGCGAAGACGAAGCCGTTCTCGGTCAGCGCCTCGGTGATGTCCGCACGGTCGGGCTGGTCGACGACGATGGCTTCACCGGACCAGGTCATCACGACGCGTTCGGACTCCGCGTGCTGCGGTGCCGCGGGCCGGGCGACGTTGTCGTGGACCTGGGCGAGGGCTGCGTAGTACCGGGGCAGCAGGTCCTGGGCGATGTGCTCGGCCGCGCGGAACGGATCGGCGTCGACCGTGATTCCGTCGGGCTCGCGTACGCCACGGAATGCCTCGTCCGGTGCGTCGTCGGGGGCGAGGGCGGCGATCAGATAGCCGTCGCCGTGCCCGATCGGGTCGGCGACGAACAGGCGGGTGCCGTCGTGGCGTTGCAGTACGGCGCAGTGGTCTACGGCGTGCTTGGCGAGGGCGTCGGCGACGTCGTTCATGTCCCATACGCGGTCGGTGAGGGCGCCGTGGTCGTTGTCGCCTCCGCGGTCGGGGTGGTACGTGCTGGTCCAGGCGCCGGGCAGTTCGCCGGCCAGGATGGTGGCGAACGAGGCGAGGCTGGTGTCGGGGGTGGGGTCGTGCATGGGCTCCTCGGAGGGGAAGGGGCGGGTCAGCGTCGTGGGCGTGCCGGGGCGGTCGCGGCGGGCATGGCGACGGGGCTGGTGGCCAGGTGCGGCGGAGGTGGCGGGCAGGCGCAGACGGCGGATGCTTCGCGTTCGTCCGGGCTGACCTCGGCGGTGCATGCGCGGCGGTGGGGATGGTCCTGGTGCCGGTCGGCGAGGTCGTTGCGCATGTGCGTGAGGTCGGACCACAGGACGCCGAGTCGGTGTTCGGCGAGGTACTGCAACTGCTTTGCGGTGTGCGGATCGGATGGTTGGCCGAGGTCTTGGTAGAAGGCGGCGGTGGCCGCGAGCACCTCGCGCAGGGTGATGAGGACGCCGTCGTGGGAGGCGGTCAGTTCGGTCAGGACGTCGGCGACCTCGTTGCTGGTGGTGGCGTCGCGGATCCGCTCGGCGAGGTGGGCGACCTGTGCGCCGAGCGGCAGGTAGTGCGGCTCGCGTGTCTCGGTGTCGAAGGCGTCGTCGGTGTCGACGCCGTAGTTGACGGCGCGGAGCCGGGCGACGGCGCGGGTGGCGAGACGTTGCTCCTCGGCTTCGTCGAGGCCGACGGGCAGGCGGTGATAGGTCTCGTGGAGGCGGATGACGGGGATGAAGCCGGTGCGCTGAAGGATGCTGTGGGCTTCGGGATCTCCGCCGCGGGCGAGGACTTCCCCGGAGTGCTCGTCGCGCCCCAGGGTCAGGTGTCGGTCGGCAAGGGCCAAGAAGGTGTTCTTTCAAACGGATCGGTGGGCGCGCCGGGTAGGGCCAGGCGGAGCGGGTGGGGCAACCACCGGCGGTGAAGGGGGCGTTGGCCGAGCGGGGGATGCCTGACGGGCGGCAGGCAGAGCAGTGGCCACGGAGTCGAGGTCCTGCTGGATGCCATGGAGGCGTCGGGCGATCAGCTCCAGCTGGTGTGCGCTGTCGGGACCGTGCCCGGCGGGCAGGCGGTCGAGACGGTAGGCCGCGTGCTCGACGAGACCGCGAACGGTAGACAGCGGCCCGGAGTTCTCATCGGCCAGTTGCCGCAGCAGCCCGGCGAGTTGAGCGGTGGCGTCAATGGCAAACGTCGGCCGGGCGCGTTGTGCGAAACGGGCGGCCTGCTGCGGATCCGGGCCGTCGCCCGGCGTGGGCGAGATCAGCCCCAGCTCGGTCTCCAGACGCCGGCTCTCGGCGGCCAGACGCGACGGGTCCAACCAGCGTGAAGCCCATGTGCCGTCGGCTCGAATGAGGTTGGCGAGCAGGTCGATACGGCCGGGCTGCGCCTGAACGGCGATCCACCGGCAGCCGTGCTCGTCTCCGGGGTGCTGGACGTCTGCGGCGCGGGCGATCCGGTGGGCGATCTCGGCCCACTCCGGGCGGGTGAGGTCGCGGTCGTCCGGGTGCAGGCGCGCCGTCGCGTGCCAGATGGCGCGGCGGTCGCCCTGGGGGCTGGCCGCGAACGGGTGCTGCCAGATCGCATCGTCCAGGTGCTCGGCCCAGTCGGCCGAGGTCCAGGTCCGCTCCTCGTCGTCGAGCGTGTAGGCATCCAGCCCCGGCCAGTGGGCGACCACCGTGTGATCGGTCAGCTCTTCCTCGGTGCTGACCGGTCGGCCCAGAGCCTCGGCGACCGCTTCGTTGGGGTCAATGCCTCGCTCGTGAATGCGAATGATCATGAGTGGGTGGTGTTCCGATTCGCGCTGGCGCGCTTGCTGAGGTCGTACGCGGTGGTGATGAGCGCGTGCTCACGGACCAGGTCGGCCTGAACGGCCGGATCACCGGGCGGCAGCAGATCCAGGGCGTGGACGATGGCGGTGAGTGCTTCGGGGTACTGGCCCAGGCTGCGCCGGGCCGAGGCCATCCGGAACAGCGCGATCGGGTCGTTCAGTCCGCCCTCGGGGAGCAGCCCCACGAGGGCCAGCAGCAGGGCTGCTCGTCCGGGCAGCAGGCTGCCCAGCCACACGCCGTGCAGCAGGACGTGAACGGTCTTGGGGTGGCCGTCGGAGGCGACGAGTGCGCGGTCCATGACGGCCAGGCCGTCCGGGCGGGATTGCCCCAACCGCGAGAAGGCGTACAGGGCCTCGCTGTACGGGTCCTCGTTCAGCACGCTCACCGGCACTTTGTGCATGAGCGCTTCCAGGGTGTGGCAGCGGAAGTCGAAGCGCAGCGTGCTGAGGTAGAGGTGCCGGTACGTCTGCCAGATCACCGGGTCGGCGCTGGAGTCGGTCACGTGCTCGGGGGCGAGCAGGTCCAGCACGCTGTTCTTGGCTGCGCGGGCCTGCCATGCGACGTCGGCGCACACTTCGGTCGACTCCTGCCAGGTCGCCTCCAGTTCGCGCAGGGCCTCGGCCAGACGCACCGGCCACTCGCTGCCGGTGATCTCCTCGATCGCGGCCGACGCCGCACGGGAGAGGGCCACGGCGCGCTCCGGTTCAGATGTGTAGGTCACTGGCCGCCCCGGGCGTCGGCGACGTGGACCACCTGGTTGAGGTGGGTTGTCGAGTACCAGCCGCAGTCGACGTCTTCCTCGGCGTCGGCGAGGCGCGGGAGCAGGTAAGTGCGCAGCGCCTGCTGGTAGATGAGGCAGTCCGGGCAGCGGCTGGAGAGGTGGACGAGGTAGCGCGGGTGCGCGGTGATGTAGGTGCGCTCGCCGCCGGCCGGGTCGTACAGGCGCCAGCCGTCCTCGTCGGTCGGGGTGTGCCACGAGGGGGTGACGACCTTGTAGGCGTCGCCCCACAGCTCGCTGCCGGAGGTGCCCTTGAGGATGACGACCTGGTCGCCGGGCCGGAAGTGGGCGTGGGTGATGTCCCGGGAGGGAGTGACGATGTCACCCGGGGCATGCGGATGGCGGGATGCGGGCACAGCAGGGGTCCTTCCACGAGGCACGCGGGGAGGCGGTGGGAGGAACAAGGATCCGGATGATCCCCGGTTTCGGTAACCGGGGATCGTCGGGTATGCAGCCCCGTGTCCTACCGGAACGGGTTCTCCGTTCCGATGTCGTCGGATGCGGCGGCGTCCAGGAGTTCGGGCAGGTCCGCGCCCTCAGCGTCGCGCTGGTCTATCCACCAGCCGGCGCGGGCGATGGTGCGGATCTTGTCTTCGAGGACGGCCCAGTCGGCCTCGTCCCAGGTGCCCTCGCTCACCAGCGTGCTGTACGCGGTGGTGACGAGCTGGTGACGGGAGCGCTCGCCCCAGTCGAGGGCCTTCTCGGGCCCTTCGAGCGGCGGCATGTCGAACTGCTCGGCCCAGTCGCGGGCGGCCTGCTGCTCCTCGGCGCGCTTGGCGGCGAGCCAGGTTTCCTTGGATTCCGTGTCGGAATCGCGCGCGGCCTTCCAGCAGTCGGTGCAGTCGCGGCCTTCGAGCCAGCGGGCGAATCCGGCGCGCCGGTCGGCGGGGCGGTTGGACAGGTTGTGCGTCACTTCGTGTCCACAACTGTGGACGATTTTCCAGGCGGTACGGACTGCCACGTGGTTGTTCCTGCTTTCTGTCTTCTGGGTCGTCTCAGCGAGTCCTGCGGATGGCGTCTGTGGCCGCCTTGGCGATGGCGGCGGGAGCGCTGGAGGGCCGGGGAAGGTGCAGCAACGTGGTCCCCGGCAAGTGGCGGGACTTCGCGGTGAGGGTGAGCTGGAGTACGGCACAGCCGGCGGCCGTGAGCCGCTCGACGCGGGTGACGGCTTGAGCGGTTTCGTCGGGGGTGTAGACGGCGTCGGTGACGATGACGAGGAGGCGGCCGGCGCCGGGGCGGCTGAGTTCGAGGCCGTGATCGAGCGCGTCCAGGGCGTTGGCGAGGTTGTGACTGCTGCCGTTGGCACCGAACGTTGTCACGCGCTCCGGTGCCCGGTGGGTGGGTCGGGTCAGTGCGGTCAGATGCGTGTCGTAGGCGATGGTGGCGGTGCGGGAGTCGGGGTCGGTCAGGGCTGCTGCGCGTGCCACGATCCAGGCGGCGGATGCGACGGGTGCGCAGGCGGCACGCATGGAGCCGGAGACATCTACTGCGATCCCCACCCGCAACGGCGGGGTGGGGGAGTTCCGGCGGCGGGTCTGGGTGAATGGCTCTGCAGTCGGTATCGATCCGGCGGCGCGCTGGGCGTCGCGGGCGAGGGCACGGCCCATGTTGAGGCGGCCGGGCGGGGTGGGGCTGGTGGTTCGCTCCTCGGTCCGTTCGCGGTAGGCGGCGGAGCGCAGGGCGCGGCTCAGGCGGGAGGCGGCGCTCTGCTCGGCGGCGGTGGGCCTGCGGGTGCCGGTGACCGGGTTGCTGTAGGGCGCCGCTGTACCGTCGGGGTTGACGGTGGCACCGCCGGAGTTGAAGACGGACCTCGCGGTGGCGGCGGCCTGGCGTCGCCGACTGGCCTGCTGGGCGCGGTCGTTGGCCTGAGCCCTTGACCGGGTGGCCATGGCGTTGGTCGCTGCGGCCTGTTCCGCGAGGTCGGCGGCGTCGGTGGCTGCCGTGCTGTCCATGACGACGCCCACGGCGCCGGACAGCAGATCGGTGAGGTTCTCCGGCATGGGCAGGGCGGGGGCCGCGGTGTCCAGAGCGTCGCACCATTGTTGAGCGTGCGCGAGCATGGCCGTGGCGTCGTGGTCGGCGCACTGGTGGGCCGCGGTCCAGATGCGGGTGAGTGTGGCCAGCAGGTTTGCGCCCAGCACCTTTTCGCACAGTTCGGCGACGGCCCGGGTCTCGCCGGCGTCCAGGATGCCGACGTCACGGCGGCCGAGGATCAAGGCCGCTACGGAGGCGGCGTGCTCGACGCCCTGGAGGGTGGGGTGGGCGATGTCGGGCATGATCAGGGTTCGGGCACTGGTGCGCAGGTAGGTGCGGTCCGTGGGCCGCGTGATCAGGTGTGCGCCTTCGACACGGCTCTCCTCCAGCAGGAGGGCGGCCTCGACGACACGGGGGTTCGTTCCGGCCGGCGCCGTCCAGGTGGAGTGGGCAGCGTGCGCGGCCTCATGGACGAACACTCCCCAGGCGTCGGGATACCGCTCCTCGTCGCCCAGGATCCGCGGATGGATCTCGTGGGGCTGAAGCGGGGCGAACAGGCCGGCGTCGAACTCGACCTCGCCCAGCGTGGGGAAATACGCGGCTGGTGCGCCGCTGCGCGTGCCGGGGCGGCAGGTGACGAGGAGGTCCTGGCGTCCGGAGAGGGCGACCAGCCGGTCACCGAGTTCGGCTCCCACGCGCAGCCACGCGGCCGGTGAGGAGCGGGGTTGCGCGGGCGGGGCGCCGTCGTCGTCCCATCGCGTGAGGTCGGCGTCGTCGTCCGGCGTGGTGGCGGCGGACTGGACGTGGTGGTGGGCGCTCATCGGGAGCGGCCCCGGTGCGTGGAGCCGGTGCTGCCCGGGGGCTGCCGGACGGCCGAGGCGGGGAGCTGCTTGCCGAGGGCCAGGGGCGCGACCTTCTTGACGCCGACGGTCTTGACGATGGCGGCGGCGACGGCGTCGCGATCTTCCTCGGGGGCGATGCCGACCAGGTTCGCGAGCGCGGCATTGGTGCCTAGGACGGCCTCGGTCTTCTGGTAGCTGAGCAGCTCCCGTAGCTGCGGGGCCCAGCCCAGCTCGCCGAGTTCGACCTGGTGGGCGAGGTGTCGGGCGACCCGTACCACCCGGGCATCGATCCTCAGCGCCTTGGCGAGGTCGTAGTCCGTGCCGATCTGGATCTGCACGCTGAACCGACTCGACAGCGCTTCCGTCAGAACTGCTCCGTGGACGCCGGGATTGTGGCCCGCCACCACGTAGAAGCCCGGCTCGGCCTTGATGGTCTCGCCCTTGTGGGCCTTGACCTGGATCTGCCTGCGCCCGTCCATCGCGGGATACAGCGCGGCCAACACCATCGGCGAGATCAGGGTGGCATCGTCGATCAGCAGGGCGCGGCCCTCGGTCATCGCGGTGACCAGCGGCCCGTACTGGAAGACATAGCCTCCGCTGTCGGCCTGCGTGTACTCGCCGACCAGGTCGCCGACCGTGGTGTCGCCGTCGCCGGCGACGGTGAGCAGGTCCGGGAAGGCCGCCTCGACCAGGCTCGTCTTGCCGGTGCCCGGAGGGCCGTAGAGCAGCACCGGCACGTCGGCGTCGCGCAGCCGGTTCAGCGCCTCGACGTCGGGCAGATCGGCCAGTTCCCGGGGGTGGTAGAGCTGGCCCCCCGCGCGGCGGATCGGGCCGGTCTGCCTGGGAGGGGCTGCTGCGGTAATGGTCGTGCGGGCCGTGGCCGCCGGGGCGCGGGGGGAGTGGGTGCCCGGTGGGCTGATCACAGCGGTCTGCGCCGCTGCGGCGGTTTTCGCGTTCGCGCGGAACTCCGGTTGCCCGGTTCCTCCTTGGTCGGCCTCGCCGCGTCGCACCAGGGTGAGGGCGGCGTTGCGGACGGCGCCGTGGGAGTGGCCCAGCTGCCTGGCCATGTCCCCGATGGTGAGCGTGTCCGCCGGGCGGTCGGCCAGCAGTCGGGCCACCTTGGCCCGTAGTTCGCCGCCCTTGGTGCGCGCTGGACTGGCAGGCGATCCGGGTGTGGTCAAAACGAGGATCCTTCAACAGGTGCGGGCGGGGTTGGCGATGCGCTGGATAGGCCGGCCGCTCTCGGAGCGGATCACGGGCTGTGCCGGCATCGGCGACCGGGCCAACCGGGGCGTACCGTCGGCGCTCACCGGCTGGCCGGGGACTCGGTCCAGGTGTACGGGGTGGCCGGCGACGAGCAGCTCGCCGGCTGCGGAGCAGGCCCGTGCTTCCGCTCTGTGCCGGGGTCCGTCGCCGGGCAGGAGCTGTCTGGCGTCTCTTCGAAGCCGGACTGGAGCAGGATCCGCCGGGCGGCGGCGTTGTAGCCGGTGGTGGTGATCTCGCCGGTGTTGGTGTGCCGGATCGGTATGAACGGTTCTGCTGGTGCTTCAGGCAAGGCGGGTCTCCTATCGGTGGTGGCGGGAAAGCGGTGGAGCATGGGGCTCAGCGATGCGCGGCATGGGCGGGCGCGCGACGATGCCGACCTCGGCGGTGTGCGGCGCCTGAGACGGCGAGGCGGCGGCGGGCGCCGAGCAGCACCACCAGGCAGGCGGTGGCTCCGGTGGCCGGGAGCGCGGCGGCGTACGGACGCGCGGAGAGCACACCCGCGAGCGCGGTGCCGGCAGCCTGACCGGTGCCCACCGCGGCGATCAGCCAGGCGTACGCCTCGGTGCGGGTGCCGGCGGGCGCGAGCGCATCCACCGTCAGGAACGCACTGGTGACCAATGCGGTGAGGAAGAGCCCCGGCAGCGCCGTGAGCACGGTTGCGGCGTACGGCCCGCAGCCCACGCAGAGCGGGACCCACGCCAAGGCGAACAGCAGGGCTACGGCCACGAGTTGACTGCGCAGATGCCCCGGCCAGGTACGCCGGCCGTACAGGACGCCGCCGACGAGGCTGCCGACGGACAGCGAGGCAGGGATCACCCCGGACAGCAGGGCCATGCCATGCCGGTCGGCCATGGACACGGCCCATACGTTCATCGCGCCCAGGGCGAAGCCGACGCCGGAGACGGCGAGGAACAGCAACCGCAGCCCGCCGTGCTGCAGGGGCCCGAGGAACCCGCCGCCCGCGCATGCACCTTCGGGATGCCACTGCCGGGAGGGTGCGGCGCTGAGCACCACGCTCGCCCCGAGCAGCCCGAGTACCGCGGTGACTGTCAGGGCGGTGCCGGGCCCTTCGAGGGCGGAGAGCGTGGCGACCAGCGGAGGTCCGGCGACGTAAATCAGTCCCTGGGTGCCTGTGTCGAGTGCGAGCACGGCGCGCCGCCGCTCCGGATCTGCCAACACGGCGCCCCACAGAGCACGCAGGTTCGCCTCCAACGGCGGCGTGCTCAGGCCCGCCAGGATGACCAGCCCGGCCGCGGGCACTGGATCGTCGGTGTCCGCGGCGGGCAGCAGCAAGAGGCAGACCGTGGTGATCAGGACAGCGACCGTCGTGACCTGGGTCTGCCCGCGTCGGTCGACCATCCGCCCCAGCGCGGGCTGCCCGATGGCGCTGGCCAGTCCGTACAGAGCACACAGCAGCCCGCCGGTCGCGAGCGAGCCGCCCTGCTCGGCGATCAGCAGAAGGATTGCGACGGGAGCCATGCCGTTGGGCAGGCGACCGATCAGGGTGCCCAGCAGCAGCCGGGCGACATGCCGCTCGGCGAGCAGCGGCCGGGAGGCGGTGCTGGCTGGCGGGCAGCTGGTATCGGAGTTCAACGCGGCGGTGCTTTCCGTGATCGTCTGGTTGGAGCGAACGGGGCTAACGGGTGCGTGCGGCAGTGATCGATGCCAGCGGCTTCGGTGGAGTGAAGGCGGCTCTCTGGGGAGAGTCAGCGCCGTTGGCGCGGCGGTGTGCCGACAGGCGCGGGCTGCGCAGTCATGGCGGTCTTCGCGCGGTGCGGCGTCGATGGCGCGGACGCGGCGGGCGGTGCGGCCCGCAGGTCTGGATCGAGGTCGACGCGGTAGCGGGCGGCTGCGAGCATCTCGGCTGCCCAGGTGGCGTGTTCGTTCTCCCAGGTGCGGCCCAGGTCGAACGGCAGCCGGATCCAGACGCCCCGCAAGGTGGGATAGGTGTCGAACCCGGCCCGCTTGAGGACGCTCGCGGCGAAGCTGTCGACAGGAGCCTGCCCTTCGACTTCGACTTCGCCGCCCTGGCCGCGGGTGATGCGGATCGTCTCGTCGCTCATCGGCTCCGCCCCTTCCCGGCCGTCTGGGTGCGGCCACCCACCGGTATGGCGCCGGGCGGGGGCAGTAGCTCGGGGCGGCTGGTGGTCGGGGCGCCGCGGTGTTGCGGGGAGCGGGTTGTCGCGGCCTGCGCGATGCGGTTGCGGCGTTCCATCAGCCCGTTCTGCACGGCGGGCCGCGGTGGTGACGTGCCGCGGCCGGGGTCGAGGCTGTAGTCCGCCTGGACTTCGTAGCCGTGGCGGCGCAGGTCGTGCACGGCCTGGCGGGTACGGCGGATGCCGTCCTGCTCGGGGTTGGTCAGCCGGTACAGGCCCGGAGTGCCGGGGACGGGCTCGAACTGCTCGCGGACGAGGAACCAGTTCGCGAGGTGCGCGGGGATGTTCGCGGTGGCGGCGGCCACGAAGCCGTGGTCGGGGTGGACGCCGAAGCGGAAGTGGTCAGACAGGTGCGAATTCCTTTCTGGGAGAGGTCAGCGGCGCACCGTTGGAGCGGCGGTTCTGGGTGGCTGTGCGGGACGAGTGGAGAGGGCGCTCGACTACGCGGCGGCCGTACCGGAGCCGTGCAGCGGCAGACACGCGTCGCGCAGGCTGACACCAAAGCGGTGCGCGAACGCTCTCGCCCTCGACTCCAGGTCGTCGTACGAGTCCTGTGCGGTCATCTGCCCGGGGTGCTTGCGGTACCGGTAGACCGGGACGGGCAGCACGACGCCTGGGGCCAGGCAGGTGACCGCGAGAGCGCAGTAGTCCTCGCCCTGGACGAGACCGCCCATGGGGGCCGCGCGCACCAGGTCGGTGCGGGCGAGGAGGGTGGTCGGGCCGAGCGGGATGGTGTCGGCCGGTTCCTTCCAGTACCGCCATACGTCCCCGGCCTCGTGCCGGCCCGGCGGAGTCGGGGGCCTCCACAGGGTCGTGGTCCCGTCGGGGTGGAGGTCCTGGCTGTATCCGGCGCACCAGCCCACCCCGGTCTCCTCCAGGGTGCGAAGTCGCAGCGCCATGGCAGAGTCGGTGAACTCGTCATCGTCATCAGCCCAGTTGACGTATTCAGTCCGTACCTCGGTGAGCGCGAGGTTCCGGGCGCAGGCCGCGCCGACCGGGCGCGGCAGGACAAGGGCACGGACGCGCGGGTCGTTGGCAAGCGCAGCGGGAAGGTGGACGGGGTCAGCGCCGTCGAGGGCGACGACGGCCTCCCACGGCACGCTCTGACGGCACAGACTGGCGTGCATGGCCGCGAGAAAGGCAAGGCGGTCCGGGCGTAGTTGGGTGGCGATGACCACGGTGATCTTCGGGCGCAAGTGCGGGAGCAGGGGGTTCTCCGGGCAGGGCGGCGGTCAGGGAGGGTACGGGTGCCCGGTGCTATCGGCGGGCGGCCTTGCGGGGAGCTGGCGCCGATGTGGGCGGGGCGGTGGACAGGTGTGGCTTGCTGCGGGGCGTAACGATCGGTGCGGGGGACTGCGGGTGCCATGCGCCGGGATCGGCGAGGATGCGGCTGCGCGGGTCGGTGTCCCACGCGATGGTGGGGCCGCGGTTGTACGCCTGCAGGGCGATCACTTCGATGCCGTGCGGGTGCAGGACATACGCTCACTCCAGTTCGTCGGTGCCGTCCTGCGTGATCAGCTCACGCTCGGCCGGGGTGCCGTCCGTGCGGATCACGTCGGTGATCTGACGGCTGGGGTATTCGTCGCCGCCGGTCAGGGCGCGGCGCAGGGCGGCGGGAGCGCCGTCGAGAAGGTCGGTGCCCAGCTCGCTCCAGCCGTGATGAACGTCGTCGATCAAGTGGCCGGTCATGGCTTCCAGGTCACTGGCGAACCGGTGTTGATAGGCGGCCAGGAGCAGCGGGAGTTTGCTGTCGGGTAGCCGTCGAAGTGGACGTACATGCCGGCGTAGCCGTCGGGGGTGGGGCGGACGATGACAGATCGGGTGGACAGGTCGTTCTCCTGAAGCGGGGCCGGTCAGCGCGCGCGGGGGCGCGCCGGCGCTGCCGGGTTGGGCGACAGCGCGGGGGCGGGTATGGCTGTGCGCGCGGTGGTCTTGGGCGGGGCGGTGAGCCGGTCGGCGGCCTGGTGGAGTCGTGCTCCGGCCTGGTTCAGCCGCCCGCGGGTGCTGTCGAGCCGGGCGTGCAGCAGGGCCCGGGTGGACTTGAATGCCGTACTGCGCTGCGTCGAGCGGGGCGCGCCGGCGAGCTGGTGGAGGGCGCCGGCGTGGGCGACGGCGTCGCCGAGGTCGGCCAGGGCGTGCCCCAGGGCGGCAACCGTGAGCGTGAGTTGGGCGACCGTGCGGCGGATTATATCGGCTTCAGGGGCGCGTCCGCGTCGTATGGTGCGCGCGGCGAAGGCTGCCGCGGTGGTGAGGTGGGTGATCAATCCGGCGACGTCGCGGACGCGGTCGTCGAGGTCATCGAGGTTGTCGACGCCGGAGTGCACCGAGACGGTGAGCGGCAGTTCGTCGGCCGCGTTGTGGATGCGCTCGGCCAGCGAGTGCAGCTGACTGACCTGGTCGTAGGGGAAGGGCAGGTGGGCTCCTCGGGAGGGTGCGGCGGGTGACGGCGCGGTCAGCGGGCTCGGGGACCCGGACGTCCGGGTGTCGGGAGCGGGCATTCGCGCTTCTGCAGATCCCTGCCCCCGGGGTCCCTCTTTCCAGCGATGGCAATGACCACAAGTGACGCCCTAGCATGTCGGCTACTGCGGAATCAGGGACTTCGGGGGCTCCATGACACAGACGCAACTACCCGCAGCGAGCAATACCATTGACGTGAACGTGCCCAGCCTGGCCCGCATGTTCGACTTCCTGAGAGGAGGATTCGACCACTTCGCGGCAGACCGGGAAGCGTGCCGACGCCTCCTGGAGGCCGTTCCCGACTTCATCGAAGCGGTCACCATCAGCCGCAGCTTCTTGCGCCAGGCCGTTCTGATGCTGTGCCGGGACCTCAAGATCCAGCAGTTCATCGACTTCGGCTGCGGCCTGCCGCACGGCGAGAATCCCCACCGTGTGGCGTGGCGGGTCAATCCCGACGCTCGTGTTGCCTACGTTGGCAACGACCCGACGGTCATCGCCCATGCGCGTGCCACTTTGGACGAGAGCGACAACGTCACCGTCCTGCGTGAGCACGTGCAGAACACCGACCTCATCCTCTCTGACCTCCGAGAGAGCCGTTTCATCGACTTCGAGCGGCCTGTCGCTGCCCTGTTCGTCTCCGTTCTCGACTGCTTGAGCGACGGAGACGAGCCTGCTGCACTGGTCCGCACGGCCGCAGACCAACTCCCTCCAGGCAGTTGCGTGGTCATCTGCCACCTGGTCAGCAGCGATTCCCACGCGGCCGCCCACATCACCCACTCCATGCGCCATGCACTGCAAGGCCGATGGGGCCGGGTGCGCACGCCCGAGGAAGTGGAGTCCTGGGTGAACGGCATGCAGCCGGTGGGCCCGGGGTCCGGAGATGTCAGCCGATGGCAGGCACCCACTGCGACACCGCGGTCGCGCAGCTCGGGCTGGGTGCAGTGGGGCGGCGTGGCGCGCGTTTGACAACATTCACAATCACGTGGGGGTGCGTCGGGGGCGGCCGGAGCGGGTGTCCCTGCGGGCGGAGACATCGGGGCTCTCGCGCCAGACGCCTGACGCGGTGGCGCGCGCCGGTGGAGGGCTTTGTGCGCGGGAGGGGTGCTCGCCACGGCGTCGTGAGCGTCGAGGGGATGTGGCTGCCTTGTGCCGGGGTGGTCATACAGCCGAGACGTCCCGCGCTCATCGCGGCCCGTATGTCAGGCCCCGAGGGAGTGCCGAGGTAGCGCACGCTGCACCTCCCCGACGCCACCGCAGGCCGTCACCCGGGCGAAGGCGCGGTCAACGGTGATGGCTGCGGACGGCCGTGGGCACGGGCGGCGTGCTCGTGGGCGCCGGAGCGGGCACGGCTCGCGTCCGGGGCGCTTGCCGGGACGGGGCCTGGGAGGCCGTCACCTGCCCGTATGCGCGGAGGGCTTCTCTGAGGTGGTCGACGGCATCGGCCCGGCGTGCTGCGAGGATGTCGATCTGTGTGCCGCTGTTCTGCAGGACGCCGAGGGAGTTGATCGACGTATTGCCGGAGGCGGCGCGTGTCAGAGTGGAAGCCGCGCTCTGAGCGGCGCCGGCGAACTGCTCGTGCACATGGTCCAGATGGCGCGCGGCCGTATAGACCAGGTCGGCGAGGACCAGTTCTGGGCCGTCATCGTGAAGATGGCCGAGGGCTTGAGGCGAGGCGCCGAGGGTTTCGTGCACCATCCGGGAGCCGGGGCCGGCGGAAGGTGGAAGGTTGACTGGATTCTCGATGGGGACGTCCACGGGTTCGGGGGCGGTGGGCACGTCTCGACCGGGTCAATGCATACGGGCATCCGTGTCGAAGAGCGCCAATTCGTGCGCGTGCAAAAGATGTTGAACGATGAAGGATCTTCCGGCGACCTTCCACAGGCCCCGTCCGCGGTTGAGGTGGGAGATGGCGTCCGTTTCCACGGACGTGAGTCCCAGCAGTGCTGCTGCGGCGTGGAGTTGGTCGGTTTCCTGCCGGTAGATGATGCGGGTGGAGCAGTCGGCGAGCAGGCCCTCGGCCAAGGCGCGTCCGCGGGATCCGGCGTCGCCCGCGGTGAGCAAATCGCTGAGCCGGTGGATGACCATGAGGTTGGCGATGCCCAGGCCGCGGCTGAGCTTCCACTGCGACTGCATTCTCGCGAGCAGGCCGGGGTGGCGCATCAGGCGCCACGCTTCGTCGTAGACGATCCAGCGTCGGCCGCCGTTCGGGTCGGACAGTGCCGATTCCATCCACGCGGAGGCGCACGTCATCGCCAGCACCAACGCGGTGTCGTCGCCTGATCCGCCCAGCCGGGACAGGTCGATGGTCAGCATCGGCGAGTTGGGGTCGAACGCCACGGTGGACGGGGCGTCGAACATGCCGGCGAGATCGCCGTGGACGAGGCGGCGCATGGCGTGGGCCAGGTCGCGGGAGGCGTCGCCCAGGCGGCCGGACATGACGCCGCCGGCCCGGTCGAGTTCGTCGGGGTCGTTGAGGGTGGCGGCGATGTCGCCGAGCAGCGGAGTACCGCCGCTCGCGGCGGCGCGGGTGACGACGGCGTCCAGGGCGACGTCGAGCCCGGTGTGCTCCATCGGCAGCAGGTCCCGCCCGAGCACGGTGCGGGCCAGCGAGCCGAGCAGCAGCAGCCGGCGCTTGCGGATCTCGCCTGCCCAGTCGGCCTCGGAGACACTGTTGGGCTTGGGGGCGGCGTCCAACGGGTTGAGCTTGCCGGGCAGCCCCGGCCCGAGAGCGATGGACGTTCCGCCCAGCGTCTGGGCGACAGGCGTCCATTCGCCCTTGGGGTCACACGGGACGTAGACGCGGTATCCGAAGGCGATTGACCGCAGGGCGAAGCTCTTGGCGAGCGCCGACTTGCCCTGCCCGATCACCCCGGCCAGCAGGACGTTCGGGTTGGTGAAGCCCTCGACCTTGCCGTACAGCGCGAACGGGTCGAAGCAGAAGCTCGCTTCGGCGTGCACGTCGCGGCCGATGTAGATGCCCTCGGCCCCCAGCCCGCCCTCGGCGAGGAACGGGTATGCCCCGGAAGCGGTGGCGGTGGTCATACGGTGGGTGGGCAGCCTGATCCTGTTGTGGCGTGAGGATGCAGGGCCGGGCCGACCGGCCGGAGGGAAGAGCGGCGCCGGCATCTCCTGCTCCTCCATACCGAGGCTGCTCGCGTGGGCTGCTGCTTCGGTGCGGGCCTTCGCGGCGGCCTCGGCGAGCTGTCGACGTGCGGCCTTGCGGGACGCGCGGTCGGTGCCGTGCGGGGTGAACAGAGGGCTGGCGCTGGCGCGTGGGGCGCGGCGCGCGGGCCGGTGATTCATAGTGCGGGGGCCTTAGGAAAGTTGGTCATGCAGGCGAGGGTGTTACACGGTGGGGGAAGCGGAGAACAGGGTGGTCCGGTAGCCCTTGCCGTCGTTGTTCCAGTCGAGCTGGATGTTGCCATCAGCCAAATAACGGCCGCTGCCGGCCGAGTACTTGAGGACCGCCGTGGTGTAGGAGCTGTTGCCCGCCGTGTTGCCGTGCTCCAGCTTGTACTCGATGCCGTAGGAATTCTTGTACTTCACGACCGGGTCCGGGCCGCTCACCGACTTCTTGATCTGGAGGTGGTATCGGGCGCCGTCCAGGACGTCGGTCTGGTTGACGAACCAGACAGGGCCGTCCCAACTCACGTGTGCGTAGGCGTAGATGACTCCGCTTACGCGCTTGGCGCACGAGGTGACCTTGAAGTTGTAGTTGTCGGTCACGGGGCCGCTGTAAGCGGGGTCGTCGACCGAGGCGCTGCTGGTGGTGCAGCGATAGTCAGCGGCGGCAGCCGGGCCGGCGGTGGCCAGTGAGACGGCGCCGATGGCGGAGGCCAAGGCGAGAGCGGCAGAGAGGGGGCGCTTCAGGGTGGGCATACGGTCCTTTCGGGAGGGCTACTTGGTGCAGGTCGTCGTGTGGCCAGGCGCTGGAGTGTTCAGGTCGCTCGGCGTGGTCTTGCGGCGTACGACGTGGCCGGCGGCGAGGTGGCGCTGGCAGATGGTCAGGACGGGCGGTCCCTCGGGGAGCCGCTCGGGCTGGCAGTCGGTGCCGGCCGAAGACGTCTCCGCCGCGGGCAGGAGGTGGAAGGCGTCGTGGACGGCGGCGGTGGCCTGCCACAGCCGGGTGCGCGCGGTGGCGAGCTGTCGGCCGGCGGCGGGATGCGGGGGCCGGGTGGTCTCGGCGAGCTGGTCGAGCAGCTGGTGCAGTGCGGTGAGGTGGCCGTGCAGCACATCGAGGTGCACACGGTCCGCGGCCGAGGCCGGCAGCTCGTCGCGGTGAGCGAGGGTGCGGGTGTGGTGGCGGATGCCGGCGCTGGCGGCCCGCAGGTACGGGTACGCGTCGCCGACGGGGATGGCAGAGGTCAAAGGGGGAAGGGTTTCTTCCTGCCGCGGCGGCAGGACATCGGCGGGTGGCCTGCGCAGGGGCTAAAGAGCCGTGCGGGCGAGGGGGAGGGCGCCGAGCGTGAACGCATCGGGCTGCTGGTAGTTGAGGCGCCGCAGGTCGACCTGGGCGGTGACGGCGGCGGTTTCGATCTGGGCGCAGGCGGCGTCGAGGAGGGCGTCGGTTTCGGCGGACACGGTGAGCAGTCCGGTCAGGGCGACGTCGGCGTGCCCGGCGATCAGCTGGCGCTCGCGGGTTTTGACGTCCGCGTACTCGACGCTGTCGGCTTCGGAGTCGACCTGCCCGCGCCGCGAGCGCTCGTTCGCGTCGGCGATGATCGCGGCCTTCTTGCGCTGCACGTCGCGCATCGCGGACTCGAGCCCCTGCGGCACATAGATCAGGGACAGGGTGCGACGGACACCGGCAGTGAACATCAGCCCGTGAAGGAAACCCGGGCTCGTTTCGGTGCGTGGCCAGTCCTCGACCCAGTAGGTGGCGTGGCGCGCGGAGTCGGTGGCGAGCCGGTCGAACTCCTCGACCTGGACCACCGGGCCGGCGGCGGCCGGGTCGGCCTCGGCCCGCCCGGACTCCGACCACTGCTGGAGCGCGGAGAGCGCCCCCGGGTCGTAGGCGGTGCGGATGACGGCGGCGATCTCGCGCGCGGAGAGCCAGCCGGTCACCATCAGTCCGGCGCTGCGGGCGGCCTGGGCGATGGAGGACGTGGTCTGTTCCATGACGGTGAAGGCGCCGGGCAGACCGCCGCCGGCCTGGCTGATGAGGTGCTTGGCGGCCTTCAGGTCGAGGGAGATCGCCAGGTATGCCTCGTGCGGGGCGGCGGCCGGTCCGGCGGAGGCGACCAGCTCGCTGTAGACCTGCCCGGCCACGCGTGTCTCGGGGTGGCCCTGCTGGCTCCAGTGCCGGGCGAGGGTGTCGCCGGAGTCGGGGACGGTGCGCTCCAGGACCTGCACGGTGGCGACGTGTCCAGTGCGGGCGATGCCGGCCAGGGCCCGGCCCCAGCCGGCGACGTTGTGGTTCTGCGTTGCCGGGTCCAGGAGGGCGAAGGCCCGGCTGGAGACGCGGGCGATGGCCGTCAGGGTCTGCTGGTGCGGGTCGTGGACCGCAGCAGCGCCGTTGGCGGAGTCGCCGGGGGTGACCACGCGCAGGGAGGCGGCGCTGCCGGGCAGGTGCAGGACGCCGTCCTGGCGAGGGCGGGTGACGGGCCGGGCGAGCCACAGGGTCTGCCCGGTGCGGCGCCGCTGCGTGAAACGCAGCACGATCGGCGCCCAGTCGATCAGCGAGCGGCCGTGCCGGCGGATGGCGACCAGGGCGGCGACCACCGCCCACACGGGCGTCAGGACGATGGCACCGAGCAGCCCGGTGGACACCACCGTGACCAGCAGGAGCGCCAACGCGCCGGAAACCAGAACGAGTTGAGGTAGAGAGAGGCCGAGCAGGATGCCGCGCCGGGAGCGGTGAGGGAACTTGACGGTGAGCGGGGTGACGGTGAGATCAGACAAGGGCCGTTCCGATGGTGCGCGGGCGGTGGCCGGGGCGGCACGCGGCGAGCAGAGCGCAGCGCGTGCCACCCCGGAGTCGGGCAGGGGCTACAGGTCGGCGGGCGGGGGCGGCGGTGCCCCAGTTCCGCCAGAGGTTTCGGAAGCGCCTGCCGAGTTCGGGGCCGGCGGGGCTCCCTGCGGCGGGGGTGTAGAGCTCCCGGAGCCGGGCTGCGACATGAAGCCGCTGCCGCCGCTGGGGGCCGATCCGGAACTGTCGCCCCCTCCAGGGGCGCCGCCTACCTGACCGCTGGTGTCGTCACTGGGGCTGGTCGGGGGCGGCTGCACGGCCTTCTCCAGACCGGTCTTGAGGTCGGCGCCCCCGGAACCCTGGGAGCCTTGGCTTTCCTGGCCGCCGCCTCCGGTGGGGTTGGCGGCGATGTCGCCGGGGAATCCGCCGCCCGCGGCCTCGGGGCCCTGGGCTGCGCCGGCTCCTGCTGCCGCGCCGCCCGCTCCGGCGGTGGCAGCTGCGGCGGCCTTGCGGCCTGCCCTCTCGGCGTGCTGCTTGGCGAGCTGCGCTCCGGCGCCTCCGGCCCGGTGAATCGACTCTCCGTCGGTGCCCTCGGCGGCCCAGTGGACGAACTTGAAGGTGGCGTACGGGCACAACAGGACCAGCACCATGATCACGATGCCTGCCATGACGTCGGCGAGTGCACCGAGGCCGTCCTTGGCCTCTGTCTTGCCCATGGCGGCGATGCCGAGGACGAAGATCACGGTCATCAGCAGTTTGCTGACGACGAGGGTGGCGGTGGCTTCGATCCAGCCGCGCCGCCAACGGCGGGCGGCCTCCCAGCCTCCGCCGGCGCCGGCGAAGATCGCCAAGGTGGCCATGACGAGGATGCCGACCTTGCGGACCATCATCACGCACCAGTAGAGGAACGCGCCGATGGCGGCGCCGAGCCCGGCGAAGACCGCGACCAGCCAGCCCATGCTGGACACGGCACCGATCTCGGAGACCTTCACGATGCGGCGCACAGCCGTTTCGATGGACAGGTGTGAGACTTTGAACAGTCCGTCGCTGAGTGCGTCGACCACTTCGATGGCGACGGTCGTCAGGGCGATCGCGGCGAAGGCGAAGATCACGCCGCTGGCGGTGCCGGTGAACGCCTGCGTCAGGGCCAGTCCGTCGCGTCTGACGGCGGCCCGGATGAGCTGTGCGCAGAACGTGCCGACCAGGATGATCAGCCCGATCGGCAGCAGCATCTCGTAGTTGTCACGGAACCAGCCGGCGTTCAGGTCCACTTTCGTGGTGGCGTTGACGGCCTTCGCGGCCAGGTCGGCTGCTGCTGCGGCGAGTTCACCGGCGCTCTTGGCCATCCAGTCGCCGATCGCCTTGCCGGGGTCGGAGGCGAAGTCGACGGCGTCGCCGACGGCGCAGAGTTTGTCCGCTACGGGGAGATCGCAGAAACCCAAGGGAAGCGGGCCTCCTTATCTGTCGACGAGGTGGGTCACTGCGTGACGCTGGGGGCGATGGCGGCCAGGGCGCAGTCGTGGTTGGGCCGGCACTGCACGGCGAGGGTCACGGCGCGGTCCTCGGCTCCGCCGCCGCCCTTCTTCCACTCGATCTGCTGCTTGCCGTTGACGGTGACGACGTAGACGTACGCCTCGGTGATCGCGGACGGGTCCTCGGCAAGGGCCTGCTTGAACGCGCCCGGGTAGTGGGCTTCGGTGACCGTGGCGGTGGCGCGCTGGTCCTGGTCGGCCATGCGCGACCACAGCAGCGGGTCGGGTACCTGGCCGGAGACGGAGGCCCAGTCGTTGTACTTGGTCTCCTTGGTCATCCACGCGCGCATGCCTGCGAGTTGCTGGTCGCGGTTGGTGTCGCGGGTGTCGTACGACCAGAGCATCTGCGCTGCCGCCTTGGCGAAGGCGACCGGTTCGGCGATCTGCGGGGGTTTGGGTACTGACCCCGACCCGGCCGAGGGCTTCGGTGCGGCCTCGGAGGGCGAGGAACTGCTCGCCTGCGAGGGGGTGTTGCCGTCGTCGTGGTGTTCGCCGCGGCCGGTCAACCAGGCGGCGGTTGCGGCGAGGAGGAGCAGCGCGGTGATGACCAGGGCGCCGACCGCGATGCGCTTGTTGGCCGACCAGGTCACGCCGTATTCGGACAGGGAGGGGAGTCGCTTCTGCCTCAATGGACCTGCGACCCCAGGCCGGAGAAGAACTGAACCACGCCGTTCGCGGCGCCCAGGCCGAGTGCGGCGCCGGCCGCGACGACGGCGCCCTTCTTGCCGTTGGCCTCGGCCTGGTGGCCGCCGGTGTGGTGGCCCCAGGCCCACACACCGAGGGAGACGGCGAGGGCGCCGACGACGGCGATGATCCCGAACATGTTGATCGAGCTGACGACGTTCTTCAGCACGGTCAGGCCGGGGAGGCCGCCGCCCTTGGGCTTGATGCCGGGGTCGTAGGCGAGGAGGACGGCGGCGCGGTCTGCGAGAGGTATGGGCATAGGTGTGGCGGGGCTCCTTGCGTGTGCGGGCCGTGCAGGGGCCAGCGGAAGGGAGGAAAGAGGAGGGGTGCGCACGCGGCGCGAGAAGGGGGCCCGGCGGGCGCGGCCCGGGAGATGGCCCGGCGGCGCGTGGCGTCAGAGGACGCGGCGGACGGCCAAGATGTCCCAGTCCTTGATCGGTGTGATCCGGACCGGCTTTGATGTGCGCGGCGCCTCGATGACGAGGCCCTCGCCCATGAAAAGACCGACGTGTTCGGGCCGGGCGGCCGTGCCGCGACTGAAGATCAGGTCGCCGGGTTTGAGGTGTTTCGCCGAGACGGCCTTGCCCTCATTGACCTGCGTGTACGTGGTGCGGGTGAGCTTGACGTCGGCGTGCGCGTACGCCTGCTGCATCAGCGAGCTGCAGTCGCAGCGGCCCATCGGGTCGGGGCCGTGGGGGTCGGTGCAGGAGCCGCCCCACTGGTACATGGTGCCGAGCTGGTGCATTGCCCACTTGATGGCCTCGCGGGCCTTCGGGTCGGCGTCCTTGGGGATCTTGTATCCCTTCGGGACGCTGCCCTCGGGGATCCGCCCGAAGGAGGTCCCGTCCTTCTCGGGAGCGCACCCGTCGGAGCTGGACGCGGCATCCTTGTGCTTGTCCTTGGCGGGCTCGTCCTTTTCGGCGTTCGGGAAGGTGGCGGCGATGGCCTTCTGCAGCGCGGTGGCGAGGTCTTCCCATTGCGCGTACGCGTCCGGGTAGCCGGAC
Source organism: Streptomyces sp. NPDC025806 (assembly GCF_055558275.1). NCBI lineage: Bacteria > Bacillati > Actinomycetota > Actinomycetes > Kitasatosporales > Streptomycetaceae > Streptomyces > Streptomyces sp. NPDC025806. The sequence continues at coordinate 173,077 of NZ_JBVHMU010000015.1, read as the reverse complement.
TTCTGCACGGCCTGGGCGGCCTGGGTGACCTTCATCTGCTGCCAGCCGTCGACCTTCAGCAGTGCCTTGTAGAAGCGCTCGGAGGCGTAGACCGGATCGCGGATCTGCTGCGCGGTTCCCCATCCCTGGCTGGGGCGCTGCTGGAACAGGCCCAGCGAGTCGCGGTCGCCGGAGTTGAGGTTGCGCAGCCGTGATTCCTGCATCGCGGTGGCGATCGCGATGATCTGCCCCTTCTTGGGGACGTTCAGGCTGATGCCGGTGGCCACGATGGTCTGTGCGTTGGGGATCTGCTCGGCCGGCAGGTCCAGGCCCTGGATGTGGACGCTCTTGGCGGATGCGCCGTCGAGGATCTTGGTGACCTTCTTGGTCACCTCGTCGGTGTCGATGCCGGTCAGGCATCCGCTGAAGGATGCGGTGGTGGTGGCTTCGCTGGAGGACGCCAACATCATGGCGGTGCCTGCGAGCAGGAGCGGAGAGAGGAGGACGACGCCGATGCCGGCGGCTATCCCCTTCAATCCGGTCCGCCTCCCGGAAGGCGGTCACGGTCCGGCGGACGGATCGCGGGCAGGGGAGGGTAGAGCGATGTCACAGCGAGGTCCTTGGTGAAGTCCCGGCGGCGCGTGCGTCGTTGAGGAAAGGGCGCGACGTCCGGGGTGGTGGGTAATTCGGGCGGCCCGGGTGCTGTTGCGAGTTGCCGCTCGCACCGGCACCAGGCGGTGAGTCAGGTGTGCCAGGACACGGAGATACCTCCACGAAGGCAGGGGCGGGGATGCGCCATCGGCCGTGTCGGCCGGGCAGTTCCAAAACAGTACGGTCGGATCCCCGGTTGCCGAAATCGTTCGTGATCAAGGCTCTATTTCGGGGTTCTCGGCGGCAATAGCGCTCAACCGGGGATCGTGCCCTACAGTTTTGGCTCCTCCCCTCGCCCCCTCACATCGCAGACCGCGGAGACGTCCTCCCGTATTCGGTCCCGTGGGGTCATCCATGCGAGCTGGAGCGTCTCTCCCTCGTCTCACACGACCCGAATTGGGGTACACCTTTGCCTTTTTCCCTGCACCAGGGCGACGCGCTCAGCGTCCTCGCCGAGCTGCCGGACAACTGCGTCGACTCCGTCATCACCGACCCGCCGTACAACAGCGGCGGGCGGACGGCGAAGGAGCGCACGAGCCGGTCGGCGAAGCAGAAGTACACCTCGGCCGACGCCTCTCACGAGCTGGCGGACTTCACCGGCGAGAACATGGATCAGCGGTCGTACGGCTTCTGGCTGACGCAGATCATGACCGAGGCGCACCGGCTCACCAAGGTCGGCGGGACCGCGCTCCTGTTCACCGACTGGCGCCAGCTGCCCATCACGACGGACGCGATCCAGGCCGCCGGCTGGCTGTGGCGCGGGGTGCTGGCCTGGCACAAGCCGCAGGCCAGGCCCCAGAAGGGCAGGTTCACCCAGAACTGCGAGTTCATCGTCTGGGCCTCCAACGGACCCATCGACGCCGCCCGCAACCCGGTCTACCTTCCCGGCCTCTACAGCGCTTCGCAGCCCAGCGGCAAGAACCGGCAGCACATCACACAGAAGCCCGTCTCCGTCATGAGGGAGCTGGTGCAGATCGCCCCGGAGGGCGGCACCGTACTCGACTTCACCTGCGGATCCGGCTCGACCGGCGTCGCGGCACTCCTGGAGGGCCGCGACTTCATAGGCGTCGAGAAGACCAAGCACTACGCCGAGATCGCCGCCGATCGCCTCACCGAAACGCTGCAACAGGCCCTTTCCCACGATGACTTGACACTCACTGTCTGAGACTGGCCCCGCGGCGCGGCGCGGCGCGACGCCCGCCACGTTCCGTTCATGTCGGCCCCGCCCTGCCGCACGCAGCGTTGTAGCGGCGAAGTCCCGGTTACCGAAACCGGGGATTCTCCGGATGGTTGGAGCCGCAATCCACGCCCTATGGCCGCGGTCCAAGGAGGCCCCTTTTTCGTGTCTGAACCCATAAGCCCCTCGGAGGGTGCGGAGACGGATCCGGTCCGGATACCCGGCCCATCTCCCACCTCGGAAGACGGAAAGACGGAGCCGGTCCGACTGCCGGACTCCGGTCTGGCGAGCATCCAGGCGGACGTCGCCAGACTGCTGGACCTGTCCGCGCAGCACGAGCGCCAGATCGACGACCTCTCAGCCGCGCCGCCGGCGGATTTCGCCGCCTACGGGCTGCCGGGGTTCGGGGGCCTGCCGTCCGTGCCTGCGCCACCCGAGCCGCGCCCGATCCTCGAGTTGGAGGACGAGGAGTACGAGGACGAACTCGACGCACTCAGTGACTGGGTCGACGACTTCCTCATGCGGGTCTACGGCGCGGAGGTCACGACCGCCGCGCCGTGGTGCGAGCAGTGGCAGGAGCACGCCGACGTCGTCGCCTGGCTGCATGCCCTGTGGCTGGCCTACCAGCAGCACAAGGACGCCGAAGCCGGACTGAGCGGTTTGTTTGTGTGGCACCGGGACTTCCTCACCCATGCCATGGCCACCGTCCGAGCCGCCGGCGGCCCGCTGTCCGCGTGCATGACGGACCCGGACCGGCCGGCGCACCGGCTGCTGCCCGGCCCCCGCCCCTCGAACCGGACCACCCACGCCGCAACCGAGGAGACTGCGGAGGGCGGGGAACACGAGGAGACCGGCGAGCCGGGTCAGGCGGACACATGACCGGCCACGAGGACCGGCCGGCGTTCGGCCTGTCCTTCGACCCTCGCGCTCTGACCGACCTCCTGCAAGCCCCCAGCGACATTCGCGACTTGGCGCTCGCCCAGCTGCAGGACATCGTCAACGCCCGCCTGTTCGGCGCCAAACTCACCCGCGACCTTGCCGGGTGCCGCAAGGTCTACGTCGATCACCGCAACGCCTGGCGCATCGTCTACGCCCAGCGGCCGGCTCCCGCGAACTCCACGCACCCCACCGAGATCCACGTCGTGGCCGTACGCCCGCGCGAGGCACACGACGTGTACGACACCGCCCGCGCCCGACTCGGGATCCGCCGACGCCCCCTGGGCGAGCGCACCCACGCGGCGCGCACCCGCTCGCCGCAGCTGGCCACGCGCCAGCCCGTTCCCAAGCCGGGACCACCGCCCTACGCGATGCCCGGCCTTCCGCGACCCGCACCTTCCCCGACCCTGAAGGGCCCCGTTCGTTGACGCAGTTCCCTACCCTGATCGACCAGGTCGCCGCCGCCGTTCTGACGCCGGCCCAGGTCACCGAGAACCCGCACCACCGCTCCATCCTCGACGCGTTCATCGAGATCCAGGGCCTCGACCGACAGCTCGCCGAGCTGGCCGACGCCGAACTTCCGGGCGTCAGCCCCACCGAGCAGCTGAACACCCTGACCGACCTGCTGGTCGAACGGATGACGGCCGGCGCCGAGCTGAGCGCGCTCCTGTCCACCTCCTGCTGCTGCGCCGCCGCGTACGAACCCGCACCCGAGGACGAGTACGCACCAGAGGAGGACGAGGAACCCGACTTCGACCCCTTCGGCGACTTCATTGCGCCTGACGACTTCGACAAGCCGGACGACCTTGACGGCTTCGACGACGTTCACGAGGAAGGGGGCGAGGAGTTCCTGCCCTGCCCCACCCGCCCGCAGACGATCGTCCACGCCTGCCTGGCCGTCTTCGACGACGAGGGCGCGCCGGAGTACGTGAGCACCGCGGAGCTGGTCGAGCGCCTGCGCGACATGCCCGGCCAGGCCGAGGGACGTTGGCGCTACGCCGATCTCACCCCGCTGCAACTGGGTCTGCTCCTGCGCGGCTACGGCGTCCAGGCCCGCAAGCCCCGCGCGACTGACGGCAGCCGCTACCGCGCCTACCGGCGATCTGACCTGCTGGCCGCCCGGCCGAACTGCTCCTGCTGAGGCACCCGGCCCTCGCGGGCACTCGGCGGGTGACGGAGGCGGACTGGGATCTGGTCGCCGCCTTCCACGCGCAGTGCTCCGAGCAGAACCTGCTGCGCCGCTGGGGCCGCACTCGCCTCACGCCTCGCGACCTGTCACGGCTGCTCGCCCATGCACAGTGCTGGATCGGGCTCGGCGTGGACGAGCGGCCTGTGGCCCTGGTCTGCGCCGGGCCCGTGAGCCGGGAGGCGGGGATCTTCGACCTCGGACTGCAGGTCGTCGACCACCGTCACCGGCAGGGCATCGGCGCGGCGATGGCCCGGCAGGCGGCCCGTTTCGCCCGCGAGCGCGGAGCACACACCCTGTCCGCGTTCACGCAGGCGTCCAATGAGGCCATGCTCCGGCTCCTCGACCGGCTCGGCCCGACGTCGCACATCCGCGACGGCTCGTACGTCGAGGTCCGCGTCGCCCTGGGCACACTCGCCACGGACCCAGAAACCGCCCCGCCATGACCTTGCCTACGCCCGACCAGCAGCTGCCCACAGCCCTCGACCAGCGGATCGAGACCGCCCTGGGCTACGGCATCGAGGAACTGGACAGCCACCGCGACAGCAGACTCCTCGACGCACCGCACGCCGCCCTGGCCGACGCGCACCGCGAGCTGGTGGCGGCCGAGCGGGACGTCACCTTCTACCGTCTCCGGCTCGCCCGCCTCGCCTCCAGCGAACTACCGGTAGACCAAGCCCTGTTCGCCCGCATCGACCGCACCCTCGATCAGCTGGCGAAGGCCGCCGACGTACGCGATGCGAAGCAGCGCACGGCCGCCGCGGTGCTGGAGCGCATCGAGGCCACCGCACCTCGGCCTGCGCCGCCACAGATCGCCACGAAGGACGTCGCGGCCCTCCTCGCCATCGCCCAGGGCGCCAAGCTGCACGAACACCTCGTCACCCACCGCCTCGCGGTAGCGACCGCCGCACGAACCCGCATCTCCTACGCCCAACTGCAGCGTCTGGAGGCGATGGGCCTGGTGGAGCGCGACACCGCGCACCCGGTGCAGGCCGGCCAGCCCGTCGCCCTCACCGACGCCGGCCGAGCCGCGCTGACCGCACCCCGCCGCGCCGGCCCGCCTACCACCAGGCCCGCACGCCTGCCGGCTGCACCCGCCATCTCCCGCACACGCCGCTGACCGACGCTCCGTGCCGCACGCACGGCGCCGCGGGTGTCACGACCGAAAGCACCGATGCCCAACTACCAACCCGACTTCCGCCTCGACGGATACGAAGCCGTCAACGACCACATCGCCGACCAGTTCGAGGGGCACATCGGCATCGAGCAGGACTCGATGACTGTCCTCGCCGAGCACCACAGCGACGACGCCGCGCACAGCTACTACGTGATGCACAACCGTGCCGTCACCTGGGGCATCCCCGGTGAGCCGCAGCTGGTCGCCCTGCATCTCAACCGCGACCCGGCCGCGCGCACCTTCCAGTTCGACCATAAGGCGCTGCCGCTGCTGTCCATGGCCCAGTCCTGGCTGATCGCCCGTGGCTGCCCTGAGGAGAAGATCCTCCCGCACGAGGGCATGGGCACCGTCCCCGCGGACGGAGCCACCCGTGTCCTGGAGCAGCGGCTACGCGACGACGGCGATCACTTCGCCTATGGAATCAGCTACACGGACGACACCAAGGACCCGGTGCAAACCACGGTGATGCTGCGCGCCATGGACGAGGAGGCAGCTATGCCCTTCCGCGTGCTTCTCGAAGTGGCCGACACCACGACGTGGACGCACACGCTGCGTGAAGGCGGCTTCGAGACCTTTGAGGCCGCCACCCAGTGGTGGGAGGCCCACTGGAACGGCAATGAGCCGCTGCTTCCTACGGCCTCGCCGGTAACCCGGCACACGACCGCCGTCCCCGGATTGCCAGCCCGTCCCGCCCCGCCACGCGGGCCCGGACGCTGAACTCCCGCTAACACGCAGGTATTTGCCTCGCAGGCCCCCACGAAAATTCCACCTGCCGGATACGAGGCGGCGCGGAACGTAGCACGCGATCCCCGGTTACCGAAACCGGGGATTCTCCGGACTCTTGTTCTCAGCCCGCACGGCATCCGCCTGGGGCTGCTGCCGCATTTCTTCTTCCAGACCTGGAGGCCAATTCCGCATGCGTACCGCCCGTTTCACAGTGACCGCCGCAATTCTCGGCGCCTTGGCCGTTCCCGTGATGTCCGCTCCGGGCGCGCTGGCCGCACCCGCCGGCGCGTCGGCCTCGGCGCCGACCACCCGCCCGTGCGACCGCCGCGGACCGTGGGTGATCGGTGCGAAGGCTGTGACGATCCGCTCCAAGGCAACTAGCAAGTCCACTGCTCGCGGCGTGCTCTACCGGGGCCACAAGTTCACCGTCCACAAGACCCACGGCAACTGGCACTACATCACCGACAAGACGACCGGCGCAAAGGGATGGGTCTCCGGTTCGTACGTCTACCGCGACGTCTACTTCTGCCTGGACTAGCCGACCCAGCACCCACCCCATTCCCCATTCCCGCACCGGAATTCACGAAATGAACGGAGCTTCGTCGTGCTCGACGCCAGCGAAGACGTGATGGGCATCATCACTGAGCGAATCGAGGACCGATTCCAGATGCCGCTCGCCGACCTGCGCCGGGCGGTTGCGGCAAACCCGCGGGCCAACCCCGAGGCCACGGCAGTTGTGCACTGGTACGGCCTTCTCGCCGAAACGCAGCAGGCACTAAACACGACTGAGGACGCGCTCGTCGAGGCACTGGGCACTCAAGCCTCCGACGTACTCGACGACCCCGTCATGGAGCTAGCCCACCAGGTCAACGCGGCCGTCGCCTCTCGCGACGGCCGCGCCATGGTCGTGAACTACCTCCTCGACCCCGCCGCTCCCGGCAAGCACGTCCCAGGTGTGTGGCGCGGCGCTGACCCGGCCGCCCGTCGCGCACCGGCTCTGCCTACCGCCCCGCCCACGCTGCCCAGTCAGCCGAACGCCACGGTGCGCGGGGTGACGAGGTGAGGGTCGTCGACAAGTCCAGCAGCCGTGATGTGGCTCTGCGGGAGGCGTTCGGCGCCGAAGTGGCCGAGCTGTATGCGCAGGCAGCCCGCGACGATGTCAACGCCGCACTCCAGCGAGCCCTGGAACTGCGTAGCTGGCTCGCCATCGCCGAGGAGCAGGTGGCCCGCGTCCGTGACCGTGTCCATGCCGCGACGGCCGCCGACGGGGACATGGACGACCTGTCCGCCGAGGACCTGCGCTGGGACGCGGACTGGCTGCAGGCAGCCCTGGCGGGCCGGGACGGCTACACCGCCGCGCTCGACGAGCTTCTGCGCACCATGCCCCCGCCGAACCAAGCAGCGGCGCCGCGCCGGTCATTGACTCCCAAGATCGCCGCCACCGCTCCGCCCGCCCCAGCCGCATCTCGCGCCGGAGCGGTGCGGACGCCACGTCCCTGAAAGCCCACCGATTGCCCCAGCCCGACACCGCGCCCACCGCCGTATCCCAGCTCGTCGCCCAGCGCATCGAGGCGCTGTACGGACAGCCGCTCGCCGACCTTGAAGCCCACGCCGACGCAGCCCCCGAGGCCACCCTGCTCGCCGCCCTGACCGGCAACCACAGCGACCTGGCCCTAGCCGAGAGCAACATCGCCTTCCAGCTTCAGCGACTGCGCGAACTCACCGCGCCTGAGCGGGAGATCGGCCGCTTCGACGCCGGCCACATCCTCGACTGCGCCCGGCGCATCGCCGAGTCCGTCGCCACCCGCGACGCCTACGCCAAAAGCACCAGCGCAGTCCTGGGCGGCCTGCGCCGCCGGTCCGCTCCGGACACCCACCCGCCGGCCCCGCCGGCCCCGCCGGCTCCCGCCGCCCCGACGGCGACCACCTCCCGCACCCGCTGATCCACCCGTACCGCCTGAGGAGCCACCTTCTTGGCCACCACCGCGCCGCCGCCCACCACCCCGAACGACCTCCTGGGCGTCACCAAGACCCTGGACCTGCTCGCCCCGCGCTGGAGCGTGTGGGTGCTGATGACCGTCTCCCAGCCGCTGCGCTACGCCGAGGTCAAGCCCCGGCTTCCGTGGCTGGCGGACGGCCAGCTCCACCCCCGCCTGCGTCACCTCACCCACGCCGGCGTCATCGAGCGCACGGAGTACGCTCCGCGCCACGTCACCTACGGCCTCACCAGCCGCGGCGCCGCGCTGCTGCCCGTCCTCTCGGTGATCGCGTCCTGGGCCGACACCTATCTGGAGAAGGGCCTGGTCGCCAACAAGCACACCGGCGAGATGGAGCCCGAGCCGATCGCACCGGCCCAGAACATCGACGACACCATCGCGCTGCTCGCGCCGCGGCACGCCACCCCGATCCTGTTCTCCCTGCAGGCCCGGGGCACCGCGACCGCCAAGACGCTGGCGAGTGAGGCCATGCCCGGCTACGGACTGACCGCCGTCTACAAGCCCCTGGAACGCCTGGTCGCCGATGGTCTCGTCACGGCCAGCGCCACCGGCGGCTACCAGCTGACGGAGAGCGGGCAGGCGCTCGCCCCCGTCTTCGAGGCGATCTCGGCGTGGGCCACCGCCCCGAGCGCCGAGGCCGATGCCCGCCGGGCTCGCGGGCCGGGCGCCGCCCTGTCGCAGAACCGTTCCGGCCCGTGGGCGACCACCCCCACTCGTCATCCGGCACCGGCAGTTCCGACCGCCACTCCTGCTGCTCGTCCCGTCCTGACCACCACGCCCCCGGACGGTCCGGCGTGGAAGTCCGGCGACCTCTTCTCCCACCAGCTACCCGCCCAACCGATGTCCCGGGCAGGAGGCCCGCGCCGATGAACCGCTCCCAGCCCGAAACCCTCCTGCACGAACGCCGCGCGATCCGGTCCCTGGCCCTGCCGGGCCTGATACGCCTGATCACCGAGATCGACGACAACGGCCCCATCAGCCACCGGCGAGGCTCCCTGCAGGGCGCTTTCGGCGATCTCACGCCCGGGCAACTGCGCCACGCCATCGACGTCGCACGCGACCTCGGCCTGGTCCACGCCGACGAACAGGCTCCCGACCGCTACCGGCTCACCGCGAGCGGCGAGGCCCTCGCCGAGGTGTACGACACCGCGGCCCGCTGGGCCCGTGCCCGTCATTTCCCCGACACCGCCAGCGACTTCGTCACCCGCGTCCAGCACACGCTCCAACTGCACAGCCGCAGCCCGCAGGCGAACGCCTCGCGTCCGGAGCCGCCGGCACCGCGCCAGGTCCTGACCGACTTTCTGCAGTCGAACCCTCGCGTCCTGCACCACGCCGACGTCCGTTCCCCGCAGCCGCCGGCGGAAGCGGGGCTTGCTGCGTGAGATCCCGTGTCGGACCGCGGCATGCACGCCGGCCGGTCCCCACACTGCTGCGCGGCATCTATCTGCCGCGCAGCACGGACGCCGCAGCGTTCGCCATGGCCACCTACGGCATCCCGCTGCTGGTGCTGGCCACCACCAACTCAGCAGCCCTGACCGGCCTCGCCTTTGCCCTGGAGTGGATTCCGAGGCTGGGGGCGTTCGCGTTCGCCGGGGCACTGGTCGACCGTCATGGCACCACCGCCGTGCTCCGCTACGCGAACGTCGCCCGAGCGCTGGTCGTCCTGGCCGCCGCTGTCCTCCTGCCGAAGCAGGAGGCGGGGCTCGGGGCGACGGTCACCGTCATGGTGCTCGCCGCGTCCACCGGGATCCTCACCGAGTGCTCGTACATCGCGGCCGAGACCGCGGGCGGGGTCGCCGGCCGTGAGGCCGGAGCCCGCGCGCACCGCGTGCAGTCGGTGCTGCTCGGCATCGACCAGGTCGCCACCCTCTCCGGCCCCGCGCTGGCCGGCCTCCTGCTCCAGTGGACCGGCGCGAGCGGCATGCTGCTGGTGATCGCCGTCTTTTCGCTGCTCACCAGCGTCCTCGCCCCACGCCAGTACCTTCGCCACAAGTCGACCGCGGCGCAGCCCGTCGGCATGGGACTGCGCACTGGATGGTCGACCCTGCGGATGCTGCCGGCGCTCGGCTGGCTGGTGGCCGGACTGACCGTGTCGAACCTGGCCATCGGCCTGCTGCAGGCCGCCGCCCCGGTGATCATCGTCAAGCAGCTCGGCCACTCCACAGCCGACGTCGGGTTCGTCTGGTCCATCGCGGCCGTCGCCTCGCTCAGCGCGGTTCTCGTGTGCCGCCGCGCAATCGACCGCTTCGGCCTGTGGCCGGTCGGCGTCGTCTCCGCCACGATCGCCGCCACCGCATGCCTGGCCGTCTTCTTCGCCAGCAGCTACCACGCCTACCTCGCCCTGATCGCCGTCCTCATGGCCGGCGAGGGAGGCATGACCGTCGTGCTGCGCACCCTGCGCTCCCGCCTCATCCCGCAGCAGGTGTTCGGCGCCACCCTGTCCCTGACGATCTTGCTGCTGTTGCTGCCCTTCCCGCTGGCCGGCGTCCTCGTCGCCGTCGTCCCGCCCGCCCAGCTCGGCCACGTCATCACGCTCTGCGCCGTACTCCAGGCCGCGGGCCTGTTCACCGCCTTCGCCCGGCTGCGCGCCACCCCCGCCCTGCGCACCTCCTTCGCCTGACCATCCCCGTCACCTCCCGGCCCACCTCACGGAGACCCGCCATGCCCACGTCCCACGCCCCGGCCAGCCAGCCGGTCCGGCTGATATCCCGACCGTCGGTTCGAGCAGGATCGCGGCCCACGCTGACGGATCGGTTCCTGGCTTTCGACGCCGAGCACCCGTACGTCTACCGGGCGTTGGAGCGCCTGACCGCCGACCGGATCGCCGCCGGGGCCACCCGGGTCGGGCTGAAGGCGCTGTTCGAGGACCTGCGCTGGCAGTTGCCCGCGGGTGTGCGCGGGCTGAACAACTCCTTCACGTCCCTGTACGCCCGAAAGCTGATCGAGGACCACCCCCACTGGGCGTCCGCCTTCGAACTGCGCCGCCGCCGCACCCCCTGACGCCGCCCGTGCGTCTCAACACGTCCTGTCCCGACACCGTTTGGAGCCTTGTTGTCCTCTCGCCCCGTCGTCCTGGTTGTTGCCGCCGATATGGAGGCGCAGGCGTATCGCAGCTACTGCCTTGAGAACGTCCGTGCCCACTACGACGTCGTCCTGATCTCCGGCACCGAGCCGACCTGGGAGAAGGAGTTCATCGTCGACTATGCCGTCGCCGACCCCACCGACCAGGCGGCACTGAATGCGGCCGGGCGCGCTCTCGCCGAGCGGCACGACCTGGCCGGCGTGATGACGTGGACCGAGTGGTGCCTCGTCCCCGTCGCCCGTCTCGCCCGCCAACTCGGCCTGCCCACCACGGCTCCGGAGGCACTCCAGGGCTGCCGCAACAAGCACACCTCGCGCACGCTGTTCGCTCGCCACGGAGTGCCCTCCGCCGTATCTGTGAGCGTGCGCACCGAGCGCGAAGCGGCCGATGCCGCCGCCCTCATCGGCTACCCCGTCGTCCTCAAGCCCGCCTCACACGCCGCGAGCATGGGCGTCATCCGCGTGGACACCGCCGACGCGCTGCCAGCCGCGTACACCTTCGCCGCGCAGACCGCCGGCCGCGGAGTCGAGAGCACCCAGGTCCTGGTCGAGGAGTACCTCGACGGCCCGGAGGTCAGCGTCGAGTGCGTCACCTACCAGGGGCAGACCACCGTGGTCGCCGTCACCCGCAAGACCGTAGGGATGGCACCCTTCTTCGAGGAACTGGCGCACGTGGTCGACGCGAACGACCCGCTGCTCGCCGAGGTGGCACCGGTCGCTGTCGCGGCTCTCGATGCCGTCGGCGTCACCGACGGTGTCAGCCACGTCGAATTGCGCATCGTCGACGGCCGGCCGCGCCTGATCGAGGTCAACGCGCGCGTCGCTGGCGACATGATCGGCCATCTCGTCCGCCTGGCCACCGGCGTCGACCTGGCCCGCGCCGCCGCTGACATTGCCTGCGGCGTGCTGCCCGACGTCGCCCCGACACGTGGTCAGGCAGCGGCAATCCGGCTGATCTACCCCGCCTATCCCGGCATCCTCACCGAGCGCCGGCTGGACGCCCAGTTCGCCGAAGGCACGGACTGGATCGAACGCGTCACCTTCCACCGCGACGCAGGAGACTGCCTCGTGCTGCCCCCGGACGGCGACATGTACAGCGCCCGCATCGGCTACCTGATCACCACCGGCCCCACCGCAGGGGTCGCCAAGGCCCGCTCCACGGAGGCGTATCGGCACCTCACCGTTCACATCGCCGCGGGGCAGGAGGCGGGGCTTGCGGCGTAGAGCCAGTCGCGCACTGCTCGCTTCGCTCCGAGCACGGCCTGCATTGACCCCGGCGCCGCACGCCCCGACCTACTCCGGATACGCCCTTGACCATTCCCGATGCCGAAATCGACGGCGACGTCCACGTCTTCCCGCGCTACCTCGCCGGCGGCACCTACACCGGCGACCCCGCCCTTGAACCTCTGATGGCGCTCGGCTGGGACCTGACCCACGACGAACTCGGAAACGTCTACGTCACCGCCCCCGACCGCAAGATCCGCCTCGGCTACCTGCCCGAAGGCGACGACGACGGACTGTGGCGCATCAACGCCTACGAGGACCGCTTCGGCCCGCCCACCTGGGGCGTCAGCTTCAACGACGAGTGCCCCACCGAGTTCGTCCGAGCGTTCACCACGGCCCTGGCGGCGGCCTACCAGGACGGGCCCGAGCACTACCTCGCCCGCCCCGACCCCGCCGACCCCGAACTCGACGCCTTCCACGCCGTCGTCCCGCTCATGAAACGCGGCTGGAAGATCCAGCACCTGCGGTGGGGCGTCCTGGAACTGCAGACCCCGGACGGCATGGCCGGGATCGAGTACACCGAAGGCCGACTCGACGCGGAGAAGGAACTCACCACGCTCCAGGCCCGCTGGTACCTCTGGGGCGGGCCGAAAAACGGATCCGTCCGCTGGTACACCACCGCCTCTACGAACACCCCGATCCCGCTGGTGAAGGCCATCACCGAGAGCGTGTCCGACCCCGCGCCCCTGCCGCGCTGGAAGGACCAGATGACGCGCGGCCTGCGCGAACACGCCCAGCTCGTGCCCGTCACGCCTCCGCCGCCACCGGTGCCCACGCCTCTCGACGTCCGGCGCACGGCCCCTCGCCGGGCGCCCGCGCTCACCACGCGCAGCGTCCCGCGCTGGAGCACCACGACCACCCCGTCGGCAACCCTGCCGGCGCGGCGCTCCGGCCCCCGCCGCTGACCTCCCCGCACCATCCGCCCGAGAGAGACCACGTGGCCCTGCACGCCCAGCAGTTCTTCGACGACGTCCTCGACCTGCCCCTCCACCAGTACGCCATCGTCGGTGACGCCTGTTACGCGGCCCCGCAGCCGAACTCGCCATTGCGGCTACGCATCGACTTCGCCCCGACCATCCGGCGCGACGAGTACGACGGACTTCGCCTGCGCGTCATCCACCCCGAACAGGGCATCCTCGACACTGCGATCCTCCGCTTCGCCGACCACGGCACCTTCGAACGCCGCGACACCGCCCGCGACCTCGTGCCCGGACAGGACGGCTATGCCGTCATCCGCGACTGGCACAGCAGCGGGCCTGCGTGGCACGGCGCGGAGGGAACGGGCCTGCGTACCGCGATCGAGCAGTACGCCCAGGTCTGGTTCCCGCCCCCTGCCGCGTCACGGCCGACAGCTCGCTCCGTTGCCCAGCCCACTCCCGCCACCGGGGCTACGCCCCGCACCCGCTGAACCACCGCTCTGAACGTCCCCGCCCGCCCGTACCCCCTGGAGAGTTCCTTCTTGCGCATCCGCTCCGCTCGCACCCTCCCCGTCGCTGTTGCCGTGGCCGCCACGGTGACCGGCAGCCTGTCCTGGGCGCCGACCGCCTCGGCCCAGAGCACCGATCCCACCCCGTCCGCATCCACCTCCCCGGCTCCGCGCAATGCGGCCGAGCCGACCGGCGGCGTGGCCATCCTGAAGAAGGACCCCGGCGGCGACGTGCTCGCCGGTGCGTCCTTCACCCTCTTCGACTCCGCGGGCAAGGAGGCCGCCAGCGGCAGGACCGACGCCCAGGGCAAGCTCGCCTTCAAGGACCTCATGCCGGGCGTCTACCGCCTCAAGGAGATCTCCAGCGGCAGCAAGCTGCACGAGACGGTCGACGACCAGGATGTCATCGTCACCCCCGGCACGGACACGCCGCTCGCGATCGTCGACCCCTTCAAGCCCGCCTCGGTTCTGTTGAAGGCCAAGGACGACAAGACCGGCAAGCTGCTGGCGGGGTCCACGGTCAACATCGGGAGCGGCGGCAAGACCCTTCTCACGCTAACCACCGGCTCCGACGGCATGGCCACCGGCAGGCTGCCCGTCAACTCCCGTACGGGGACCGACTTCTGGGTCAAGCAGGTGAAGGCACCCGAGGGGTACGAGATTTACAAGCCCTCGAAGGAATTCAAGGCCAAGCCCGGCGATCCGGTGACGGTGACCACCACCAACGCCAAGACCGCCACTACACCGCCCCCTACGGAGAAGCCGACCGGCAAGCCCTCGGATGAGCCGTCCGATAAGCCCACGGGCAAGCCGAGCGACGAGCCCGACCCGGCCCATCCCGGCAAGGACGAGAACACTCCGGCACCGTCCGCCTCGGACGCCACCGAGACCACGTCGCGCACAGCGGCGCCTTCCCCTGAAGGCTCGCTCGCTCATACCGGCGCCGACGCCACCCCGTGGCTGATCGGAGGCGCCGGGGTCCTGATCGCCGCAGGCGGAGGCGCGCTCGTCATGACTCGCCGACGACGCGGAGACGACTCCACCGAGAGCTGACCCAACCGACCCCACGAAGCCCCCGGAATCATTCGATTCCGGGGGCTTCGTCGTACGAGCGCGAACGGAGGTGCAGCTTCCTCGCCTGAAAACCAGTGATAGCACTTGCTGCAGGCTGGCGAATGCGTGCTCTATCGTGCCCCGAAAATCATCAACAGAATCCGCTCCGCCCTCGCTCTCACCTGCGGTTCAGGGTGCGCGAGTGCTGCGGCAAACAGTGCCGTGAGTAAGGCGAAGACCGGGCTGGATGTGATCATGACCTGCGTTTCGAGTCCCATGTGCAGTGACGGTATCGGATCCTCTTTGTGGCTTGAATTTCCCCTAATGTGCCCCCGAGAGGGGAGTGTGTTTAGGTAATTGGGTCACCCCTAAGGGGCTTGCTGGTCACGCTAATAAAGGTGCCCACTTCTTTGTCCTCGCCGTCGGATTCGGGCGCAATTCGACTGTGGCGAGACTCACTTAGAGGGGGCGGGATGAATCAGCGCAGATCGCAGCCTCGTTCTTGAAGATGCGGAGATTGCTGGGCTGTGGACGGACGAGTGCAGCTGCGAGCCAAGGCGAGCTGGTGGAGGCCGAGGTGATCTACAGGCATGGGCTTGCCGCTGCCCAGCCGCCTGTCGCCCGCTCGCGGCCGCGGCGCAGTGGCCGCTAAACGGCGATGCTCGTACGCCTGTTCACCGTCACGGGTGGATTTGCGGACGCCTTGGTGTCGTGCGGTACCGAACGCCAGCGCGAACGCGCAGGGGTGCGGCACACTGCCGCGGGAGTCAGCGTTCACGCATCGGAGGAGCCACTCATGTCGGAGTCGAGCGGTGTACCTGATCTGTGGAGAGGGAGCTGTCAGTGCGGCGATCACACGTACGAGGCGTCCGGTATCCCGGATGACCCCCACACCTGCTTCCCTGATGATTGAGTGAGTTCAAGGGACTCACAGGGGTGGCAGATGGACGAGTGGTGGCTGGTGTTCGTGCCGGATCCGGAGCGGTGGGGGCCGCTGCCGGAGGAGGGAGTGCTGGGGGTCCGCGACCTGCCGGCAGCCGTGGCCGCGGTGGGGCTTCAGCCGGGCGATCCGGTATTTGTACGGCCTGACTTCGTCGTCGACCCCGAGCTGTTGGACTTCGTGCTCTCCACGGAATTCCATCCGCTGGAACGGGAAACTCGACGCAATTACGCGCTTGACATCCGGCTGCTGCTGACTTGGTTGTGGCGACGCGGAATTCCATGGCGGGAGGCGACCGAGAGCGACTTGCGCGCGTACCGGGAATTTCGGTGCGACTCGCCACTCAACCCAAGCCGAATAAGCGGGGCGAAGTGGGATAGAGAAGCGCCGGCTTTCACCCGGCTCTACCGGTGGGCGAAGGTCACGCCGCTGCCGGTGGACAGCCAGCGCCGGACGGACCGTGCCGCGGACGCCCGCAGCTCGCGGGTGTCGTGGCTGACGCCGCGAACCTGGGGTCTCTGGCAGGACGTTGGCCTTCGCGGCCTCAGTTCCGACGGAACACCGGTGCCGGGCTGGGACGCGCGGACCGAGCTTCGGAACACGTCGTTCGTCGGGTTCACGCTCAGCTCGGGACTGCGGCGCCAGGAATCCGGCGCCTTGTTGACGTTCGAAGTGCCGTCCCGCCCTCTGCGCTCGGGCCGCTACTGCCACGGCCAGGCGGCCCGAGCGTTGTCCCGGTCGAAGCGAGACCGGACCTTCTACGCTTCGGTCGATTCATTGCGTCAGGTCAGTGCCTACGCAGAGTCGGAGCGGGCCTGGGCAGTCGAACGGGCCCAGGCTCAGGGCCGCTACGAGAAGTTGCCGCTGATGCGGCTGATCACGAAGGTCACGACGGGTCTCAGCCCGACGATCCACTGGGTCGACCGCAACGGCGTCCAAGGACGACACGACCTGAACCTGCTCGACTGGCGGGAGCGGCAGTGGCTGTTCGTTGAGGGGCCGCAGGGCCCGGAGCCGGCGTGGCTGTGGCTGACTGAGCAGGGCCTGCCCATGCTGCCGGACCGCTGGAACACCGTGTTCCGACAGGCCAACCAACGGTGCGAGCAGGCTCTGCTGACCCCGGAGGAACGCGAGACATCCCGGCTGCTGCGGGTCGCGGAGATCCGCGGGAAGGTCCCGTACGCGACGCCCCACTCCATGCGGCACTCGATGGCGCTCTACATGTTGATCCTGCTCAACGAGTTGATGGACAAGAAGTACGGGCTCACCGCCGCGGACCGGCGCGACTTCGCCCAGTTGTACGGCGACCCGTGGTGGCTGGTGAAGACCCTGTTGGGGCACAAGGACGTTGAGACGACGAAGGAGCACTACCTTCGCCCGGTCATGCATCTGCAGCTGGAGTCGATCCTTGCCTTCGATACCGAGGACGAGGATGGCGAGGCCGAGGAGTCGAGGGATCTGAACGGTCTGTTCGCCCGGCTGGCCCGGGAGACCTCCGGGATCCAGGACATCGAGGTGCTGGTTGACGCCCTGCCCGTCGCGGAAGCGTCATGAGCGGGAGAGGCCGCCGAGCGGTCCTGCCACCGCCGGACTTCCAGGCAATCCAGCGAATAGCCGCTGACGGACTGCAGGTCACGGTGGTCAACAAGGAGGGCTACGAGAAGGTCTTCGACTTCGCCGCCCTCTCCGTGCCTGAGCTGATGCGCGGGTCGCTCGCGCGAGCATTCGCCGCGCAGTCCATGGGATGGAACAGCCACTCCAGCGGCGAATCGTATTGGCAGTCTGTGGAGATCTTCGCCCGGTTCCTCAAGGACCAGGAGCACCCGGCCGAGGACCTCGGCGACCTCACCTCGGCCACGCTCCGACTCTGGCGCAACAACCACAAGGACACCCCCGGCGGGCGCGAGGCCCTCGCGAAGATGCGTACGCTGCTGAAGCGGGAGCCGCGACTGGCGCAGGGCCTGGCGGCCGAAGAACTGGCCCGCCCGGTCCCGAAGAAGGGCAAACCGTCCAAGCAGTCCTACCGGCCTTCGGAGCGCGACCAGGTGCTGCTGGCCGCCGAGCGACAGTTCCGGGCCGCCCTGTTGCGGATCCGGGAGAACACCACGCTGCTGGGCCGCTACCGAGCGGGCTCGCTGGACCCGACCAGCCGTGAGTGGAGGGTCGCGTCCGTCCTCGAGTGCTTGGCCGCCACGGGCGAACTGCCCGGGTACCCGGACAAGGAGGGGAAGGTCTACACCCGGGCCGAGTCGCTGCTGCGCGGCAAGAACCGCGGGAAGACGGCCGGCCGGCTGTTCCTGAGCCGGTCGGAGCTGACGGCGCTGGCTGTGATGATGACCGACCGATACGGCTGGAACCTGTCGGTCTACGACCGTCTGCGTGTGCCGGTGGCCACCCCGTCTGCGGGCGAGACGGCCACGGTCACCTACGAGGTCCTGGTGGAGAAGCGTCGCTCTGGTGAGGGCCGGTGGTTCGACACGGAGAATTACACCGACTCCGGCGCGGACTCGCCGGGCCGGCTGATCACCCTGGCTCTGGAAGCCACGCAGCATGGACGGACGTTGGCTGCCGCGCTGTCACCGGGTCACGACCTGCTGATGGTCGCCCGCAACCGGCGTCGGACGGACGTGGACTCCAATCTGGACCGGCCGCGGAACGTCGGCCCGTTGTGCTTCGGGGTGTCCAAGGCCGATGCGCGAGTCTGGGCGAGCAAGCACAAGATCGGTTCGCCCTTCCAGCGTGCCCGCAGGACGACCGTCACCACGACGGGGAAGCCGCTGCAGCACAAGCCCGGCACGCACGAGAGCATCTACGTCCTTCCCGATGAGAACGTCCAGGAAGCCGCCGTGGACGTGATCGCGGCGGGCGCCGAGGAGGCCCGTGAGCAGGCCCGCGACTACACCTTCCACGGGCGCCTGACGGACGTGGCCGACGCGTCCCACCAGGAGACCGCGACGGCGGACTGCGCGGACGAGGACAGCAGCCCCTGGCCCGACCCGAGCGGGGGCTGCGGAGCCGACTTCCTGCTCTGCCTGTCCTGCGAGAACTCCCGCGTCCACACCGGTCACCACCCGCGACTGGCGCTTCTGCGGCGCCAGTTGATCTCGCTGCGCTCCGCCTGGCCCGAGAAGCTGTGGAGCGAGCGCTGGGACGAGCATCTCCTGCGACTCGATGACCTGCGGGCAAAGGTCAACGAGAGCACCTTCGATGCGGCACTGCACCGGGTAACCGACCACGACCGAATGATCATCGACCACCTGCTCGAAGGAGACCTGGCCCCGTGACGACCGCACTGTCCATCGAGGCCGATCCCTACATCCTCCCGCTCCCCGAAGCGGACGGCCCGGTCGTCATGGACCGGTGGATCAGCGCCGGAAACACCCACCCCAACTCCCTCTACAGCGACGACATCTGGTCGCTGGGACCGCTGACCGACAATCCCGGGGAGAGCATCCACAAGATCAATCTGAAGAAGTGCCCGGCTGCCTTGCGGAGCGAGGTCCGTCGTGTCCTCTGGGTCCTGATCAACGGCGAGCTGCGCCCCACCTACATCCGGGAACGCGGCTTTCAGAACCGGACACGCGACGGCGTGATCAGCATGCGCGACAACATCATCCAGTGGATGAAGTTCGTACGCTGGCTCGACCGGCACGGCGTTTCCCGGCTCAGCGACTGCACCATGGAGCATTGGAAGGCGTACGCCGCCACCTGCACCAGCGGCTGTACGCGCGGTCATGCCCTGACGATTCTGCGCTGGCTCGCGGACATGTGGGCCTTCGACCAGCTGTCGGTCAGCCCTTGCGGCCTTACGCGTCCGCCCTGGGAGGACGAGGGCGTCGACAACTATCTCCCCGCCGAGACGGGAGAGGCGGGCGAGGAGAACAAGACCGAGCCGCTGGATCCGACCGTGATCGGCCCTCTGCTCACCTGGTCGATCCGTCTGGTGGAGGACTTCTCCGGCGACATCCTGGCTGCCTGGGACGAACGCCGCCGCATGCATGCACAGGTGAAAGCCGCCCAGTCCACGCGCGAGGGCCTGGCAGCTCTCAAGAGCTTTCTGCTGCCTCTGGTCAACTCCGGCGCACCATTGCCCGCGACCGTGAGCCGGCTGCACGGCGTCACACTGGCCCACCACTACGTCGCAGCGGTCACCGGGTGCAGCCGGACCCAGGTCCAGAGCATCGTCGCCCGGCACGGCCTCTACCGACTCGCCGCTCAGCGGCCCGGCCCCAGCCCGATGAAGGTGCCGGTCACGGGCCGGATCGAGGGACGGCCATGGCGCGAGTTCATGGACTACGAGGAGACGCCGATCCTGGTGAGGCACCTGGCTACCGCAGCCGCAGTCGTGATCTTGTATTTGACCGGGATGCGCTCCCAGGAGGCACGGTCGCTGCGCTCTGGCTGCTGCCCCGACCCGCAGCCGAATGCCGACGGCTCCATGCCGCGGCATCTGATCCGCGCCCACCACTACAAGAACGTCCGCGACTCCGACGGCCACCACGTCTCCGCCGGCGAGGAACGGGCCGTTCCCTGGGTCGCGATCACTCCGGTCGTCAACGCCGTCCGTGTTCTGGAACGTATCGTCCCCGAGGGTGAGCTCCTGTTCAGCTCCTCCCACCACGACATCGTCTCCCAGCGCAAGCACCACGGTTCGCTGAAGCGGACCACGCTGGATCGCCGCGTCGAGGCCCTCGTGTCGTGGATCAATCAGGAGGCCACCGCTCAGGGCCTGCCGACTCAACAGGTACCGGAGGACCCGCACGGCAACCTTGGACTGAGCCGTCTGCGCAGAACTCTGGCCTGGCACATCGCCCGACGCCCCGGGGGCCTGGTCGCCCTCGCCATCCAGTATGGGCACATGCGTACCGCCCTGGACGCCCGCACCTCCAGCGGCTACGGCAGCCGCGAGCGCAGAGGCTTCCACGGGGTGCTCGACGTCGAGACCGCCCTCGCTGCTGCGGAGACCGCGGCGCGGCTGCGCGACGCCACTGCGGCCGGCGAGAAGATCTCCGGACCAGCGGCGAGGCGGGCGATCATCGGAGCGGCCTCGATGCCCAGCTTCGAAGGAGCCCTGACGACCCCGAAGGCCGCCGCCAAGTTCCTCGAACGCGACGGCCTCGTGCTCTTCGACAACCCGCACTCCTTCCTCATCTGCGCCTTCAAGCGCGACACTGCGCTGTGCGATCCGGACCCCGGAGCGACGGCGCCGAACCAGTTCGCCTGCCAGCTCGGCTGCGGCAACGCGGTCCGTACCGACAGCCACGCACGCGCGGCACGAAAGCACGCCCGTCGGCTCGAGAGGAAGGCATTGAGCGTGCCCCAGCCCCTGGGTAAACGGCTCCGCCGGACCGCCGAGCGGTTCCGAGCTCTCGCCGACGCCCATGACTCCGCCGCCCAGACTGCCGAGGAGGCTGTCGCATGAACGAACAGCACGATGACGAACGCACCCGCATCCGCGCGGCCATGGACCGGCTCCTGGCGGGACAGCCCACCAGCTCCAATGGCAGCCTCACCGCGGTCGCGCTCGCCGCGGAAGCCGGTGTTCACCGCATGGCTCTGCAGAAGCGCCACGCCGACCTCAAGGAGGAGTTCTACGCGCGAGTCCGCTCGGAAACGCACCAGACCCCGGAAGTCGAGCGGCGGCTACGCAAAGAGGTTGTCCGCCTGAAGGAAGCCCTCAAGGAATCCCGGGCCGCCGAGGCCACGTCCCGGCGTCGCGCGGAGCAGATGGCCCTCGCTGCGGCCGTCCTCCTGCGAAACCCCGGCGGCCGGGACCAGCCTGTTCCGGACAACATCATCCCCCTCCGTCCGTCCGGTGATTACTGATCGCTTCAAAATGAGGTTCGAAGCACGCTGGTGGCCGACAGGGGGGCGTTCTCCCCTGTCGGCCACCAGTGTTCCTGCCGGGGTTGTCAGCCGAGGTTGTCCAGGCACTTGCGGTAGGCGTCGCGGGCGGGCCGCACCTTGTCGTGTGCCTCGGTCTGCTCGGTGCGGGCCTTGTCCAGATCGGCCTGGCGGGCCTCGACGTTCGGTGCCTCGGTGGCCTTTCGCACAGTCTCGGCGTACGTGCGCAGACTCGACGTCATGTCGTGCACGTCACGGTTGGTGATGGCGTCGTCCACCTTGAGGTCGGTGAGGGCCTTGTCGGCGGCGTCCGCCAGTTTCACCGCGGCGTCTGCGGTCGCGGCCGGGTCGTGCTTCTCAGCGGCCTGCGCGAGTACGTAGCTCTCATCCAGGAGGTCGAGCGCCGCACGCCTGGCTTCTTCCCGGTAGGTGCTGCGCAGGTAGTCCACGATCGACTCCCCTTGCTTGGCGGCCTTGTCGAGCTTGGCGCGGTCGGAGCGGGCCCGGTCGAGGTCCTGCTCGGCCGCGGTCACCTTGGCCTCGGCGTCCTCCTGGGCGCTTTGGGCGTCGAGGTAGGCGATGTTCTTCTTCGTGCAGGGCGGGGCCTGCACGGCGGCGAACGCCTGGGTCGGAGCGAGGGCGGTCAGAACGGATACAGCCATGAGGGCCGCGGTGCCGGAGGCTCGGATCTTCACGGGAGGACTCCACGATCGGTCGGTCGGTGTACATGGTGATCAACGAGCGGATCTTGCGGAGGAATCGATTCTCCGGGTGCGAAGATCAGTTCAGAACTGCCCCGCACGCCTCTTCGGCAAGGCGGCGGCGCATCCGCGGCCTGACCGTTTCGGCTCAGGCTGAACCGTGGCTCTTGCGCTCGCCGGCCGCGGTCGGCGGGGTGTCCGGGTGCGTGCCGGTCTTGTTCATGACGGCCTGTGATGATCCGAAGGAAACGGCCTGGCGTCGGCAGTAGGCGAGGCGGATCACGCGAGGATCGGCGGTGTGGCGCGGCAGTCTGTCGTGCGGCGGTGTGCGCTCGTTCGCCTGCCCCGCCGTTCCGCCCGAGGATGGCAGCCTCTCCACGGCCCTCGATGACACCAGCGGCGAAGACCTCGTCCCGATCCACGCGTCCTTCCATGACAACACCGTGGACTGGCTGCCCTCGGTGGCGCAGACAGATCCCAGCGCGACCGGCTGACCCACGGCAGTCCTGGGACGCTAAAGACACTTGAGAGATACGCGGGGCTACTTCCTCGGCGAATTCAGGATGCCGCCCCACCGAGGGATGAGAGCGGAAATGAGAGCCAGGGCCTTGAGTTCTCGTGCGGTGTCGGTCTCGTGGAATCTGGGTGCGCCAAGCATCGGGGAACCGGTGATGAATGCGAGCCCCTGCGAACGGGCCCTTCAATTTCAGCGAAGCGGCCTCAACGCCCCTGAAAACACGGCAGGATTAGCCAAACAGAAACTGTTCATCCCGTCCGTCGGCTGGCCGCCCCGCTTCTTCGGCGGCCGCCACTGCGCGCCACCACGAAGAGGGGGCACAAGATGTGAACACAAGCACTTGACAGGGAACTGTGCTCGTGCGAGCACTGCACGCGCCTGTCCGGGGCGCCGGCGATGGCCTGGGTCGGGTTCCGCATGGACGCCTTGAAGTGGACGGGCCCCGCAGGCGAGCCGGCGTACTTCTCCACCTGGCCGACACTGCACCGAGGTTCCTGTCGGCGCTGCCGAACCCAGCTCACGTCCGTTGCCAACGGCTCGGACATGATCATGGTGACGGTCTTCAGCCTCGAACGCGCCGCCGAAGTGGCCCCAGTCGGACACAGCTACCGCGAAGAGGCGGTGCCATGGTTGGCCGTTACCCTCGCCCCCGACCCGCAGGATCGGTCGTGACCGTCAAGCCCGTGGCGACCCTGCCGCTCGGCCGGATAGGCCGTGCGGCGAGCCGGATCGCGACCGCGGCAGTGGCGCCGATCTCCTGGCGCCGGCGCAGTTAACCTTCCGGGGTGAATGAACGCTCCTCGCTGCCCGGAGACCCCAGCGAACTGCACCTGCGCATCTCCTTTGACGACGGACTCTGGGACACCCCGCAGGCGGACACGCTGGAGCGGTGGAACGTGAGCGTGCTGCACCGGCGGCGTACGCATGACAGCGTCCAGGACCTGGAGCCGAGCCGCGACTGTGCCGTCGAGGACTGCCCGTCGTGCACGGTGGAGGATGTCGCCGTCGGGTCGATGACCTTCTACCGCGTGCATCTCGACCGGGGCCGGAATGCCTACTGGGCGATGGAGGAGGAGTCCGAGGAACTGTACGAGACCGCCCAGGTCCTCCTCGACCCCGAAACAGGATCGTTCACCAGCGAGGTCAGCGAACTGCTGGAGTACGTCGGCTCCGCGCTGCTCGTCATGGACCGGGTGACGCTGGATCCTGCGTGGCGCGGGCGGGGGCTGGCGGCCGTGCTCGGCTGCGAGGTGATCCACCGACTCATGGTCGGCTGCAGAGCCGTTGCATGTTCGCCCGGCGTTACCGACCTCAGCAGTCAGCGGCTGACCGATTCGGCCGAGTGGGACCGCGTGAACGCCAAGATCGCCAGAGGGTGGGAGAGCCTCGGGTTCCGTCTCTACCGGGACAACGTCTATCTGCTGTCGCCAGCGTCGCAGGACCTGGAGGATCAGCGAGGCGTACTTCGAGGGCGGCTCGCGGAAATGGGCGCATCGTGGCGGACCCGGACCTCATGAGGGGCGCTCCACCGCGATCGTCGTGCGCCCAGCACTCATCGTGCTGTTCCGTATACGGCCCGGCGGATTGGTGACCACTCAGGGTCGGCAGCACGATCGTTCTGTGCCGCCTGGGCAGTGCGTGTGCGCTGTAGTTGCCAGCGCTGCTCTGCATTGGTGGTTGCGGTCTCGCATCCGCCGGGCCTACTGAAACGGTATGGGTCGGCTGAGGATGCGCGGCATACCGAAGGCGGAGTTCATTCCTTCGGGTCATGGCCGCACACGTGGACGCCCCTCGCCAGCGGCTCGGGCTTGCAGGGGTCACGGCGAGATCGCCGACGAGGCCAGGCGCCGAGCCGGACGGCAACGGGCGAGTTCGCCGGGGGCAGACAAGGAAGTCCCACAAAGGACTGGTGGACGCTGCAACGGGATGCCAACCTGAACGACCTTCCGGAAAATACCAGGTCAGAGAGGTGATGCTGTGGCATTGGATGCGTCGCAACCCGGATTCGCCACCACGGTCGCGGCACTGCGGCTGCGCACCTGGAAGCTCGGTTCTGGTCAGGCGATGGATGTGATCGACCAGTTCTCGCACGACGATTTCACCCACATCGTCGACGACCGTGCCGACGTGCACATCAGCTCGCGCGACGGCCGGTTCTACCTCGGCTACTTCCCGAACGGGCGGCCCGGCGGCGCCGACGAGGACTGGGTGACGGGCGAGGGCTGGGTGATCGCGGTCACCGGCACCGCGAAGGCTGCCGGCTACCGGATCGCCTTCGGCACGGACACGCCGGCGGAGGTCGTCGCCGACGTCGTGACTCGCATCTTGTCCGCTTCCCGCCCTGCGTGACGGGCACGTCCGCCCTCCATATATATGCGCGCCGCGTACCCTGCCCCTGCTCGCGCGGCTTCGTCCGCTACCGCTAGGAGAACGCCTTGCACCCGCACTCGCCCGAGATGACCGTCGGCGACCTCATCGACCTGCTGTCCGCCTGCGATCGCGACACGCCCGTCCGCCTCGCCGTCAACCCGTTCTTCCCCATGGCCCACCGTCTGGGCGGCATGGAGAAGTCGGTCGACGAGCACGGTCGGCCGATGGTCTACATCGCCGAGTCGCCCCAGGCCGAGCAGTTCCCCCTGCCGCCTGCCGTGGCCGTCGCTCTGACCTGGCAGGAGCCGTCCGAGGCACCCCCGCGCCGCCGACGCAGCGCGACCAGGCCCAACGACAGCCACTGATCCACCCCCGAACTGACGGAGGCGCCCCTGCACCCGCACCACCCCATCGAACCCTTCCACCCCATCTCGCCGGACCCGACGTACTGGGTCACCCCGCGCCACCTGGCCGGCGATGACGGTGTCCTCGCCGAGCGGATCGGCGACACCCTGACCGACCTCGGCTGGCGCATGTGGCCGACCTCCCGCAACTCCCTGCTGTACGTGAGCCCCGACGGCCTGCGGGGCGCCGAGTGGATCCTCGCCGCCTACCCGTTCGAGCTGGGCGGCCTTCCGGTGGCCTGGCAGATGTCGGCGCGCCCGCACCCCGCGTCGGCCCTGACCGAGTGGAACGCGTACTTCACCGCGGGCATACCGCACGAGGCGCTCACCGACTTCCTGCTCGCGCTCGACACCAGCGACACCCCCGATGCCGGACTCGAGGACACCGAGTCGGTACTCACCGCGCTCACCGTGCGGGGCTGGCTGCGCGACATGGACCGCCCGCAGGCGGCTGCCACCGACCCGGGCTTCTCCACGAGCGTCTCGCTGGAGATGCTGCCGCCACTCATCCATGACGCCGACCCCCGCGGCGACCTGCTGGGGTGGCAGGCGTGGGCGGAGCCCGTGCTCGGCGAGCCGTACCTGTGGTGCGCGAGCTTCAGCGCGAGCACCCCGCACGAGCTGGTCGCGGCCTTTGCCTCCTCGCTCGCGGCTCCCGGCCCGGTGCCGCGCCGGGTACTGCCCCACGGCGCGGAGGAGCGTCTAAACGTCGTCCGACGCGGCTGACGGGCCGCTCACGATCCTTCAGAGGGGCACCGACGATCTAAAGCGACCTGCGACATCCAGGCTGGCGACCATCGATTCGCAGGCGTCATGGGAGCCTCCCGGAGAGCCAAGGCGTCAGCGGAGCAGGAGCCTTGACACACAGGTGCTCGAATGCCGACGGTCCTCCGGGGCTCACCCCAGGCCCCGGTGGTCCCGCTCCCCTGGTTGTGTAGGAATCTCGGCCCCGTCGGGGCGAGGGGGCTTCACAACCACCCGTACGTCTATCGGCGAACTGGTTGCGGGGCAGGCTCGCACGTCACTAGCTTCATCCGTACCGGCTCCGCGTCAGCGGAGGTGACCCGGTGGTATGGCGGGCGCCCGCGCCTCCAAGCCAGCGCGTCAATGGTCCCCTTCTCCGTGCGAGCGGAGGTGTCTCCCGCACTCGCGGGGATGGAAGGTCCCGCCAGTCCACTGGTGGGGCCTTCCGCCGTCTATGGCCTTGAAGGTCTGTGTCGCTCGCGTCGTAGCCGAGGTTGGCGAAGGTCACTCCCTGGCGTGCGATGCCGAGGTGCCGAGTTCGCGCATGGGCATAGCGAGGTCGTCGAGCTGCTCGATGGCGTCGCGGAGGATTTGGGCTCGCTGGCGACGTTGGAGATGCTGCTGCCAGTCATTCACGACCCAACCCCCGCGATGATCGCCTCGGGTGGCAGGCGTGGGCGGATCCCATGCTCGGCGCGCCGTACCTGTGGTGTGCGAGCTTCAGCGCGAGCTGGTCGCGGCCTTCGCCTCGTCGCTCGCGGCGCCCGGCCTGGTACCGCGCCATACGCTGCCCGAGGCCACGGTGGACCACCTCACGGTGGTCCACCGTGGCTGACAGACTGCTCAGGGGCCGGCCAGAAGGGCACCGACGCCCCGAAGCGACTCCAGGCCCGGTGGTTCTGCTCCCATGAAGAGAGCGAAACCACCGGGCCTTCGTCACGCCCACGCGCTTGGTGATCTGTAGCCGAGCATGGAACGCCGGATCAGCTGGGTTCCGGGGGCGTCGAGGCCGCTTGTGCCTCCTCTTCGAGCTGCCGCTTGACCTTGCTCGTCGGCACGCGCGTGGCGACGGCGATGTCTCTCAGTGAGGCCCGCCGCAGAGCCAGGGAAGAGATCGCGGTTCCCAGGGCAACCGCGTACGCGGCTTCCGCAGCCCGCAGCATTTCCAGTTCCGGTGTCACCGGGGTGACGGTGACCTCTGTCGTGACGCCGACCAGCGCGAGCCCCTGCACGATGTTCGCTTGCACAGCCTTCAGCGTCCGCCCGTGGCCGTACACCCCGTGCTCAGGAACGTGCGCGACCCAGCCGCGGCCACGTCTATGGGCCTGGCACTCGATGTCCTCGCGTTCGTTCATGCCGGGCTCCCCATGCTGTCGATCACATCGGGCACGATCGTGTCCGGTATGGGATTGGGTAGGACCACCTGCCGGTCGCCGATCTTGTAGAGCGTGTGCGATTCGCCGCGGTGAACCACGGTGACGGTCAGTCCCAACTCGCCTGCCGCGCAGCGAATTCGAGCCAGCGACGAGTCGCTGGCGGAGCCAGCTCGCAGTGCCCCTGTCACCTCTTGGGCCTGCTTCCACTCTTCCAGGCTGATCACGGCCTCGTGGACTGGCTGAGGCGACCAGACCCAGTCCGAGATCGGGTTGAGCTCGGAATGGCCGGCCCGCCGGGTGCGGCTCGCCTTGCGGTTGTACACCTGATATCCGGTGAGCTTCGGATTCGCGATGAGACCCTCGACCAGGTTGTGCGTCCAGCGTCGCTCGACCGGATACCGGTCAGGTTCCGCCTCCAGTACGGCGATGATGTCCGCGGCTTTCAAGTGCTCCTCGCGCCGCAGACGGCACAGCTCCCGAGCTGCGTCAAACCGGCGCGGATCCGGATGGCGAACGAGTTTCCTCTTGGGCCGCTCGGCGCCGAACCGGCCTCGCTCCCGCACAGGGGCGTTCTCGTCGATCTTCGTTGTGTACGGGTAAGGCGCGTAGCCGTGGTTCCAGCCTTGGATGGCGTGCTGGAACTGCCCACCCATCGACATCTCCATCATCGTCGCCCGGTAGATCTCGGCATCGACCTGGCTGTAACGGCGGGTGCGCAGGCGCCCGGACTCGGTGCCGCCGATCGGTTCGTTCGCGTAGACCACCTCCACGCCGAACCTGTCCAGCTCATGCTCCACGGTGAGGCTCGTCAGCATCGCGCGCGCGACCCGGTCTGAACGCTCGGCCAGTACGTGGGTTACGCCCAGCAGCTCGGCCCGGTCCACCAGATCCTGCAGGCCGCCGTCCCGCTGTACCGGAACGTCAAGGGCGTCGTACATCTCCGTCGAACCAAGACCCCGAAGCTCCGGTGGCAGCATCCCGGATTCGACGTCCCAGAAGTACGCGAAGAATTCCTCGCCCTTCTCCAGGCGTTCGGCGGCGAGCGCCACCTGCCGGGGGATGGATGAGGAAGGGTTTTGGTTGTCTTTAGTCGAGACGCGCCCGAGGAAAACGGGGCGGCGTGGACGCGAGGCCGCCTGCCGGAAGTTCGGCAAGCCGGAAAGGTCGATCGGAGGCCCGAATGGCAAGGTCATCAGTCCCTTGGGCTAGGAGGCAAGCAGAACGCGAGGGGATACCGTGCGCGTCAGAAGGAGAAGAATCTGGGCGCTTCTGACGCGCACGGCATGAGCGAACAGGGCTGGGGCAGAGCCGCTTAGCGTGCGGCGTGAGCCTTGTCCACGGCCGAGCCCAGGTGTGCATCGACCAGGCCCGGCGAGCCGGAGACGATGACCAGGATGTTGCCGGTGCGGATCGCCGTCTGCTTGACGACGCTTCGCTGCCCGCCGGCGGAGAAGGTGAGCAGCTGGCTCCACTGCTCGTCGCCGAGGTCCGGCGCGGTCGACTTCTCGGTGCCCATTTCGACGACGGTGCTGCCCGACGCCACCTGGTACGAGGGGCAGGAGAGCATCGCGTCGAAGACCTTCGCGATGCCCTTGGACAGCTTCGCCGGGCTGTCGCTGTACAGGTCCTCGCTCACCTCGGAGCTGCTGCTGACGGTGTAGGTGAAGGACGCCTTCGCCTTGCGGCGGAAGTCGAGGCCGGCGCCGGTGGCCGAGTCGCTGCCGAGCTTCTCCAGCGCCGGGCAGCCGATGACGGTGACGTCGTCGTTGCGGCGCGGGGCCTCGGGCTTGAGGGCGTAGCCCTCGCCCAGGTCGCTCTCGTTCAGCAGCCGCTTGCTCAGCTGGGCCGAGGACAGAGGAGAGGGTGCCGAGGGCGTGCTGCCGTCGCGTTGCGCGGGTGCGGACGAGGAGGCCGAAGTGCCGGCGCAGCCGGTCAGAGTGAAGACCGCGACGACGGTGCTCAGGGCGAGAGTGGTCGTGGTGGAGCGGCGCATACGTGAAACCCCTTGGTGATGCGAGACGAATGGTCTGACCGGGTCGGCCCTCCGGGTGCCGACGAACGCAGGGGTGAGGGAAGGGGTTTCGCGCGCTCAGTGGCCGAGGTGGCGCAGGCCGTCCTCGAGGGTGGGATGGAACGCGTCGACCGGCAGAGAGTTGCGGTTGTACCAGGCAGTGTCCAGCCGGGGCTCCTCGGTCGCGTGGCCGGCCTCGCAGCGCAGCCAGACCGAGTCGTCGCGCATGTTGAAGACGATCCAGTTCCGGTACGCACCGCAGTGACAGGCGTGGACTTCGCCGTCGATGACGAGCGGCAGGTCCCAGCGCATCATGAAGCCCTCGACGTCCTGACGGGTCACCGGCCGGAAGCCCGGCGGCAGGAAGTCGGGCACCACCGTGGTGTCGGCCGGCTCGCCCGGGGCCGACGTCGAGACCGGGGCGGGAGCCTCGGGCCACTCGGTGTGCATGGCAAGCAGCGCCTTGCCGGCACGCTGGGCTTCACGGAACTCGCGGTCCGCACGGGTGATGCGTCGGAACATGCCGTCTCCATCTCTGTCGTCTCGCCTGCACGAGGAGAGTGCCGCAAGCCCCTGACCTGCTGCAACTCTAAGAAAGTTGAATTCAGCGGGACTTAGCGGAGCGCTCTTTCCGGTTCGCCGGCCGCTTCGCGGGAGTGCGGGTGGCGGTGGGCGCCGTGGTGGTGTGCTCGGGCACGGTGGACGCGTCGGCGGGCAGATCGGCCATGCGCCGCAGCCTCCATACCAGGACGTCGCTGATCGAGTCGGCGGTGTCCAGCTCCCGTCGCTCGGCGGCCTCGGCCAGCAGCGCGGCCGGGTCGTACCCGGCGCGCTCGACGTTGGCGAGCGTGGCAGCCAGGGCGTACCAGCCCGGCTCGGCAAGGACCTGCTCGGCCAGCTCCGGCACCGCCCGTCGAAGGTAGGCGGTCTGCTTGCGCTGAAGGGGCTGGGACAGGTTCCGGCCACGCTGCCGCATGGGCCCCAGGTACATCGGTGCGGCGGCCTGGTAGGCGGCGCGCAGATGCTCGGCGGCCTGGCGGGCAGCAGCGGCCTGCTGGGCGTGCTCCTTCTTCCCGTGCCAGTGGGCGGCGGCGAGGACGACGAAGATGGCCATGTCGATCAACATGGCGGTGGTGGCGCCAGCCTCCCCGCGGCCGAGCGCGGGCCCGCCGTGGACGAGGTCCCGGGCGGCCTGCCGCAGGGCCCGGTCGTGTCCCCGCTCAGCCCGGATGTGGGAGCGGGAGGCCCGCTCGAACGCCCAGGCCGCTTCTCGCAGTTCACGGCGCGTGTGTGCGGCCGAGGTCTTGGCGAGCGCGTCGAGCACCTCGCCGTACGCGGCGATCACCGCGGAAATCTGTCCGTCGTCCCCCTGGTCGATGAGGCATATGGCCTGCCAGGACGCCGACGTCGCCTGGCGGCGAGCGGTCGAGGGAGTGACGCGCGCCGAGTCAGCCGAACGATCCGTCTCGGGATCGCGGCCGGCGGCATCGCCGGACCACCGCTCACGGATACGGGGCAGGGAGAGGTCAGGGGCGAGTTTCGAGCCGGGATAGAACACGGGCACGCCGTCTTTGTTGAGGTCGTCGGTGAGAGCGACCTTGTAGCCGAGGAGGTCACCGGAGGGCGCGACGCGCGTCTCGACCAGGACGCCGGCAGCGGTCAGGCGGTCGAAGAACTCCTCTTCGCTCCGCACGCCGGCGACGGCGCGGCGCACCGTCTCGCGCAGCTCCTCACGTGCGGTCCGCTTCCGGCCTTGGCGTTCGGCCTTGTGGCGTTCGGCGCTGGTGGGCCTCTTCGCAGCGGTGCCGTCCCCTGGGCTGACTCGCTCCAGGCCGTGTTCGACTTCAAGGAGACGGGCCTCGGCATGGGCGCGTTTGCCGGAGAAGTGATGGTTGGGGCGGCGGCCGTCCTCGCGGACGAGGGTCGCGATGATGTGGATGTGGTCATCGGCGTGCCGGACGGCTGCCCAGCGGCAGCCCGCACCGTCGCCCGGGTCGATGCCGGTAGCGGCCACCATGCGGCGTGCGATCTGCCCCCACTCGTCGTCGGACAGGATGCTGTCCTCGGCGGCGTTTCGTACGGACAGATGCCACACGTGCTTCTCGGGGCGCTGGTCGTGGCCGAGGAGCTGCAAGGGCTGGTCCAGGAGCTGCTGGAGGTCCCGCTTCGTCGCGCCCGGGTCACGGCCGGGATCGGGGGCCATGCCGTCGAACGAAGCGACCAGGTGCGGGTCGATGTGCTCCTCGCGAGTGCCCTTGCCGTAGAGGTAATTGAGCAGGCCGTACGTGTTGCTGCCTTGCTTGTGCACCTTCGGGATCAAGCCGCCTCGCCCACTTCCCGGTTGGCGACTCGGTCGGCGGCAACCTGCACCGACTTGGCCGCCCGCTGAATGTCCGCGATGGCCGTCGCCAGGTGAGGAACCTCGCCACCGGTGTTGAGGGCCTTGGCGACCTGGTTGAGATTGCTGCCGGCCCAGCCGAGCTGCCGGCGCGCGGCGAACAGCTCGGTGAGCACATTGCGTTCGGTGGCGATGGCCACGGCGGTGCGCGACTGATCGCGGGACATGGCCAGGCCGGAGTAGGCGAGGAAGCCCGCCGTGCTCATGCCGACGGCGTTTGCGCCCCCTTGGATGAGGGCGTGCTCGGTTTCGTTGAGGCGAACGCTGTGGGCGCGGCGTTGCTTCTTGTCGCGCGGGCGCGACTTCCCCTTAGCCCGCCCCGAACGGGCGGGCTCTGGCTGCGATCCGCCCTCGGTCGCAGCCCTCCCGTCCGGCGCCCCCTGGCGCTGGACGGGCCCCGCCACCCCTGGGGCGGGGACTGGTTCGGACACTCCCCCCGTGGGGGAGTGTCCGAACCTACAACTTGCTTGCGCTGAGGTCGAGTTAGCTTCCGGCTTCTCCGGCGTGGGAGGTGGGTTTGTTGTCGGGTTCGTCATCGGGTGTGGTTCCTCGTGGTGCGGATGTGGTGCTGGATCTCGGCGGCCAGTTCGACCATGGGGGTCGCGCCGGCCAGAACGCGGACGGGCGCGTCGCGGTGGTGCTGGACGAGCCACTGGCCGGTGGGGGCCAGTACGGCGGCGTGCAGCAGCTGGTGGCGCACGAGCACCTCCGCCCAGGCGCCGGCCTCGGCGATCGACGGGACGCGCGTACGTGGGTGGTGGGCGGGAATGGCGATCCCTCCGTGGCTGGAGAGGTGGCCCGGCCGAGGCCGGGCCACCTCTATGAAGTGCGGAGCCAGGCGTGTGACCTGCTGCTTTGCAGGATTCAGCCGCACTCGGGACAGCGGGAGAGGTGTGTGTTCAGGGCTCGCGCCATGTTCCGCTTCACCGAGACGGCGTTCTTGGCGCTGGTCTTCGCCGGCGCGGTTCCCCGGTGGCGCTCGGCGTGGCCGCGCAGGAAGCTGACGTCCCGCTCGAAGTCGGCCTTGATCGTGGCGAACCTGTGGCAGGTCTTCATCAGCTCGTACTCCCTGTCGTGGTGGTAACTGGCTCGGCCCGCAGCAGTTGCAGGATCTTCGTGATGACTTCGTTCCGACCGCCCGGGAGGCCCAGTTCGCGGAGGATCTCTCGCAGCTGGGTGCGGGTGATGGACGCGTTGCCGTCCCGCTTCAGCTTCGCGGGCACGTGCGGACGGACCAGATCGGCGATTTCTTCGATGCTCAGGTGAGGCTGCCGTCGAGGGCGCTTGGGCTTCCCGCCACCTGGCCGGCTCCGCTGTGCCTTCGACTTGGGCTTCGGCTTCCGGCGTACGGGGACGGTGTGGGGACGGTCCCCTTCGGCCTCGGTCCCCGTTTCGGTGTCGGGGTTCTCGCGGTCCCCGTCGTCATTGGGGACGGTGTGGGGACGGTCCCCATCGGCCTCCGTCCCCGATTCCGTGTCCGGGTGTTCCCGGCCCTCGTCACCGTTGGGGACGGCCGCCGGGGACGGCCCGTTACCGCCCTGAGCAGCGGATTCGTGGACGTCCGTGGCACTGGCGCTCGTCCCGTCGGCCTCTTCGTCGGTCCTGGCGGACGTGTCGCCGCGGCCCCCGATCGTCGGCGCTGTGCCCTGGCTCAGCAGCGTTGAATCGGGCTTATGGGTGCCGTCCCCGTTGTCGTCGGGGACGGTCAGGGGACGGTCCCCTTCGGTGTCGGTCCCCGTTTCGGTGTCCAGGTTTTCGCCGTCCCTGTTGTCGTTGGGGACGCTGTGGGGACGGTCCCCATCGGACTGCGTCCCCGTCCCCGATGCGGCACGGCCCCCGTCCCCGCGGCTCTGGGGACCGTCGTTGGGGACCGCGCTCGGCGGCAGACTCGCGTGCTTCTCGTCCACCGAGGACGGGGAGAGAGGGGACCGGATCTCCCGATCGGCGCCCGGGGCGTGCGCGGTCGGAACCCAGGGTGACGGCAGGTCGACGGTGGCGAGTGCTGCTGCGTGCCGGCGGGCGGCCAGCTGCTCCAGGAACGCCTGCCGCTGCTGAGGATCGGTTCCGACCTCAGCTCGAGTGAGGGCGGACTGGAGCCGACGCGTGACCTTGGTGTCCTTCTCGCGCTCCGCTGCCGACATCCTGGCCAGCCGGGAGGCGAGGGCCACTGCCCGTCGGGTCGCGCGGTCCTTGGTGATCTGTGCGGCGTCGCGGCTGCGGGTGGCGACGCCAAGGCGCGAGAGGAGCCGCTCGCGTGTTTCGCGTCCGAGGGTGGCCAGCAGTCCTTGCGAGGCGGCGTCCGGCTTGTGCAGCCGCAGCTCGATGCCCATGGCGAGGTGCCAGAGCACGGCCGCCATGACGGGGCCGATGAAGGCCCGCACGGTGCCGCCCACCGTGCCCGACTCGGCGTACGCCGGGATGACCTGCACCCCGGTGATCACCCAGACCAGGGCGCCGGGCAGGCCGGGCGCTCCCTGGGTCTTCAGGTTCTGCCGGGCCATCAGGGCGGTCGCGAACAGCGCCAGTTCGGCGGCGCTGAACATCATGGCCCGCTCGACGGTGCCGGCCATGTCGAGGTAGTCGGCGGCGAACCGCCAGCTGGTGTCCGCGCTGTAGACGGTGCAGTTGAGGGCGGCGAGTGCCGCGACCCAGACCGCGGGGGTGCCGACATGCCTGCCAGACGACCGGTTCCGGTTGTGTCGGATCGACCAGCCGGCAAGTGCCAGGGCGAGCGCCCCGAGGGCGGCGACTACGTAGACGGGCTCGATGCCGTAGGGCAGTGCCAGGGCGTTGGGGTGGGTCATGCGGCCTTTCGGAGGGCGGCGATCAGGGCGTCGGTCTGCATCTGGCGGGGCACCTGTACCGGCGTGGCGGCCTCGTCGTCCTCGGCGGTCTCCTCGTCGACCGGCTCGGCCTCGTCGGCCTGGTCCCAGTAGCGGTCGCGGTCGGCGACGGCGTGGGCGGCGTTGCGCATCAGGTCGCGGGCCCAGTCGAGGTCGAGGCGCAGGGTGTGCGCGAGGCGCTCGGGGCTCCAGCCGCGGACGTAGGCGTGGCGGGTGACGGCCTCGCGCTCGGCGTCGCTGAGGTGGATGTCGCGTCCTTCGAAGGCCGCCTTCACTCGGCTGTAGTCCAGGCGCTTGGCGACCTTCTGGTGCCAGGGGCGGCGCTCGGCCTCGGTGAGTCCGCCCCACATGCCCTGGCGGATCTCGTTGTCGAGGGCGTAGTCGAAGCACGCCTTCTTCACCGGGCACCTGCCGCAGATCGACTTGGCCTCGTCGATGGCCGCGCGGTTGCGGGACGCGTGGAAGAACAGCTCGTCGACGTCCTTGGCCGGCATGCCCCGGCACAGGCCACGGGCCTGCCAGCTGTGGTCGGCGATGCCCCGGATCTTCGGGGCCGGGGTGTCGTTGGTGGTGATGTGGCGCAACGCAGTCTCCGGAAGTCGCCTCGGTCGGCGCGGATCGCTCGGCACTGGTGGTGGCGGGAGTGCGGCGGGGCGCGGTGAGGCAGGTTGAGGTACGGCTGGCGGGCCGTATGCGAGGTGGAACGTCTCGGCTGAGGTGAGGGCGGCGCTCAGGCGGGTACGGCCTGCGCCTGAGCGCTCAGGGCGTCCTCGACGCGGACCGGATGCGGCTGGATGCGCGGTTTGGTGTGCCGGTTGCGGACTCCTCCGCCGCTCCGTTCCTGGCAGGGCTCGCCCTTCGGAGCGCGGCACCTCTCGCACGGGACGCTGAAGATGTCGGGACCCCCAGCAGCGATGGCAGCTTCGCGCGCGGCTCGGGCCGGTCGGAAGGGCGCCAGTTCGGCTCGGACGGCATCCGGGACGTATGTGCCAACGGCGTCGAGCATGCTTTTCAGGCCGGGGCGGGGCTCGCCGGCCGTGACCCCGCGGTGCGGCGACGGCGCGATCTGGCCGGTCACGACGGCGTCGCGGGTCGCGACAAGCTCCGCCCGCCAGGCGTGCGGGTCGTCCGGGTCCGCCCTCGGTGTCGGGTCGGTGTGCCGGCCCAGGCGGTCCCGGTAATGCGCGTTCCACTCGCGGGCCACATCTGCGGGCAGGATCGGGTACGGCGAGGCGACGATGCGCTTGCGGACGGTCTCGCGGACGTCCCAGCCCTGACCCGTGGTCATCGGGACGTCGGCGAGCAGCTCGTGCCACATGGCGAGCTGGTCGCGGGCCTCGCCCGCGTCGGTACGGATGGTGCGGGGGTCCAGGCGGCCGACGTAGGTGAGAACGGCGGCAACTTCGCGGCGGTCCAAGGTGGTAGTCACTCCGTTCCAGTCGGTTCGTCGACGGCGGCCAGCAGGGCGGCCATGTGCAGGTCGGCCTTGGTCATGCCGGCCTGTGGCGCGGGGCTGCCGCCGGGCAGGGCGTAGAGGTTCGGGCGCTGGGGGGTGGGGGTGTGCTCGCGGGCGATCCAGGACTGCCAGTCGGCAGCCCAGGCGGCAGCGGGGCGAGGGCTCCAGGCGCCGCGGTAGTGGCGCCACTTCGCGTCGGCGGCCTGCAGGCCCTGCTCGCCGAGGCGGTCGAGGTGTCCCTGCTGCTGGGCCCAGGTCAGGCTCGCGTCGTCGACCTGCCAGTCCGTAGCGGAGGTGAGGTCGCCAGCGCTGCTGCTGTACTTCCTACGGTTCACCTTCGGTTCACTACAGTTCTGGGGGTCAGCTTCTGACCCGGAGGGGGGTCGGTTTCTGACCCGGCCGCGGGTCGGATTCTGACGAGGGGGTGCAGATTTTGACCCGGTCAGATCCTGACGACGGGGGGTGGATTCTGACCCTGCCGTGCGCCAGATGCGGTGCTTGCGCAGCCGATCCTCGTCCAGGTCCTCCAGGGAGGGGGCGGGGTCGGTGTGCGCCAGGGGTTCGATGTCCTCGACCCGCAGCTCGGGGTCGACCTTCTGAGCAGCCGCGACCTTGGCGAGCCAGGCGGCAGGGCGTGGCATGCGGTACACCGTGCTGTGCTGCGGGCCCTCGTAGTCGCCGAGGATCTCCAGTTCGCCGGCGTCCGCGAGCAAGGCCAGCGAGTTGCGCACGGCGTTGCGGGACGCGTTCGTCCGGTCCATCAGCTCGGTGATGGACGCGTAGGCGACGCACTGCGCGTCGGGGATCCGGTCGGCGATCGACAGCAGGACCAGGCGGGCCGTGCCACGGCTGGCGCTGCTCTCCCACACCCACTTCCGTGCCTGCCCGCTCATCGGGGCACCGCCGTAGTGAGGCGTGCGTCAGCCGACGGCTGCGACGCGACGGTGTCCGGCGACAGGCGGGTCGACGCGCGGTGGGTCGTCGGGTGAGTGGGGGTGGCTGCCGAGCTGGCCGAGGGCTTCGGCCTTTTGCGCAGGGCAGGGGGCATGTA
The DNA here is from genome assembly GCF_055558275.1 of Streptomyces sp. NPDC025806. Classification (NCBI taxonomy): domain Bacteria; kingdom Bacillati; phylum Actinomycetota; class Actinomycetes; order Kitasatosporales; family Streptomycetaceae; genus Streptomyces; species Streptomyces sp. NPDC025806. The sequence continues at coordinate 135,749 of NZ_JBVHMU010000015.1, read as the reverse complement.
AGACTCTCCCGCGTAGTGAAGCCCGCGCCGGGGTGCCCGTGGAAAGGTCCGGTGCGGTGAAGGTGGGTAAATCTCCGCCCTTGCCGGGGCAGGAGTGCCGTCTAGCGACCGGCGTCCGGGAGTTACCGCTCCTTGGGCGCCGCCGCTGTTTCAGGGCCTGTACGCCCTAGCCGGATCGCGTGTTGTGCACTTCGCTCCTCGTGTCGTCGGCTGCCGGGCGTGCTGCCCGGCCGGGGACGACGAACATATGGGTGCCCTGCGGCAAGATCCAGACCTTGCTAAAGAACGCTCCACAAGTCGTGCGGGCCCGGTGCGCGGACGCCGTGGCGCCGGTCTTGTGGCCATGCCGACCGCATCCATCGACGTGCGGTGAGAGGCAGGGCAACACGAGCGGGCTCCCGGGGCCGAACGGGCTCAGGTCGGCGACGAGGTGTACGGATCACCCCTCGTTCGCTACGCTGAAACTATCCCAGCGCCGGGAAGTAGGTCAACGGCCTGGGATTTCTTCAGAAGGATCAACCAGGGAGTGGAATGCCGACTCGTCGCTTTGACGGTCGCCGCCTCTATGACGCGCGGCGCGCTGCGCACCGCACGCAGGGCGACGTGGCCGAGGAGCTGGGCGTATCGCCATCGTCGGTCGGCAGCTGGGAGACCGGGCAGTGGCCCCCGGACTCCGAGAAGCTGGCGGCAGTCGCCGCGGCGGTCGGGCGGGATGTGGACGAGCTGTTTCCGCGTCCTGGGCTTCCGGACCTGGCCGACCTGCGCTGCGACGCGGGTATCTACCTCAAGCAGGTGCCGGCGTTGATCGGGACGAAGAGCGCCGGCCCTGTGTCGAACGCAGAGAAGGCCGTCCGCCGGCTCAGTGAGCAGTACGTGGAGCCGCTCGCCAAGGGGTACGGGGTGAGCGTGGAGGCGCTGCTGGCGGCACAGGAGCGATCATTCGGGCAGGAGGCCCCGCCACCCGCCACGGAGGTCCCCAAGTCGTTGGCCGAGAAGATCAGCTATCTGCTCGCGCACTCGTACCAAGGCCCGAAGGCGCAGCCGTCAGACGAGGACCTCGCGCGCCAGGTCAACGAATACGCCGGGGCCCCCATCGCCACCGAGGACAGCATCTGCGCACTGCGGACCGGCGCTGAATCCGAGGCGTCTCCTGCGCTCCGGGAAGGGCTCGCGGCCGTGTTCGGCGTATCGCCGATGTACTTCCAGCCCCACGAGGCCACGGCGCGCCAGGTCGTCGAGGGGCTGCAGCTCCTGGCCTCGGGCAATGTCGGCAAGATGGCGGCGCGCGGCCTGGGCAAGGAAGGGCTCAGCGCCGACCTCCTCGCCTTCATCAACAAGGCCGCCGCCGAGCTGCAGCAGCGGGACCTGCCCGGGGCCGAGGGCCCCAAGCAGTAGTCCTCTCATCCGGCGTGTGGCCGTTTACGCATGGCCGGGGCGGTAGCGGCGGACGCCACCGGTGAAGACAGCCCGGACGTCCTCCAGGGCAGTGAGGTCGGTCAACGGGTCGCCGTCCACGACGAGAATGTCGGCGCTGTAACCGACCTTGATCTGCCCCGTCTGGTCGGCCACGCCCAGGGCATGCGCCGCCTCGCTGGTGGCCATCTCCAGGATGCGGTCGTTGGACACGCCCAGGTGCTCGTAGAACTCCAGCGCGGCGATCAGCCCGTCGTGGCCCGCGCGCTGCACACCCGCGTCGGTGCCTGCGATCAGGCACACGCCGGCGTCGGCCATCTGTCGTACCGCGTCGAACATCGCCTGGGCCTTCTCCTCGCCGAAGAAGCGCGGCAGCATCTTCCAGTGCGGGCTCACCGCCGGGCACACGTGGATGCCCTTCGCGACGATCTTTTCCAGGATGTCGTCGTGGACCTCGATGCCGTCCTCGGTCATCCAGGTGCAGTGCTCGATGGTGTCGACCCCAGCCTCGACGGCCGCTGTGATCCCGTCGACGCCGTGCGCGTGAGCGGCGACGGGCAGCCCGGCGGCGCGGGCCTCATCGACGAGCGCGGCCAGGTCGGCCGGAGCGAACTGGGTCTCGTGGCTCTTGGCGCCGCCCTTGGTGAGCCCACCGCCGGTCTCCATCACCTTGATCACCTGAGCGCCGGCCTCGGCGTTGCGCCGGACCAGCTCGCGGATCTCCTCCTCGCCGGAGACCTCGCCGCCCAGGAACCAGCAGTGCCCCCCGGGCGGGGTCACGGGGATGCCCGCGGAGACGACGCGCGGCCCCGCTGTGGCGCCCCGCTCGATCTCCTTGGCCAGGCGCAGCGCGAGGTGACCGCGGTCGCCCAGATCACGGGCGGTGGTCACGCCGATCCGCACCAGCTGCTCGGCGCGGGATCGCATCCCTTCCAGCAGCGCCTCGTCGTCCTGCTGCTCCAGCGTGGCGACGGGGTCGGCGCCCCCGTCGAAAGCCAGGTGCACATGGGCGTCGATCAGTCCGGGCATCAGCGTGCCGACGGGGTAGTGAAGGCGTGGCTCGTCCGCCGGCACGAGGGCCTCGACCTCTTCCCGGCTGCCGACGGCGGCGATCAGACCGTCCTTGATCAGGACGGCTCCGTCGGTCAGGTACTGGCCACGGTCCCCGGTCAGGACTCGTCCGGCACAGATCAACATGCGTAACTCCTTTGTGCTTAACCGTGGTTCGCGGCCGTCATGACCGACACGTTCCGAGGGGTGGTGGCACGAAGGGCATCCGCCAGCGCCACCAGCTGCTCGACATCGGCATCCGGACCCTGCCGCGAGGGCAGGGCCAGAGGAACCGCAGCCACCGGTTCCACTGTGCCTGATGCGCCGGGTGCACCGGCGGCGAGCACGTCCCGCAGGTTCCGCGCCAGCAGCTCGGGCGGGGCGCCGTCGAAGACCGCGCCCCGGGCGCTCTCCGCCGTCAGGTAGGGGCTGACCTGCACCAGGCCGTCGCGGCACTCCACCACGCGGCGGTGGTAGCGGCGGTGCACGTTCCGGGCGCCCCACCGCTCCCGCCAGGACTTCGCCGTGGGCTGCAGCACACTGTCCGGGTACGCCTCGGCCAGCAGTTCCCACAGGGGTTCCAGTCGGTGGTGGACGCGGCGGTGGCGGTGCCAGATCCGTACTGTTGCGATCCGGGCCCGCGCGATCGGGTAGCTGACGCCGACGACGAACAAGGTGACTGAGATCACGAGCAGCAGGGCCGCAGCGGCGTTGAGGCCCGAGTGGACGGTGCCGCCGAAGCTTCGGATGATCACGAAGGCGGCGCGGATCGCGCAGGCGCAGGCCATGCCGGCCAGTCCGACGGCGGTGATCCACAGCCCCGTGGAGTGCGGCCGGGGAGACAGTCGCGCGTAGCGGCGGGTCCACCAGAACGCAGCCCCGAGCGCGTACATCATGTACAGGCCCGCCAGCAGGTAGAAGCCGGCCGCCTGCGGGACGGTCATGTCGGCCGTGGAGAAGCTCCCGGCCAGGACCTCGTGGCCGCTCGCGACGATGGCCACCAGCGCGGCGATCGCGAGGAAGAGGACGACACGCTCGCGGCGGGCGCGGCGTCGCCCGGTCTGTTCGTCGGCGGCTGAGTGCAGGTAGAAGCACATCAGGAAGAACAGGGTGGCCAGCAGGAGCACGTTCTGCATCAGCTTGGCGGCGCCATGGCCGGCAACCGCGTCCACCCCGGAGGCTCCGCCCGGCATGGCCAGCGGGTACGACGCGGCGGCGCAGACCAGACAGAGGGTCACCGAGCGCAGTGGAGCGTTGCAGGGATCCCGGATCACCTGGCGGATCTTCCAGACGATGGCCGCCGCGAGGGCCGCGAAGAAGAAGATGGTCACCATCACAGCCACCCCCGGTTGCCGCTGAGGGCCGCGTTGATCCGACGGGCCGCGGGGTCCATGGCGACGGCCGGCGTGGTGTGGTCCACCACGGAGGACCACTCCAGGACGATGGTGGCGCCCAGCTCCACCTCACACTCCTCCTCGGAGTCGTACGCGCAGCGCTTGCGCACCCGGCGGATGCTGTCGGCGTTCAGGGCGGGAAGCATGCCGGCCCACCAGCCTTCGGCTGGATCCTCGGGGTCCTCGGTAATGACCTCGTCGTCGTTGGCCAGGATGTGCCCGACCTCGTGCAGGATGATGTGGTCCTGGTGCAGCCGCGTGGTGTGCTGCTGGTAGACGATGAGGTCAGCGGCGGGGGTGTCGACCCACAGGCCCAGAGGGCCGGGCATCGGCATCGGGTAGGGGCGCAGCTCGATGTGCCGGCCCCGCTTGTCGGCCAGCGCACGGCACAGCGCCGTAACGTCCAGCGGCGGCTGGACGTCCAGGGCGCGCAGCTGGTGTCGAAGGCGCCGCTGCAGATCCCGCTCGCCCGTGCCGGGACGCAGAGCACGGCGCGGGCGTAGCCCCCGGGCACGGTCGGCCGCGGCAACCCGCTGGCGGGGCACCTTCAACAAGGGCGACCCCGACTCCGAGAGTAGGCCGCTGTTTCGCCACCACATAGGTCTTCCTCTTGCTCATGCCTCACTGCCGTGCCCGAAGGGTGTGACACGCGGGAGGCGGGTCGTGCTGTGACGCGTAGCGGCTCATGCCTGCGCGAGGAGCAGGCCGTGAAACGGCCCCTGCGACTGCCGCAAGGGGGCGCATCGACACACGTCTTCGTCAAGGGCCCGGACCAGGTCAGGGCATATGAGCCCTGCGCTGCGCGCGACTCGCGATGATCTGCACCGTGTCCTCGACGGTTTCGTTGAACCCGCTGACAGAAGGATTCAAGCCAAACCGCAGAGAGGCAGTCAACGGGTCGCCAATGCCCCATTTTGCTCACGTAAGTGGCGGCGGCTGCCGGAGTCTGTTCGTGTCTGCGTGAATGGGGCAAGTCGCTTGCATGGCAAGCGGAATGAGGCAATCTTGCAGTCCTGCGAGGAGGCTCCTCAGGACTGGTCTAGACCGGCAAATTCGCGGGCGGACGAAAACCGGCAAACATTTGCCGGTTTTGCGGAGCGATCATGGATCGCTGGAGGGGATGCATCATTCGATGCAGGTGCCCTTGAGGGGGTTGACGTGCAGGTTTTACGGCGGCACAAGATCACGTAAGCGCTTTGTGGCCCATGCCACAGCTGGTCAAGATCACTCAGATCTTGCGTATCGTCTTTAGCGGGGAGCAGTAAGGCGGGGGGTCGGCAATCGTGTCGACCTCCTTTTTTGTGCCCAGGAACAGGTGTCTCCCCGGTAGAGCGACAAGGGAGGGCCTCATGACCGCGAAGGAACCGGGATACGACCGCGCCGGTGAAGCGGAAGCGGAGATCTCCTCAGAGGGAAGCGCGAAGCAACTCGCTGGCCAGTTCATGGGGTTCGGCGCCCTGCTACGCCGGTGGCGCCGTGACGCGCGCGTCACGCAGCCCAGGACAGCTAAAGCGCTCGGCATGGGCGAGCGCACCTATCGCAAGATAGAGAAAGGCGCCACGCCACCACGCTTCACTCCCGCGCAGTGCGAATCACTGGCGAACCTGCTCGGGCTGGACCGCGACGAGCGTCACGCGCTGTTGTTGTACAACATCGGCTCGGCCCTGATACCACCGCGTGGTGCCGGCCAGCCAGAGCTGCAGAAAGCTCTGCGGCTGCTCATCGACCGGCAGATGCCCAGCCCTGCCTACCTGTGCGACCAGCACTGGAACATCCTCGGATTCAACACCGCCATGGCCGAATGGTGGCCCTGGGTGATGGAGCCGGGAGCCAACCTCATCCTGTGGGCCCTGCTGTCGCCTGAGGCGCGTACGCAGTACCAGGACTGGGATCTGCACGCCTCGGCCTACGTGAAGATACTCAAGTTCGCCGAGGCCACACGGCGGCACGACCCCGAACTGCGCGAACTGATCGAGAAGGTCAAGAAGGACCCGGACGTCCGCCACCTCTGGGAAACCGAGAAGGACATGGGCGAGACCCGCGACGGCCACGTCTTCCGAATGAACATACCGACGCTGGATTGGGAGACGGTCGAAGTCGTCAGCCACGTTCTGTACCCGGCATCCATGCCTGAGTGCCGGTTCGTGGTGATCACCTGGGTCGAGGGCGGCGAGGACGAGCACGACGCACTCGGAGGCGCCCGGAACGCCTGGGCCGCCACGGCGTCCGACCAGCACGACGTCGAAGCAGCGCAGTGGCACACGCAGAATCGGGTGGCGGAGGACGCGGCCACCCGCTGGAGGCGGGAGGCCGCGGCCCTCTCATCGCGCATGGTCGTAGCGACTCCGGGAGAGGCCGCAGCGCTGGCCGGGAGCAACGGCGTCCCGATACCGGCGATCAGCAAGCTCATGGGCCCCGACGCGCAGCTGACGCTCGCGCCCGACCAGCGCACCGTTGTCTGGGCAGTCGAGGAGGCGACCGGCTGCTGGTCCGTCACGCACGTACAGCCGGCCACCGTCATCGCCCGCGTACCGCGGGAAGCCGTACACGGAACGTGCCTTGCTGAAGTGCTCCAGCTCGTACGCGCGGCGCTGCCGGCCGAGCCGAACGCGGCCACCACACGCATCGGACAGCTCCTCCAGGAACGCGACACCGAGCAGCGAGTGCTGCGTGAAGTCCTGCACAAGATCGAAAATGGTGACGACGGCTGGTCTGTAACCCGGGAGACAAGCCAGTCCTAGACCATCAGAAGCCCTCGGGAAGCCGCCGACCGTGCTGCTCCCCAACGTGCACCCTCCGAAGCCACCCGCCTTCTGCCAGGAAGAACCTCATGCCCACGTTCACTTACTCCCTCCCGCTGCGCTGGGCCGACGCCGACAGCTACGGGCACGTCAACAACAGCCGCTACCTGACGTACCTCGAAGAAGCACGTACGAGGATGGTGCAGGAACTGCTGCCGACGGACGAGGCCGAGCGACGACGGCACGCCTTCGTGGTCCAGCAGTCCGTCATCGACTACAAGACGCCACTGGACTACCGCGATGAGCCCGTACACGTGGATGTCTGGGTCGTCACCTGTCGAGGCGCGCGGCTCGAGCTGGCGTACACGATCAGGGACGGCGAGCACACGTACGCCGAGGCCACCACGAAAATGGCCGCCTACAACCTGGAAACGGGCGCTCCGCGCCGCATCTCAGAGGCCGAGAGCGAATTCTTCGCGCGCTACAAGGCGGTGTGATCAGTTTCGCGCCCTACGACGCGGCGACGCAGATCAGCTACGTCCCGCCAAGGCCCGATGCTCACTGACACGGCCGAGGCGTGCCGCGCCTTCGCCCGGTCGGCACGTTGAACATGGAACGACGGCCGCGCCCGACCCGGTAGCGGTCGGGCGCGGCCGTCGACGGAAGTCGTCAACTGGCGTTGCTGGAGTGGCCGGGGCCTCGGCCACCGGGACGTCGCGCGACGCGCCACCTTGTCTGGAAGCCCGGCCGGTCGGCGTACTTGCACGCCACGATCCGGACGGCCTCGTAGAAGGATGTTCGCCCCGAGTGCGCCCATGCAATCTCCTTCGCACCAGTGCTCGTGGTACGACAGAGCGCGGCGCCTGGCCTGGATCGTTGTCCTGCACTCAGGCGTCGCCGCCCGCTTCTCTCCGAGGACGATGTGCCTCCAGTCCTCTGACAACAGGATTGCGTCGTCGACGGTCGTCGTCTCGCTGGGGGTGTTTCACCGAGCAGCACGGTCTCGTCGGCGTCGAGGTTTGCCGCGACGAAGTCCAGCAGTGCGTCCATGAGGACCCCTGTGTCACGTGAGTGGATGGGCCGCAGAATAACGATCCGGGTCGCTCAGTAGGAGTTGCAGCCAGGACATCTCGTCCTCCCTAGTGCAGTCGGAACGTTAAGCCCGGCGGCGGAAGCGTCTATCAGCCGATCACAGTCTCGGACGCCGAGAGGATCATGTCGAGCTGGAACCCGGCCGTACGGGCGAGGGAGATCGGCTCGGGCCGCAGCGCGGTCTCGGTAGCGGCGAGCCAGCGCACGAAGTGGGCGTCGATCTCGTCCCGTGCTGCTTTGAGCGCCGGGTCGGCACCGCGGGCCAGCTCGGCGTCGAGGGCGCGCAGCAGCATACCGGCTCCGCGTAGTGGGCCGAGGTGAGCGAGGTCCTGGCCGGCGCCCGCTTCGGGGTTGTTCCGGTAGGCGGCGGCCATCAGGGCGTGGATGCCGAGCCGGTCGATGATGGCGGGCAGGTACGGGTCGTTCTCGCGTTCCGGCAGGAGCGCAGCGACGGGTGCGAGTACTGCTGCCGTGGTCTCTAGGTGACGGGCGGCATCCGCGGCAGGGAACTGGTGCGGCTGGCTCGTCCACATCGGCATCTCGGTCGCGAAGGCCAGGGTGGCGCCCCGGTCACGTGCGTGGTGCACGCTGCTGTTGCCGAACGTCCGACGGCCGCTGCCGGGAGCGGGCAGCATCTGCTCGATGGGCTTGAAGGCGTGGACTCCGGGGCCTGGCGACTCGAGGCCGAGCGCGTCCGACGGCTCGACCTCCACCCGCAGTGCGTGCCGAGCGGAAGCCTGTTCCAGGATCGGCACGAGTGCCGCATATGGTTCGGCCGCCAGGCAGAACGTCCCGCCCGTTTCGCTGTTGTGGAGGCTGACCAGGCAGTCTGGAGCGGCCCGGTCGATGGCATCGGCAACGGCCTGCCCTTCGGGCAGCACCCCGTCGAAGCCCGTGCGGGGCAGAGTCCACTCGGGCTGGTCGGCCTGAGCCTGGCGGAAGAACCCACGGTGGAACGACTCCAGTGTCGGATCGCGGGCCTTCCACCAAGCCTCGTTGAGGCGCGCGCCATCGGGGTCGATGCACGGCAGGATGTACCAGGAGCAGCGCCGGGCCTCCGGGACGGTCACGACGTACCGCGCGAGCGCCCACACTGTCGCCAGAGCTACCGGCTCGTTGCAGTGCGGGCCGCAGATGACCTGGATGGTCGGCCCGTCGCCGGGGGCGATCAGCATGGTCAGGTCGTCGCCGCGCCGGGACTTCCCGATCGTCACGAGCTCGCAGACGTCCGCGTGCGCTCGGGCCAGGGCGGCGACCTCGGCATACAGCTCGTCGACGGTAGGTGGACGGTCGCCGAGGTAGGAGTGCGCACGGCTCATGGGATCCTCCAAGGGGAGCGGGGCGGTCGCCGTGAGTTTCGTGGACCGGCATGATCCGTGACCCTGGAGTTGCGGATAGTTGCGCCGAATTCTGCTGTGATTCCCGTAGGTTGCCGAGACTTGCACCCAAACCGCCTGCCGAAGCGGGAAGTTGCCAGGTCTTGCGCGCAAGTAGCAGTGGCGTCCCGCACCGCGGTGGACGAGGGGCAGAACGGGAATGCCGGTACGGGGAGCGCCGCGCTCTGGCAGCATTGCGGCATGACTCCTTGGGGGACGGTGCTCCTGGTTGCAGCGGCGGCGATAGCGGGCGGCCTGACCACTGCATGGTTCGCCAGGCCCATTAAGGTCAAGACGCCCACGGGCGCACAGCCGCTTGCGGCGGGCGCACAGCCACTTGTGGCGGCCCTCCTAGCGCTGAGGATTGACGCTGCGAGAGACCAGCGGCAGCGGGACGAACGCCGGCCGGCCTACCTTGAGTTCCTTGTACGCGTGGATGCCGCGCTCGGCACCATCGGCGTACCGGCGGTGGAGGACCGGAGGGCGGTCGCCGGCGCCTTGGGCGTCCTGGAGCTGGTCGGTCCCGCTGACGTCGTCGAGGCTGCTCGCCACCTTGCCTCGCTCGCTCAACGTGCTGGCGGCAGCCCGTCCAACGAGGTGGAGCAGGCGAGGACCGCGTTCCTCTCCTCGGCTCGCGCCGCCCTGGACTCTTCTGCCGACGTGTTCTCGGCGGATGCGGTCACGAACCCGGTGGGCATGACGGGGCCTTGAGCGTGCCGTCGCGCCGGTACGGCCAGCTTAGGTCCCCGCATGCCTGAAGCTGGTCGGCATCGAGGTCCTCAGTACCCTCGACGTCGTCGAGGTCGACCACGTACCCGGCTGGCCCTTCTGTCGTTTCGTTCTCGTCGTTGAAGAACCATCCCGAGTCCCGTACGTACCCGCGTTGTCCTACGAAGGGCCCGGCGGTGACCTCGACACGGGCGTGCGTGTGGTGTCCACCGCGCTCGGCGGTAATCGTCGTCTGGATGACGCTAGCTGCCCAAGGTGTGCAGATTTTCAGGGCCGGGTCGGGTAGACCGCGCCCGATTCCCCGGGTCAGCCCGCCCCACCGCGGTTCCGGAGTGTCCGGCGCCCAGCTGGTCACCTCGCGCTGCGCCTGGCCCACGGACACAGGGCTGAAGCCATTCGTTGGGGCGTGGGGGTCCCAAGTTCGGGTTAGCCAGCGCCACGTCTCGGCCACCGGATCGCCTGCTGCGGCCGTGCGTGCGAGGTTGTGGCCGGCCCTTGGCAGCACCTCGTTGGCCAGCGCCTCGACGCGCCGGTCATCGTGCAGCTGCCAGAGCACCGCGTTCCAGGTGATCGATTCGATCGGCTGTCCGTCGCGCACATGTTTGGCGTAGAGCACGATCGCGATGATGTTGCGCATCGCGACGCCATCCCAGCAGTTCTCGGCCATGTCGTTTGGGCGCGCAGCGGTGGTTGCCGCCGTGGAACGGCGGACAGCCTCCGCCCATGGTCCGGCGTCTGCCGCTTTCCGACTGCTCATGGATGGCTCCGGTTTCCCCTGTCTGAGCTAGAAGATGTGCTTGCCCATCTTCCCTGTCATTTCAGCGAGTTCGAGGATGGCCCTCCCGCGATCTGGCACCACCTCGGGCTGGTCGTACAGGCGGGCGACGAGGGCGGCCATCGCGTGCACCGCGGCAACGGGATGCTGAAATGCCATCCAATCAGGGCCTGCGCCAGGCGATGCTGCCCGCCCACGCCGAGGGGAACCGAACCGTCTCGATCTGCTGCAGGAGGTCGTCATCCACCGGCTCACGGTATCGGTATCACGAATCTCGGATCATAAGTTCGACTGGATCGGGTGCGTGGCACGCTCGGATTCCACGTCGCGAACTGACCGTCCAGCAGGGTCTGGAACTGGAACGCTCCCGTGCGTGCTCGGGCCCGTCGTGCGTGGACTGCCGCCGGGCGCTGCTCTGATGCTGCGGGGCGACCAGCTCCTCCACGAAGTCTGCTGTGACGGGCCGCTCGGGCTCGGAGTGCGTGACAGGCAAGAGCGATGTGCTCCGGTCAGGCCGGAGAAGTGGCATTCTCATGGAGGGTCAGGAGGAGACCGGCCACGCTCCCGGCCTCGGTAATCCGCCCGGAGTGCGCCGCTGATTTCGCGTCTCCCAGGGGCCACCACTCCGCCGTCATGCCGACCTCGGTCACGTCGCAGCGGACGTTGCTCACATCCGCAGCAGTAAAGCCCGTTGCCACAAAAAGGTGCAGGCGAGCGGAACTGACTCCAGGCAACGGGTCCAGCGTGGCCAACTGGACGATCCGGTCGGCCACGAGCCCGGTCTCCTCCGCGAGCTCTCGTCGGGCCGCCTTCGCGGGGTCCTCTCCGTCGGTGCCGCCGCCGGGTAGGTGGATCATCCGGCGTCCTTGGAGGTAGAAGTCGTCTTCGACGAGCAGTACACGTCCCCGGCCGTCCAGGGCCACAACCCTGACCGTGTCGTGGACGAGGACGTGTTCGTAGGTGGCGGTGCTTCCGTCCGGCCGTATGACGTCGTCCCTCTGCAAGGACAGGAACGGTCCCCGGTGCAGTTGCTCGCTGCCGAGCTTCCTCCAGCCGCCCACTACTCAGCAGCCCCGTCGCGCAGGCGACCTATCAGCCGGCGATAGAGGGGTGGGCAGTACGCGCCGTCCTTGTGCAGCCTTTCCAGGTCCTCGAGCATCCGGTCCGCCCACTTCTTCCCTCACCTAGGATCTCCCCTGCGGCGCAACTCAGCCCGGGCGCCGACGAAACCGCCGTGGACTGAGCCTACGGGCGCCCGGTTCTTGAGCGGGGGCTCGTGTTCGGTTTCGCTGAGATCTGACCGAATCCAATTACCTTGACTGCGACACTCGGCGGCAGGAGGCGAAATGAACCTTGACGACGGTCGGGCGGATGACGTGCGGCATTCAAGGTGGCGGGCGCAGTGGGTGATCTGCACTACACCCCCGGTGAGCCTGTGGGGGGTGCCGAGCGAGCCCGGGTATGCGGCTGTGCAGGCAGTCCATCACAGCCAGAAACTGTATGAAGCGTTGACCGACCTGGCTGCCGCTCCGATCTCGGCCGGGCTGCGGAGCATGGTGGTGGAGGCAACCGCTGCAGTCGAGGGACTGCGTGCCCTACGCCTGAATTGGATGGAGCACTGGGCCCAGAGCCAAGGGAGCGGCCCGCCGCCGGGCACCGTCCCACCGGCCGACGTCAACTCCTACCGTCAGATGAGTGCCGAGTTCCCGCAGCCGTCCACCGTCACCACATGGGCTCTGGCTGAACAAGCCGAGCAAGCGATGATCGAGGCGCTGCCCGTTCTTGACCGTCTCCAGCAGGAATTGGCCGTCCATACAGGGCAATCCCTGCGTCCTGGACAACGCTCGAATCCAGACGCTGATCGGTGATCTCAAGATGGATCACCTGAACGGGGACTTTGGCCAGGTCGGCATCCCTCCCTGTCCGAACGGAGCCGGGGACGACTTGCAGCGAGGCATCCCGCTGCCCGTTCCTGCGAAGGTCATTTCCTGGCGGGGAACGCCTCGTCGAGGGTGGGGACGACGAGGTGGCCGGACGTCAGCGCCTTCCGAACGCGGTCGACGGGCAGGTACCGCCCCTGCTGGATCACCGGCGTGATCCTTTCGATCGGGCCGATCTCGGTGAGGTAGAAGACGGTCCACGGCTTCCCGGAGGCGTTCAGCGTTTCGCCGTCGCGCACGATGCTCTGGGTCGCCGCAGCCGTGTCCCGGGTTCCGGGGACCTGCTGGTGGATGGTCTCCACCGCGGTCACATCGAAGACCTTGCCCTGGCCGCCCGGCCGGTACATCACCAGGAGCTGGGGGCGGGCGAGGCCCACGTGACTGCTGCTGAGCGGGCAGAGATAGACGCCGTGCCTGGCGAGTTCCTCCTCGGCCAGTTCGTTCGCGGGTACGACCACCGCGTGCTCGTGAAGCGTCCGGAACCAGCCCATCGCGGGCTCCTCCTCCCAGACGAACTTCCCGCGGTTGCGGTGCGTCGGGTCCGCGATGAGTCCGCGGCTGGCCATCAGCTCGATGCTGCGCGGTTCACGCCCCACCATCGAGGCGAAGTCGGACCGGGTGAGGACCTCCGGCAGGCTCTCAAACCTCGACATACAACTGCCCTCCGGCATCGCGACATTCGGGTTCCGGGAACCCTTTTGGTCGCCACCATAGAGGATTCAAGAAACGAGCATACGAATTTCGGAAATCTCATCCGGGCGGGGCGGTGCCGGCTCAACCGGAGGGCTCGGCCTCGGTCTGGTCGGCGACCACCCCGGACAGTGCGGCCCGTGGAGCTCAGGGAGGCATCGTCCGGTGTTTGCCGCATCCGCGGGAGAACGGCAGCGGTTCCGATCACAGACGTTTCGTGAACGCTCCGCGTGACAGGGGCTGCGGGCAGCACTACCGTCCGGTGCGGAAGCTGACCAGACGACAGGAGAACGGCGTTGGAGAACTTCTTCGTCCCCAAGAAGATCTGGCAGGGCGGAGGCCCCTTCCCGCACGCCCTCGTGCTGCTGAGCGAGTACCCGGAATTCCGCGAGTACGCCCGTGCCCACCACGAGCTGCTCTCCGAGTACGGCGACAAGCTCGGCGTGATCCCCGAGCAGTGGCTGCACTCCACGGTCCAGGGCATCCATCACACGATCAACGACGACCAACTGGACCAGCTCCGCGACACCCTGCGCACCGAGATGGCCGGCATGAAGCCGTTCCAGGTCCAGCTCGGCCCAGTATGGCCCGGCGTCACCGCGGTCACCGTCGCCGTCTACCCGGAGGACGGCATGGCCGAGCTCAACGGCCGCGTCCGCACCGCGATGGAGAAGGTCCCCGGCATCACGTTGAGGGCCCGGGAGCTGCGGTTTTGGGCTCATTCGTCGCTAGCGTACGTGCGTGAGGACTTCTCTGACCGAGAGCTCAACCGGGCACTGCGTGCGCTGCGGCCCCCTCGGGTGGATGTCACCATCGACCGCGTCCACCTCGTCAATCAGTACCAACGCCCCGACCTTGGCTATTACACGTGGGACGTGGTCGAAGAGGTCCAACTTGATTAAGTCCCGGAGGCGTTGTCGACGTCTGCGGCGGATCGGGTTGCGGATCGAGCGGCGACTGCGGCAGCGTACGTCATCCAGTCTCCGCCGCTCGCGCGTTGCCAGGTGACGGTCACGCCGACGTGAACGCCGAGCATCTTTGCCAACTGCCCGGCGGGAAGTTCCTGGGCGGGCGCGAACAACGCCGTGCTGCGGCCCTGGCGCGACTTGACGCCCGCCCTGCGAAGCCGTCGCAGCAGTTGCGACTCGTGGATGGGCCGGCCTACTGAGCGGCCCGGGAAGAGCCAGTTGCCTTCGTGTCGGATCAGGGTGTCGGTGTCCCGTGACGCTCCCAGGTCGAGCATGAAGCGGTCCAGGGGCGCCGGCAGTTGGATGGGCTGGTCGCCCAGGTGGAGCAGGATGTGGTCGGCGTCCTGCGTGACGCGGTCGGTAGTCAGGCGATGGATGCTGCTGGCTGTCTGCGCGTATAGCAGCACGAGAAGACCGGCGACGCGGTCCGCTGTGGCGATGGACTCGTCGTTCAGTAGCCGCCGGGCGACGGCCCAACGTTCGTCCTGGCCGTGCGGGCCGGCCGGGCCCGTCCAGCGGATCGCCGGGGCCTTGATCACCTGAACAACGCCCCCTGTCGCACCCCGATGCCACAGGCGGTCGTTGACACGTCCGAAGCCACCCGCCCTCGGGTCTGCTCGTCGTGTCCGCTCCGCCCGCGTGTCCCCGCTTCCGGTCTCCGGCCTCCGGTCCGCGGCCGGCCCGCCGCCTCCCGCCCCCGCGTTCGCGCCGCATCGCCGTTGCTCTGGCCGCGGCCTGCCGGCCCCCGCGCTGTCCCGTCGCCGTCGTGCCTCTGGTTGGTGGCTGGGGCGCGGCCGCGCCTGCGGTGTCCGTGCCTGTTTCTGCAGCCGCAGGCCGCCTGCTGTGACGCCGTGGTCGGATCCGCTGGGTCCACATGGTGTCGCACCACAGCTGTACCCTGCGGGTGTTCGATGCCCTCGAAGCGGAGGGGCAAGGCCCGCCAGAGGTGCCATCCGGCCAGACGTGGCCGATCTGCGACTTCACCCGCGAACACGGGCAACACCCGCTGACAATCGTGGCGTTGGCACCGACACGGGAGGAACCTTGACCGACCTGCACGAGCCGCTGGATCCGCTGGAGAGCTACCCCGACGAATTGCCGCCACCGCGCCAGCGAGGCGACGTGAACATGGTGGGCCTGCTCAGTGTCGCCGACGACCTCGCCCGCAACCTGGCGGCGCTGAAGAGCCGGCTGCAGCCTTACGACCCGAAGACCTCGCTCGTGAGCCCCGAGACAGCGCGCGAGAACATGGAGAAGGAAGTCGACCGGCTCCTGGGCACGGCCGTCTATCTCCAACGTCACGCCCACGCCGCGCTGCTCGGGCGGTGCGTCCTGGGTGCAGACTCCAAAGAGGACTGCTCCGCGGAGGGCGCGGGCCTCCAGCTCAACGTCTGGGACGACACCACACGCCGGGACATCGTCGAGGACGGCACCACCGGGTGCGTCGCCCACACCGTCGAAGCCGCCCGCCGGGCCATGGCCGACCCCGCCAGCGGCAAGATTCTGCTCGCCTTCGTCCGCAATGACGAAGGCACCGCCGTCTCCCGCGCCCTCGGACTGGGACCGGACGACACCGCGCAGTTCCTCAACCGCGGACTGACCCTGCGCCCGGAACACCGCGTCTCCTGACCCCGCCGCCCCAGCACACCGCATTGGAGCGCCACGTTGACCTTCGAGCCAGTCGACCTGAACCTGACCGACCCGACCACGGGGTACCTGCACTTCGTCCTCTACACCGAGGCCCGCCTTGGGATCGCTTCGTCGTCGCTGAACGCCCAACTGGACATCGAGGCATCCCAGACCGTGACACCTCACTTCCAGGAGTGGCTGAGCAGGCTGGAGCGTTGCGAGCCGAACGCGATGCACTGCACGCTCGTGGAGTCGTCGAAGATTCCGTCGCTGTTCCACCCGTGCGTCACGGAGGACAAGAACAGTCCGTCGGCCGCACGCGGATCGGGCTGTACCTGCCGCCGGGCCTTCTACGACCCCGCGTTCGGACTGCCCGTCGTGGGTGAGCACTTCAAGCACGTAGGCGGCGGTGGCACCGACCAGTGGAGCTACACGACATACGCCCCGCTCGAGCTGCGCCCCGACGACATCTTTAGTAGCTTCATCACCGGCCGCGGTCTGTTCTGGGCCCGGACCGACAAGGGGCTCCTGGCGATCCTGCCGCAGAAGCAGGCCGTCGAATACAACATCGGCTACAGCGGCGGCGGCCCGCACGCTCTGGCCGCCTACCTCACCCAGATCGCCCGCAACGACGGCGGAACCACTCCCGCCGGCACCCCGTACGAGGATGCGCACCCGGCGATCATCGCCTGGACCCAGAGCGGCGCGGCCGATCGCGGAACGAACGAGCTGACGCTGAGCGACCTCCAGGCGATGCTGCAGAGCTGAGCGTCGCCACCCGCTGTCGCTCCGCGGACCAGCCGACAGTGAGGCGTCTTCGGTGGATGAGATCGCCGCCGCGCAGGGGTGCGACCCGCACGAGTTACTGGGCCGCGACCATCCGCCGGCCGTGGGGGACAGACTGGCCGTGCGCAGGTGAGGCGCCGGCGCCGGTGCTCACCGAAGGGGGAGCGAGAGCACGGGATTCCAGCGGTAGGCGCCAAGTTCACGGCGCAGCTCAACGAGCTGAACGCGATCTACGACGATGGTCACTGGGGGGGTGGTGCGCAGCGGTGCGAGGGCGTCGCGCACGGGGCGGGACGCCTGGGCCTGGGAGGAATAGGCGATGCCGATGTGGGGGCGCAGACGGCTGGTGGGTGCGAGGGGGGAGTGCCCGCTCGTGGCCGTGGCCAGGGAGAGATGTTCGTGCAGCGCCAGGAGCGGTGTCCAGGGCGCGACGCTGTAGCGTACTGCGCCGCGTGAGGCCGTGATGGGCGCGGCCTCCAGTTCGAAGAGCGCGGGTATGCGGTGCTGCGCGCGGCGGGCGAGGCGTTCCAGCGCGGACTGGTTCACGTCGCGTGTCAGGCCCACTCTGCCGAGGGTGAGGTGGAGGCCGTCGTCGTCGATCAGGTCAAACGGTAGGTGCTTGATGGCCTGTCGGCACTGATCGAGCTGCTCTCCGAACGCGTCAGCCTGGAAGGTCAGCATCCAGTAGTAGGCGCGGGTCGTCGGGGACCAGCCTGGGCGGTCCCAGTGGTTCGTCATCGCCTCGAGCTGGCAGAAGGCCGCCCAGTCGTGACTCGCCACGCTTTCCAGGTCGTCGGGGTAGGGAGGCGGCATCGCAGGGAATGACTTCGCGTGTGGCTCAGGCCGGATCACGAGCACCCCTTCGTCGGCGGCAGGTGAGGGGCATCGTCGCAGACCGGCGGGCTGGAGTTAGCGGCGGCTGTGGGCGCGCGGCCGCGAGGCGGACTCGATGCGGCTCATCGTCGCGCCGGGGCGAGCTAGCGGCGTCGTGTGCTGGAAGCCGTGCCCTGCGGCGTCCAGCTGGTGCAGGGCGTGCGCGAAGTCCTCGACGGCGGGATGAGATGCCCACGGCTGCGCCTGGCGGTGCAGTTCATGGGCGCGCTGGTAGACGGACAGGATGGGTGGGGCGTCTCGGTGGGTGGCGAGAGCCCGCTCTCCTAGGATCATGGCGTGCTCGATCTCCGCGTTCGCGAGTTGGGCCGCGGCCAGGTCCAGGGTCACCAGAGTGCGGCTCCACGCGGAGTCGGCTGCCTCGATGGCGTCGGCGATCTCCGTCTCGTAAGCGAGCAAGTCACCTTCGCCGAGGGAGACATGCGCGGTCAGCGCGTTGGCGAGGGTGCGGGCCCGCCCGTAGGGGGCGAGGCTGATGCACGGGGTCAGGCCAGTGCCGAGCCCGTGTTCTTCGCTCAGGCGCAGTGCCTCTTGGATGTCGTCTGTGGCGCGCGGGTCGCCGAGCTTGGCGAGGGCCCGCGCGGAGCCGTTGGACAGCAGCCGCACCGCTTGTGGGTGATGCGGGGCGAGCGCGATGCCGTCGCGCGCGTGTGTGACGGCTCGGTCGTACGTGCCCTGGTAGTAGGCGGCGAGGGACAGGGTGCCGTGGACCCACATCATGGTGGCGGTGTCGCCGATGTCGTCGGCCAGGGTGAGCGCGGCGGTGCAGTAGGCGGTCGCGTAGGCGGGACGGCCGGCGTTGACGGCCATGTATCCCAGGACAGCGGAGGTCTGTGCGAGGAGCCGGAACAGGTCGGTGTGGACGGACGCTGGCTGACGCCCCTGGGCCAGGGTGCTCAGGGATCGGCGTAGCTCGGCCGCAGAGTGTGCCAGGCACAGAGGGCCGGTGGGGCCGTCCGCCTCGTAGGATTGCAGGACGTCGTGAAGGGCGAGTTCGACCAGGTCGAGTGACTGCCGTGCGGTGTTTGTCTCCATGACGCGGGAGAGGTCGGCGGCGATTTCGGCCGGTGTTTCCCACGCCGTCGCGGTGCGCGGGGCAGCCGTCGTCTTGCCGGGAAGGGCTACCGGAGAGAGGTCCGGGGGGACGCCGAGTCCGTCCAGGAAATAGACGATCTTCTCGTAGTCCGTGAGGTTCCTCTCGCCGAGGGCCAGCCGAGACACGGTGCCCTGGTGCAGGCCGGTCAGTTCGGCGACGTGCCCCTGGGTGATGCCGTACCTGCGTAGTTCGCGCACGATCGCCCCGGCGTCGATCGGGAGCGCCGCCAGAGCGTCCCGCATCTGAGGGGTCGCCCAGATGTGTGGAGAGATCGGCGTTCGATTGCCGGCCACAAATTTCCTTCCGCCCGTTTACGCAGGCCCGCACGTTATGCCCAGAGGCATACGCCCGTAGGCGTGGAACTGGCGACATGGTGCTGATTGGCTCACCACCAGTCAACTTCGTTGATCACAAGACACGTTGCTGTGGCCGGTAGTCGCCGAAGACGAGGGGGGACGGATGGCCGGGACCGCATGGACGTTGCCGGAGGTGGCAGCCGTCCTCGAGGACCGCTACGGCCTTCGACACGTCGCCATCACAGCCCCGTTCTCCCAGGACGGTCCGCACGGTCCACTGGCTGAAAACGGGCGCTGGAGAGTAGATCCGGCGCGCGGTATCGGCGACGCCTACGAACTCGTCGCCTACCCGCCCGAGGCCGTCAGCGACGCCACGGCGGTGTGGCATGCGGCCGCGTTCCTGCGCGCCGCCGACATCCGCATCGAGCAGGCACGGCCGGACCAGCACCAACGTCTCGTGTCTCTCGGCGACGACGGCACAGCATGCGCGCTCCTGGCCCGCCCGCGGGGAAACCCTTCACACGGGACACTCACCAGCGTCCAGATGTCCCTGGCAGGCATGCACCTGGGGCGAGTGCACCGCGCGCTCGCCGCGTATCCGAAGCCGTCACGCACCGAGCTGGGCTGGCTCGACAAACCATCGGATGAGGTGCTGGCCGACCAAGGCAAAGCAGACCGGGCGCTGAACGCAAACTCACAGGACAACGGCCGCGTGCTCCAGTTGACGTCGATGCGGCGTGAGACCGTTGCCGCGCTGGCCCGCCTGCGCCGGCGGGTCGCACTTCTGTGCCCGACGCTGCGAGACCGCGCCCAGACCCTTCACGGGGCCTGGGAGCCCTCCTCTCTGTACTGGGGCATCACGCTGACGGGGATCGGCGCTCCGCGCCCGTGCACCGGGCACCCTGCCTGGGAGCTCGCCCGCATCGCGTTCCATCCGCAGTCCCTGTGCCGCAATCCGCGGTGGCTGCACGACGCAGTCGAGATGGCACGTCAGTACCACCGCAGTCACCCCTCCGGCCTGCTCCGCCCTGAAATCGCCGCCCTGGGTCGGATCGCGGCCCTCGACCTGCTGACCCGCCCTGTCGGTGACAGCAAGAGTGCGTGGCGCGCGTGGCTCAACGCCCTCACCACGCTGCTTGCTTACCAGACCCAGATCGAGAAGGCCCTCGTGCGCGCCCACCCCGCCTGACCTCCACACCGCCCCTGTCCGGATAAGGACCACCCCACTGATGACCCCCCATGCCAGCCGCCGTTGGCGCGGCCTGTCACCGTCCGCCCTGCTGCCGCCCCTCAGGGTGCGGTGATGCGGCGCTCGTACGATCCTGCCGGCCACGACCACGCCCTGCGAGCTGCCGTAGAGGACCTGGCGGCGCACCGCTGGACCAGCGCCCGTGACCTGCTGGAGGGCCCTGGCTCCTGGGCGCGGCGCACGTACCGCTCCCAGGTCCTGGCGGCGGCCGCCGCCGAGAGCACCGTCGTAGACGCCTGGGTAACCGAGGAGCCCACCAGCTACACCGCCCTGCTGCTGCGCGCCCGAGTGGCCGTCCACCGCGCTCTGCGCGCCGGACGCATGGGCCACCCGCAGGCTGTGGCGATGGAGGCGCAGGCCCGCCGCCTCAGCAGCCAAGCGGCCTCCGCCTGGATCGAGGATCCGGTGCCGTGGGTGTGCCTGCTGGCCTTGGCACAGCTCGACATCGCCCGCTCCCGGTCGGAACACCAGGTGCGGCCTCCCGAGCCGCTGCTGCCCCACGGTCCCTGGTCGCTGCTGTACGAGGTCGAGCGGCGTGATCCGTACAACCGCGAGGCATACCACCGGCTGCTGCAGTTCGCGCACGCGATCGGCGCTCCCGCCTACGACGTCGGCACCTGGGCGGCCTCGCACGCTCCGGCGGGATCCCCGCTGCACCTGCTGCCGGTCTACGCCCTGGTGCCCCAGGAACGTCTCCATGCGAGCTATGCACTCTGGCGTCACGAGTGGTCGCAGGACGGCATCCGTCGCGTCATCCAACAGGCCGACCGGAGCTGGTTCCTGGAGTGCGACGAGCCGCGCGGCCAGTGCCTCATCGAGGACCTGAGCCATCTGGCGCTGAGCCTGTGGGCCTCTCGCGACCACCAGGGCGCGGATCGCGCGTTCGCGGCGATGGCTCCGTACGCGTCGCGTGAGCCCTGGCGGTCCATCGCCGACGGCAACTCGGCACAGGCCGCACACCTTCTCGACCAGGCGCAGGCAGAGGCGCGCAACCTCGGCCGGAGCGCCGCGGGCCATCCGGCCCCATCCGCACGTCCCCGACGACTCTTTGGAGGTTCTTCCGCATGAACGACATACGCTCTGGCCGAGCCGGCGCCCTGGACGCGGACGCCACCCGGCTCCGAGAGCTGGGCTATAAACCGGTGCTGCACCGCCGCATGTCCGGTTTCGGTAACTTCGCCATTAGTTTCTCCGTGATCAGCGTCCTGTCGGGCTGCATGACCCTGTTCGGATTCGGTCTCGGGCACGGCGGTCCCGCCGTGATGTTGTGGGGCTGGATCGCGGTGGGCGGTGCCGTCATGCTGGTCGGCGCCTCGCTCGCCGAGGTCACCAGCGCCTACCCGACCAGCGGCGCCTTGTATTTCCAGGCCGAGAAGCTCGGCGGGAAGAACGGACGGCGCTGGGGCTGGTACACCGGGTGGCTGAACCTGCTCGGCCTGCTCGGCGCGATCGCGGGCATCGACTACGGGTGCGCCCTGTTCACCGGCGCATTCCTCAACCTGCAGTGGGGCATCACGCCCAGCACCGGCACGATCATGGTCATCTACCTGTGCATCCTGGTCCTGCACGCCTCCTTGAACCTCTTCGGCGTGCGGCTGGTGTCCCTGCTGAACTCGATCAGCGTGTGGTGGCATCTGGTCGGTGTCGCAGTGATCGCAGCGGCCCTGCTCCTGTGGCCCGCCCACCACCGCAGCCCGCACTGGGCATTCACGACCCTGGTCAACGACACCGGGTTCTCCAGCCCCATCTACGCCGCCGCTCTCGGCCTGCTCCTCGCCCAGTACACGTTCTGCGGCTACGACGCGTCCGCGCATCTGTCGGAGGAGACCAAGAACGCCTCAGTGACGGCGGCCCGAGGCATCGTGCGCGCGATCGGCTGGTCCTGGCTGGCCGGATTCGTCCTCATCGCCTCCCTCCTGCTGGCCATCCAGGACTACGCCGGCACCCAGGCCACTGCAACCGGGGTACCCCCCGCGCAGATCTTCATCGACGCGCTCGGGCTGGGCGCGGCCAAGGTGCTGCTCTTGGTCGTCATCGGCGCCCAGCTGTTCTGCGGCAACGCAGAGACAGCCGCGGCAGCGCGAATGGTGTTCGCCTTCTCGCGCGACGGCGCCCTGCCCGGCTCCCGTCTGTGGCGCAAGGTCAGTGCCCGCACCGGAACACCGGTCGCCGCGGTGTGGCTCTCGGTCGGCGCCGCCGCGCTGCTCGCCGTGCCGAGTCTGTACTCGGCCACCGCGTACGCGGCTATCACCAGCATCAACGTCATCGGGATCACGCCGGCGTACGGCATTCCGATCTACCTGCGCTGGCGGAAACGGCGCACCTTCAAGCGCGGCCCGTGGAACTTGGGCCGCTGGGGTGATCCGGTCTCGGCCTTCGCCGTCGTATGGATCGCAGCGGTCACGATCCTGTTCCTCCTGCCTCAGAGCAACCCGATCAACGTCGACACCTTCAACTACGCGCCGATCGCACTCGCCGTCGTGCTGCTCATGGCGTGGTTCTGGTACCGCGTCGCCGGTCACCACAACTACAACCTGCCGCCCGAGCGGTCCGGCTCAGGCAAGGACGCCGACCCCGACTACGAGACGATCTGAGATGCCCGACCACCAGCTCACCCCGGCCGCCGAGCACCGTGCCGGCGGGCTCTCCAGACGACGCCCGCCCATCACACTGGACGACCTGAAGCAGCGGGCCAGAAGCACCGAGCAGCCGGTCGAGTCTGTGCTGCTCACGGTAGTGGACCCGCATGGCCGCCCCAAGGGCAAGCGGTACGGCATCCGCCACTTCCTGGACCATGTCGCCACACAAGGTGCGGACATGTGCGGGTACCTGATGGCCAGCGACGGCCACAACGTCCCCGTCACCTCCTTGGCATCGTGGAGGTCCGGGTTCCCCGACGTTCGCATCAAACCGGATACGAACAGCCTGCGTCCTTGCCCCGGAGAACCGGGAGTTGTGCACTGCTTCGGCCGCGCCATGACCCCCGAGGGCGAGTACCTCGACGTCGACCCGCAGACCATCCTCGCCAACCAGCTCGCACGGCTGAGCCGACTCGGGTACGGGCTGAAGATCGGCCTGGAGACTGAGTTCATGCTCTACCGCGGCACCCGCGAGGAGCTGCACGAGGCCGGCTACCGCACCCCGGAGCGGGTCGCGACCCGCGACCTGGACTACTCGACGGCCGCACCATCCGTCCTGGACGACTACTCCGCGGAACTCGCGCGCGCCCTGGACGCCTGCGGGCACCCAGTCGAGGCGATCAAATACGAGGGGGCCCCAGGGCAGATCGAGGTCACCTTTCCTTACGGTGACGTCCTGGACGCCTGCCACACCCACATCCGGTTCCAGATGGCCGCGACGCGCCTCGCCGAATGCCGGGGCCTGACCGCCTCGTTCATGGCAGCCCCCGAGACCGGGGTCGCCAATGGGCTCCACCTCCATCTGTCCCTGTGGAAGGCCGACGACCGGCCGCTCCTGGCCGAGCACGCGGACGGGCAGCTGCTTCAGCGGACGGTGGCCGGCCTGCTGGGCGCCCTGCCCGATCTCATGCCGCTGCTGGCCCCCACCCCCAACTCCTACCGCCGTCACCGTCCCGGCTCGTTCGCCCCGACCGCGTTCAATTGGGGCTGGGACAACCGAGGTTGCGCGGTCCGGGTCGTCGGCAACGGTGACGCCCAGCACTTGGAGGTCCGTCTGGCGGGAGCCGACGCCAACCCCTACCTGCTCGTGGCCGCGGCCATCGCAGCGATCGTGGACGGCCACACGGAACACGGAAAGTGCCCAGACCCGGTCGCAGGCAGCGGATACGACACCGACGACAGCACCCCGCTGCCGCGCACCCTGTACGACGCCACCGCCCGGTTCGAGAACAGTGACCTAGCCCGCCGCGCTCTCGGGCACAGCGCCGTGACGCACTACACGGCCCTCGCCCGGGCCATCGACGACGCGCACCACCAGCAGGTCAGCGACATCGACCGCCGACATTTCCACACGCTCGCCTGACCGCCCAGCCTGCCACTCCGGCCGCACCGCACGGCACCCCCTCGGTGTAGCCGCCTCCACCAGCCCCGCAAGCACCCCTTCAGCACACAGATGGGTACCTCCATGCCTAATACCGGACACCCGGCCCTGCAGCACCTGCCCCCGCGCCTGCCCTCGACGAGCGAACTGGCCGCCGCACTGAGCGATCTCGCCTCCCGGCTGCCCGAACGCTGCCGCCAGCGGACGATCGGACGAACCCGTTCGGGCCGGGCCCTGGAACTGCTCACCGTCGGGCACGGGCCGTGCCACGTCCTCGTCATCGGGATGCCCCACCCCAACGAACCCCTCGGCCTCGCCACGATCGCGGCCCTGGCCGACCACCAGGCGCACCACCCCCACGACTTTCCCGATGTCACCTGGCACTTCCTGCCCGCCCTCGACCTGGACGGCGCTCTTCTCAACGAGACATGGTGGACGGCAGGGGAGGAGCTGACACTGGAGAGCTACCACCGCGGCTTCTACCGTCCGTCCCAGGACACCCAGCCGGACTGGACCCTGCCCCGCCCCGGATTCACCGCACCGCTGCCCGAGGCCCTGGCCGTCCAGGACCTCATCGACGAGATCCGCCCGACCGCCCTGGTCGACCTGCACAACTGCGACACGAAAGGCGCCTGGCTCATCGCGGGGCACGACGACGCCCGTCTCGTCTCCGTCCTGGACAAGGCCGCGCACGCCAGCCGGATCCCGGTCGACGCGGCTCCCTCCGACGCGCTTTCCTGGACCAGTCCGGGGCCCGGCGTCTTCGTCCTGCCGCCCGTGCAGGATATGCAGCCCACCGCGCCCGGACGGCGCCCGTTCGGTGCCAGTCCTGCCCACGCCGCGCTCGCACACGGCGCCGAGCTCGTCCTGATGCCTGAAGTGCCCATGTGGGCGAGTCAGATCCACCAGCTGTCCGCCGAGGCGGCGGCCCACCGGCTGGAGACCGCGGTCGATGCCTTGCGCCCGGTCGCTGACCGGTTCACCGAGCAGCCTGGCGACCCGTTCCTGACGGCGGTCAACGACTCGCTCGGCATCATGACGCAGACCGCCGCGAAGTACCGCGCGACGGCCGCGGCCACCGGACAGGACATCGCATACCTCTCGCCGCTGAGGGCCGCGGGCATGCTCCTGCGCGAACTGCGCAGGCAACCCGTCCCGGCCGCGCACGCGGCCGCCGAGATCGAGGTGCACTTCAGCGCGTGGCTGGCCGAGACTGAGCGGGCTCTGCGCCCCCAGCCGCTTCCTCTGGCAGCCAGCGCCGGACTGCAGATCAACCTGATCACAACCGCCCTTCAAGAGATCGTCCCCTCCCCACGCCGGACGCTCCAGTGACGCGCACCGGCACCCACCACACACCACGGCACCTGGGATCCGCCCATACAGATCAGTGAGATTCACGTACCCACGTTCCAGGGCGAGGGCAGTGACGCAGGCCGGCATGCCCTCTTCGTCCGCACCTTCGCCTGCGATCAGACCTGCACCTACTGCGACACCGCCTACACCTGGGCCGTCACGCCGGAACGCGCCAGGTTGACCCGCAGCGGCAACCTCTACGACGCCGCGGACCCCCTCCACGGGCGTAAGGACATGTCCGGCGACGCTGTCCTGGCCCAGCTGGAGGCCCTGTGGGACATACGGCACCGGCCCACCCTGATCGTCATCACGGGCGGTGAGCCGATGCTGCAGCAACCGGCGCTCGTCCACGTCGCCCCCGGCGCCCAGGAGATCGAGGAATGGACCGGGGCCGCCTACGCCACGTCGCGCGGCGAGATGCGTCTACGCGGATCGCAACTGCGTCCCGTGGACGGTGTGAAGGAACTGCTGGACGCCCTGTACTTCAAGGTGGCGTTCGAAGCTCGGAGCGAGCTTGCTGATCTGCCGAGTACAGCGGGTGGCGCCGATCCGGTGGGAGAGGACTAGGGCTTCGTGGGCGGTGGCAGCGCTGTGGTCGATCTCTCCTTGGCGTAGGAGGGTTTCGGCCTCGTAGGCGAGGAACACTGCGCGGGTCTTGTCACGGGAGGTCGGCAACAGCGCGACGCCTTGGGTGATCTGGTGGAGGGCGGGGCCGGTTTCGCCGAGGTCGATGAGACAGCGGCCGGAGTCGACTGCGAGGTCGGCCGGGCTCATCCACGAGCACCAGGCCGGCGGGGCGGCGGCGGCGGTGCTGAGGGCGTGTTCCGCGGCGTCGAGAGAGCGCCGGCAGCCGCGGGCATCGCCGTTCATGGCCAGGGCCCGGGCTTTGCGCAGGTGGAGCAGGGAGCGGGCGGTGGAGTTCTGGGTGCGGGTCAGTGCGTGGTCGAGGACATCGACGGCAGGAGCCGCCTGACCGAGCCAGATGCTCTGGTAGGCCAGATCGGCCAAGACGCCCGCCCCGCGGTCGGTGTCCACTGCCTGGTGGGCTGCGTGGAGGGCGGCGGTCCAGTAGTGGCCGGCGGCAATGTGGTCTTCGTGGTCGAAGCGGTGCCATCCGATTGTCTGCGCGAGGCCGGAGGCGAGCTGATGCAGGCGGATTCCGGTGGCCTCGTCGTAGAGCGCGTTCTCGAGCAGACCGACGATGGTGTCGTAGTAGCTGTCGAGGAGTTGTGTGGTGTGCTGGCGGTCGGCGGTAGCCATGCTCGTGAGGTGCTGGACGCTGGTCTCGAGCCAGGTGACGAACTCCGAGGCGACTACCTGGCCTTCAGCAGCGGACGCCGCCAAGGCGGGGTCGAGGGTGGCCCACTGTCGCGCGAGCGTGGCGAGGGTTGCGGGAGCGAGTCCGATGAGGGTGCGGCGGTTGAGCATGGCGCGGCGTTGTGCCTCTCTGAGTGCGGCGACCGTCGCCCCGGTTCCCAGGGGGACGGGCGCCTCGTTTCCGGGCAGCCAGTACGGCCAGCCGAGCGTGGTGACCTGGTCGGGGCCGACGCCGAAGACGTCGGCGATCAGCTGCTGGTACCACAGGCCCGGCGGCCGGGCCCCGGGGCGCTCCCACACGGAGATCTGCTGCTTGGTCGTGCCAGCTCGCCGGTCGCGGCGGCGCGCCGCCGTCTTGATCCCGTCCGCGAGGTCGCTCTGCGACAGGCCGTGAAGGGACCGGGCGATGGCGAGAGGGTGCTGGGGGAGCGCGTCCACACGTCCATCACAGCACCCGACCGGCCGGCCGGGGACCGGATCGGAAGAGTCGCATGACCCCTGCATGACCTTCGAACGCTGGTTCTGTCAGGGCGTGTTGGGTCTACTCGTCTGCCCGGGCCGGCCGCCTTCGAGCAGGCCCAGAACAGATCGGAGGGCCGACGTGGCCGACGTGGTGACAGTCGCGCTGAGTGGCGCGGACAACACCGGCAAGACCAAGCAGCTCGGCATCCTGGCGCGCCGGATCGGCTCGGCGGCCGAGCCGACCGGTCCGCTGGACGCCCACGACACCCGCTGGGCCGGAATCAAGAAGAACGGCATGGGCACCTGGTGGTTCGACACCGGCCCCGTCGAGGAAGTCGCCAACGTCCTGGCTGCCTCCTACATCGAGCGCTCCCGAGGCGGTCCGGCGGCGGGTGTGCGGCTCATGGATCGCGGCATCCCGATGCTGGAGGCGTCCCTGGCCGCGACCGTCGCGGTCCGCGAGGACCTCACCTGCGAGCAGGCCGCCGAGCGAGCCCGCATGCTGCTGGAGCCTTACACCCAGGACCTGAAGACCGCCGAGGCTGCCGAGCACGGCGTCCTCCTCCTGCACCACGCCGACCCGGCGATCGGCACCACCCGGGCTCTCTCCCACGAGAGGAGCGTCACGTCCACCTACACCGCCTATCAGCGCCATCTGCATGAGCAGATCCACCGCCTGGTCGCCGAGGACCGCTTCGACGACGTCGTCGTCGTCGACGGCCGTCCCGTCGTCGCGGTCCAGGACGATCTGCGCCGCCGGCTGCACCCCCACACAGAGCTGGTGCCGGCCTCCTGTCTGCCGGGCGTGCGGATCGTCGCGCTCGGCGGCATGTCCGAGAGCGGCAAGAGCACCGCGGCGGAGTACCTGCGCACCCGCCACGGGTACGCCCGGCTCAAGATCGGCTACCTGATCGAAGACGCCGCCCAGCGAGCCGGGATCGACGACCCGTACGCCATCGCGCCCATCGTGCGTGCCGAGCTTCTCCTGGACGGCCTGGACCGGTACGCGGGCGCGCACCACTTCCACGACCGCTTCACCCTGGAGTCCCTCCACGAGTTCGACATCACCACAGAGCTGCGCCGCATGCTCGGTGATCAGTTGGCTATCGCCTACATCGACACCGCGGTCGAACTGCGGGCCGTGCGCGGGACCGCCGGCCCCCTGGATGTGACCGAACGGGACGAGGTGAAGGCGTCCCGGGGCGCGCCGGAGATCGCCAGCATCGCCGACACCGTGGTGGACAACAACGGCGGCCGCCTCGCGCTGGAGCGCCGGCTCGACCGGATCGCGCTGGATGCCGCATGGCCCACCATCGTCCCGGCCACCACCCCGGTAAACCGCCTTGGCCTGCCCGTCCCGCTGGAGGCGTTCCTGACCGCGCTCCTTGAGCGGACCACCAGCCGCGCTCAGCCGCTGATTGACCTGCTTGCGGTCACCGGCAGCGGCGCCCGAGGCAAGTACCAGCACGGCTGGTCCGACCTGGACGTGTTCGTCATAGCTGAGCCCGACCGCACACCGGACCTGCGTCAGGCCCTGGCCGAGGTCCAGAGCGAGCTCGGTGACGTAAAGCTTGGCCTGACCGTCCTGAACCAGGCCGAGTGCCGGGGCGGAGCGGTCACCTCACGTCTGCTGCACGTCCTGACCCTCCTCGGCGCCGGCTCCCTGCACCCGCTGTGGGCCCGCCCGGGCCTGACGATCCCCGCCCCGCCGCTCGCGGATGACGTCGCCGCAAGCCTGAAGGCCGGCGTACAGTCGGCCGTCGAGATCCGCCGCCAGCTCCTCATGGGAGCCCCGGACCTGCGAGCCCTGTTCAAGGTGACGGCGCTGCTCGCCAAGGTCCTGCTCCGCTTCGACGGCGTCGAGTGCGCAGGGGACTCCGAGGCCCTGAACCTCCTCATCCACCCCACCGGCGAGTGGCACGAGGACCTGGTGCAGCACGCTCGCACCGACCATGCCGCCGCTCAGACCCTCGCCCAGCTCGTCCTTGACCGCTGGATGGCCACCATGCCGCCCGTCGAGGCCGCGGCATGACCACCCACCCGTCAACACCCCACTTCCGCAAGACGCTCCGCACCGAGAAGGCAACGGCCGAGGAGTTCGGCTGGCTCCAGGTCGCTGGTCGCCTCCAGGTCCCCGCCCTCCTCGACCGCACCCGGCTCGACGCCCGCACCGACGTCATCACATACGAGAACGTTTTCACCTCCGGTCGCTGCCAGATGCTGCTCGGCGACCTCATCGCGCTCGCCGACCACGGCCGCGCCGACCCTGCCGACGTCGCCGACCTCATCGACGCCGTCTGCGACGACCTGATCGCCGCAGTCGCCGCAACCGGCCGCACCATGCCCCTTTCGACCTGCGTGCCCGCGCTGTACACCAACCGCATCCGTCCTAGTGGCCGCATCGACACCTGGAACCTGAGCCCGGACCTCACCCTTCCCGACTCCCACACCGGCGAGCGGATTCCAGTCGCCTCGCTCACCGGCTATTCCGCCGCCGTCAACGACAGCCCCCTCCGCCTCGACGTACCCGCCGCGATCGACGCCGCGCGCACCGCGCTTCACCCCGACAGCCAGTGGGCCACCGCCGTCACCCAAGGCGACCCGACCGAACCCAACATCGCCGCCAGCGCCTCCGGGGCGTGCTGGCTCGACTTCGAATACGCCGGCCGCAACACCCTGCCGGGCGAGATCGCCAACCTCTTGTGGTACCTCCTCGCCCTCGGCGGCTGGCTCGTCCCCACCTACCAGCCCGACGTCTACACCCGTACCCTGCCCCACCACCTCCCCCCGGTCGCGGCCCCCGCCGTCGAGCACGCCGAACTCTCCACCCGCCACCGCCGGTTGGAGATCCATTCCACCTGGCACATCGGCCCAGGACGGCACGCCGCCCTCACCCGTCTCCTCGCCCGCGTTACCGCTGACCTCGGCGACGCCGCCGATCTACCGGCAGACCGGCTGCCATCGCTCACCCCGTTCCTCACTCTCCGGATCCTCGGTGTCATCCCTCCCCACCTCCTTACCACCACCGACCTGCTGTTGGTCCTGGCCAAACTCGCCCAGGCCCAACACCTCCACGACGACACCGCGTTCACGTCCACCCGTCCCCTCGCCGCCCTCATCAGCCCCGTGGAGGCATCGTGACCACGCCCCTGCTCGACCTCCCCCTCACGGCCCGCCCGCTCCAGGGACGCGTCGCCCTGGTCACCGGCGCCGCGACCGGGATCGGAGCGGCCACCACCAGAGCGCTCGCCACCGCCGGTGCCACCGTCGCCCTCAGCCACTTCACCCAAATCAACGAAGCACGCAGCGTCCTGGCCGAGGTACGCCGCCTCGGATCCGACGGCATCGAAGTGAGCGCAGACCTCACCAACCCGGATGCGGTGGACCTGATGGTCAGCCAGGTGACCAGCGAAATCGGCCCGGTGGACATCCTGGTCAACAACGCTGGCGCCTACCCTCGTCACTCCTGGGAGGAGACCGACGAAAGAACCTGGGCGAGCGTTCTCGAAGTCAACCTGACCATCCACTACCGCGCCAGCCACGCCGTCACCCCCGCGATGGTTCGCCAGCAGTGGGGGCGCATCATCAACGTCTCCAGCGTCAACGCCCGCGCCGGACGCCCCGGACTGACGGCCTACAGCACCGCCAAGGCCGGCCTGATCGGCTTGACCCGGTCCCTGGCCAGGGAACTTGGCCCCCACGGCATCTGCGTGAACACTGTCCTCCCCGGCGCCATCCAGGTCGACGCCGAGAACGCCCTGCCCATCCACCACCGCGCACGGCCCGAAAACCAGATCGCCCGCCAGTGCGTCCCCCGCCGAGGACAGCCCGACGACGTGGCCGCCGCCATTGCCTTCCTCGTCAGCCCGTCCGCATCGTTCATCACTGGCCAGTCGTTGCACATCGACGGCGGCTGGCTCATGAACTAGCCCACCGCCCAGCCAGCAAGGGAGACCGAACCCGATGAAGACCCGCGTGCGCGCCATCCTGATCACCCCAGACAACACCACGCTCATGATGAAGCGCATCCGCCCCGGGCGCGCCCCCTACTGGGTAGTCGTCGGCGGTGGCGTCGAAGACACCGACGCCAACCATGAGGCCGCTCTCCGGCGCGAGATCCGCGAGGAGATCGCCGGTGAAGCGGACATCGTGCGCCTGTTCCACGAGCTGAAGAACCCCGCCGGCGAGACCGAGCACTTCTACATCGCCCGCATCACGACATGGAACTTCGCCAACCGCAGCGGCCCCGAGTTCCAGCGGGACGACCGAGGGGAATACCTCCTCGAGGAGATCCCGCTCACCCCCGAGGCCATCGCCGAAGTGAACCTTCTGCCCGAAGAGATCTCCACCGTCCTGTGTGACGCTCTCGACCATGGTGACCTGCTCGCCCCGGTATAGCTACCACGTGCTTGGTAGGACCCGACTGGCCGCTGCGGCCGTTCCTCCAGGGGAAGTTGATGAAGATCTGGGAAAGCGGCGCCCCGGCCGGGTGAGGGCCGTCAGGATGGTCACGGGACTCCGAAGCGGAGTCCGAGTTGGCGGGGAGGAATGTGTGGAACCGTTCGTGCCGAAGTTTCGGGGGCGGCCATGGGTGAGCGGGATGCGAGCCCTTCACGTGTACGTGCTGCCTCGGCCTGGAACGGATGACGAACTGCTCGGCCTTGCTGAGACGTGCCGGCCGATCCTGGGCGGCTATCCGATCGACCTGCAGTGCGGCACTGACCCGAGCGACGCCGGTCTCCTGCACCTCACGTGCGAGATGCTCGCAGATGTGCCGTCGGCCGAGTACGACGAGGCGGCCCTGACGGAGGTCGTGGATGCCTTGAGTGCGGAGCTGTCGGACGTGCCCGCGTTCACGACGGAGGCAGGTCCCCCGATCGGCAATGTGGCGGGCGCCGTCCTGGACGTCTGGCCAGAGGCGGACACTGTCGCCCTCATCGAGCGGACCCGGTCAGCGATCCGGAAAGCCCGGGGAGACGAGGCACTTCAGCATTCCGGCGGGCGCCCGCACATCTCACTCGGCTACAGCTACGGCGCGGCTTCGTCCGACCCGCTCAACAGCGAGTTGCGCAACAAGGTGCGCCCGCGCCGCGCCCCCTTGCTCGTCGATCGCGTACACCTCCTCGATGTGGAGTGGGCCTTCGATGACGCACTCGGCGGGTGGCGCATGAGGTGGGAGCCCGTGGCAGAGATCCTTCTGGGCCACTGAGGAGCTTCGCGCGCACCCGGGGCAGGGCCCGCTTGTAGCGGGCCCTGCCCCGGGTGCGGGACTC
Source organism: Streptomyces sp. NPDC025806 (assembly GCF_055558275.1). NCBI lineage: Bacteria > Bacillati > Actinomycetota > Actinomycetes > Kitasatosporales > Streptomycetaceae > Streptomyces > Streptomyces sp. NPDC025806. Next base: position 103,209 of record NZ_JBVHMU010000015.1, on the reverse strand, counting down.
GCCGAGGACCAGCGCCGGCGGCGCCGACAGCGGCTTCAGGACTCCTTGTGACTGGTCGACCCGCGCGAATGCCTGTCGCGACCAGCGAGGAACCAGTTGTACCGGTACGGATCAGCTCCGCGGGCCATCTCAGGAAGCGGGACGTACAGCTCACCGGGGACGCTGTACGCCCCCTGCACCGTCGGACTCACCCCTAGAGTCCGAGCGAGGGCGAGACGCACTTGCGCGGGATCGAGCTGCTCTTGCCTTCGTTGGATGCTGCCGCACCCCTCGCAGTGAAGCGTGACCACCGGGCCGTCAACGGTGAGACGCCGCATGCGCGGAGCGGCACAATCTACACCGCAGCTCGGGGGAACGAGATCGCTGTGGGACGCCATGATGATCGCGTCGGACTCGACATGCAATGGCCCGTCGTCAACGTCAGGAACGGCCGAAAGACGGTTCCGGTGGCCGGCCTTGTACTTACTCAGGTAGCGGACGAGTCGCTTGGCGGCGCGGTCCAACGGCGAAGGGCCCGGAGGTACGGGATCCCACTCGTCAGACCAGGGGATGGGCCCGCCGTAGCGGTCCGAAACCGGCCCGAAGATCAGGCGAAGCGGCGGCTCCTCGCTCGGGCGGCAGGCGTCATATCCCTGCCCCGCAGTGCTCAGCGCTTGCCGAATCTCCTCCGTGACACGATTCTCGCCGGCCGACGGGTCGTCGAGCGCCTGGACCAGCTCCTCGACCGGGACATCCCGAGGAGTGCGCTCACCCGAGAATGTGCGGGCAAAGATCAGCAAGGCCAGAGTGCGCAGCTCCGCCGAGTCGCCGCTGTACCGGTCGCTCAGCAGGTGAGCGGCCTCCTCGACGGCACTACGCCATCCAGAGGGAGCGGTGGAGCTGAGTAGCAGGCTCAGTTCCACATCGAGGGCGTACGGGTTTAGGCGGGCGTCGGATGCGCGATCGGCGGCTGGCATAAGTTCATCGTGCCTGCCTACAGCCTGTCGTGTACACGAAATTGGCAGGCCCGAGAAGGGGGTGAGTTTGTCGACGGGAGAGGGGTAACGTGCTGGTGACCGGAGGGGTGGGACGTGGGGAGTTCACGGTGATTGTGGGATGGGCCCTGCTCGGGGTCGTCGGTGTCCTGTTTATGTGGGGCTTTGTGCGCGGGGCCGTAAGCGCGGAACGGGAGCATATCCGACACGATCTGTTTGCGATGGGCGACATGCAGTATCTGGCCGACGGCTTTGCCCGCATGACCACCACTGCCTATTCCTTCGCCACGCCTCTCCTCAAAGAGCGGCGGTCCTTCGTCGGCTGGCTGTGGTGGCGCGCCCGGACAGGCCCGGACGGGAAGATCGAGCGCGACATGGGATGGGCTTTGACTTATCGGCGGGCGCGGAAAGCCGCCGGGGCGCCTCTCAACTGGCGATTGACCAGCGGATGCGAGGTCGTTGTTGTCCCCAGCGACGCACAGCTGACGGGTGTTGAGGAATCGAACGGTCCGGCCTCACCGGAGCGTTGAACTGCCGGAGGAAGCGGGGGTGCACGCCTCATGGAGATGCAGTGTTTGAAGGTGCGTTGAAGCGCACCGCGCCCCTGTTGGTAAGTCGTAACAGGAGCATGCGATGACACTGAAGGACGCTCAGCGGTCCGGATCGTCGTTCCACAGGAAGACGTGGGTGCGGAAGGACAGGCCGTAGCCCCGGTCATTGGGCTGTTTCTCCCGCGGCCTTGAAGCAGGACCAGACGATTTTCCCGATCGGTTTGCGGTCTTGGACTCCCCAGCCGTCCGCGAGTGCGTTCACCAGGGCGAGTCCGCGTCCAGAGGTGTCGGTGGCGGCGGCCTGGCGGGCCTGGGGGTGCTGGCGGCGGCTGTCGTGTACTTCGAGGCGTACGACGTCGTCGTCGACGTCGAGCTTGACCAGGAAGCCGCGGTCGGAGGTAGTGCCGTGGACCAGCGCGTTGGTGACGAGTTCGGAGACACAGAGCCGGATGTCGTCGGCGCGGCCGAGCAGGCCCCACTCGGTCAGGGTCTCGGAGGCGAAGGATCGGGCCTGGCCGACCGCCTCGGGCCGGGCCTCGAAGGATCGCTGGGTGGTCTGGGGCATCACGGTCCTCATGACTCGGTGTCCAGGGTGCGGGTGGTACTGGGGTGGCGGCTGCGGACGGGGCCGCTGCGGGAGACGGAGCGGTGGGCGATGTGGGGTTGGCGGACCAGCAGCAGCCGCGAGCCGGCCGACTCAATCCGCCGCTTGCGTTCAGCGGCTATGGCCTTCGGCCCCAGGTGCGACATGGCCGGGGCGATCACGCCGTAGATGTTCGGCAGCGCGAGCACGTCCAGCAGCCCGGTGAACGCTGCTGTTGCCGGTCCCGTGGATGTGTCACGGTCGGTGAAAACCCCGGACAGCTGCAGTTCGTGGCTGCGGCAGTACTCGGCGAGCGAGGTGACGAGCGCGCCCTGCCGTGCTCGGGAGACTCGCACCAGCCGCAGAAAGCCGTATACGGCTGGGCCGCTGACCGGGAGATGCTCCGTGAGGGGTTCCATGCTCAGGACCGTCCAAAAGGCTCGACAGGGGTGACGTCTTGAGCGTGGCGTTCGGCCAAGTCGCAGCCAATCGCCGGCCGTTCTACTTCCGTTCCACTTCCGTCCCGTCGGCTGCACTCATCGTGCTTCGATGGCGTGTGGAAGGGAGTGAGGCGTGGCGACCGTGCACCATTGGACTGGCCTGGAGGCCAAGGCTCTGCGTCTCGCTCTGCGACTAAGCGTGAGGGCCTTCGCCCAGCATCTCGGCCTGGCGGTCGCGACCGTCTCGAAGTGGGAGTCCAAACTCACCGACACCGCGCCCAGACCCGATACTCAGGCCATCCTTGATACTGCGTTGGGCCGCGCGGGCGCCGCCGTCCACCTGCGCTTTGAAACGCTCCTGTCCGAGATGGCCAGCCCGGCGCAGAACGCCGGTCAGCGCCGCGTCACCGCCTCCGGCCCCAGAGCCTGGGAGTACGAGTCCTGGGTCGACGACCTCGACCGCGTTGTTGTTGCCTTGTCTCGGCAGAATTTTGCCTTCGCCGACAGCCTTTTGAATCGGTGGCTCAGCCGGTTCGAGCCCTCCGAGCTGGACGATAAGGGCCTGTATCTCTTCGCCCGCTCGACCGCCCTGCTCGGCGACCTCAAGCGCGACCAGGGCGTGGTCCTCGGCCCGCTGTCCGCCCAGCACTCCTATGCCGGCGCCCGAGCTGTGTTCACCCAGCTCGACATTCCCCGTCGCGTAGCCCAGCTCGACCTCTCCCTCGCGGTCGTCACCGAGATGTCCGGCAAGCTGGAGGTCGCCGCCCGCAACTACGAGACCCTTGCTGTCGACGACCGGCTCTCCCGCCGCGACCGGGCAAGAGCACGGCTGTGGGTGGGAACCGCGCTGAGCAAGCGCGGCCAGCACGACTATGCGACCAGGGTCATGCAGGTTGCCACCCGCGACTTCGAAGATCTGACCGAGCCGGACGACTGGTCAGTGGCCCACCAAAAGCTCGCCCTCGCCCGCCGTGGCGCCGGCGACCTTACCCAGGCCCTGCAGTTCATCGACATCGCCCGCAGCAGCGGGTCGACCGAATCGCCGATGCAACGCGTGCGACTGGACACCGCTCATGGCCACATCCTGCTCTCCGACAGGGCGACCCGGGATGATGGACACCTCGTCCTCGACCAGGCCGCCAAAGTGGCCGCGCAGTACGGACTTGTGCACCAGCTGCGCAGTATCGAGGGCATCAAGCGCATGAGTGAGGGGCCGATCGGCCCCCGGCAACGGTAACCAGGGAGAAACGCGTGAGCAACGACCAGCAGGCCATCACCGAGGACCAGTGGCACCAGGCCCAGCTGATCTGGGACTACCACCAAATGCAGCACGAGTTGCGGCCCGTCAACGTGGCGATCGGACTGGGCAGCCACGACCTTGGCGTCGCGACCCATGCCGCCGAGCTGTACAGCTCCGGGCTCTTCCCGACCCTGGTATTCACCGGCGGCAATAGCCCCACCACCAAGGCCCGCTTCCCGCGCGGGGAGGCCGTCCACTTCCGCGAGCACGCCATCGACCTTGGCGTCCCCGCTGAGGCGATCCTGCTGGAGCCGAACGCGACGAACACCGGGCAGAACATCACGCTCTCACGCGAGGTCCTCGCCGCCGCAGGCATCCACCCCAAGACGGTGCTGCTGGTTTCCAAGCCCTACATGGAAAGGCGGTCGTACGCGACCGCCCGCAAGCTCTGGCCCGACGTCGAGATCCTCTGTGCGTCGGAGCCGCTGGAGTTCGACGACTACTTGAAGTCCATCGGCGACGAGACGCTCGTCCTGGACATGCTCGTCGGCGATCTCCAGCGGGTCATCGAGTATCCGAAGCTCGAGTTCGCCATCGAGCAACAGGTCCCGGAGGACGTGCATGCCGCGTACGAATCGCTCATCCGCGCCGGGTTCACCAGCCGGCTCATCGCCTCTTGACCTGCCCGAGCCGGGCGGACTTTGTGCCGTTCACCAGCCGAACTTCCTGCCACGGCTGACGACGCTGGCCAAAATCTTCGCGGCGGACTACTGGATCGTCCTCGACGACGTGCAGTTCGCCCGCCGCGACTACCAGCATCGAGCCCGGCTCGCCGACCTTGACGACCCGGCCCGTCGGCAGTGGCTCACCATCCCTACCCACCTCCCCGGCGGACGGTCCACCCTCATCCGGGACGCCGTGATCGACGACCCCGCCCTCGCTCGCCGCCGGACCGTCGGGATGCTGCGGCAGCACTATGGCACTAGCCCCTACTGGCCCGCCCTCGCGAGGGCCCTGGACCCCGTGCTCGACGCCTTCTCCATCGGACGAACCGCGGCCGTCGCTGAGATGTCCACCCGCGTCCTGCTAGATCTGCTCGACTGGCGGGGCCAGATCCTCACCAGCAGCCAACTGCCCGCACGGCCGGGCCGGTCAGTCCGGCTCGCCGACCTGGCCGTCGCGACCGGCGCCCGCACCTATCTGTGCGGGACCGGCGGCATGGCCTATCTCGACCCTGAACCGTTCACCGCCCAGAACATCGCCGTCACTCCGTTCCGGCCGCCGACCACCGGCATCTGGTCCTCCGGTCGCCGCCTCAGTGCCTTGTGGGCCCTGGCCGCACTCGGCCCCCAAGCCCTGGCTCGCCGCCTCCAGGCCCTCCCCGCCGGCACCATGCCCATGCCGCTGATGCAGCTCGACGCATAAGGAGACGCGCGACTGAACCTCTCCCATCGCGTACGGACTCATGTAATCAGCAGTCCGTTCGTACGGACGGCGGGCTTGCCAGCGAATGCCTGAGTCGGCCGCTACGCATGCTGGAGCGCAGTGAGGCGCAAGGGCAAGGTTCTGGGTTCCCGAAGTGTGTGCCCTACTGAGCCATGGAACGAATGGTGTCGATGTCGCCGTCGTACGTCACCACGTCTTCGCCTTCAGCGGGCGGTTCGAACCGAGCGAAGAAATCACCCAGCGCTCCGACTGGAAAGGTTCACCGACTTGGTTGGCACGTCTAGCGTGCTCCCATGAACGATCACGGTGTTGCTCACGTGCTCACGGTTTCACGTCGGTGGATACGCAGCCCCGGCAGTGGGTTCAGGTCCTGGACCGATTGAGTGCGGAGCCGTTCTATGCCGCTTACAAGCAGCGGTTGCGGGAGTTCCTACGTGCCGAGCCCGGCGGGCTGCTCCTTGAGGTCGGAGCAGGTACTGGGGACGCCGCCGTGGCCCTGCGTTCGCGCTGTGGGGCCGAGGTCGTGGCGGTCGACACCTCCCTGACGATGATTGCGCAGGCGCGGGATCGAGGACTGCATGCCTCGTGAACGGCGGTCCCGGCGTGATGGTCACGCGGGCGGATCAGCGCCTACGCGCCCGTGTCGGACTCCACTCGAGGTAGTTGGTGCCCGCGCAGGCCGGGCAGCGGGTTGCACAGTTCGCATGCATCCAGGCGCCGCTCCCCGACCACCCAGGCCAGTTCCTCCGGCTTGTAGTAGTCCAGCGGGCGTGGCTGCCGGCGGCAACCACCACGGTGCAGGATGTCCAGCCCGTCATCGGTGCCGGCCGGCTCGATCGTGAACCGCGACTCGCGGTAGGCGACCTCCTGCATGCGGGCGAGCTCCGCGATCGTCTTCGCCAGTTTGGCGATCTCCTTCTCCTCCTGCTGGAGCTGGTAGATCAGCCATGCATGGACGGCCCTGTGCTTGGCCAGCCGCTCTTCCGGACCCTGCTCCGTCATGTGCTCACCGCCGATCCCGGCCCCCGCACCCGCCATGGCGCCGGACTGAGCTCATGATCGGACACCGCCCGAGGAGTCCAGCCGCTGCCGGGCCAGCTCCCGCACCGCCACACGGCCCCCGGCAGGGGGTGTGCGGCCCTCCCAGTACGGATGAGCGTCCATGCGGGCGGCCAGCACGACCAGTCGGCGCCGGAGCGCGGCGTACGGCCCGCCCTTGCGGGCGAGCGCCTGGTACGCGCGCATCCACTCCACCTGGGCGTCTACGAGATCGTCGGGAATCGTACGGCTGCGCATACGTCTAGTAGATCAGGTGTTCGAATTTCGGGGCAAGGTGAGAGCAACGGCTAACGTCCTGTCAGTGAGCAGTATGTCCTGTGCCACCGAACCTTGATCGCGTGCCATCGAACTTTGACGGACGCGAGTTCGTGTCATCGAAGTTTGATCACGCCTGGTCAGAGGCTCGGCGGAGTGGACCACGCGCCGAGGTCGGATCCGCCGGAGTTCCGAGTCGCGTGCTAGGCCCGAAGCCCGCGCGGGACCCGCATCCCCGTGACCTGGGGATATGTCGATCAAGGTTCGATGGCACGCGCTCAGACTTCGCTGTCACAGGACAGCAGTGTTGTCCCGTGCCATCGAACCTTGGTCGTGTGCCATCGAACTTTTTGAGTGCGCAGGTCAGGGAGGGGTGCGGGGTGCTCGACGTCCGATCGTGTACGCCGCCAACATGAGTTCAAGGTTTCCTGGATTCAGGATCCCCTGTACTTTCGTTCTGTGCTGACTGTTGCCTCCGACATCGAGGTGCTGGCTCGCTTCGGCCGCGCGCTCGCCGACCCGATCCGCTGCCGCACCCTGCTCGCCTTGCGCGACGCCCCGGCCTATCCGGCCGACCTCGCCGACGCTCTCGGCGTCTCGCGGACCCGGCTGTCGAACCACCTGGCGTGCCTACGCGACTGCGGCCTGGTCGTCACCGTCCCCGACGGCCGGCGCACCCGCTACGAACTCGCCGACGAACGCCTTGGCCACGCGCTGGACGACCTGCGCACCGCCGTGGTCGCTGTCGAGACCGACCGCACCTGCGTGGACGTCGACGAGAAGGGTTGCTGCTGATGACCGTGGACATCTCCATATCCCTCGGCCCCGGTCCGGCCCGCCGCGAGGCACTCGCCCGCCGGATACGGCTGCTGGTCGCCGCGACCATCGCCTACAACGTCATCGAGGCGAGCGTCGCCCTCACCGCCGGGACGATCGCCTCCTCCACGGCCCTGATCGGCTTCGGCCTCGACTCGGTTATCGAGGTCTCCTCTGCCGCGGCGGTCGCCTGGCAGTTCTCCGCCCGCGAGCACGCCGTGCGCGAGGCCCGAGAGAAGACAGCCCTGCGGATCATCGCCGTCTCCTTCTTCGCCCTCGCCGCCTACGTCACCGTCGACGCGGTCCGCGCGCTGGCCGGCACCGGCGAGGCGGACCGGTCCATCCCGGGCATCGTCATCGCCGCCCTCTCCCTAGCCGTGATGCCGTTCCTGTCCGCCGCCCAGCGCCAGGCCGGGCGCGAACTCGGCTCCGCCAGCGCGGTCGCCGACTCCAAACAGACGCTGCTGTGCACCTACCTCTCCGCCGTCCTCCTGGTCGGCCTGGTCCTTAACGCCACGCTCGGCTGGTCCTGGGCCGACCCGATCGCCGCCCTCGCGATCGCCGCCATCGCGGTGAAGGAGGGCCGCGACGCCTGGCAGGGCAAGGGCTGCTGCGCACCCGAAGCTGCGGCGACGCCGTCTGCCAGCGCCGGGGCGGACGCCTGAGGGTGCCGCCCCGGCTGCGACTGCTGCAACTGACCGCAGGATCACTCAAGGTTCGTTGGCACGCGCTCAAGGTTCGCTGTCACAGGACACAGGTGTCTTTACCGGCAGTGCGCAATGGGCGGGCCGGGCTGCCACCACGAGCGAATGGGTGCGGCTCCGCGGCCCTTGGCGAGGGATCCGTCAGGGTGGCGGTCGGGGAGGCCCAGGAGCTGTTGTTCGATCGGGGTGAGCGTGGGGTCATTCCGGAGGTCGGTGGCGGGGTCGTCGACGGGGTGGAGCCAGCGGTATCCGTATTGGAGCATGAGGGCGATGCGGGGGCGGCCGGAGAAGTTGATGCCTCCGGTGTGCCAGGTCCGGTTCTCGAAGAGGACTGCGTCGGTGCCGGCGATGTCGGGAGTGACGGCGCCGGGCGGGTCGATGGCACCGGCGGGGACGACGGCTTCTTCGGTGAGGTGGTGGCTGCGGGGGAGGAACATGGTCAGCCCGCAGTCGGGGGTAACGGGGGTGAGGTAGTGGGCTGCCTTGATTGCCATCCGGGGGGTGTTTGGGAAGCCGAGGTCGGCGGTGACGCCGAACATGTCGCGGTGCCAGCCGTGACGCCCGGGGATGCGGATGGTGCGGGGAGGGCCGCTGGGCAGGGCGATGAGGTGGGCGGACAGCAGGTGGATGTTCGGGCTGAGGAGCTGGACGACGGTTGGTAGGACGGCGGGGTTGGCGAGGAGCGGGAGGAAGGCGCGATCGAGGTTGAGGCATCCGCGGAAGCCGTCCTTGCCGTCGCCTCCTCGGTCGCGGCCTTGGATGATGTCGCTCGCGAGGAGTTTCTCGGCGGCGGCCAGGAGCTGGTCGCGCAGGGCGGGGGTGAGGGCGTTGCGGATGATCGCGTAGCCGTCGCGGTCGAAGGTGTCGATGATCCCGGCATCGGGTGTGTCGGGCGGAGGTGTGCTCATGCCGGTGACTCCCTCAGGACGTCGGTGAGGATGGAGGCGAGGTGCCACAGGCTGTCGTCGTCGAGGCTGCAGAACCGGCGAAGGTGGCCTTGGGAGACGGGGCGGCCCGGGTCGCGGTAGCCGAGGACGGTGAGCCGTCGGCCGGGGTGGCGGCGGCCGAGCAGGGCGTGGATGTCGGCGGGGTGCCCGCTGGAGGCCAGGACGATCGGCGCCCGGGTGCCGAAGTGGCGCGCGAACGCATCCCGGGTGAGGGCGAGGGGCCGGGTGTCGACCTCGGCCAGGACGGTGAGGTCGTGGACGTGGACGTACCGCAGGCGAAGGTCAGGGCGCTCGGCACGGAGCCGCTGAGCCAAGGTGGTGAGGGCCTGGGCGGGCAGGTCGCCGGCGGAGGCGAGGATCAGGTCAGGCTCGTCGGGGCCGGGATCGTGGGTGAGGTGCGGCCAGATCGCGATGCCGTGCCGTAGTTCCTCGTCGAGGGTCTCCAGCGGGTGGTGGGTGCTCGTGTGCTTGTCGGCGACGACGAGCGTGCATCGGTCGAGCTTGCGTAGGGCGAAGGTGAGGGCGGCGGCGGTGCGCGCGGGGTCGGCGGGGGTGAGGACGTGGAGCGTAGGGTCGCCGCCGGCCAGCAGGGCGGAGGTGAGGCTGGGGTTTTGGTGGGTGAGGGTGTTGTGCCAGCCCAGGCTGGTCAGGAGGTAGACCAGGCTCGGCTGCGGCGCGAGACGGGCGCGGCGGCGCACTGCCCGGTGCTTGAGCTGCTGCTGGATCAGGCTGAGGGCGATCGGCGCGAACGCCTCGTAGGTGGCGACGAGAGCGCGGCGGCCGGTCTCTGTGTAGCCCTGGGCCCAGGCGTGGCACACCTCCTCGCTGAGGACCTCGACCGCCCACGGCAGAAGGCGGCCCTGAGCGTCAGTCAGATCGAGGCGGTTGGAGGCCAGTTCGTCGGGGCTGAACACGCGGAACGGTCCCTGTTCGGCGCATGCCCGCAGTACCTCGGGGACCACCTCGGCGAACGGTCTTCCGGCTGAGTGGCCAGCGGCCTGGGCGGAGGCGGCGACGCAGCCGCGCGGCGCACGGAGAGCGTCGGGCTCGGGCTGGGGAGGCGGGAGCGCGGGCAGCAGGTGCGGTCGGGGACGGCCGCTGGAGGTCAGGAGCTGGTCCGGCTGGTAGGAGGACAGCCAGTCGACGAGAGCGTCGAACTCGGCGGGCACACCGGCCGGATCGCGCAGCGGCGTCTTGTGGACCGCCGGGGTGCCGACGAGGCGGGCGGGGGCGCCGTGGCCTTTGTCCAGGGTGAGCACCAGGACGCTGGAGGGCCCCGGGATGCCCAGGGGGCGGGCGGCGTCGATCGCTTCGGTCATCGCCTGGCGGAGCTGACCGAAGTCGAGCCCATCGCTGTAGACCGGCCGGTGGCCGAGGCCGTTGAAGTAGGCAGTGAGTTCGGTGCGGCTCAGGGTGGACAGCAGGCTCGGCCCGCCCATGCGCAGCCCGTTGAGGAGGACGACAGGCAGGACGGTGCCGTGGTCGCCTGTTCCGTGTAGTGCGCGGGTGGCGAGCCAGGAGGCGGCGGTCGTCCCGGTCTCGCACTCCCCGTCGCCGATCAGGACCACGGTCAGCCGGTGGGGTGCGTCGAGGACAGTGCCCTGCCCGATCGCGAGGGCGGGCCCGAGCTGGCCTCCGGTGTGCAAGTGCCCAGGGATCATTGGAGTGATCTCCCCGCCGATGTCGGCCCGGGGAAAGCCCGCTACGAGGTCTCGCAGCCCGGCCTCACCCTGGGACAGGTCAGGGTAGGTGCGGCTGAGTCGACCGGTGAGGTAGGCGTGGGCGAGGGCGGAGGGCCCGGCGTGCCCGGCGCCGTGCAGGACGTGCAGTTCGTAGCCGTCGGGGACGGCTGTCTGGAGCGGGCCCAGGGCGGCGAGCATCCGGTTGACGGGCGGGCACACCCCCCAGTGGCCGGCCGGTCGGGGCTTGACGTCGGCCGGGGTCAGGGGGCGGGTCAGGAGCGGGTTGTCGCGCAGGTAGAGCTGGGCGAGGCAGAGGTAGTCGAGCGTGTCGGAGACGGCCGCCACCGATGCGTCGGGCACCACGCGGTTCGTTCGGCGGGCGAGGTCAGCCCACATGCGGTCCTCCTTCCGGGGTGATAGCGGCTTCGACAGCGCGGGTGTGGACGGTGCCCTCCCGTTCCAAGCGGGCTGCGGCGCCCGCGGGGCAGTCGACAATGGTCATGTGCCGGCCTTGCGGGCAGATCCCGCCGTCGATGACCCCGGCGATTCCAGCTCCCGTGGTCCGCTCGAAGCCTGCGACTTGGGCGGCGCTGAGCGCCGGGTGGTCCTTCTCGCCGGCCGCTGGGGTGGAGACGCTGCACACAGCGGCGGCCAGCGGTTGGCCGGCCAGGGCGACGAGTCGGCCCAGGATCCCGTCGGGGCATCCGACGAGCGCCGGGGAGCCGACCGCCGCAACGGTCTCGGCGCCTGTCTTCCACGGAAGGCGCAGCGCGAGGTCCCCCGGCCACAAGCCGTCGGCCAGTCGGCGGGCGTCGCCGCTCAGGTCGAACAGGGCCTGGACCGTGGCGAGGGAGTCGAGCACCAGCATCAGCGGTTTGGCGGGCGGGCGCTGCTTGGCGCGGAAGACCGCGTTCGTGGCAGCGGGGTCGGCGGCACGGGCACACAGCATGTACCAGCGGGCGGTGGGGACGGCGACCATTTTCCCCAGAGCCAGGAGCCGTGCTGCGTCAGGGAGTTGGTTGGGGGTGAGGACGTCCACGGTGCGCTGCCTTTCCTCACTCTGCTTCGGGGCCGGCCAGGCCAGCGAGCGTCGGGAATTCCAGCCACGGATCCGACAGAGCGCGGCGCGCGAGGTCGAAGTGCTGGGCGTGTCTGATGCGGAAGTACGCCATCACCCTGGGCGTGCTGCTGGTGTTGATGCCGACCCGGTGGGGGACGAGGTGGTGCATGACGATCACGTCGCCGGGCTCGGCCGTGAAAGCTGTGCCGTCCTGGGTATCGATATCGTCAGGGGTCTGGGGCGCCTGTCCCAGCACCCAGTCGGAGGCGAAGTAGGCGGCCATCCGGTGGTGCCCGCCCGGCACATAGTGCAGGGCACCACCGTCTGCGGTGGCGCCGCCGTCCAGAACGACACCGACGATGAAGGTGAACGTCCTCAGGTCGCGCCGGTTGAGGTGGGGGCAGGAAACGCCGTCGACGTGCATCGCCTTCACCGGCTGTGGCTCGCCGTTCGGAAGCCTGATCTGGATCTGGGCGCGAGTGACCGGGGCGGGCGTGGCAGGACACAGTAGGTCTTCTGCGAGCTCGTGAAGTCCGCTTCGCCAGTAGAGGGCGAGGAGGTTTCGGTGTACCTCCAGCTCGGGGGCAAAGGTGCGTTCCGTATAGGCAGTGAGCTGCGCCGGGTCGTACTCCTCAGCCAGCCAGCCGCTGACGAGGTCGCGGGCCTTGGACAGCACGACGCCGTCAACCAGGCCCCGCCGTATGAGGACGCCGTCATCGACGAAGCGGCGCCGCTCGTCGTCGCTCCACGTTAAAGATCGGGGCATGTGCTTCTCCTCCCAGAGGGGCGGGCGCCGACGGGGCGTAAAAGGGTTCGTCCCATCGGCGAAGGGACAGGGCAGATCAGCCGCGGCGGCCGAGGACGATCTGGAAGGAAGCGGGCTCGGTCAGTCCGCAGGACGTGGCGTAGTTGTCGAGCAGAGCGCGTGCGCGGTGTTCGAAGTCGTCGACTCGCTCGCCGAACAGCGGCCTAGCAGCGAAGCTCGTCGAGTACAGGTAGCCGATCACCGTGTCGGTGGTCCACTCCCGCTCGACGGCAATGGTGTGCTCCTCGATCTGACTGAACGCGGACTCGGCGAGGACCTCGCGGTACGGTCGGTTGTGCGCCGCGTACTTCTGGCCCATTCCGGCTCGTCGCTCCTGGCCCAGGTACTCCTGGATCAGAGCCCGCAAGGCGTCGGTCCACGCGGTGCGCGCGGTCCACAGGCTGCCGTCGCCCATGATCGCGATGGTCGCGTCCGGCGCGGTCATACCCTCCAGACGCGACAGAACCACGTTCTGGTCCATCCAGTGGAAGGCGCGGCAGACCGTGACGAGATCGGCGCGGTAGGAGGCGGGCGGGGTGAATTCCTCGGCTGCAGCGTTGTGCAGGCGGACGGGGATCGGTAGCCCGGCGAGCACCTTCTCGGCCTCGCCGAGCATGCCCGCGTCCTGCTCGACGACGTCGATCTCCGTCACCTGCCCGGCCAGGGCCAGGGGCACCTGCCCGGTGCCGGATCCGAGGTCGAGCAGGATCCGCTGCTCCTTGCTCGCCACCTTCTGCGCGAGCAGGTCGACGGCGACCTTCGGGATGCCGGGCCGGTAGGCGGCGTAGTACGGGGCGGTGCTGTCGAACTGGCTCACGATGTGGTGCTCCTGGTTGAAGAGGATGACGGGTTGAGGGTCTGCTCGATGTATCGGACCGCGTGGGCAAGGTCTGGTACGACCGTGATGCGTCCGCGGTGCTCGGCCATCAGGCGATGGGCCTCGGCCGACAGCGGACGCGAGGTGATCCACAGGGCATGGGCGCCGGCGGCTAGGGCGCCACGCACGTCGTAGTCGAGGCTGTCGCCGACGTGTAGTACCTCTGCGGGATCGCGGCCGTGCAATCGAGCGACAGTCTGCACGGCGCGAGGGTCCGGCTTGGCGAACCCGAGCCGCCACGACGGATGGTGGGCTCGCAGGTGAGGTGCGAGGAGAGCGGCGACGTCGGTCTCCTGTTCGTCCCAGTGGGCCACATTCGACAGGGTGACCACTGGAACGATCCGGGCGATCCGTGCCACTGCCTCCACAGCGCCGGGCCACAGGCCGAAGCCGGACGGCCGGTGGTCATGAGGGAAGGCGGACGGCGCGATTACTAGAGCGGCACACACCGCCTGCGGTGCCGTCGCATTGCAGCGCGGGTCCAGGACGTGCAGGAGCTGCTGGGCGATCTGCTTCGCCTGCCGGGCTGGGAGCGGGGACAGGTCCACCAGCCTCTGCGTCAGTGTCGTCCCGGATGGCTCGCCCAGGGTGTATCCGACATCGAGGCTCACCAGCCGCACCGCAGCCGCGTTCACGACGGCCCCGCCAGAGCCGCGATGATCATGTCGATCCGCTCGGTGCGCACGGGACCGGAGCCGGCTTCGCTGAGGAAGGTCAGCAGGTGCCGGGCTTCGGCCGGTGACCAGCTGCTGGTGTCGACACCAGCCTCTGCAGTTGCTCGGGCAAGGTCGGCGGGAATCGTCGGCGGGCGGGCGCCGTGTGGAATCAGCAGAGTGCCGCTCCACTCCTCGCCGGCCTGCGACTGGGACAGGACGGATATGCGGGGTGCGAGGACGGTGACGTCGTCGAACGTGAGGATCTGGACCGGAAGTTCGGGCAGGTGCGCTGGTTGGTCGAGGCGAAGGGTCGTGGACAGGAAGGTGTCGTGTCCGCTCAGCGGCTCGTGCACAACGAACAGGACGGTGCCCTCGCGGCGCTCCAGTCGTCCATGGACCGCCAACTCGCCTGTGTGCCTCGGCATTACCGGCGCACCTCCATCCCGAGGCCGGGCCTGTCCGGCAGGGCGACATGCCCGCCGTCCGGCTGGAGCCTGCCGCGCAGCATCCGCTGACGGCGTGGTTCCCACACCACCTGGTACTCCACCGCGCCCGCCGCGTAGGGGAAAGCGGCGGCCAGATGCACGGCGGGCAAGAACGCCCGGCCGTGCAGGTGGACGGGCACACCCGCTTCATGGGCGGCGCCGAGCCAGGCACGCGCTTCGGTGATCCCGCCGCACCACACCGCGTCGAACGTAAACGCCTCGGGCCAGCACTCCTCCAGCAGGGCGTTGGCGTCCTCGGCATGAGACAGCCGCTCACCGAACGCGACTCGCAGACCTTCCGCCTGTCGGTGCAGATGTCGGTACGCGGCACGGTCGGTTCGCGGGAGCGGGTCCTCCACCCAGCGCACCATCTCCGGGGCAAGGAGCGGCGCGGTCTCCGTGGTCCGTAGGTGGCCCCACGTGCCCAGGGCGTCCACCGCCACGCTGTGCCCCGCCCACTTCGCCGCACGTTCGGCCAGCGACGCCATCTCGGCGGCCTCGGCGCCGCCGCGCAGTGCCCACTTGGTGAAGGCGAATCCTTCGCCAGCGGTCGCTTTGACGGACTCGGCCGCCGAGTCGGCGGCCAGGTCCAGGGAGAGCCAGGAAGCGTAGAGCGGCACCCTTGGTACGGGCCGGTCGCTGAGCAGGGCCGCGACCGGGAGGTCGGCGAGGCGGCCGTGCAGGTCCCACACCGCGCAGTCCAGCGCCCCGACCGCCCAGCGTCCGAGCCCCGCCGCGTGCGGACCGAGTTCGGCCAGGAGCGTGCGCAGAAGGCCCGTGTGGTCTGTCACTGGGTGACCCAGCGCGATCTGGCCGAGCCGGGTTGCGACGAGCGCAGCCGGCATCTCGTCGACCGGGGCGAACACCCCCTGCACCCCGCTGGCTTCGACCACCACCGCGCACCGACTGTCGCCGGCCTTCCACGGACCGGCAACGCTCTCGTCGAGGCGCTCGACCCGCACTCGGTTGATGACTGCGTTAGCGGGGGCCATCGATGAGGTCCTCTCCCGCGAAAGTGAAGTACCACAGCGGCCGGTAGCACTCCCAGCCCACCGGCCGCAGCCCCGTTGGCGCCATGGCCCGCTCGATCACCGTGCGTGCCTGCAGGTAGTACTCCAGGTTCTCCGCGCCCGGAGTCCGCATCCCTTGCATGATGACGGTGTGGGCCTGGAAGACCTGGATGTTCGGGAACGCGGTGACCTCGGCGGCCAGCTCGTCCACCCCGCGCGCGAGGTCTTCCATCGGGTCCAGGCCGACGATGTACGTGTACGAGGTGTCCAGCCCTGCCCTACGCGCCCGGGCCAGTAGGTCCGGCATCTGTTGCGGCCGAAGGTCGGCCTTGGTCGCCTTCATCAGGGCCTCTCGCCGTGTGAAGTGCTCGACCGTCAGCCTGAGCACGAACGGTGACACCTGTGACGCGATGGTCTCGAACGCTTCGTCGCTGCGAAGCACGGAGGTGAGGAAGCCGATCCGAGCCGTGACACCGGCCCGCTCCAGGGCGGGCCGCAGGGCGGTCAGGTGCGCGACGGCGGCGCCCTCGCGCTCGAAGCAGCCGGTGGAGACGGTGACCTCCTCCAACTCGGCCAGGTTGCGGCGGGGGTGCTGTTCGCCGAGGGCCCGTAGAAGGGCATCAAGTCCCTGGTCCTCCTGCATCCTTGGATCGGCGGCGGCCTCCAGGGTGTTAGGGCACCAGCCGCATCCGACACACCGACTGCGGGCGTTGGGGTTCAGAGTCGCGGCCCTTCCGCCGTTGCGGAAGTAGCCCCCGACCGCCTCGTCGGCGTCAATGCGCTCGACGTGTGCGACCACCGAGCCGTTCAGCGACAACTCGTCTCCACGGAGCCGGAACGGGCTGGCCGGCTGGTTCAGCGGGACGATGATCTGCCAGTTAGCGTCGGGGCGGCGCACGAGGCGGAGGTTGACCCGGGCCCGGTGACGGTCGTGGTCGGAAGTGATCCCGTACAGGTTGACGGCGATCAGCAGCACGTCCTCGACTGGGACTCCGTGGCGTAGGGCAACCTGCTCCAGATCATGCAGTCGGTCGGTGCCGACCGCGCTGTCTGAGGTTATGGACCGGCGCATGGAGAGATGCGGCATGAAGAACTCCAGCTTTGTGTTGAGCGGGGGTGCCGCTACCGGGTATGCGGCACCTTCGTCGTGTCACGGGAGGGCTTAGGGCGGCTGTCGTGTCAGCGCGCCCTACTTGGCTGGGGCGAAGGCAGTGAAGTGCGCCGGTGGGTGGTCGACGGGAAGGTCCGGCCGCCAGCACGTGAGGATCTGAGCGCTGCATACGAACAGGCCGTCGGGGAGCTGATCGAGCGGGTACCACTCCCAGTCGCCGACGCTCTCGTCCGGCTGCGTGGTCGGCTGACCTTGCCAGGCATGGACGAGCGCGCCGACGGTGACCCGCAAGACACCTTCGACGTGATCGACGAGCGTGCCCAGCAGTTCCACGTCACCGGTCCGAGCGACCAGACCGGTCTCCTCGGAGAGCTCTCGGACGACCGCGTCCTCGAAGGACTCCCCGATGGCTTCCACGCTTCCGCCGGGCAGTTCGAGGGTGCCGCGACGGTGTCGGCCCAGCAGGAGACCCTGCTCGCTGAGCAGGATCGCGCCGACGCCGACGGCTGCGTGGGCGACCGGGGCTCGGGTGCTGCGGGGCCTGCTGGAGACGCGCCCAGGCCGGTCGGGAAGGCGCCGGGCTCGGATGAGCTGCTGGATGACCGTGGCGTTCTCGTCGGGGTGCGGGAACAGATTGATGGCCTCGACGCGGAAGCCGTACTCGGTGAGAAGGTCCTCCCACAAATGCGGTGCCAGGACCCACATCTGCGTCGGCAGGGGCGGGTCGTCGCGCAGCAGGATCATCTGCTCGCGTGGCGCAACCTCGGTGGACGGCCCGCGGCCGTCCAGGTCGGTGTGCAGGAGCGAGAGGATCAGCGGGGCGCCGGGACGCAGCCCATCGCGCAGTGCAGGCAGAGAACGGTGCGGGTCGATGAAGGCGAGCGTCCCGATCGCGTACGCGGCGTCGAACGGCTCGGCTTCGGCCAGGTAGTCGGCCGCGTCTGCCTGGACGAACTCCACGCCGTCCACGTCCGCGTGGGTGCTGGTGGCGCGTTCGTGCTGGGTCGGGGACAGCTCGATGCCGGTGACGCGTGCTCCGTGTGCTTGGGCGAGGTGGACGGCGTGGTGGCCGGCCCCGGAGCCGATGTCCAGGACGCGGCGTCCGGTGACGTCGCCGAGGACTTCTGCTCCCGGTCCGATCCCTTTCCAGGGCGTCCAGCCGAGCCGCTCGGGAACGGGTGGGGTGTAGGCGCGATCGAGTTGGCGCTGGCCGTAGATCTGCCAGGCGCGGGTGTTGGTGTCCTCGGTGGGCACGGTCGCCTCCCGGTGAGCGGGTGTTCAGGGGTCAGGTGTGCGTGATCAGGTAGGCGGGGCCCTCGCCGCGCCGGGCTTGCTCGATGGCGTCGAGGCGGGCGAAGGCGCGTGGCGCCATCAGCTCCTGCCAGGTCCCGAGGTTGTGGACGGCCCACATGTCGTGCTCGGCAGGGTCGAGCCGGATCCGGCGGAGTTGGTCGGCGGTCAGCTGCCCTCCGTCGAAGACGAACCCCACCTTGTTCAGTGGCAGGCGCGGCCCGGCGTGCACGAAGTGCGTCAGGAGCAGCGGCGGCGTGTCCAGACCGAGTTCGAGGCCGGTCTCCTCGACCGCCTCACGCCGGGCGGTCTGCAGCGGGTCCTCGCCTGGGGAGTCGAGGTTGCCGCCCGGGAACTGCCAGAGTCTCGAGCCGTAGACCGAGCGGAGCTGGACCGGCCGGTCCAGCTCGTCGCGGATGTAGAAGCAGCCGTACACCGTGTGGTGGGGGACAGTCTGCGCGTACTTCTCAGCCGTCATCGGCATGGGGCGGCCCGGCCGCGCCGGCTGGTGATCGAAGGAGAGAGCGAGAACGCCAAGGGCTTCTTTGGCCGGCGGGTAGATGTCGCGGAGGCTGGTGAGCAGGGTGCCGGGCGGCCCGTCCGGGTCGATGCGACGCGCGTCCTCCGAGCGGAGCAGGTCGTCGAAGGAGGCGTACGGGGTGATCCGCTGCACGGTGACGTCGAGTTCCCGTCCGGTGTCCCGGTCGTGGAAGACGACCGTGTCGCCGACGCAGATGTTGCGCTTGTTCGTGCTGGCCACCCGCACTTCGATGGTTTTGCGGCCTGCTTCCACTTGCCGGTAAGACCGCCCGAGCAGGTGCATGTGGTGCTCGGGCGGTACGTCTCCGGCCGACGGGCTCGGGACGGCTTGGAGCGCCAGGGTGTCGTCAGGCATATGTGCCTCCGTTCGATGCTTTCGTCCGTCGCGGTTATGCGTCGCGACCGGCCTTGGAGTGGTGGCCGCGTTCCTGTGCTTCGGATCGGCGCGGGCGGCGAGGACGTGGGCGAATCCGCCAACGAGCTAATGCCGTTCGATCGGTCCGTAGCGCGCGTGCGGTGCCTGCCTCATCAGCGCGTCGTACCGGTCCGCTACCGAGAAGTGCCAGAACTCGGTCCCGTAGTTCGTAAAGCCCGCGGTCTCCATGGCGTTGAGCAGCAGCGTGCGGTGGTGGCGCGCGTGATCGCTGAGGTTCGGGGCATGAGTGAAGCAGGCCCCCTCACTCTCCTCCGGGGAGGCGTTGACGCGGGTGCCGAGGTCGAGTTCGTGGCCGTCCTGGTCGACGAGGGTCACATCCACGGCCGCGCCGGCGGAGTGGGGTGCGATCTCCGGCGGCGACACGTATCGGCTGGCGGCCTGGTGCAGTTGCTCAGCTGTCCAGTCGGGATGGCCGGCGGCCAGTTCGTCCCGGTACTCGGCGAAGTAGCGCTGTTGGAGGGCAGGCGGCCGGTAGCCCTCGATGAACAGCAGGTCGGTGCCGGCGGGCAGGAGCGAGCGGGCGTGCTTCAGCCGGGCCAGGACGCCTTCGCGCACGTGGGCGAAAGCGGCCAGCGGATCCTGCTTGCGGGCGTCGACCCGGAAGCCGTGGTCCCGGATGTCGACGAGCGGTTCCCCGCACTCGCGCACCGGGATCGCGGCGACCTGCGGATCGGACATCAACACCAGAGGGGGCATCGAGTCTCCCTGCGACTGCTTGCCCTGCGCTGGCGCGACGGAGGTCCCAGAGGCCAGATCGGTTTCGCGCACGATCCGCGCGACGGTGTCCTGCAGGTTGCTGTCGGCCGGGATCACGGTCTCCAGACCGCCGGGGAGCAGATCCAGCTCGCGGTACCAGGAGGTGAGGTGGTCGTCGGTGACTTGCGCGAGGTACTCGGCGCCCGCCTTCGACGCGTGCCGGACCAGCGTTGCCTCCAGGGGCAGGTCCAGGTAGTAGCAGCTGGAAACCCCGCGGTGGTCCCGAACCAGAGACGTGATCATGTGGCCGTACCGGTCCGCGTACAGGATGCCTTCGAGCACGACGTGGAAGCCGGCGTCGAGTGCGTCGCGGGCGATCCTGCCCAGCAGGGAGATGTTGGCGCCGCGCGCGGTGTCGTGTTCCCTGAGTACGTTCCGGCGGATCACGTCCTGGCCCACGATCGCGATGCCGCGGCCGTGGTGATCCCGTAGGGCCTGGGCCACGCTGGACTTGCCGGTCGCCGAGTTGCCGCGGATGACGACGAGGCGGGTGTCCGGCCGCCCGACAGCAGTTGCAGCGGACGCACGCCACGTTGGACTGCTCGGGGTGCCGGTCATGCGGGCCAGCCCGTCTCGCTGTACAGCTCCCCGTTCTGGATCTTCTCGATGGCCACCCGTGTGTAGGGGACGAGGTCGTCGGGAAGGGCGGCGGGGTCCCAGAACTTCCACTCGGTGCACTTGTCGGGCTCGCGAAGCTCCGGCTCGCCGCTCCAGGCGCGAGCGCGGAAGAACAGGCCCATGCGGGGTCGGTCCCCGACGCAGTCGATGTGGTGGACGACGTGGACGAGTTCGACGTCCTGGCGCTCGATGCGCAGGCCGGCTTCTTCTCGTGTCTCCCTGATCAGACAGTCGATGGCGTTCTCCTGCTCACAATGGCCGGCCAGCACGTGCCACGTCGACGGGGCGAACGCGGAGCCGGGGTGGCGTAGCCCCAGCAACACCGTTCCGTCGGGGCGCTCCAGGTAGAGGTGGACGCCGATGACGTTGAGGACCGTGCCGTTCGGTGAAGCCGGGCGACGTTCCTCGGGCGAGGAGAACCCGCTCTGCGGCTCGGTGCTGGGCGGGACGCTGGCGGCGTGGCGCCGTACGACGTCGCTGGTGGTGTCCGCGATCCGCAGGCGGTGGAGGTCCTCGGGCGCGAACCAGGCCAGCATCACTCCTTCGGTCAGCCGGAGTTCGCGGGGATCGCCGTTCCAGCGGCCGGCGTAGATGGCGATGGGTACGGTCGCTCCGGCTTCGTCGGAGGCGTACTCGGTGCCGAACGGCGTCAGTTCGTCGATGGCGAGACCGGCTTCCTCGGCCAGTTCGCGCCGCACAGCGTGTTCCAAGGTGGCGTCCTGGGGCTCTCGGCCGCCACCCAGCAGGGACCACATGCCCGGCTCCCAGATCCGGCCAGGGAAGTAGTCGCGCAGGTGGAGCAGGTACTCGCCGCGGTCGTTGTAGATCAGGGCGGAGGCGTTGGCCGTCTCCTGGCCGGACTGGAGTGGAAGCTTGAGCAGCTTCTCGCGCAGGGGCGGTTGGGTCACTCGGTCCACGGGACGCCACTCGATACCGCCGACCTCCTCCTCTTGCAGCACGACGGGCACGTCGGCCGTGGTGTGCAGGCGGAAGAGGAAGCGGAGGTCGAAGTGCTGGTGGCCGGGTTCGCCTTTGCCCGGGCGGGCGTCGATGTCGTGGATGTCGATGTCGAACGGCACAGTCTCGTAGCCGGACCACGGCGTGACGGCGTGGGCCGGGATCCCGGTCTCCTCGTGCAGCTCCCGCAGCGCCGTGGCGGCCAAGGACTCGTCGGCGGGCTCGGCGTGGCCGCCGGGGACGAGGTGCTTCCCGCTCGCCAGGTGCAGCACGTGCAGGACGCGGCCGAGGTCGTCGACGACGATTGCGCCGCAGGTGACGTGTCCGGTGAAGGTGCTGCGACTGGCGATCTCGTCGCCGGTCCTGTCGAGGGCGTCCAGGAAGGCGCCGAGCTGCTCGCGCTCGTGAGGGTGGCGCGCGAGGTAGGAATCGACGGTGGTGCGGATGTGATCGTGCGACAAGGGCATGGGGCTACCTCAGAGGGAAGGGGCGCGAGGAGAGGCGGGCGGGGCGGTGGTCGGGTCAGCTCAGCCGCATCCCCTCCGTCGGGATCTCCTCGACGGCGGCGGTGTGCGCGATCGGCAGCCCCCACCGCTCGTGTGCCGTCTCCGCCGCAAGCCGGGCCTGCCGCGCGCCGGGCGGGCCCCAGCCCAACAGGGCCGCGGCCTGGGCGGGGGTGGCGAGCAGGCGAGCGAACGGGCGACCGGTGGCGGGGTCGACGGCCGCTGGCCCGATGGCGGTGACCCGGGCGGCCAGGCGGAGGCGCGCGTTGGGCCCTACGCCGCCGTAGACCTCGCCGGTCTCGTCGAGCACCCAGCCCAGTCGTACAGGATCGGTGAGGGTGAGCTGGGCCTCCTCGGCCGCTTCACGGTGCAGCGTGTCCTCGGGGGTTGCGTCGGTCACTTCCACGGTGCCGCCCGGCAGCATCGGCAGCGCGCCCCGCGGGCCCGGGTCCGCCACAACGACGACCCGGCCGTCGGGGACGAAGCACCACGCCCAGGCTTGCCGCACGGGCAGCCGCTCGGGCACGGCGCTGTGGTGAAGAGGACTGTCCCACAGAGGCCGGTATCGGACGTGGACGTCATGGCGGTCCAGCGCCGGAACGCCGAGGATGTGCCGGCCGTCGGCGAGGTGGGCGGTGGCGGTGTTCCCGAGCCGGGCACGGTAGGCGGCGAGCATGATCTGCCCGTCCACGGGGCGCAGCCGCCGCACCGCGTCCCGGGTTTCCAGGAAGACGTGATCGGACAGCTCCTCGCGTGGCAGGCGGATCTCTTCCGCCTGGTCGGGGGTGAGGGTTCCCCCGTCGAAGACGAACCGGATCTCTCCGGGGCAGGGCGTGCCCCTCTGAAGATCGGGGTGGTGCGGGGAGAAGGAGTGGACGGCGAGCACTGCCGACAGCGGCAGGTTCAGGCCCAGTTCCTCGGTGACCTCGCGTCGGCAGGCGACGTGGGGGTGTTCACCGGTTTCGACGACGCCTCCGGGCAGCACCCACGAGCCGTCCTTGCGGTAGGTGGGGTGCACCAGCAGGACCCGGCCGATCTCGTCGGTGATGATCGCGGCCGCGCCGAGCCACGCCGCATGCCGGGACGCGGCGTACTGCGCCGCCGGCACAGCGGCATCCGTTGTGGCGTGATCCGAGGGTGAGGCGGGAGAGGGCACGTATCTCTGCCTTTCGCGACAGTGGACGAGCGAGTGCGCAGGAGCGAGCGGTGGTCAGGAGGCACCGCCGTTCATCCGGCGCCGCAGCTCCCAGGGCTTGTAGGGCGGGCAGCGCTGCCGGGCACGATCGGCCAGTCCACGGAGATGCGGGTGTGCCTTTTGGCGAACACGTGCGGTTCGTGGTCCGCGCTCACCGGGGAGGGGCCAGGAGCCAGGCGGGCGGTGATGAGGGGGCAGTGGGCCCCGCGGTGATCGAGCTGCCAGCGCTGGACCTGCTCGGCCATCTCCTGAGCGGCACTGTGTCCTTGGTCGCCGTAACCGTGGACGACGAACTCGTACAGGCCCGTGCCATCTGCGTCGCCGATGCGCTCGGTGGCCAGCCGGGCGAGGGAGGCTCCGCGGACGATGGCGGCTCCGGGCCAGTGCTTGGGCGGCGGATTCAGGACTCCGTTGTTGCCGTCGGGGTCGACGTCCAGGCGGCAGAAGCCGGGCAGGGCGCCGGCGAGGTAGAGCGTGAGGGCGTCGAAGGGCTCCTCACCGCCGACAGTGACGCCGGTGCGGGTGACCGTCGGCTCGCGGGTGAGGGCGGGGGTGAGTGGGGCGATAGGCAGCGGGATGCCGTCTTCCCAGGAAAGGTGGACGCCGGTGCCGGGGACGGTGCGGCGGTTGGTGTTCCAGGCGCCGTCGCCCTGCATGGGGACGAAGCCGCAGACGATGAGCGGCTCGTTGCTATGCAGGGCGCCCTTGGTCTTGGCGAAGCCGATGGCCCAGGAGTAGCCGTGCAGCCGCAGTGGCGCGATGAGACGGCCGCCTTCGGCCAGGGCGTCGATCCAGGGCAGGTCCCAGGTGTCGACGGTGACCACGATGGCGTCGAATCCGCGGTCCGGGATCAGCCGGGCGGGCAGGTGCTCGGCGTCCGCTGTGATGACGCGGACGCCGTTGTATCCGGTCGCGGTGAGGAAGCGGGTTGCCCTTCGGGTGACGGCAGGGTCGATGTCGAGGGTGGTGACCTGCCCGGTCGGGCCGACAAGTTCCGCGAGGAGGGCGGCGTTGTAGCCGCCGGAGCCGATCTCCAGCACGTGCTGGCCGGGCTGAATGCGGGCGGCTTCGAGCATGTCGGCCTGCAGCCACGGCGCCGAGATAGAGCTGATTACATGGCCGTCGGGTGCATGACGGGTGGCGACGATGTCGTTGGCGTACGCAGCGGTGAGGGGGACCTCGGGGGCAAACGTATGCCGGGGCACGGTGCGGAAGGCGCGCTCGACAGGGGCGGAGCGGATATGGCTGTCGGCGCGGAGCTGCTCGACAAGCTGCCGACGAAGCTCGCTTGCGTCGTTCACTTCGGTAGCCGGTGAAGTCGTCACGGCATTCCTTCCGAGGATGATCGGGCGGTTGGGGCGTGGTGCGAGGGGAGCAGGTACGGGCCGGTGCCTCTGCCCGGTAGACCGGTGGTCTGGCGCGGCCCGGTGATCAGGGGGCGTCGCCGCTCATCCGGCGTTGCAGCTCCCACAGGGTCCGGAACAGCCCAGGCTGCTGGGTGAGCTGGGCGTAGGTTCCCTCCTGGACGATCCGCCCTTCGTTCAACACCACGATCCGGTCGGCGACAGCCACGTTGGTGAGGCGGTGTGTGATCAGCAGGATTGCGCGGTCCTTTGCCAGCTCGCGCAGGCCGGCGAAGATCCGGTGCTCAGCGCGGGCATCGAGGGCAGCCGTGGGTTCGTCCATCACCAGCAGTGCCGCCTGCCGGTGGAACGCGCGGGTGAGGACAAGACGCTGCCACTGCCCGCCGGAGAGCTGCTGTCCGCCGAACCACTCGCTGGTCAGGAGGGTGTTCAGGCCCGAGCGGAGCCCTGGAAGCATCTCTGCGGCGCCGGATGCCTCGCAGGCGGCGAGCAGGGCGGCGTCGCTGGTGTCGCCCTGTCCGAAGGTGATGTTGTCGCGCATCGTCAGCGGCAGGTAGGTGAACTTCTGCGGCACGAGGGCGACGTGCTCCCACGACCGCCACGGGTCCAGGTCCGCGGTGGAGGCGTGGTCCCAGGCGACGTCGCCCTCGGTAGGCAGCAGCAGTCCGCACAGCAGGCGCGAGAGGGTCGTCTTGCCGGAGCCGTTCTCCCCGACCAGTGCCACGATCTCCCCGCGCCGCACGTGCAGGGAGACGTTGCTCAGGCTGTCCTTGGGGGCGCCGTCGTAGCGGTAGGTGACGTCGCGGACCTCGAAGCGCTCCGGGGCCGCGGGGACGGTCGCGGCGCCGCGGGAGTCGGCCATGGCCTGGCCGTGGGCGTTGTCGAGGAAGTTCTGCCAGTCCTGCACGTACCAGCCCGTGCGCACCAGGCGGGCTCCGCCGTTGATGATGCCGCGCACCGAGCCGGTGGCGGTCTGCAGGGCGAAGACGGCGCCACCGCCGGCTGCCAGGCTCATCCGCCCGGAGGCGAGGAGCCACAGCAGCGCCGCCCACACCGCAGTCGAGGCGATCCCGCCGGCCACTGCTCCGGCCAGCCCCATCCAGGCACCGGTGTTCGCAGCCTTGCGCTCGGCGGCGTTGACCGAGGCGGCCAGCCGCCGGTACCGGCCGATCAGGAAGGGGCCGGCGAGGCAGGCGCGCATTTCCTCGCTGGATTCCTGATAGGCCATGTGCCAGCGCAGCTTGCCCAGCATCCGGCGCCGTCCGGAGGTCTCGAGTCCGGCTAGGTAGATCACACGGGCGGAGCGGACGTAGGCGGCGGCCTGCGGCAGGCAGGCGAGGAAGAGAAGGGGAAGCAGCAGGGGGTGCAGGACGGTCAGGACGGTGGCGCCGGCCGCGAGCGTGGCGGTGGCTGCGAGGACGTCTTGCGCTTCTTCGACGAGGTCGGGGGTGACCTGGGCGCCGCGGTCGGCGATGTCGTAGGCGTCGTTGTAGCCGGGTTTGTTGTTCGCGGCCAGTTCCGCGCCGAGCGCGGCCTCGATCATCGTCAGCTCCGCCGCCCGTCCGAGCACCGGGCGCAGACGGCCGGTCAGCCAGACAACGGCGATGCCCAGCAACGCGCGCAGGCCGGCGGCGGCGGTGATTACGGCCAGCTGCGGGGCGGCGTCCCACAGCCGCTCGGTGATGTCGCCCGAGGAGATCAGTGCCGTGATCGTGCCCGTGACGGCGAGGAGACCGAGGGCCGCGAGTACTCCGGTCCCGATCTGGCAGATGAGCAGGCCGATGGTCGCGAGGCGGTCCACGCGCCAGGCCATCTGCACCGAGCGCCGCACCAGTGCGGGCAGCCGCCGCGCCATGGTGCGGGAGGTCAGTTGGGAGCCGGCCTGGAGCCTCGACTCGTCGCGGTAGAGGTATTCCTCTTCTCGAACACCGGCTCTCTGCTGTTCGTCGTCCGGCGCGGTTCCCTTGGAGGGTTGCGGAGGCTGGTCCTGTGTAATGGCCGAGGTCATCGTTCCCCCTAGGACGGTCGCTGCGGCTGAGTCGTGAGGTCTAACGACGTGGCTGCGATATCGAACACACGTCATTCGGTCGTGCTGTGAAGCCCGCTATCTCCTGCGTCCGCAGACCTCGCAGGCGCCCGATCCCAGGTCTGGCTTGGAACGGTTGCGGGCAGGAAATGGCCGAAACGCCGACACCGCCAAACCGTGTGGGCAGTACGCCGGGGCACAACGGTCGTCCCCTCCTAACCGGGATCCCGATCGGCCTGCAGCAGCCTCTCCAGCTCCCTCTCGGCGTGGCCGACCGCGCCTGTCAGGGCTTCGTGGTCGTGGGCGGACAGGGCGCCGGCTCCTAGTCCGGCCGCGGCGATCACCGCGGTCAGTGTGGCTGTCGCCTGGTCGTCCACGGCGGACGCGGCGCCGGGGTGGTGCAGCGCGTCTCGTGCTGCGTAGGCGTCGAGTCGGGCGACGCTGACGAGGGCGTCGAGTATCTGAGCGGCATGGCGTCCGGTGCGGTCCAGCTCCAGGGCTGACAGAGCCGTCCGGGTCTGGAAGGCGGCGGTCGGCGGATCGGGGTGGACGAGGAGCTGGACGGCTTCATCAAGGGTGTGGTCGAGGTCGGCTTCGGGGACGGGGGCGTCTGCGGGTCGGCAGTGGGCGTGCAGGAGGAGGGCGACGGCTGTCTCCCAGGGCTCGGTGGGCTGGGTGTTGTCGATCAGGTCGCGGGCCTGATGGTCCAGTCCCTGTTCCATGAGGGCCATGGCCTTGATCTGGCGGCCGTCGAGGAGCCGGTTTCCGATGCCGCGGTGCTGGGCCATGGCGTTGGCGGCATCGGTCCATCGTCCGATGCGGGCGAGGGCGCGGGCGCCGTCCACGAGCAGGGTGACGTACAGCTCCTGGCACACCGCCTGGTGGTCCTCGTCCGTGCCGGTCAGGGCCGAGAGGTCGACGGTGCGGCCGTCGATCTCGGTCTTCTCCTGGTGCCGCGCGGCATGGTTGAGGCGGACCAGCAGGTCGTAGGCGGCTTCCCCTTGGCCGTCGCGGGTCAGCAGCCGGGAGAGGTTGACCAGCGGCATCAGCGACATGACGGCGACCCGTCCGCTCAGGCGTCCGGCGTCGGCGAAGACCCGGTGTTGGCGCCAGCACAGATCGGTGGCCAGGTCGGGCAGGCCGACATCGGAGGCGATCAGCGCGGCGTAGTTGAGTACCCCGCAGGCGCGGGCCACCAGGTCGTGGTGGCTCGCACCTGCGGGAGCGACGGTCAGCCCCGTGAGGTGGTTGATGCGCTCCTCCAAGGGGAGCGCGGGCGCCTTGGTACGGCGGACCAGAGGGATACGGCTGGCTATCGCGGGGATCATCGGCTCAGCCCTTGCGCGCCCAGTCGACGACCAATCGGCTGTAGGGCTTGTCGACGACGAAGCGCGGGTCGTCCGCCGTCAGCCGGTCGCGCGAGTCGGCGGTGGCCATCCGGAAGCCCGGTTCGGGGGCGTCGTTGCCGCCGGTCGCGTCCCAGGCACGGATCTCGTCCACGACGCGCTCGGCGAGGCCGGCGCCGCCCGAGCCGTGACCGATCACACCGACCTCCCAGTACCGGCCCTTCTCGTCCTCGCCTTCACGAATGGTCAGGTACGCGAGCGACCCGCCGTCGAGGGCGGCCATGGAGCCCCAGCCGAAGTGCGGGGTGAACCCGGGGCGCTGGCCCGGCAGCCGGGACAGGCCGTTGGGCAGCACGCAAGCCAGGTACAGGTACAGCCACTCCCACGCCGAGCCCTGCCGGAACTTCACTCCGGTGTAGAGCTTGGTCTGCTGCTGGTCGAGGACAGTACGCAGGGCATCGCGGTCCACGTCCTGCTCGCTGAACGTCTCCAGGCGGACGGTGCCCTCGCCGGCCATCGGCACGAGGGTGTACACGTCGTCGCAGACGCCCTTGCGCAGCGGGATGAAGGTGGCCATCTCGCAGGAGACGGTCTTCCACGTCTCCCCGTCGCGTTCGAAGGCGAAGGAGCGGGAGATGCTGCCGCGGATGCGCATCGGGAGGACCAGGCGTCCGCCGGGGGCGAGCTGGTCGAGGATCTTCACGGGGACATCGCCGGCGCCGACCGTGAACTGGATGCGGTCGTAGGGGGCGTGCTCGGGCAGCCCGGCCGCGCCGTCGGCCATGACCGCGGTGGCGTTGTCTACGCCGGCCTCGGCGAGGTGCTGGCCCGCGCCGGCGACGAGGTCCTGGTCGACGTCCAGGGTCCACACCTGCCCGCCGGGGGAGACGATCTTGCCGAGGAGGGCGGCGTTGTAGCCCGTGGCGGCTCCGGCTTCCAGGACCTTGTGGCCGGGCTGGGCGCCGAGCTGTTCGAGCTGGGTGGCGACAATGGACGGTGCGGAGATGCAGGAGATCATCTCTCCGTGCTCGTCGTGCTTGATCGGGACAGCGTCCTCCTTGTACGCGCTCTCCAGGTCGACGCCGGGCAGGAAGGCGTGCCGGTCGGTGGTGCGGAAGGCGTCGATGGCCGCCTGGCTGCGCAGGTGGCCGCTGTCGACGAGCCGCTGGGCGAGGGCTTCGCGCAGCTGACTGGGGTTGGTTTCGGGTGTCACGGTGGTCTCCATTCGGGGGAGGCTAGGGTCCGCGGGGGCGGACTTGCGGGTAGACACGTCGGAGCCTTCTCCGGTGGAGAAGGCGACGTGACGGCCGAGCCACGCGGTGGCGGCCTGCGCGTCGGCAGGCACGCCTGCGCGGTTGAACGCGAAGATCGCGTGATGGGCGAGGACGCCCCGGATTCCGCGTATCAGTCGGCCGTCGGCGGCGAGCTGACGCAGGCGGCGGCCGGCGTCCTCGAACGCGGCGACCCTCTCGGCCCAGCCGGCTTCCGCGTCCGGGCGCAGGGCGGCGTCCGCGTTCATCAGGCGCCGCATTGCGGAGACGGCCCTGTCCAGGGCGAGGCCCTGGGGCGGGGTGACAGGGGGACGCAGGGCGGCCCACCGGGCGTACACGTCTCCGGCTTCGAACGGGTCCAGCCCGGCTTCGCGGATCATGGCGGACAGCAACATCACGCTGCGCTCGCGGGCGCCGGGAGACCCGGTCGCGGCGAGCGCGGCCGGGCTGTCGGCGCAGAACACGTCGTGCGCGACCGCCATGCCCTCCATGCCGCCGAAGGCATAGGTCTCCGGCTCGTAGATCCCGCCCGTCCAGCCGGTGATCACGCGGTCGGCGACGAGCTGGTCCAGCAGGCCGCCGACGGGCTGTTCGATGCGCAGGCGCACGCCGGCGTCCTTGCGCAGGAAGTGGAAGCGGTACCCGGCCAGCGCGGTCGCCAGCGCCCGTGCGGCGTCCGCGCGCGGGACGGGGAAGGCCACGGAGGCGTGCCACCAGGGCAAGTCCGGGCGGATCGGCAGGTTCTCATCGTCGAAGGTCATGGGCAGGAGGCTCCTTGCGAGACGGCAGGGCGGCGGTCAGGTGAGCAGGAGGACGCGGGACCAGCCGGTGTTGTCGGTGGCGTTCAGGGCGAGTTGGGCTCCGGCACGGCCTTCCATGAATCCGGGTTTGGGCAGGCGTTCCCAGTCGGCGGCCAGCCGCCGGTGCAGGTCGTTGATGATCGGGGTGAAGCCGTCGGGTGCGGGGCTGTCGGCCGCGACCGCGCGGGTGAGCGCCAGCAGGCCGGCCCATCCGTGGCAGAGCGTGGAGTCGGTGATCCGGGCGAGGCACAGCGGGTCGGTCAGGATGGCTGCGACGGTGTCCTCGGCCGCCCGGCGGCGGACGGGGTCGCCGAGGGCGAGCGCGGCGAGCTGCTGGGCGCGGGCGATGCCGGGCTGGCCGTAGCACCAGGACTGGCGGGCCGGTTCCGCCTCTGGCGGCTGCTCGGCGTCCAGGTGCGCTGCGGTGGACCAGTAGTGGGCGCCGTGCCGGTCGAGCCAGGTCACGAAGGTACCGACGGCTTCCTCCTGCCCGGGGACCCTGACGCCTTCGCGCAGGGCGAGGGAGAGCACGGCGAGCGGCCCTGCGATGCCGTGGGCCATGCCGTTGTTGCCGTGCCCGCCGGCCATTGGCTGTCCGTCCGGGCCGGTGGCCGACCACCACCCGGGCAGCGTCCGGTCGTCAACGCGGGCGCGGCGTGCGAGTGCGACGAGGCAGGCGAGCACGTCGGACAGCTGGGGAGCGAGCGGGCGCCGGGACAGCAACAGGGCGGCGAGCCCGGTCATGCCACGGATGAGGTCCCATTCGGCGAGATGGGGCAGCGCGCCGGCCGCCTGACGGCGGTGGGCGGCTGCGAGCCGGGCGTCCACGACGCGGTCGACCGCCGTACGGATGTCGTCGTCAGCTGCGTGGGCGCGGGCCAGGACGAACTCCAGGGCGGGTGCGCCGTGGAAGAGGCTGGCGTTGCTGCCGGTGCTCACGCCTTGGGCGGTGGCCTGGGTGAGGTGGCGGCGGGCGGTGGACAGGTCACGGCGCTCGATGTCGAGCAGGGCCATCCCCAGGGCTCCCTCGGACAGGTCCTGCGTACGGGGCACGGTCGTCGTGGTCATGAGCGCCTGGCCAGGGGTACGACGATGCTGTGGGCCCGGCCGCCGATCCACCCGTCGGCGTCCACCGAGGGAGCCTCGTGCAGAGTGGCGATCCCAAAGGGACTGGCGTCCAGATGCGCGCGCAGCAGGTCTAGGTCGACATCGCGAGTGAGATCCAGGGGCAGCTGCTGGTCGTCCTCGGAGAGCAGCACCCGCTCCGGTACCCCGGACCGGCCCCGCCAGGCATGAAGTTGGTCGGCCCACTGCTGGAGTGGTGCGGAGCGGGTGGGCAGCGTGCGGCTGCGGATTTTCCACCGGGCGGCGGTGAGGATGGTGCGCCGGTAGGTGAGGGCCGGGGTGAAGGGCAGGGCCCAAGCGGCACCCCAGTCGAACCAGGTCACCTGAGGGGAGGTCGCCCGGCTGATCTCGCCGAGGAAGCGGGCAATCGGCGGGGTGTAGTTGTTCCACAGGAAGTTGATGGCGGTGGGGGCCAGCAGCTCCAACGGCTTGCCCGTCGCGGACTCCACCAGCTGGGGGCGTCCGTCCGTGACGGTGACCGAGAGGTCGCGGGGGAAGAGGACGTGTGGTTCGGGACGGCGGAATTCGCCGACACTGACGACGCGGGGCAGGGCCTGCGGGGCGCGTGTGAGTAGGTCGGCCGGCACCCGTCCGGCGTGGAAGGAGAGCTGTGCGAGTTCGGCCTCCGGATCGGCGGTGGGCAGGTTCGCGTACGCGGCCTCGGAGCCGGGAAAGAGGTGCCAGAACCGGCCGGTCATCGATCCGGCCGAGCGGGAGACGGTCAGCACGCGCAGCCGGAAGTCGCCCCGGTCCAGAGCAGGGACGGAGGCGGCGTGGACCTGCGCGGCCAGTTCGAGGTGAGGCGCCAGGTCGCGGGGCTTGTCGCCGGCCGCTGCCTCCAGTTCATCGATCATCGCCCCGGTCACCGCGACGGTGCGGCTGCCTTCGGTGGCGGCAGTGCCAGCCAGCTCCAGCAGCAGGCGGTCGCGCCGGGACATCGGCCGGGGCGGTTCGCTCGCCGTGACGAATCCGGCCGGGAAGCCCACGCCCCGGTCAGGGTCCGTCACCGCCTCCACCGGCACCGCGGTGTCCTCGCCGTAGCGATCGGAGAACTCGTCGATCCACCGACGCCAGGTCGGTGTCCCGGTCGGATGGGTGACCAGGCGGGCCAGGACGGTCGCCGCAGTCTCCACCTCGGTCAGCACCTGTTCGGGCACCCGCACATCGGCGTCCAACCGCACGTCGCACGCTGTCCGCAGGCCGGCTGTCTGCGCGCGCTCCGCAGGCCGTAAGACGTCGGTGGGGTCGACGACGGTGGCGGGTGCGCGCAGCGAGGAACGCAGCAGCCGCACCCGCAGCAGTTCACCGAGCAGCCGGTCGCGCGCGGTGGCGTCCACGGCAGGGAACTCCGCGGCCAGTTTGGCGGACAACTGGCGGTACCCGATGGGCGATCGGGCCAGGTCGAGTACGAGACGCAGCGCGGGGCTGAGAGCGAGGCGGAATTCGGCGTCGCCCTCGGAGGGCACGTGGATGTGCTGGTCGCGCTGTTGGATCAGGGTGTTGACGCAGACCTCGGCGTCGGCCATGTGCGCCGCGTCGCTCTCCCAGGCACTGAGCATCTCCTCGAGCCCGGTTGGCTCGGGGCGGGCAACGGCCTGGTGCTCGTCGCCGATGCGGACGGAGGTGGTCTGGTCGAAGCCGAGTGGGGCGACGCCGGCGAACAGGCCGTACGGTGTGGAGCGGTGGGCGTAGCGGATCGCGTAGCGGGCGGTGGCCAGCGCCGCCCGGCGCATGCGGCGTGCTTTCGGAGTGCGGCCGTCGATGATGGCCTGCACCTGGTCCGCCAGGTGAGGGCTCGCCCGCGACACGGTCCGGCGAAAGTCGGTGTCGGACCACACCGTGCTCAGCCACGTGCGCCA
Organism: Streptomyces sp. NPDC025806; assembly: GCF_055558275.1. Lineage (NCBI taxonomy): Bacteria > Bacillati > Actinomycetota > Actinomycetes > Kitasatosporales > Streptomycetaceae > Streptomyces > Streptomyces sp. NPDC025806. The sequence goes on along the minus strand of NZ_JBVHMU010000015.1, from coordinate 70,422 downwards.
CTCGTCCACGGGCGCCGTGCGTGCTGGCCAGGGCGGCATGGCGGGCTCGGTCGTGTGGACCGCGGCGCGCAGCATGGCCTTCCCCGCGGCCTCGTACAGGCTGCGCCGGTGCCGTGTCATTCAGCTCTCCTCATCTTCTGCGTGGCGGCGGGGGCAGGCCGGACGGGGGGAACCCCCGTCCGGCCTGCCTTGCCCGGGTGATCCGGCTACGAGGTGGTGCAGGCGCTGGGGCAGGAGCTGCCGCAGGTGTCGCCCGTGCTGCACATCAGGACCGTCTCGGTCGCCGGCGTGCCCTCGATGAACGTGATGTCGAGCCCGAACGGGTCGTCATCGGGTGTCACGAGGTTCGCCTGCTTGGAGGTGGTCGGCCTTTCGGCCTGGATGGCGGTCATACATGCCTCCTAGGAGTGGTGGATGGTGCGAGATGCCGAGGCCCGGCCGGGCCTCGGGGTTTAACTGCCGGACGTCGACGGGCGCGAAGCCGCCTGATCAGTCGCGTGTCCGGGGTCGGTGTGGTGCTCTCAGGCAGCTGCGGGGGATGCCTGCAGGGTCGCGTCTTCGGGGATCAGTCCGAGAACCTCGACGACCGCGGCCCCCAGGCACGCGGTCCTCCACACCCGGTAGTCGGACTCCTGTGCCTGCTCGGCCAGCGCGGTCACAGCCGTCAGCCGCAGCAGCGCCTGGACGTGCCGGTCACCCGGATGCTGCTGCGCTGCCAGAGGGAGCAACTGCTCGGCCGCAGCCGTCAGCGCACTGAATGTGCGAGCGAGGGCGTCGGGGTGGGGCGTAGACCGCGTATGCCACCATGCCCAGGCTTGTCGACGCATCTCCACGATGCTGTCGCGCCGTAAGTCAGCATGGGGCAGAGCCCCTGCTGCCAGCCGGGGGAGAAGGACGGTCAGGTCTGAAGGCTCTGCGGTCTTGAACGGGAGCGCATGGCGGACCCTTGAGCGTGTCCCTTGGTAGGCCGTGACCGCTTTCTCCTCGTGTAGCACACGGAGGGCCTGGGTGACGACGACTGTGGGGGTGACGAGGAGGCGTGCGAGGTCGCGCCGAGTGGGCAGGGTGGTTAGTGGCGGATATACGCCTGCCTGGATGAGCAGCCGCAGCCAGTCCGTCACGCGGCTGATGGGGTCGGGCCGTGTTGTCTGCTCGCCGGCAACCCGCATTCGATTCCGCTGGGAAGGCGTCACCAGCCCTTCCTGCTCCAAGTCCTTGAGGGCCAGTTGCACGCGGCCGAGAAGGTTGCGCGGACACCCCATCTCGGCGGCGATCCGTCCGGCGGACAGGGAACTGCCCGGCAGGTAGGTGCCGTTGTTGATGCTCTCTCGGATGTGGTCGGCGACCTCTCGCACCCTCGGCCCTCGCTTAGAGGCTTCCAGCAGAGCTCGAAGAAGGACCTGGGCAGCGATGGACAAAGCCACGACATCCACCTCGCCCTCGGGCTTGCGCATGTCGGCGATGATCTTCCGCCAGCGAGCTTCGTTGGAAGGCGATCCACTGGCCTCACGAAGCCGGTCCTCGGCTACTGCTAGCCACGGGTCGACGAACTCTCGGATCAACATGCGGTCGGACCGCGCGTTGCGATTGATCGGGAGGTTCAAGCGCGCGAAGTTCTGCAGCGCAACCAGGATTTCGCTGTAGGCGGGCTCGTCGCGCGCCGGCATTTCGGAGGCGCAGGCACTCGTAACGGGCATGGGGTGAGCGCGTGGCAGCGCCCTTGCACTTGAGCTGGGGGCGATGGTGGTCATGGCGGGATTCCTCGTTGAGTTCACCTGGTGGTTGTCGGACGCAGGAGTACGGGGACGGTGGTGTGTCCGTTGCTGATCAGGCTCGGCAGCCGCGGCAGGTCCTCGTAGCTGGTGGCGAGCTGGGCGTCGGGGAAGCGCTCGAAGAACAGGCGGAGCGCTGTTGCGACTTCGAGGCGGGCCAGCGGGGCACCGAGGCAGAAGTGGACGCCGTGCCCGAAGGCGAGGTGCTCCTTGCTGATGCGGGTGGCGTCGAACTGGTCGGCGTCCTGGTGCAGGTTGGGGTGGCGGTTGGCGGCGGCGTAGGAGGCGAGGATGGCGTCGCCGGAGGGGATGGTCTGCCCGTCGGGAAGCGGGATGTCGGCGAGGGCGTACCGCAGTGGCAGGTGCTTGACCGCGGGCTGGTGCCGCAGTGTCTCTTCGACGATGTCCTGCCAGGTGCACTGGCCGTCCCGGACGTGGGCGAGCTGGCGTGGGTCGGACAGTAGTGTGGTGAGGGCCTGGTCGATGACGTTGACCGTGGTCTCGTACCCGGCGCTGATCATCAGCAGGAGCGTGTCGCGCAGTTCGGCGTTGCTGAGGGCGGAGCCGTCGCCTTCCTCGTCGCGGGTGGCGATGAGTAGTGAGGTCATGTCCTCGCCGGGAGTGGTCCGCTTGGTGGCGATGAGGGCGTCCAGCAGGCCGTAGAGGGCTGCGGTGTTGGCGGCCTGTTCGTCGGCGGTGAGGTGGGTGGCGAACACGTTGTCGACCACAGAGCGGAACTCGGCGCGCTGGTCGGCGGGGACGCCCATGAGCTGTCCGATGACGGCGATCGGAAGTGGGTAGGCGAGGTACTCGCGCAGGTCGACGCTCTCTCCGGCCGGGCGTGCGGCGAGGTCGTCGAGCAGGCCGGTGACCAGGGTCTCGATGTCCGTCTTGAGCGCGGCGGTCCGGCGGGCGGAGAGGGTGGGGGCGATCATGCGGCGCAGGCGGCTGTGGTTCGCGCCGTAGGCGGTGAACATGTTCTCCACCGCGACCCACAGGGCCAGCGGCCAGGTGGTGACGGTGTCTGCGAAGGCCGGCCAGTGGGCGCGGGCGTCCTTGGAGACGTCCTTGCTAGTGAGCAGCTGCTTGAGGAGGGCCGGGTCAGAGACGGACCAGGCGCGCACACCGAGTATGTCCACGAGGGTGGCGGGGCCGCGCTCGCGCAGGGCCTGGTGTTCGGCGTCCGGGTTGCTGCCGGTGGGGTCGAGGACAAGTATCTGCTGTTCGGGCACAGCGAGGTCTCCTTCAGCTGGTGGAGAAACGGACCGGCAGGGTCACCAGGGAGCGGTGGAAGGGGCCAGGGCGCCAGGTGAGGTCCTCGCGGCTGATGGCGAGGTCCATCTCGGGCAGGGCGTCGAGGATGTGGAGGATGGCGGTCTCCGCGATGAGGTAGGCGTGCGAGCTGGCCGGGCAACTGTGCGGGCCGGCGCCCCACGCGAGATGGGCGCGGTTTCCCAGCGGAGCCCGCCCTAGCGCGGCGTCGTTGTTGCAGGCGGTATAGCTGATGACCACCGGCTCGTTAGCCGGAAGCAGGTAGCCGCCGACGTCGGCCGGGCGGGGCGGGTAGCTCATGGAGAAGTTGGCGAGCGGAGGGTCTCGGTAGAGGACCGTGTCCAGGGCTTCGCGGACGGAGGAGTCGCCGGCATGCAGGTCTCCGGAGAAGTCGGGGTTGGTGAGCATCTCCAGGAGCGTGTTGGTGATCAGGTTGGTCAGCGGCTCGATGCCGGCGCCGTAGAGGGTGACGAGCTGGTGGCTCATCTCGGCGTTGTCGAGCCGGGCGATGTGGGCGAGGAGGCGGCTGGTCACGTCGTCACCGGGATGCGCCCGGCGCAGGGCGACGAGATCGCTGACGGCCTGACCGAGGATTTGGTTGCCGATCGTGGCGTTCACCCCGTCGAAAATCTTGGACATGCCGTCCGCGATGCGCTCGCCGATCTCGTCGGGGCAGCCAAGCAGGTGGCTGAGCGTGTGGAAGGCGAGCGGCCAGGCGTACTGGGCCAGCATGTCGGCCTTCCCGTCGAGAGCGAACGCGCTGATCGTCCGGGCGGCGACCTGCTCGACGTGATCGCGCAGTGCGTGCTGGTCGACAGCCTTGAGCGCTGCGGTGTTCGCGGCCCGGTAGCGGGCGTGCTCGGCGCCGGCGGAGCGAAGGGCGTTGGGCCGGTACTCCATCATCGGCCGGATGGGGCACGTGTCCGGAACGGTGGTCTGCCACCGGCGCGGGTCGGCAGGGAAGCGTTGCGGGTCCCCGAGAATGCGGCGGGCCGCCTCGTAGCCGACGACCAGGGTGGCGGGCACGCCAGGCGCCAGGTCCACCGGGACCAGGGGACCGAACTGCTTGCGCATGCGCCGGTAGAAGTCGTGCGGGTCCTGGGCGAATTCCGGCTCGTACAGGGAGATGCGAGGGAGTGCGGTGCTCACGGTCGGTGCTCCAGACGTACGAGGTATTTGGTGAGCTGGATCAGGGCCTGCATGCACGACGCCCGCTCGCGCGCATCACAAACGCTCAGCGGCGTGTGCCCCTCCAGGGCGAGCGCCTCGTGGATCTCGGCGAGCGGGTAGTGGGGTGCGCCGTCGAACTGATTGACCGCGACCGCGTAGGCCACGCCGTTGTCTTCGAGCAGGGCGAGGATCTCGTGGGAGGCATCGAGATCGCGGGGGTCCACCAGGACCAGGGCGCCGAGGGCGCCGACGATCAACTCCTCCCACAGGAAACGGAACCGGGCCTGGCCCGGGGTGCCGAATAGGTACAGCACCAGGTCGTCGGCGAGATGCTTGCGCCCGAAGTCGATGCCGACAGTGGTGGTGGACTTCCCCGGCGTGCGGGCCAGATCGTCGACCGGGGAGCTGGCCCGGGTGATGGTCTCGTCCATGCGCACGGGCGGTACTTCGGAGACGCTGCCCACGAAGGTGGTCTTGCCCACGCCGAAGCATCCCGCGACCACGATCTTCGCGGTCTGCGTCACCGTCGGGGCGACGAACCGGTCAGGGGGCAGCGATGAGGCCATGAAGGACCCTTTCGAGCAGTGAGGTGGACGGGGCATCGTCGGCCTGTGCTTGGGCGAGCGTCATCAGGCCGAGTCCGATGAGGTCGGCGACGAGGATGCGGGCGGCCGAGGACGGCAGGTCGAGTGCGGCGGAGATGTCGGCGACGGACAGGCCGCCGCCACGAGAGTCGGCAAACAACCCCAGCAGGCGGCGTCCGTCGGCACGAAGTCCGGGGTGGGTGCCGGTCGCGGCGAAGACCACGCTCTCCAGACGCACATCCGTGCTCGGGCGGGTACGTCCGCCCGTGCGGACATACGGCCTGACCAGATCGGGATCCAGCCGCGGCCTGCTCATGCCGGCGGTGCTTCCGCGCCGCTGCTTACCCGGGTCTGGACACTCAGCTGCTTTCTGACGCTGCCTGCCAGCCGCAAGGCCGCCTCGCTGATCACGCCGATGTCGACGTGAGGGCTGCTGGTGCCGACGGCGAGAACCGTGTTCTCTCCGGCCGGGATGAGAAGAGAGATGTGGTCGACCAACTCCATGACGAGCTGGCGCACGCCCCCGCCGCCGATCTCGTGGTCGAAGGACCGTGACGACGCCCACAGGGTGGAGGTGATGGCGGCGATCTTCTCCGCCTGCTCCCGCGGGAGGCGGGGCGTGTAGTCCGGGTTCATGCCGTCGGCCGAAACCAGCACGGCGTATTCCACGCCATCGGTCTCCTCCAGACGCTCCAGGAGCCAGCCGATGTTCATCTCGCTCATGCCTCGTGTCCTTGCTCATCAGGGTTCAGGGAAGGGGTGCCGTCGAGGTCGCCACGTGCTGCCTGGGTACCGCGCGCCCAGTCGACGATCACGCTCGCTCGCCCCGGCTCCGCATTGACCGGGCGGCGGGCCGGACCAGATGCCCGGGGGCCGCGTCGATTGCGCACCGTCAAGCCGCTGGCCGTCGTCCCGGCAGCGGCCGACGCATCGAGGCGCTCCTCGGCCAGCGGGGGTGCCGGTGCCGGGACGGGCTGCGGGTTCCGCGCCGGCGAGGCCAGCGCCAGACGGGTCTCTGGGACCGCGGCGAGCGCGCCCTGCGGAACGCTGTGCTTCGCAGGCATGGGGTCGGCGTCGTCCACGCTGGTGAGCAGGTCCTGGGGCAGGGTGAGCAGCGCCCGGGTGCCCAGCAGCGCGTTGGGGGCTTGCACCTCGACGCGGAAGCCGTAGGAGCGCGCGAGCGCGGCGGCGACCCGGAATCCGGTCTTGGGCTGTGGGCCGAGCTGCGTGATGTCGTCGGTCTGCTGGCCGGTGAGGATCTCCCGTGCTTCGTCGAGCTGTTCCGGCGTCATCTGCAGGCCGCTGTCGTCCACGATGATGGTGACCGCGTTATGGCCCTGCTCGAAGGAGACGTGCACGTGGGACGACGGCGGGGAAAACCGCAGCGCGTTGTTGAGCAGGAGGGCAAGGGTGTGCACGACGGGCCCGACGACGCGGGTCTTCACCGCGAGCGACAGCTCCTGTGGCTCCACGCGCCTGAAGTCCTCGACGTAGCCCATCGCGGCGCGAACGACATCGGTCAACGTGGTGGTGGTCCAGTGCCGGGTCAGCTTCCCACCGGCCAGAATGGTCCAGCCCTGGGCGACCAGCAGCGTCTGTTGGACCGTGCGGTCGATCTCGGTCAGTGTCTCGAAGACGGCATCGTCCTGGTGTTCCCGGATTCCCGTGCTGACTCTGCGGCTGGTGCGGGTGGCCAAGAGCACCAGTGCCGACGACAGGCTCCGCACCGCGGCATCTGTCGACCGCACGGCGTTCGCCTGCACCCGGGAGATCTCCGCCTGCGCATCGGTGTGCGCACGGCGCAGCTCCTCCGCTCCGCGTGTCCTGACTTGGTCGATCTCCTGGTGCGCGGCGTGCTCGACGTCCCGGACGATGACCTGGGCAAGACTGGCGGTCGCCCGGACCGCGAGCTCCAGCCGTTCGCCGAGCGCGGTGCCGGCCAACTCCGGCGCCAGAACAGGCAAGGCAGCCTGGCCTCCAGCCCTGTGGATCTGCGGCAGCGCCTCCTGGATCAGCCGGTCCAGAGCCTGCTCGGTGGCCTGCTTCTCGCGGGCCAGGAGATGCGCCTGCTGCCGTGCCGCGAGCCGGTCGCGACGAGCGACCCAGGCTGCCGCTCCGGCGACGACCGTCATGAGGACGAGAGTGGTGATGACGAGCGTGTTCATCAGGCACCCACCGCCATGAGGACGTACGCCTCAGTCGCAGACGCTCCCGCGCCACGCTGCTGCACTCGCGCGGATCCACTGCCCCCGCTGTGGATGAATGCCTGAGGGAAGTCGCGCAGCAACGCTCCAAGAAGAGCCAGGGGCGGTGTCACGGCGCGCCGGACGCAGTGCACCGTGAACGCGCCGATCTGCGGGGGGCGCCTTCGGCGGCGGCCGGACGCGGCCGGCCGTGTCGGAAACGCGCTGTCAGACATGGGAATCCTTGTCAGTGGGTCGGGCGGCTAAGCGTGCTGCGGCGTCGGGGTCTGGAACTTCTGGCGCGGACTGGAGACGTTCTTGAGCGTGGCGCTCGGCCAACTCGGGGCCAATCACCAGCCGTTCTACTTCCGTTCCACTTGCGTACCGCCGACAGCTCTCCCCGTGCCTAGGTGAGGGGAGGGCTGTGTCGACAGCAGGTTCGCTCTGCTCTGTTGGTGAGTCCTCGCTCAGCGGAGCGACTCGGCGAGCTGGTCTTCCACCCCGCAGGGTCAGCCACGCCATGGGGCCGAGAATCAGCGAGATCAGAACTGCTCCGGTGATGGTCATGGTCGGGGCACCGACGCGGCCAGAATCAAGCAGGCGAAGGCAACCGCGAAGACCGATCCGCGCAGCAGGTTGATCCCCGGCTTCCGCCAACGCCGTCTCTGCGTGGGCTTCGCGAGGTCAACACCGCGAGCTGGCACGGTCGAGACAAGAGCCTGCGTTGCCTCGGCCAGCATGATCAGATGCACTTTGCTGGGCATGTAGCCGTCCGGGACGTCCTCCGAAGCGAGCCGCTGTGCGCCGCGCAACCCGGGCGCTCCCGGCGGGAGCAAGAGCCCGAGTTGGCTGATGTGACCGCGGAGGCGCTGCGCGAGTTCCTCTACGTCCTCAGCACACTCCGGCAGTGGCGCTGCCTCGTCCAACACGAGTGCCACCGTCTCCAAGGCGGCTGCCGACGGATCACGCTGCTGCCTCGACACGGCGCCGGTCATAACCGGTCTGTCAATGGCAAAGCGCCGGCGGAAAGCCATCGGAAGGCGCACGACACAACTCCTCTCGGGCATGGCGGTCAGTGCAGCCATGCGTTTACCTCGTCTGCGGTTTGGATCTGGAACTGCCAGGAACGCAGGCCGAAGAGGACCAAGTCGGCCGTAACGTCGCCAGCGGAGCACTGCTCGCCTATCTGCGCAGCGGCCTCCCGAGGGATCACGGCCTCCCCGCGGGGACGCGGAAGACGCACCAGGTCGTCTTGCCGTCCTCACTGACGCCCCATGCGTCCGCGAGGGCCGTGACGAGGAGCAGGCCGCGGCCGGAGTCGTCGTTGTCTTTGGGGGCACGTAGGCTCGCCGGAGCCGGACTTCCGTCGGTGACCGCGACGTGCAGTTCGTTGTCTGCGTACTGCGCCCGTAGGGCGACGTCTCCCTCGCCGTGTTCGATGGCGTTGGTGACCAGCTCAGAAACGGCGAGTACCACGTTGTCGGCTAACGGGCCGTGCATCTCCCAAAGCCCCAGGAAAGCTCTGGTGATTCGGCGCATGGCTCCGACCCGACGCCGGGAGGGAGCGAAGGCCACCTCGAAGGCGTGCGACGTCCGCGGCAGGGGCGGCATCGCCGCAGGCGCGACTGCTGTGGCCAAGGTCATCGGGAGCCTCCCAAATGGACAGGTCGGAGTAGAGCGCGAGGCACGGGCCCCTCGGGACGTTCAGCACCTGTGACCTGTCGCAGCCACTGACCAACGTCAGGCGGGCACACATCACGCGTGACGCTGGAGCTGTCCGTGAAGGAGTTCATGTGGGGTACTCCCGCTCGTCGTGAGGCTGGCCTACTAAGAGCGAACCGCGTGGCCGGTGGAATCGGCATGGGGTCAAGGGCTTGGTGGTGGTCAAGGTGGTCAAAGATCGTTTGTCGTTCGTCTGCTCTTCTTGGCGGGACCGTCATGCCGGTCTGCCGCGGAGTGCGCGAGCAGTCCGGTGCCGTGTGGAACAGGTAACTCCGCGTCTGCAGCGGCTGGTTAGGGGATGAGGTGCGGAACAGAGGCGAGTCACCTAGGGGGTTTTGGTGAGTCCTTTACCTAGCTGTGCGTGCGCAACGGTCTACGGTGCGGTCATGGATGCCACGCGCAACGAGGCTCTTAGAGCGTGGATGGAAGACCATCGGTACAGCTCAAACAGCCTGGCCAAAGCCGTAAATGAAGCCCTGGAAGACCTCACCGGCAAACTCGGAACGTACGACGGCCGTCATGTCCGGGAGTGGCGATCCGGGCGCGTTCGATGGCCCAACACGGCTACGAGGAAGGCCCTGGAGGACATCTCGGGGATGTCCGCTGTCGACTTAGGGTTCGTGCCACGGGGCCGCTCCTCTTCCACGGCAGCCCCACCGCAGGAGGACCCCATGCACCGCCGCACCCTCGTCGCTGGGACTATCTCGGCGGCCGTGGCTGCCGCCACCCCAGCCACCGCCTCATCGCGCAAGATCGGCATGAGTGATGTCGGACGGCTTCAAGAGAAGTTCGCTGCCGTGGTCGCCAGCGACCACAAGCGCGGCGGACAACTGGACATCGAGAAGCGCGCCGTCGACCTTGCCAGCGCAGCCCTGAATCTCCAGAACTCGGGAAGCGCAACCCAGCGCGTGCGGAGCAGTCTCTACGCCACCGCGGCGAGCTTCCGATCTTCTGCGATGTGGGCTGCCATCGACGGCCGCCGCTTCCAAGACGCCGTCGCCCACATGCGGGAAGCCCAGGCGCTCGCCGAGTTGTCCGGGGATCAGGGCATCAAGTTCCGAATCTGGTCGCACGCCGGCAGCCTCTACCGGCACATGGGGCGCCCCACGGACGCCCGAGCAGCCAACGACGTAGCACGGCACCTGCACATCACGCGCCGTGACCCGATGTTCGCTTCTCTGGGTATGGCCCGCCAGATGGCTATCCAGGGCGCCGCTCACGAGCGGCGAGGTCTCCCGCGCACTTTCGACCAAGCGCACGAAGCCATGCATCGCGCTGATCCCGGTGCCTCCCGGCCGGTATGGCTCCTGGCATTCTACGACGAAGCGGAACTTCACTCCCTCGCCCTCACCGCCCACCTCGCCGCGGGTGACTGGTCCACCGCCGAGTACCACGCGCACCAGTGCTTGGCCGCGCTCAGACCGCACATGAAGCGCTCACGCGCCATCGCCACCAGCCGCCTCGCACAGGCCCAGCTCGCACAGGGCGATGTCGACACAGCCACTGGCACGGCCATGCACGTTCCGGCGGAGGCGGCTACCCATCACCCCCGGGTATCGCGCATGCTTCAGGAGTTTGGTGCTGCCCTGCGAGCTACTGCACCGGGCAGTGCCAGCGCACGCATCTGGACCGAGCACACCGCCTCCTGGAGGGCCACCGCATGACCTCGGCACCTGCCATCGAACTCCGATCATTCACCGAACTGGAAGCCGTGCGCGGCGACTTGCTCGACGTTTACGCCGAAGTACGGGCACCTCTGCTCCACCTCGCGAACTATGCGGTCTCTTCTTTCGGCGAGCGGCTGGACCGGCACGGAGTCGAACCCGGCTTTCAAGCGGTCCTCGCCTACGAGGGCGAGAGGCCCGTGGGGTACGCCTACGGCAACACGATCGAGGACGGAGACCGGTACTGGCAGCGCACCAGCCCGGCACCCGACGAGAAATACACGGCGCACGCGGTCCTGGCGCTGAAGGAGATCGGCGTTTCTCCAGCGTGGCGAGGCTCCGGCGTAGCGCGACGCATCCACGACGCGCTCTTGGCCGGCCGGGAGGAGCCGTACGTGACGCTCATGGTCAACGAAGCAGCTGGAGACGGGAAGGTTCACGCCCTGTACCGGTCATGGGGGTACGAGGACATTGGCCACAGCCAGCCGTCTCCGGCCTCGCCGCGTCTCACCGTGATGATTCGCTCAACGGCTTGACGGTGCGCCACGCGGGATGCCTTCGGCTATCTTCCCTGCGCCACAGATCAGTTGAGCACTACTTTGGATCCGCGCCGTCCTGAGATTTGAGCCGGGCGGCTCGGTCAACGTGGTCAAAGATCGTTATCAGTGGCGGGGGCGCACGATGGCGCGCGAGAGGAACGAGCGGCTAGCCGCACTTCTTCTGGAAGCTTGCTGGACACGGGCACAAGCGGTATCCGCGTACAATCGGGTCGCCGCCGAGTCGCTGAACGGCGAGGTTCGAGAGAACTCGAAGATCGGCCGCTCCCACGTGAGCATGTGGGTCGGAGGCGTCCAGCCGACAGGGGTCGCGCCCGCTATCTTGTGCCAGGCGCTGACCCGTCGTTTGAAGCGTGAGATCACGCCGGAAGAAGCCGGGTTCGCAGCATCTACCTCACCAGCGCAAGGAGCGCTGGACTGGCGCGTCGATCCCTTGATCGCGCTGAATGAACTGGGGAGTGACGTGGACACGGACCGGCGTCGTGTGCTGGCGGGTGGTGTGTACTCCGCGGCGGCCCTGATCCTTCCGGAGGAGACCTGGTGGGACGCCATGTCGCGGCCCCCGGTGAAGGAGGCGTCGACGGGCAAGCGCGTCGGACGCGGGGATGTTGAGACCGTCCGAGAACTGACCTTGGCATTCTCCCGCATGGACCAGAAGCGCGGCGGTGGCCATGGACGCCGGGCGGTTGACGAGTACCTGAAGCACGAAGCCCACGACTTGCTTCAGGGGAGGTTCGCCGATGACTCGACGCGGCGCGCGATGTTCTCCGCCTCTGCGGAGCTTGCCTACGTGTCCGGCTGGATGGCCTTCGACAACAGCGAGCACGCGGTCGCCCTCCGGCGTTTCAACACCGCGGTGAAGCTGGCCGCCCGCTCCGGGGACGCCCCCCTGTGCGGACACATCCTGCGCGCCATGGCGCACCAGGCCCTGGACCTCGGGTTCCGGCGCAAAGCCCTCCAGATCGCCCAGACCTCCGTCTACGGCGAGCGGTACGCGGCAGCCACCCCGCGCGAGCGGGCGCTCTTGGGCGTAGTCCACGCGCGCACACTCGCCGCGAATGGCCACAAGCAGGAGGCGGCAAAGGCGCTGCTCCGAGCCGAAGACGACCTAGCTGACGCCAGCGAAGGGATCAGGGAGCCTGACCGGACCTTCTTCTTCGGCGAAGCGTCCCTCGCGCACGAGACCGCCTGCACGTTGCGGGACCTTGGCGATCCCCGGCGCGCGGTCAAGGAGTTCCGGCGCTCCGTGCGCACACGAGGCGCCGCGTTCCGGCGCACGCATGCGGTCACCCTCGGATACATGGGCGCCACGCAGATCGCGCAGGGCGGCGTCGAGGAGGCATGCGCGACATGGGCCAAAGTCCTCGACGCGATGGAGGGCGGTATCTACTCAGGTCGAGCCCGCCAGACGGTGGTCGACATGCGACGCCTCATGTCGCCCTACCGTAAGCGCGGCATCCCCGCGGTAGGGGCGCTTGACGCCCGAGCGGTGTCGTACCTGACCCAAGTAGATTGATCACCCGTGTCGTCGAGACCTAATCGAAGGGCTGGGGCCATGGCGTTGGAGATCGAGCCGATCGGGGAAGTTGTCGCGGGCCGTACCGAGGTGGCCGACGACTACTGGGGAGGCGTCGAGTCGGTGATCCAGCTCGACGGGAGGTTCCCGCTCGATTCCGTGCAGGGCCTGGAAGAGTTCTCCCACCTGGTCGTCGTGTGGCATTTCGACCAGGCGTCCCCCGATGCCGTTGAGTACCACGCGCGCAGCCCACGCGGAAACACAGACTGGCCGGCCACCGGCACTTTCGCCCACCGTAACCACCGCCGCCCCAATCAGTTGGCGCAGAGCTTTCCCCGCTTGCTGAAGGTCGACGGGCTTAGCTTGCATGTGACCGACCTTGACGCTGTGGTCGGGACGAAGATCTACGACCTGTCGCCATGGTTTGCGGAGATGGGGCCGCGCGGGGAGGTTCGCGAGCCCGCGTGGCCGGGAGAGATGCTGACGGACTACTGGACCAACCTTGCCTGGCGTTCCGGAACTGAAAGGTGAGGAGGACCTGGATCTGAGCGCCCGGCGGTCGTGGGCGTCTCGTTGACTCGTTGCGGTAGCGAGCCCAGGTTCCTGAAGGGCTGGCTGCCCGCGAGCAGGCCAGCGGTCAACCTCCCCGGCTCCCAGCCCTCGCGGCCCGAGGGGCGCAACAAGTGCGCCGTGTGGCGTCTTACACAAGACCACAGCCAAACGTGGATTCGCCCACGGCAGACGAGAGAAAGCCTCGAGGGACTGGAACCACTCCGAGGGACCATGCCAACGTACAGGCTCCCCCGGAAAACTACAGGTTAGAGACGTTCTCGTGGCGTGGGCGTCGGCACTCCGGCGCGGCGTCCGCCTCCGGTCTCGCGCCATGGTCCCTAGCAAGGAGGCCCAGCTGCCGAAAGTCGCGCTTCGACCTGCCCGCATTACCGCTCCGATCCACGTGGAGCTCGGCTCGTGAACGCGTGGGCCGCCTAGGCGAAGGCGGACTACGCCGTCGTCTCTGCAGCCCTATCTCTGCGTCTGCGCCGCCGGTGTTCCTTCCCCCCCCCCGTTCAATGACCTCGTAGCCCTCGATTTCGGCGCGGAATATAGGCCATGATCCCCGGTTACCGAAACCGGGGATCATGCAGACCATTGAGGGAGTTCGCACCCGGCTGTGCTTGGCGGTGGAGCCGTGGCGGATGCAGTTGACCGCGGCGTAGAGACATAGGGAGGTAACGACCGGATCGTGACTGCTGTTGACCTGAATTGCAACGCCGACAGGCTGATAGCCAGTGATGCCTCTCTGTGCTGGAGGGGGCCCGTCGTTGTTGACTCCGCCCTGGCGCTCTGCGTGCCCCATTGTGAGGAGCCTCATCCCATGTATGGATTTGCGATGCCCCGTGCCCAACTTCGCTGCGAGGCGGTTCGTCCCTGCCTTCATAATGTGCGCAGCAGCAGGTCTCGTCATGGCAGTAGAGCGAATGAGCGCACCTCGTCTCGCCGAACGCTTCGCGTACTGCCTTCGCAAGCCGACACGGGGCGAATTCCTTGGGATCGACTCGAAGCTGCCCTGGCCTTTCCTGATCTGCCGGGTGAGCCGATCTCGACCGCACGGCCTGCGTAACGGCAGTCCGAGGCGCGGCTTGTCCGCGATCCTTTCTTATCTCGCAACGGGCAAAGGTTAGGCGGAGCATTGGATTCCGCCCATCCGGGCTCCCCTCTCCCGCACTCACAGAGAACTCCGATGTCTGCACGGCCCTACCTCGCCCCCACCGCTTCCTCCGCAGCCGTACGCGCGGCCTTCCTGACGGTGAAGGACGCCGCCGATTACCTCGGCCTCTCACCCCACACCCTTTACGTCTGGCGCCACCGCCGCCAGGGACCACCGAGCTTCCGTATGGGCCCCCGCGGTCGCGTCATGTACCGGCGGGAAGCCCTCGATGCCTGGATCCGCGAACAGGAGCAGGCCGACTCCCGTTCCAACCTGGCCCTGAACCCGCTGAGCGCAGATCCACAGCAACGCACCCGCCGCAGCGCCTGACGTTGCGTTCGTCATTGAGCACCGTTTGCATCCTCGCGAAAAAGGAGAGTCCCCTGGCCGGCTATATCGAGGACCGTTGGATCAAGAAGAAGAAGGACCCGATCACCGGGAAACGAGAGCGAACCGCCCGCTACGGAAAGGGCAAGCGATACAAGGTCGCTGGTATACCCGGAGTCCGGGACCGATCCTTTGACGTCCTGGAGGACGCCAAGGCGTGGCTCCGGCGGTCAAGTACCGACCAGGAGCGCGGCGAGTTCGTCGATCCACGGGACGGTTCCATAACGCTCGCTGAATACGTTGAGCGGTACTGGATGCCGGGTGTGCGTGGTGAGGTCAAGACGCGCAAGGGGATCGATGAGCGGATACGGCTACACGTGATACCGCACCTGGGTGATGTATCGCTGAACAAGGTGTCTGCGGCCGAGCTGCGTGCCTACATAGTCAAGCTCGAATCCTCGTGCTCGCCGCGGTACGCCCGCAGCATCCTCTCGACGCTGTCGAGCGTCCTGGAGACAGCGGTTGATGACAAGCGTCTTGCTCGGAACCCGATGAGGTCCAAGTCGGTCCGGTGGTCGAAGCTGCCCGATGAGCGTCGCGAGGCATGGCCTGAGGTGCTCGCTCGGAGGGTGCGTGATGAGATCAGCCAGAGGCACCGTATAGCGGTAGTTCTCGGGGTTGGGTGCGGTCTGCGTCAGGGGGAAGTCTTCGGTCTGAGCATGGAGGATGTGGACCGCGCGCGCGGAGTCCTCCACGTTCGACGGCAGGTGCAAATTGTCAATGGCCGGAAGTACTTTACCCTTCCAAAGGGCGGCAAAACGCGCGTTGTAGACATGCCGCGTTCCGTATCCGACGAGCTGGTGAAGCATGCCAGGGCCTACCCCGGGAACAAGGTCGAGCTTCCCTGGGGCGGTCCTGAATCGGACAGGGAGCGCAAGAAGTTCGGCCTCGTACTGACAACGAAATACGGGAACGCGGTTGCCGCCAACACGTGGAACACCGAGATCTGGAAGCCTGCCCTGGCCAGGGCAGGTGTCATCCCTCCGCGTGTCAAGGGGACGCGGCGTTGGCAGTGGCAAGCGGCACCGAAGGACGGGTTCCATGTGTTGAGGCACACGTATGCATCCCTCGTGCTGGAGGCCGGAGAGTCGGTCGTCACCCTTGCCAAGTGGTTGGGGCATTCATCGCCGACCATCACGCTCGATCACTACGCGCACTTCATACCGGAGGCGGGGAAGAAGGGGCGCAGGGCGATCGATAGCCTGCTGGGGGAGCCGGCGGAGGAGAGTGCTGGTCCAAACTCCCCAGATTCTCCCCAGGGCTCGATCCTGAGTGCAGATTCGACCGTCCGACGCGCGTAAATAGCGAGGTGAGAGCCCATATGTTCACGACCCGGCCGACCCTGCAGGGCACCTTCGGCATGGTGTCCTCCACGCACTACCTCGCCTCCCAGTCCGCGATGGCGGTCCTGGAGCGCGGGGGCAACGCCTACGACGCGGCGGTCGCCGCGGGCTTCGTGTTGCACGTCGTCGAGCCGCACCTGAACGGGCCCGCGGGCGAGGTGCCGATCATCCTCGCCCCGGCCGGCGGCGAGGTCCGCGTGCTGTGCGGACAGGGAGTCGCCCCGGCCGGCGCCACCGTCGCCCACTACCGCGACGAGCTGGGCCTCGACCTGGTCCCCGGCACCGGCCCCCTCGCCGCCGCCGTCCCCGGCGCCTTCGACGCCTGGATGCTGCTCCTGCGCGACCACGGCACCATGGAGCTCGCCGACGTCCTCTCCTACGCGATCGGGTACGCGCGCGACGGCCACGCCCCCGTCGAGCGGGTCGGCGAGACCGTCGAGACGGTGCGCGAGCTCTTCGAGACCGCATGGCCGTCGTCCGCCGAGATCTACCTCGTCGACGGCGAGGCCCCGCGCCCCGGTGAGCTGCTGCGCAACCCGCAGCTCGCCGCCACCTGGCAGCGCCTCGTAGAAGAGGCCGAGGAGGAGGCGGGCGGCGCCGGACGCGAGGCGCGGATCGAGGCCGCCCGCCGCGTCTGGCGCGAGGGCTTCATCGCCGAGGCCCTGGTCCGGCAGGCGGGCCGCCCCACCCTGGACACCAGCGGCGCCCGCCACACCGGCACCCTCACCGCCGCCGACCTCGCCTCCTGGGAGGCGACCTACGAGGCGCCCGCCACCTACGACTGGCGCGGCTGGACCCTGTGCAA
This sequence comes from Streptomyces sp. NPDC025806, assembly GCF_055558275.1. Taxonomy (NCBI): domain Bacteria; kingdom Bacillati; phylum Actinomycetota; class Actinomycetes; order Kitasatosporales; family Streptomycetaceae; genus Streptomyces; species Streptomyces sp. NPDC025806. The sequence goes on along the minus strand of NZ_JBVHMU010000015.1, from coordinate 53,739 downwards.
GGCCGCCGGCTGGAGCCAGGGCCCGGCCTTCCTCCAGCAGCTCGCCCTGCTCCCGCCCGAGCTGCCCGCCTACGGCTCCGCCGACTGGGTCCACCTCCTCGTCGAGGGCTGCAAGCTCGCCATGGCCGACCGCGAGGCCTGGTACGGGGACGCCGCCGAGGTCCCGGTCGACGCGCTCCTCTCGGACGCCTACAACGCCGCCCGCCGCGCCCTGGTCGACCCCGAGAAGGCCTCGTACGAACTGCGGCCGGGCAGCCCGCTGGGGGAGGAGCCGCGGCTGAGCGCGCACGCCCTCGCGGTGGCCTCCGGAGCGGACGAGTTCGACGCGCTGGGCGTCGCGGGCGCGGGCGAGCCGACGGTCGCCAAGCGCCCCACGTCCCCGGTGCCGGGCGATCCCGACGTGCGCGAGGACGGACTGACCCGCGGCGACACCTGCCACCTCGACATCGTCGACCGCTGGGGCAACATGGTCGCCGCGACCCCGTCCGGCGGCTGGCTCCAGTCCAACCCCGTCGTGCCCGAGCTCGGCTTCCCGCTCGGCACCCGGCTCCAGATGACCTGGCTGGAGGAGGGCCTGCCGAACTCCCTCACCCCGGGCCGCCGCCCCCGCACCACGCTCACCCCCTCCCTCGCGCTCAATGACGGCGTCCCCGTCATGGCGTTCGGCACGCCCGGCGGCGACCAGCAGGACCAGTGGCAGGTGCACTTCTTCCTCGCGGTGGCGCTGCGCGACCGCGTGCGCGGCGGACTCGACCTCCAGGGCGCGATCGACGCCCCGAACTGGCACACCGACGCCTTCCCCGGTTCCTTCTTCCCGCGCGGCATGCGGCCCGGATCCGTCACCGTCGAGTCGCGCATGAACGAGGACGTCGTCGCCGAGCTGCGCCGGCGCGGCCACGACGTGACCGTCGGGGACGCCTGGTCGGAAGGCCGGCTGTGCGCCGTGGCCCGCGACCCGCGCACCGGCGTCCTGTCGGCCGCGGCGAACCCCCGCGGCATGCAGGGCTACGCCGTCGGCCGCTGACCCCGACGACCCCGTGCACGGGACGGCGGTGGAGCCGCGATTTCAAGGCGATTCCACCGCCCGTTCACCCCGCGGGAACGCGATGTCAGTGGGGCGTGTTCTCATGGACGCATGATCGAAACCATCACGGAAAGCATCGACGACTTTCTGTCCCGCCATGTCACCGACCGGCTCGTCACGGACGTCGAGCGGATCGTCCGCGCCGCGGCCGCCGCCGAGATCACCCCGCGCTTCCGGCAGCTCGCCGCGCACGAGATCGAGCAGAAGAGCGCCCCGCACGACCTCGTCACCGTCGCGGACAAGCGCGCCGAGGAGTACCTCACCCGCGAGCTGCCCGCCCTGCTCCCCGGCTCCGTCGTGGTCGGCGAGGAGGCCGTCGCCGCCGACCCGACGACATACGAGGCGCTGCGCGGCTCCGCCCCCGTCTGGATCGTCGACCCCGTCGACGGCACCCGCCAGTTCGTCCACGGCGACCCCGGCTTCTGCACCCTCGTCGCCCTCGCGCTCGACGGCGTCGTCCTCGCCTCGTGGACGTACGCGCCGGCGCTCGGCGAGATGGCCGTCGCCGTCCGCGGCCGCGGCGCCCGGCTCGACGGCGAGCTGCTCGTCTCCGGCTCCCCGGCCCCCGGCGAGGACCTGCGCATCGCCACCTCGCACCCCGACTACACGACGGACGACCAGAAGCGCGCCCTGCTCGGCCTGCGCGCGGACGGCTTCGCACCACGCCCGTGCGGCTCGGCCGGCCTGGAGTACCTCGCGGTCGCCCGCGGAGCGCTGGACGCCACGGCGTTCAGCTGGGAGCTCGCCTGGGACCACGCCGCGGGGCTGCTCCTCGTCGAGGAGGCGGGCGGCGCCCACCTCACCGGCGCGGGCGTCCCCTTCGCCGTGACCGGGGGCAATGTGCTGCCCTTCACGGCCGCCCGGGACGCCGCCACCGCGCGGCGCGTGGCGCAGGCGCTGTCGGCCGGGGCCTGACCCCGGCACTGTCGGCACCCCGGCATATCCTGGGCGGGCAGTGGCCGTCGCCTGACGAAGGAGCCCGAAGGTGCCGTCGATGTTCGATGCCGTCGTGGTGGGTGCGGGGCCGAACGGGCTGACCGCTGCCGTCGAACTGGCCAGGAGAGGCTTCTCCGTGGCCCTGTTCGAGGCGCGGGACGCGATCGGCGGCGGAGCCCGCACCGAGGAGCTGACGCTGCCCGGCTTCCGCCACGACCCCTGCTCGGCCGCCCATCCCCTCGGCATCAACTCCCCGGCGTTCAGGGCGATGCCGCTGGACCGGTACGGCCTGGAGTGGGTGCACGCCGACCTGCCCATGGCCCATCCGTTCCCCGACGGCACCGCGGCCGTCCTGTCCCGCTCCGTCGCCGAGACCGCCGCCTCCTTCGGGCCGCGCGACGCGGGCACGTACCGCCGCCTGATCGAGCCGCTCCTGCACCGCTGGGACACCCTCGTACGGGACTTCATGTCGCTGCCGCTGAGTTCGCTGCCCCGCGACCCCGTCGGCCTCGCGCGCTTCGGGGTGAACGGACTGCTGCCCGCGACCTGGCTCATGCGGCGCTTCCGCGACGAGCGAGCGCCCGCCCTCTTCTCCGGCCTCGCCGCGCACACCATCGCCCCGCTGAACGGCCTCGCCACCGGCGGCATCGGCCTCGTCTTCGCCCTCGCCGCGCACGCCCGCGGCTGGCCCGTCGCCCGCGGCGGCTCCCAGGCCGTCTCCGACGCGCTCGCCGGGTACCTGAAGGACCTCGGCGGCGAGATCCACACCGGCTACGAGGTCAAGCGGCTCGACGACCTGCCGCCCGCCCGCGCCTACGTCTTCGACACCTCGCCGACCGCCCTCGCCCGCATCGCGGGGCTCGGCCGCTACTACGACCGGTTCCGCTACGGGGCCAGCGTGTTCAAGGTGGACTACGCGCTCGACGGGCCCGTGCCGTGGGCCGCGAAGGAGGCCCGATCCGCCGGCACGGTCCAGGTCGGCCCGTACCGCTCCGACATCGGGCGGGCGCTGCGGGAGGCCTCCGGCGGGGAGCGGGCGCCCGAGACGCCGTTCCTCATCACCGTGCAGTCCAGCCTCGCCGACCCGACACGGGCGCCCGAGGGCAAGCACACGTTCTGGGCGTACGGGCACGTGCCGAACGGGTGGGACGGGGATCTGACCGACGCGATCGAGCGTCAACTGGAGCGGTTCGCACCCGGGTTCCGGGATCTCGTGCTGGCCCGCGCGACCATGGGGCCGCCCGAGCTCGCCGCGCGCAACGCGAACTATGTGGGCGGGGACATCGCCGCCGGGGCCGCGGCCGGGCTCCAGGTCCTCCTGCGGCCCAAACTGTCCCTCTCCCCGTACACGACCCCGCACCCGGCGGTCTTCATCTGCTCGTCGTCCACGCCGCCCGGTCCGGGCGTGCACGGCATGTCGGGGCACAACGCGGCGAAGGCCGTCTGGCGGAGACTGAGGGACCGGTCATGAACACACGCGACACACGGATCACGCTCGTGCGGGGCGACATCACCGAGCAGGAGGTCGACGCGGTCGTCAACGCGGCCAACTCCTCGCTGCTCGGGGGTGGTGGCGTCGACGGGGCGATCCACCGCAAGGGCGGGCCGGAGATCCTCGCGGACTGCCGCGCGCTGCGGGCCTCGCACTACGGCAAGGGGCTGCCGGCCGGTCGGGCCGTCGCGACCACGGCCGGGCGGCTGCCGGCCCGCTGGGTCATCCACACGGTCGGGCCCCGCTGGTCCGCCTCGGAGGACCGGAGCGCGGTGCTGGAGTCCTGCTACCGGGAGTCGTTGCGGGTGGCCGGGGAGCTGGGGGCGCGCAGCGTCGCGTTCCCGGCGATCTCCACCGGCATCTACGGGTGGCCGCTGGAGGACGGGGCGCGGGTCGCCGTCGCGGCGGTCCGGGCGTTCGTGGGGGCCGGAAGGGCGGGCCTGGACGAGGTCCGGTTCGTGGTCTTCGACGAGCGGGCGTTCGAGGCGTTCTCGGCGTATGTGGAGTGACCGGCGGCCCTGCCCCGTGCTCACGTACATGTCGGAATTTCGCCAGCGGCGCGCTTCTTCCGTGACCGATGCTTGAGGCATGTACACCGATACCGAGCGGTGCGTGCGGGCCGTGCAGGCCAAGGACAGCCGGTTCGACGGGGTGTTCTTCACCGCCGTCGTGACGACCCGGATCTACTGCCGGCCGGGCTGCCCCGCCGTTCCGCCCCGGCCCCGGAACATGACGTTCTACCCGAGTGCCGCCGCCTGCCAGCAGGCCGGGTTCCGGGCCTGCAAGCGCTGCCGGCCCGACTCGACCCCGGGCTCGCCCGAGTGGAACCGGCGCGCGGACCTCACCGCCCGCGCCATGCGGCTCATCGGCGACGGCGTCGTGGACCGCGAGGGCGTGCCCGGCCTCGCGCGCCGGCTGCGCTACAGCGAGCGCCAGGTCGAGCGCCAGCTCCGCGCCGAGCTGGGCGCGGGCCCGCTCGCCCTGGCCCGCGCCCAGCGCGCCCAGACGGCGCGGCTGCTGATCGAGACGACAGGTCTTGCGATGGCCGACATCGCCTTCGCCGCCGGGTTCGCCTCCATCCGCTCGTTCAACGACACGGTCCGCGAGGTCTTCGCCCTGTCGCCGAGCGCACTGCGCGACCGGGCACCGCGCGCGAGGACGGGGGCGCCCGGGGCCATCACCCTGCGCCTGCCGTTCCGCACCCCACTGAATCCCGACAACCTCTTCGGCCACCTCGCCGCCACCGCCGTGCCCGGCGTCGAGGAGTGGCGCGACGGGGCGTACCGGCGCACGCTGCGGCTCCCGTACGGGTACGGGATCGTGGCGCTGACCCCCGGACCCGAGCACATCGGCTGCCGGCTGATCCTCACCGACCAGCGCGACCTCACCGTCGCCATCAGCCGCTGCCGCCGCCTGCTCGACCTCGACGCCGACCCCGTGGCCGTCGACGACCAGCTGCGCGCCGACCCGCTGCTCGCCCCGCTCGTCGACAAGGCGCCGGGACGCCGCGTGCCCCGCACCGTCGACGAGGCGGAGTTCGCGGTGCGCGCCGTGCTCGGGCAGCAGGTGTCCACGGCCGCCGCCCGCACCCACGCGGCCCGGCTCGTCCGCGCCCACGGAGACCCCGTCGAGGACCCCGAGGGCGGCCTCACGCACCTCTTCCCGACCCCCGACGCCCTCGCCTCCCTCGACCCGGAGTCCCTCGCGCTGCCCGGCACCCGTCGCACCACCCTGCTGACGCTCGTACGGGAACTGGCCGACGGAGGGCTCACGTTGGGCCCCGAGTCGGACTGGGACGAGGCGCGGGCCGCGCTCGCCGCCCTGCCGGGCTTCGGCCCCTGGACCATCGAGGCCGTCGCCATGCGGGCCCTCGGCGACCCCGACGCCTTCCTGCCCACCGACCTCGGCATGCGCCGCGCCGCCCAGGCGCTGGGCCTGCCGCACACCCCGGCCGCGCTCACCGCGAGGGCGGCGGCCTGGCGGCCCTGGCGCGCCTACGCGACCCAGTACCTCTGGGCCACCGACGACCACCCGATCAACTTCCTGCCCGCGTAAGGCGAACATCATGGAACAGAGCAGACAGCACACCGTCATCGACACCCCGTACGAACCGTTCACCCTCGTCGCCACCGACGGCGTCCTGTCCGGCCTCTACATGACCGGCCAGCGCCACCGCCCCGCCGAGGAGACCTTCGGCGAGCGTGACGACCGGCCGTTCGGCGCCGTCGTCGAGCAGCTGGAGGCCTACTTCCAGGGCGAGTTGACGGAGTTCGACCTGCCGCTCGACCTGCACGGCACCCCGTTCCAGCGGTCCGTGTGGGAGCGACTGCGGCAGATCCCGTACGGCGAGACCCGCACCTACGGCGAGCTCGCGGAGGAGCTCGGCAATCCGGGGGCCTCCCGCGCGGTCGGCCTCGCCAACGGGAAGAACCCGGTCGGCGTCATCGTGCCCTGCCACCGCGTGGTCGGCGCGGACGGCAGCCTCACCGGCTACGGCGGCGGCCTGAGCCGCAAGCGCCGCCTGCTCGACTTCGAGCGCGGCACCGCCCTGTTCTAGAAGACGACCTCACCTCCGGTGGTCGCCGACGGGCCGCCCGCTCTCCAGCTCGACGGTGCCGGAGCCGGAGGAGAGGACGTCCAGGGCGGTGCTCACCCGGCCGTGCAGCGTCCCCAGGAGGTAGCTGCCCAGCTCGTCGTGGGGGACGAAGCGCCACGACAGCAGTTCCTCCTCCTGGAGCCGGATCGCGGCGATCCGCCCGCTGTCCAGCACCCCGCCGTCGTAGACGTAGGCCACGATCGGCGGCCGTCCCGGGCCCGGCACCCAGTCCACGACGAGCAGCCGCCCGAGGTCCACGTCGAGCCCGATCTCCTCCAGCGTCTCGCGCCGGGCGCCCTGCCGGGGCGTCTCCCCGTCGTCCGACTCCACGGTGCCGCCGGGCAGCGCCCAGCCCTCCCGGTAGTTCGGCTCGACCACCAGGACGTGCCCGCGCTCGTCCCGGAACAGCGCGGCGGCGCCGACCAGGACACGGGGGAGTCCGGCGATGTACGTGGCGTAGTCCAGGGTGCTCATCCGGCCCAGCCTAGCGAGCGCGAGGCCACTTGATCGATCGTTTCGCAGGTCCGGACGCCCTACTGTCCACGCACATGTCCGGATGTATTCGGGCGCGAGGGCGTCCCGCGAGGCGGACGACCATGGGCAGGGAGGCCCTCCTGAGGTTAAGGTCGCAGCGGCGCGACTGCCTTGTTTCGAGCAAGGCCCGAACAGCAAGGGGAGAGCAAGGTGGCGGACGCTGCACAGGCCGCGCGGCACGTGTTGATCGCGGCGGACAAGTTCAAGGGCTCGCTGACCGCGGTGCAGGTCGCACAGCGTGTGACGGCGGGACTGCGCCGGATCGCGCCCGACGTCGAGGTCGAGTCGGTGCCGGTCGCGGACGGCGGCGACGGGACCGTCGCGGCGGCCGTCGCGGCGGGCTTCGAGCGCCGTGAGGTCGAGGTGACCGGGCCGCTCGGCGAGAAGGTCACGGCGGCGTACGCGCTGCGCGAGGGCACCGCGGTCGTCGAGATGGCGGAGGCCTCCGGCCTCCAGCTCCTGCCCGAGGGCGTCTTCGCCCCGCTGACGTCGACCACGTACGGATCCGGCGAGGTCCTCCTGGCCGCGCTCGACGCGGGCGCGCGCAGCATCGTCTTCGGCGTCGGCGGCAGCGCCACGACCGACGGCGGCGCGGGCATGCTCGCCGCGCTCGGCGCCCGTTTCCTGGACGCGTCGGGCAACCCGGTCGCGCCCGGCGGCGGTCCGCTGGCGACGCTGGCCTCGGCCGACCTGTCGGGCCTCGACCCGCGCCTCGCCGACGTCGAGATCGTGCTCGCCAGCGACGTGGACAACCCGCTGACGGGCCCCAAGGGCGCGCCCGCGGTGTACGGCCCGCAGAAGGGCGCGACGCCCGAGGACGTGGCTGAGCTCGACGCCGCCCTGGACCACTTCGCGAAGGTGCTCGGCGAGTCCGTCGGGCCCGCCGCGCTCGAGTACGCGGCGTCGCCGGGGGCGGGTGCCGCCGGCGGCATCGGGTACGGGGCGCTGGTCGGCCTCGGCGCGAGCTTCCGGCCCGGCATCGAGGTCATGCTCGACGTCCTCGGGTTCGCGCCCGCGCTCGCGAGGGCGACGCTGGTGATCACCGGTGAGGGGTCGCTGGACGAGCAGACCCTGCACGGGAAGGCGCCGGCGGGTGTCGCGGCGGCGGCCCGGGCGGCCGGGGTCGAGGTCGTCGCGGTGTGCGGGCGGCTGGCGCTTCCGCCGGAGGCGCTCGGGCGGGCCGGGATTCGCCGGGCCTACGCGCTGACGGATCTCGAGCCGGATGTGGCTCGCTGCATCGCCGAGGCGGGGCCCATCCTGGAGGACGTGGCGGAGCGCATCGCGCGGGACTTCTTGAGCTGAGGCCCGGCCACGCGCCGTAGCTCCGCCGGTCCGTCACCGAGTGCGGCCCGGTGGGGCTTCTCGCGCCCCGCGGCGAAGCCGCTATAGATACAGCCCCGCGCCCCTGATGAGGCTGCGCCTCATCGGGGAGATGCCGCCCGAAGGGTGTGCATCTCAGGGGCGCGGGGAACTGCGCGACCAGCCCCCACCGGGCCGCACGCCGAACGCATGACGAAGGGCCCCGAACCTCAAAGGTTCGGGGCCCTTCAAAATTGCGTACCCGGCGAACTACGGAAGCTGCGCGGCACGCGCCTCGCGACGGTTGTCGCGGAAGTTGTTCACGCGGCGAGCCGTGGCGAACAGCGGAATGACCGCTCCGAGCACCAGCTGGAGCGCACAGCCCGTCTGGAGGAGCAGCTGGCCCCCGGGGGCGTCGAAGGCCCACGCGGCCAGCAGAGCCATGCTCAGGACGATCCACGACAGCATCGCGACCGCCGTGCGGCCCCGCGGCTTCGGGTACTCGACCCGGCTCACCATCAGCCACGCCGTGCCGATGATCGCCAGGAGCGTCGCCACGAAGGGCAGCTCCAGCAGAACGATCGAGACGACGGTCAGCGCGCCGAACGGCGACGGCATGCCCTGGAACGTGCCGTCCTTCACGGTCACGCAGGAGAACCGCGCGAGTCTCAGCACCACCGCCAGGAGCACCACGATCGCTCCGACCGCGGCCACTCTCTGGTGCGCGTCGTCGGCGACCATGCCGTAGACGAGCACGAAGTAGGCGGGCGCGAGCCCGAAGCTGATGAGGTCGGAGAGGTTGTCCAGCTCCGCGCCCATCGGCGACGAACGCAGCTTGCGGGCCACCAGACCGTCGAACAGGTCGAAGATCGCGGCGGCCAGCATCAGGATCACGGCGGTCGCGGCGGAGTGCCGCGCCATGCCGGAGTCGTTGCTGCCCTGGATGTGCGGGATCAGGATGCCGGTCGTCGTGAAGTAGACCGCCATGAAGCCGCACGTGGCGTTGCCGAGCGTGAGCGTGTCCGCTATCGACAGACGCAGGGAGAGCGGCATCTCCTCCGCCTCGTCGGCGCCGTCGGCGTCGGAGGCCCAGGCCTGGGTCTCGGGATCAGTCACGGTCAATGCGAGTCACCCCAGCCACCGTCTTCTGCCCGACCTCGACGTCGACCTCGACGCCCTCGGGCAGGTAGATGTCCACGCGCGAGCCGAACCGGATCAGACCGATGCGCTCGCCCTGCTCGACCTTCGTGCCCTGGGGGATGTAGGGCACGATGCGGCGGGCGACGGCGCCGGCGATCTGGATCATCTCGATGTCACCGAGCTCGGTGTCGAAGTGCCAGACGACGCGCTCGTTGTTCTCGCTCTCCTTGTTGAACGCCGGGACGAATCCGCCGGGGATGTGCTCGACGGAGGTCACGGTGCCGGAGAGCGGCGCGCGGTTCACGTGGACGTTCAGCGGGCTCATGAAGATCGCGACGCGGGTGCGGCCGTCCTTCCACGGCATGATGCTCTGCACCACGCCGTCGGCCGGGGAGATGACCCGGCCGGAGGCGATCTCGCGCTCGGGGTCGCGGAAGAACCACAGCATGCCGGCCGCCAGAGCGGTGGTCGGGACGGCGAGTGCTGCGGCCTTCTTGGACCGACGCGAACGGGCCAGGCTCAGGGCGGCCGTGGCGACGGTCGGAAGGAGCCACGGCGATGCTCCGCGCGCAAGGCGACCACCGAGGAAGCCGTCGCGTGGTGCAGAGGTTTGGCTGTGGGGCATGGATGACCTTCGTAGCGGATGAGGCCGCGCTGGTTACGGGGGGACGGCGGCTTTTCCGGGGATGCTATCGGTTGCGAGCCACAACTGGGCAAGCCAGGAAGCCGAGTCGGCGGCCGAAGAGTGTTGACGGGGTGTGATCTTCCTTGCGAAGAAAACACCCCGTAACCGGACATCACGCCCAGGCTCAGCCCTGGAACCGATACTCTTCGAGCAGTCGACGACCAATGATCATTTTCTGGATTTCGGCGGTACCTTCGCCGATCAGCAGCATCGGAGCCTCACGGTAGAGACGCTCGATCTCGTACTCCTTCGAGAAGCCGTATCCACCATGGATCCGGAACGCGTCCTCCACGACTTCCTTGCAGTATTCGGAGGCCAGGTACTTGGCCATTCCCGCTTCGAGATCGTTTCGTTCCCCGGAGTCCTTTTTGCGTGCTGCATTCACCATCATCGCATGCGCGGCCTCGACCTTGGTAGCCATCTCGGCCAGCTTGAACTGGATGGCCTGGTGCTGGGCGATCGCCTTGCCGAAAGTGTGGCGCTGCTGGGCATACGAGACACCCAGTTCGAAGGCACGCTGCGCGACACCGCAGCCACGCGCCGCGACATTCACGCGGCCGACCTCGACGCCGTCCATCATTTGGTAAAATCCTCGGCCGGTCTCGCCGCCGAGCACACGATTGGCCGGAATGCGCAGGTCGTCCATCACCAGCTCGGTGGTGTCGACGCCCTTGTAACCCATCTTGTCGATCTTCCCGGGGATCGTGAGTCCGGGACGGACCTCACCGAAACCGGGCTCCTTCTCCACGAGGAAGGTCGTCATCGACTTGTGCGGGGCCGTGCCCTCGGGGTGTCCTTCGTCACTTCGTGTGAGAACCGCCACGAGCGTTGACGTTCCGCCGTTGGTCAGCCACATCTTCTGACCGTTCAGGACGTACTCGTCGCCGTCCTTGACCGCCTTCGACGAGATCGCCGAGACGTCGGAGCCGAGCGCCGGCTCGGACATCGAGAACGCGCCACGCACCTCGCCGAGCGCCATCCGCGGAAGGAAGTACTCCTTCTGCTCCTGCGTGCCGTGCTGCTTGAGCATGTACGCCACGATGAAGTGCGTGTTGATGATGCCGGAGACCGACATCCAGCCGCGCGCGATCTCCTCCACGCACAGGGCGTACGTCAGCAGCGACTCGCCCAGACCCCCGTACTCCTCGGGGATCATGAGACCGAACAGACCCAGTTCCTTGAGCCCGTCGACGATCTGCTGCGGGTACTCGTCGCGGTGCTCCAGCTCCGTCGCGACGGGGATGATCTCCTTGTCCACGAAGTCCCGGACGGTGGACAGGATCTCTCGCTGCACATCCGTCAGGCCGTGGGTCTGGGCGAGTCGGCTCACTTCTGCTTCTCCTGAAGGTCCGGGCGGCCGGGCTGCTCGCCGCCGCGCTCCTTGATGTACGTCTCGGTGGGCACCATCACCTTGCGGCGGAAGACGCACACGAGCGTGCCGTCCTGCTTGTAGCCCTTGGTCTCCACGTAGACGATGCCGCGGTCGTTCTTCGACCTCGACGGGGTCTTGTCGAGGACCGTGGTCTCGCCGTAGATGGTGTCGCCGTGGAAGGTCGGCGCCACGTGCTTGAGCGACTCGATCTCCAGGTTGGCGATCGCCTTGCCGGAGACGTCCGGGACGGACATGCCGAGCAGCAGGGAGTAGATGTAGTTGCCGACGACGACGTTCTTGCCGAAGTCCGTCGTCTTCTCCGCATAGTTCGTGTCCATGTGGAGGGGGTGGTGGTTCATCGTCAGGAGACAGAAGAGGTGGTCGTCGTACTCGGTGACCGTCTTCCCGGGCCAGTGCTTGTAGACGTCCCCGACGGTGAACTCTTCGTAGGTGCGGCCGAACTGCATGTGTCTTACGCCTCCGGGGCCTCGAACTTGCTGGTGCGCTGCATGCCGGCCGCGCGGCCCTTGCCCGAGATGACCAGGGCCATCTTGCGGGAGGCCTCGTCGATCATCTCGTCGCCGAGCATGGCCGAGCCCTTCTTGCCGCCGGCCTCGGACGTGTAGTAGTCGTACGCGTCCAGGATCAGCTCGGCGTGGTCGAAGTCCTCCTGCGAGGGCGAGAAGATCTCGTTCGACGCCTCGACCTGACCGGGGTGCAGCACCCACTTGCCGTCGAAGCCGAGCGCGGCGGCGCGCCGGGCGACCTCGCGGTAGCCGTCCACGTTGCGGATCTGCAGGTAGGGGCCGTCGATCGCCTGGAGGTCGTTGGCGCGGGCGGCCATCAGGATCTTCATCAGGATGTAGTGGTAGGCGTCGGCGCCGTAGCCGGGCGGCTGCTCGCCGACGACCAGGGACTTCATGTTGATGGACGCCATGAAGTCGGCCGGGCCGAAGATGATCGTCTCGAGGCGGGGCGAGGCCTCCGCGATCGCGTTGACGTTGTTGAGGCCCTGCGCGTTCTCGATCTGCGCCTCGATGCCGATCTTGCCGACCTCGAAGCCCATCGTCTTCTCGATCTGGGTCAGCAGCAGGTCCAGGGCGACGACCTGGTCGGCCGTCTGCACCTTCGGGAGCATGATGCAGTCGAGGTTCTGGCCCGCGCCCTCGACGACCGTGACGACGTCGCGGTAGGTCCACTCGGTGGTCCAGTCGTTGACCCGCACGACGCGCGTCTTGCCCGTCCAGTCACCCTCGTTCAGGAACTTGACGATGGTGTGCCGGGCGTCCGGCTTCGCGAGCGGGGCGCAGGCGTCCTCCAGGTCGAGGAAGACCTGGTCGGCGGCGAGACCCTGGGCCTTCTCCAGGAAGCGGGGGTTGCTTCCGGGCACCGCGAGGCAGGAGCGGCGCGGACGGAGACGGTTCACAGTCATGCGGGGACCTCCAGAGGGTCGAGCTGGTTCGCTTTCCGGATCTCGTCGACGATACGGCCGATGATCTCGGTGATGCCGAAGTCCTTGGGGGTGAAGACGGCGGCCACTCCCGCCCGCTTCAGGTCCTCGGCGTCGGCGTTGGGGATGATGCCGCCGACGATCACGGGGACGTCGGTGGCGCCCGCCTCGCGCATCCGGTCCAGGACGTCGGGCACCAGCTCGGCGTGCGACCCGGAGAGGATCGACAGGCCGACGCAGTGCACGTCCTCGGCGAGCGCGGCGGACACGATCTGTTCGGGGGTGAGCCGGATGCCCTGGTAGACCACCTCGAACCCGGCGTCGCGGGCCCGCACGGCGATCTGCTCGGCGCCGTTGGAGTGCCCGTCCAGGCCCGGCTTGCCGACCAGGAGGCGCAGCTTGCCGCCGAGCTCCTCGCCGGTGCGGCGGACCTTCTCGCGGACCTCGGCGAGCGGGGTGCCCGCCTCGGCGGTCACCGCGACCGGGGCGGACGAGACGCCGGTGGGGGCGCGGAACTCGCCGAAGACCTCGCGCAGCGCGCCGGCCCACTCGCCGGTCGTGACACCCGCGCGGGCGCACTCCAGCGTGGCCTCCATCAGGTTCTCGGTGCCGGCCGCGGCCTCCTTGAGGCGCTCCAGGGCCTGACCGGTGGTCGGGTAGTGGAACGGGTCGCCCATGCCCTGGCGGTCGGAGGACTCCTGACGGGTGGTCTTCCACTCGCCGATGGCCCGGACGACCTTCGCCTCGACGGCGTGGTCGACGGTCATGATCGCGGCGTCCAGGTCGGCCGTGAGCGGGTTCGGCTCGGTCGACTCGTAGATGTTCACGCCGACGATCTTCTCGTCACCGGCCTCGATGCGGGCGCGCCGCTCGGCGTGCGAGGAGACGAGCTGCGACTTGAGGTAGCCGGACTCGACGGCGGCCATCGCGCCGCCCATCTCCTGGATCCGGTCGATCTCGGCGAGGCACTCCGCGACGAGCTCGTCGACCTTCTTCTCGATGACGTGCGAGCCCGCGAAGATGTCCTCGTACTCCAGCAGATCGCTCTCGTGGGCGAGGACCTGCTGGATGCGCAGCGACCACTGCTGGTCCCACGGCCGCGGCAGGCCCAGGGCCTCGTTCCAGGCCGGCAGCTGGACGGCGCGGGCGCGCGCGTCCTTGGAGAGGGTGACGGCCAGCATCTCCAGGACGATGCGCTGGACGTTGTTCTCCGGCTGGGCCTCGGTCAGGCCGAGGGAGTTGACCTGCACGCCGTAGCGGAACCGGCGCTGCTTCGCGTTCTCGATGCCGTACCGCTCGCGCGTGATCTGGTCCCAGATCCGCCCGAACGCCCGCATCTTGCACATCTCCTCGATGAAGCGGACTCCCGCGTTCACAAAGAAGGAGATGCGGGCCACGACGTCCCCGAACTTCTCCTCGGGGACCTGCCCTGAGTCGCGTACGGCATCGAGAACAGCGATGGCGGTGGACATCGCGTACGCGATCTCCTGGACCGGTGTGGCCCCCGCCTCCTGGAGGTGGTACGAGCAGATGTTGATCGGGTTCCACTTGGGGATGTGGGCCACCGTGTAGGTGATCATGTCGGTCGTCAGACGCAGGGAGGGCCCGGGCGGGAACACGTGGGTGCCCCGCGACAGGTACTCCTTGACGATGTCGTTCTGCGTCGTGCCCTGGAGCGTCGCGATGTCCGCGCCCTGCTCCTCCGCGACGACCTGGTAGAGCGCCAGAAGCCACATGGCGGTGGCGTTGATGGTCATCGAGGTGTTCATCTGCTCCAGGGGGATGTCCTGGAACAGCCGTCGCATGTCACCGAGATGCGAGACCGGGACGCCGACCCGGCCGACCTCGCCGCGGGCGAGGACGTGATCCGGGTCGTAGCCGGTCTGGGTCGGCAGGTCGAAGGCGACCGACAGACCCGTCTGGCCCTTGGCGAGGTTGCGCCGGTACAGCTCGTTGGACGCTTCCGCCGTGGAGTGACCGGCGTACGTGCGCATGAGCCACGGCCGGTCCTTCTGACGCTCAGTCATCTGCTCTTGCTCCCCCGGGGAATCAGATGTTGCGGAAGCGGTTGATGGCGTCGATGTGCTGGGCGCGCTTCTCGTGGTCGCGGACGCCCAGACCCTCCTCGGGGGCCAGCGCGAGGACGCCGACCTTGCCCTGGTGGAGGTTGCGGTGCACGTCGTAGGCGGCCTGGCCGGTCTCCTCCAGGGAGTAGACCTTCGACAGGGTGGGGTGGATCTTGCCCTTGGCGATGAGGCGGTTCGCCTCCCAGGCCTCGCGGTAGTTGGCGAAGTGCGAGCCGATGATCCGCTTCAGCGACATCCACAGGTAGCGGTTGTCGTACTCGTGGTTGTAGCCGGACGTCGACGCGCAGGTGACGATGGTGCCGCCCTTGCGGGTGACGTAGACGGAGGCGCCGAAGGTCTCGCGGCCCGGGTGCTCGAAGACGATGTCGACGTCCTCGCCGCCGGTGAGCTCGCGGATGCGCTTGCCGAAGCGCTTCCACTCGCGCGGGTCCTGCTCGTGCTCGTTCTTCCAGAACTTGTAGCCCTCGGCGTTGCGGTCGATGACCGCCTCGGCGCCCATGGCCCGGCAGATGTCGGCCTTCTCGGGGGAGGAGACGACACAGATCGGGTTGGCGCCGCCGGCCAGCGCGAACTGGGTGGCGTACGAGCCGAGGCCGCCGCTCGCGCCCCAGATCAGGACGTTGTCGCCCTGCTTCATGCCGGCGCCGTTGCGCGAGACCAGCTGGCGGTAGGCGGTGGAGTTCACCAGGCCCGGGGCCGCGGCCTCCTCCCAGCTCAGGTGGTCCGGCTTCGGCATCAGCTGGTTCGACTTGACCAGGGCGATCTCGGCCAGGCCGCCGAAGTTGGTCTCGAAGCCCCAGATGCGCTGCTCGGGGTCGAGCATCGTGTCGTTGTGGCCGTCCGAGGACTCCAGCTCGACGCTGAGGCAGTGCGCGACGACCTCGTCGCCCGGGTTCCAGGCGTTGACGCCCGGGCCGGTGCGCAGGACGACGCCCGCCAGGTCGGAGCCGATGATGTGGTACGGCAGGTCGTGGCGCTTCGTCAGCTCGCTGAGCCGGCCGTAGCGCTCCAGGAACCCGAAGGTCGACATCGGCTCGAAGATCGAGGTCCACACCGAGTTGTAGTTCACGGAGGAGGCCATGACGGCGACGAGCGCCTCGCCCGGGCCCAGCTCGGGGACCGGGACGTCGTCCAGGTGCAGCGACTTGCGCGGGTCCTTGTCGCGGCTGCTGAGCCCCGCGAACATGTCCTGCTCGTCCTTGTGCACGGTGACCGCGCGGTACGAGTCGGGCAGTGGCAGGGCGGCGAAGTCGGCAGACGTGGCGGTCTGCGACTGAATCGCGTCCAGGATTTCCTTCACGGTGGTGCCTCCGGCGATGAGCGTCTGAGGGGAACGCTGAGTCGGGGTCGGTAGGGGGCTGCTGCGGGTGGTGGTGCGGTGCCGTCGGTTCGGCGGATGGTGCTCTGGCAGCGCTTGGTGTGGCGCGGAAGGTTGCCTGTGACGCAGGCGTCCGGGCGCGCGAGCCACGGTCGGTCGAGGCTTGCGGGGACAGCCGGCGTACGGAAGTTCTCTGCACGCCGGCCGCCCGGACACCTTCAACGTATGGCACGCCGTGACGGTGCACAAGGCACTGCGTGCCATCAATTTCGCTCAGCTGAAATCTTTTGGCTCCAACTGAGCGATGATCGATCATCCGTGGTCAGAAGGGGTTTCCGTGCCCTGAAAGGGATCGATGATCGATCACGGGTGGTGGGGGTGGGGTGGGGAGGAGTGCCGGAGGGGCGGAATGTGTGGCACTGCGTGCCAGTGGGGGTGTGGGGCGACACGGGGGGTTCTGCTGATGGGGTGACGGGGCGGCCTGGTGGGGTGGGGCCGCCGGCGGCCGAGCCTGTTCCGTCGCCGGGCGTCCGCCGTGCCGGGGTCGGTTCGGGGCCGCCGGGCTGTTGTGTCGCCGGGCGAACGCCGCGCCCCCGGGTTCGCGACGGATC
The DNA here is from genome assembly GCF_055558275.1 of Streptomyces sp. NPDC025806. NCBI lineage: Bacteria > Bacillati > Actinomycetota > Actinomycetes > Kitasatosporales > Streptomycetaceae > Streptomyces > Streptomyces sp. NPDC025806. Next base: position 37,135 of record NZ_JBVHMU010000015.1, on the reverse strand, counting down.
GCCCGTCGCTAGTAGCCCGTCGTGCGGAGCCAGCGGAGCGTGGTGGCGAGCTCTTCGCCGAAGTGCTCGCAGAGCGCGAGCAGTCCGCGGCCCGTGGGCGAGTCGGTCAGGCCGGTGGAGTCGGGGAGGGACTCCAGGGCGCCGTGGCAGGCCGTTTCCACGGTGGAGTGACGGGAGGCGAAGTAGCCCCCGGGCGCCGGGTCCGTCAGAGAGGTCAGGTACGCGCGGTGGGCCCCCGCCGAAGGGTGGGGGTGGAGGGAGTCCTCGACGAGGCCGTCGAGGTGGCGCGCCAGGCCGGCCGAGGTTTCGAGCACGCGGTCGGCCTCGTCCTCACCGGGGGTGTCCAGCAGTGCGGCGAAGGTCAGGAGGTTGTCGATGGTCTCCAGCTGGACGAGCTGGACCGTGTCCGGGTCGACCTCGGACGTGAAGAGCGGGGCCGTACGCAGCTCGGCGACGGCGTCCCGGTAGGCGCGGTCCGACCGCTCGCCGGGAGGCGACGCGGCCAGCCGGAACAGTGACTCCAGCACGGAGCGGTCGAGGCCCCACTCCGCGTCCGGTTCGATCAGAACGAGCGGCGCACGCCACCGCCACAGAGCGAGAGCGGCGGCCTGGCGCTGCCGGGCGGGCCTCGGCTCGGTCTCCATCGGTCCCTCGTCCTCGCTCGGTCCGTGCCCCCGGAGGCCGGACGGCCTCCGGGGCCGGGTTCAGCGGTTGTGCAGGGCCTCTTCGATCGTGTGCATGATCTCGGAGAGAGGCGCGTCCGTGCGGGCCACCGTGACCAGGACCTCTCCAGAGGTCGAGACCTGGGCCGGCGGCGGCGAGGCGGGGGTGCGGCCCGCGCCGATGCCCGTGCCGAAGGTGCGGCGCACGATCGCGAAGGCGTGGTCGAGCTGCGTCTCGACATCGCCCTGCCCGCCCGCCCGCAGCCACCGCCGCAGCACGTGGTTGTGCGCCGTCACGACGGCCGACGCGGCGACCTCCGCGAGCAGCGGATCGTCGTTGCCGTCGTGGTGAGCCTGCTCGTCGAAGTGACCGAGGAGGTACCGGGTGAAGAGGCGCTCGTACCGGGCCACCGAGGCGATCTCCGCCTCGCGCAGCGTCGGCACCTCACGCGTCAGCCGGTACCGCTCGACGGCGACCGTCGGCGACGACGCGTACATCTTCATGACTTCCTTGATGCCCCGGCAGACCGTGTCGAGCGGGTGCTCGTGCGGCGGCGCCGCGTTGAGCACCGCCTCCGCGCGCACGAGCGTGTCGTCGTGGTCCGGGAAGATCGCCTCTTCCTTGGAGCGGAAGTGCCGGAAGAAGGTGCGCCGCGCGACGCCCGCCGCGGCGGCGATCTCGTCGACCGTCGTCGCCTCGTACCCCTTGGTGGAGAACAGCTCCATCGCCGCCGCCGCGAGCTCCCGGCGCATCTTGAGCCGCTGGGCGGCGGCGCGGCTGCCCGCGGCGCTCATCTCCGCCGGAGCGTCGGGCTGAGCTGGGGTACGGGAGGTCTGATCGGCCTTGGGCATGACCCGAACGTACTGCATGTACGTTCCCAGACGCTCCCCGGTCAGCGGGCCGCCCGGTTCCCCGAGCAGCCCGCCCCAGTCCGCACCCACGTCCGAAGCGGCTCCCGTCCCCGACTCAGCGCCGGGCATATTCGCGGAAGCCACGGCCCGTCTTGCGGCCGAGGCAGCCCGCGGCCACCAGGTGCTCCAGGAGCGGCGCCGGAGCGAGCCCCGGGTCGCGGAACTCGCGGTGCAGCACCTTCTCGATGGCCAGGGAGACGTCCAGGCCCACCACGTCGAGCAGTTCGAACGGACCCATCGGGTAGCCGCCGCCGAGCTTCATCGCGGCGTCGATGTCGTCCAGCGTCGCGTAGTGCTCCTGCACCATCTTGATCGCGTTGTTCAGGTACGGGAACAGCAAAGCGTTCACGATGAAGCCGGCGCGGTCCCCGCAGTCCACCGGGTGCTTGCGGACCTTCAGCGTGAGGTCGCGGACGGTCGCGTGCACGTCGTCCCCGGTCAGGACCGTGCGCACGACCTCGACGAGCTTCATCGCCGGGGCCGGGTTGAAGAAGTGCATGCCGATCACGTCCTGAGGCCGCGACGTGGCGCGGGCGCAGGCGACGACGGGCAGCGACGAGGTGGTCGTCGCCAGGATCGCCCCCGGCTTGCAGACCTTGTCGAACGTGGCGAACAGCTGCTGCTTGATCTCCAGGTCCTCGGCGACGGCCTCGAGGGCCAGGTCGACATCGGCGAAGGCCTCGTAGGTGCCGGCCGGCGTGATCCGCGCGAGCGTCTGCTCCGCGGCCTCGGCGGTCATCCGGCCCCGGCCGACGGAACGCTGGAGCGACTTGGCGATCCGGGCCTTTGCCGTCTCGGCCTTCTCCTCGCTGCGCGCGGCGAGGACGACGTCGTAGCCGGCCTTCGCGAACACCTCGACGATGCCGGAGGCCATCGTCCCGGAGCCGGCGACACCGACGGAGCGCACCGTGCGGGTGGGCGCCGCGTCCGCGTCGGTCAGCGGTGTCAGCGCGTCCCGCACGACGACCTCGCTGCCCGGCGCCTCGTACGAGTAGAAGCCGCGGCCCGCCTTGCGGCCGGTCAGGCCCGCCTCGGCGAGCTGCTTGAGGATCGGCGCGGGCGCGTGCAGCCGGTCGCGGGACTCGGCGTACATCGCGTCCAGGACGGTGCGCGCGGTGTCGATGCCGATCAGGTCGAGCAGTTCCAGCGGGCCCATCGGCAGACCGCAGCCGAGCTTCATCGCGGCGTCGATGTCCTCGCGGGAGGCGTACTTGGCCTCGTACATCGCGGCGGCCTGGTTGAGGTAGCCGAAGAGCAGACCGTCCGCGACGAAACCGGGCCGGTCGCCGACCGCGACGGGCTCCTTGCCCAGCTCGACGGCGAGCTCCGTGACGGCGGTGACCGCGGTCGGCGCGGTCAGCACGCTGGAGACGACCTCGACGAGCTTCATCGCGGGCGCCGGGTTGAAGAAGTGCAGGCCGAGCACGCGCTCGGGGCGGGCCGAGTCGGCGGCGAGCCGGGTCACGGACAGCGCGTTGGTGCCCGTCGCGATGATCGTCTCGGGCCGCACGATCGCGTCCAGGTCCCGGAAGACCTGCTGCTTGATCTCGTACGACTCGGGCACGACCTCGATGACCAGGTCCGCCTCGGCCGCGGCCTGCAGATCGGTGAACGTGCGGAAGCGGGCGAGCAGGTCCGCCCGCTGCTGCTCGGTGAGGTGCTCGCGGCGCACCGCACGCGCCGTCGAGGCCTCCAGGGCGGCGACGGCCTGCCCGGTGGCGGCCTCGCTGATGTCGATGCCGATGACCTCGCGGCCGGCGCGGGCGAGCACCTCGGCGATGCCGGTGCCCATCGTGCCGAGACCGACGACGGCGATCGTCGAGAGAGGGGACAGGGGAGCGTCCATCCGGGAACTCCAGGAGTGAGGGTGACGACTGAGGGGTCGTACGCGGACGCCGGAAAGGCGGAGGGCGTACGGGAGTTGATCCGCGCGACCGGCCGTGCAGGGCGGGTCGCGGGGCGGAACCGGACGGCCCTGTCCCGGAGCCGTGCCGTACTGAGAAAAGAAGTGCTGGTACTGCGAAGTGCGGTACCGAACCGACTGACACTCGGGGCGGCTGCGTCACCAGGCCGCCTGGAGTGGTGCTGCGGGAGGGTGTGTCCCGCTCAACTGAGCTTAACCACCGGGTAACGAGCGCGCCAGTCCTCGCGGTTGGTCATTCGCTGTGATCTATGTCGCCGCAGGCCGGGCGCGTCTACTCTGGCCGCCATGGACGAAGAGTCGCGAACGGTGACGGAACGCATCCGGAAGGAAGCCGGTGGGACGCCCGCCTTCGAGCGGCTCGCCGCGACCGAGGACCGCGACACCCTGGCCGCGGTGCTCACCGCGCCCGAACAGCCGCTGTGGGCGCGGGAACTGGCAGCTCACCGGCTCGGCTTCGCGGGCGACCGGCGCGCGTTCGAGGCCCTCGTCCTGCTGCTCAACCACCGCGATCCCGACCGCTGCGCGGCCGCCGCCGACGCCCTCGCCGCGTTACGCGACCCGCGCACCGCCCGGGCCGCCGCCGCCCTCGCCACGAACGAACTGCGCGTCGCCTACGCCCTGCACCCGATCCGGCTGCTGACCCGGCTGCGCGCCCCCGAATCGGCCCCGGCCCTGATCACCACGCTGCGCCGGCGCCTGGTCCCGCACGACCCGTACCGCAAGGTGGCGCTCGCCTGCGTCGAGGGCCTCGGCAGTCTCGCCGACCCCCGGGCCCGTGAGGTGCTGACCGAGGCGAGCGCGCAGCCGCGGCTCGCGATGGCGGCGGCCGCGGCACTGGCCCGGCTCCCGGCCTCCTGACGGAGACCGGGAGCGCAGGGGGAGCGGTTCAGCCGCGGAAGCCGAGCAGCCCGTGCAGCGCGGTGCCGCCCGAGGAGCGGGGCAGCACCTTCGTGGTGCGCGGCTTGGGGTCGGGCAGCTTCTTGCAGACCGCGTCCGCCTCGCCGCCGTCGCCCCGCGGGACCTTCCCGGTCGCCAGGTAGGCGGACAGGTGGTCGTCGAGGCAGTCGTTGCCGCTGAGCGTGATGCCGTGGTTGCCGCCGCCCTCCTCGACGACCAGGCTCGAACCGGCGAGCCGCCGGTGCATCTCGACGCCGCCCTCGTACGGGGTCGCCCCGTCGTCCGTCGCCTGGAACAGCAGCACCGGCGGCACCGCGTGGTTCACGACGTTCGTCGGGTGCCCGGCGCGCGTCGGCCAGAAGGCGCACGGCGCGTTGTACCAGGCGTTGTTCCAGGTCGAGAACGGCGCCTTCTCGTTCATGTGCCGGTTGTCGACGCTCCAGCGGTTCCAGTTGCGCGGCCACCGCGCGTCCTGGCACTGCACCGCGGTGTAGACGCTGTACCCGTTGTCGCCCTCGGCGTCGACCGCCGCGAAGTTCTCGTACGCCTCGACCAGCGGGTCCGTGTCCTTCTTCTTCGCGTACGCGGCGAAGGCCTCGGCGAGGAAGGGCCAGTAGCCGTCGAAGTAGCCGCCCGGCAGGAAGGTGTCCTCCAGCTCGCCGGCGCCGACCTTGCCGTCGGCCGGCTTCTTCGCCAGCGCGTCCCGCATCGCGTTCCACTTCGCCTCGATCACGGCCGGGTCCTTGCCGAGCCGGTACGTGGCGTCGTGCCGCGCCACCCAGGCGAGGAAGGCCTGGTGGCGGGCGTTGAAGGCGAGATCCTGGGACATGTTGTCCTGGTACCAGACCCCGGTCGGGTCCACGATCGAGTCGAGCACGAAGCGCCGCACCCGCTCGGGGAAGTACTTGGCGTAGACGGCGCCCAGGTAGGTGCCGTACGAGTAGCCGAAGTAGTTGAGCTTCGGGGCGCCGAGCGCGCGGCGGATCGCGTCCATGTCCTTGACGCTGGAGACGGTGTCCATGAACGGCAGGAGGTCCCCGTACTTCTCGCCGCAGGCGCGCGCGAAGGCCTGGGCCCGGTTCAGGTTCGCCGTCTCGATCGCCTGCGTCGTCGGCACGCTGGAGGGGCGTACCGGGTCGAAGTGCCCGGGCTTGCAGTCCAGGGCCGGCTTGCTCTTGCCGACGCCGCGCGGGTCGAAGCCGATCACGTCGTACTGGGCGGCGATCTTCTTCGGCAGGTTCGAGGCGACGAATCCGGCGAGGGTCAGGCCGCTGCCGCCGGGGCCGCCGGGATTCACCAGGAGCGGGCCCTGCGACTTCTTCGCGGTGTGCGGGACGCGCGACAGGGCGAGGGTGATCTGCCGTCCGTGCGGGTCGTCGTGGTCCAGCGGCACCTTCAGGGAGGCGCACTGGAGGGCCGGGTAGCTCTTGGTGCCGCACTTCTTCCAGGTGGGGGAAGCGGCGGCGGACGGGGCGGACGCGGGGCCCGCGGCGGCGGTGGCGGGGGTGACGGCACCGGCGGCCAGGGCGGCGACGCCGCACAGTGCGGCTGCGCGCTTCTTCATGGAGCCTCCCAGGGCGAAGGGGAGGACCGCGAGTCCACGGCCCAGCCGGATCGTCCCGGAGTGGGGGCCCGTCAGAACCTGTTCAGCGGGAATTTGACCCGATTGCGGTCACAGGAGGGTCAGCTGAGTGGGTGCCGGCGGCCCGGGCTCCGGTTCCGGCACCCGGCGTCGCAGCGCCGCCCGGGACGGCCCGATCCCGAACTCCTCCGCCAGCTCGTGCACCTGACGGGTCACCCGCCGCTGGTACCACTTCGGGGCGTACGCGCCCTCCGCGTACAGCCGCTCGTAGCGGCGCACCAGATACGGGTGGTGCCGGCCGAGCCAGGCCATGAACCACTCGCGGGCCCCGGGCCGCAGGTGCAGCACGAGCGGGGTGACGGAGGTGGCGCCCGCCCGCGCGACCGCCCGCACCGTGGCGCGCAGTTGCTCGGGCCGGTCACCGAGGAAGGGGATCACCGGGGCCATCAGGACCCCGCAGCCGATCCCCGCGTCGGTGAGCGCCCGGACGACGTCGAGCCGGCGCTCGGGCGCGGGCGTGCCCGGCTCCACCGTGCGCCACAGCTCCGGGTCGACGAAGCCGACCGACACCGAGATCCCGACGTCGGTCACGTCGGCGGCCTGCCGCAGCAGGGGCAGGTCGCGCAGGATCAGCGTGCCCTTCGTCAGGATGCTGAACGGGTTCGCGTAGTCGCGCAGCGCCTCCAGGATGCCCGGCATCAGGCGGTAGCGGCCCTCCGCGCGCTGGTAGCAGTCGACGTTGGTGCCCATCGCGATGTGGTCGCCGTGCCAGCGGCGTGAGGCGAGGTGGTGGCGCAGCAGCGTCGGCGCGTTCACCTTCACCACGATCTGGCTGTCGAAGCCGAGGCCGGTGTCGAGGTCGAGATAGCGGTGGGTGTTGCGGGCGAAGCAGTACACGCACGCGTGCGTGCAGCCCCGGTACGGATTGACCGTCCACTCGAACGGCATCCGGGAGGCGCCCGGCACCCGGTTGACGATCGAGCGGGCCCGGATCTCGTGGAACGTGACGCCGGCGAACTCGGGGGTGTCGATCGTGCGGGTCGTGACCGCGTCCGCGCCGAACAGCGCGGCGTCGGGCGCGCGGCCGTGTTCGGTCCGCCCGTCGTCCATGGATCCCGTGGGGTCTGTGGATCCCGTCGGGTCGGTGAGGTTCTCCCAGCGCATGACGCCTCCTCGCTAGCACTGGCCACAGAATAGAACACATGTTCCCTTGATCGTGCGAACCCTTTCCGGGGCCGGATTTGGTGGCCGCAGTGCCGGGTGATTGGCTGGGCGCAGTCAAGGGGTGACCCCTGAAGAACCAAGTGCTGGAGGAAGAGTCATGGCGCAGGTCGAGGCCATCACGGAGCGTGTCGTCGCCGCGAAGCCGGACGACGTGTTCGACGCCCTCGCCGACTACAGCGGCACCCGCCCGAAGCTGCTGTCCGAGCACTTCAGCGAGTACGAGGTCCGCGAGGGCGGCGACGGTGAGGGCACCCTCGTCCACTGGAAGCTCCAGGCCACCAGCAAGCGCGTCCGCGACTGCCTGCTCGAGGTCTCCGAGCCCACCGACGGCGAGCTCGTCGAGAAGGACCGCAACTCCTCGATGGTCACGACCTGGCGCGTCACCCCGGCCGGCGAGGGGAAGTCCCGCGTCGTCGTCACGACCGTGTGGAACGGTGCGGGCGGCATCGGCGGCTTCTTCGAGAAGACCTTCGCGCCCAAGGGGCTCGGCCGCATCTACGACGCCGTTCTCGCCAAGCTCGCCGCCGAGGTGGAGAAGTAACCCGGCAGGCGCGCCTCGCGCACCGATTCACCGCTCACCGTTTCGAGTGGTTTTCGTTTCGCGCCGGTTGTACGCCGTAGGGCTCCGACCGGCGCATTCGTCCCCGCCTGCCCCCTGAGCGGCATCTCGTCGCGCTTGCCCCCCGTTGTCGCGTAATGCGAGAAATGGGCGGCGCAAGGGCGACGAGGGGAGTGGCAGGTGGGCACGACGACGCTGGAGACCGAGCCGGTGGGGAGCCCGGTGACGGCCCCCGCCCCGGAGCCGGTCACCGCGGCCGACCCGCCGCAGGAGGCCGCCCCGCCTCCGCTCCCCGGACACGGGCTGAGCCCGCGCCGGGTGCGCATGGTCTTCGTCGGTCTGATGCTCGCGCTGCTGCTCGCCGCGCTGGAGCAGATGATCGTCGCCACCGCGCTCCCGAAGATCGTCGGTGAGCTGCACGGCCTCGACAAGATGTCCTGGGCGATCACCGCCTACCTGCTGACCTCCACGATCGGTCTGCCGATCTACGGAAAGCTCGGCGACCTCTTCGGCCGCAAGGGCGTCTTCCTCTTCGCGATCGTCGTCTTCGTCATCGGCTCGGGCCTCGCGGGCCGGGCCGAGAGCATGGACCAGCTCATCGCGTTCCGCGCCGTCCAGGGCGTCGGCGCCGGCGGCCTCATGATCGGCGTGCAGGCGATCATCGGCGACATCGTGCCGCCGCGCGAACGAGGCCGCTACATGGGCCTGATCGGCGCCGCGTTCGGCCTCGCCTCCGTCGCGGGACCGCTGCTCGGCGGCTACTTCACCGACCATCTGTCCTGGCGCTGGTGCTTCTACATCAACGTGCCCTTCGGCCTGGTCACCCTCGCCGTCACGGCCGCCGTCCTCAAGCTCCCCAAGCCGACGAGGAAGGCCCGACTCGACGTCCTGGGCGCCCTGTTGCTCGCCGCCGCCTCCACCTGCCTGGTCCTGCTGACCAGTTGGGGCGGCACCGAGTACGCGTGGGGCGACCGGGTCATCGTCGGACTCGGCGCGGGCGCCGCCGTCTGCGCCGTGCTCTTCGTCGTCGCCGAGAAGTACGCGGCCGAACCCCTCATCCCGCTGCGGCTGTTCCGCGACTCCGTGTTCAACCTCAGCGGGCTCGTCGGCATGGTCGTCGGCGTCGCCCTCTTCGGCGCCGCCAGCTATCTGCCGACCTTCCTCCAGATGGTCGACGGCGCCAGCGCCACCGAGTCCGGGCTCCTCATGCTCCCGATGATGGGCGGCGTCGTCGGCGCCTCCGTCCTCTCCGGCCAGCTCATCAGCCGCACCGGCCGCTACCGGATCTACCCGATCCTCGGCAGCGCCCTGTCCACGCTCGGCATGTATCTGCTCTCCCGGCTGGAGGTCGACACCCCGCGCCTGGAGTACAGCGTCTACATGGCCGTCCTCGGCGCCGGCATCGGCCTGATCATGCCCGTGCTCGTCCTGGCCGTGCAGAACTCCGTACGGCCCACCGACCTCGGCACCGCCACCAGCGCCAACAACTACTTCCGGCAGATCGGCGGCAGCGTCGGCGCCGCCATCTTCGGCACGCTCTTCGCGAACCGGCTCGCCGACTCCCTCGCCGACCGGCTGCCCGCAGGCGGCCACGGACCCGACGCCGAATCGATCACCCCGCAGCTCGTGCACGCGATGCCCGCGGCGCTGCGCACCCCGTACATCGAGGCGTACGCCGACGCGATGCCCCGGATCTTCCTCTACCTGGTCCCGGTCCTCGTCCTCGGCCTGCTGCTCGCCTTCTTCCTCAAGGAGACCCCTCTGTTGTCCAGCGCCGCCTCCACCTCCTCCTCCGCGCACCCCGTGATCCCGGCCCAGGAGCGGGCCGCGCACGCCGCCGGAATCCCGGTCTGCGGCACGGTCCAGCACCCCGACGGCACCGTCGTGCCGCGCGCCGCGCTCACCCTCATCGACGTCGGCGGCACCCAGATCGGGCGCGGCGCGAGCGGCGACGACGGGCGGTACGCCCTCTCGACCCCCGGCTCCGGCTCGTACGTGCTGATCGCCGCGGCCGGGGGCCACCAGCCGCAGGCCGTCACCGTCACGGTGGGGGAGCGGCCCGTCGAGCTCGACGTGGTCCTCGGCGGCGCGGGACGGCTCGCGGGGTCCGTCGTCACGGCCGACGGATCCCCCGTCCGGGAGGCGACCGTCACGCTGACGAACGTCCACGGGGAGGTCGTCGCGACCACCCGCAGCGGGCGCGAGGGCGGCTACGTCATCTCCGAACTCGTCGCCGGGGAGTACACGCTGGCCGCCAGCGCGCCCGCGTTCCGGCCCGCCGCGCTGCCCGTCACGGTCATGGCCGCGCGGGAGACCCGGCAGGACGTCGAGCTCGCGGGCGGGGCGGTGCTCCGGGGGACGGTGCGGGCGCTCGGGGGGCGGCCGGTCGAGGACGCGCGGGTGACGCTGCTCGACGCGGCCGGGAACGTCGTCGACACGCTCACCACCGGTGGGGACGGGGCGTTCCGGTTCGTCGACCTCTCCTCCGGGGAGTACACGGTGATCGCGGCGGGTTACCCTCCGGTGGCCACCGTGCTCCAGGTTGCCGGCGGGGGGCGCACCGAGCGGGACCTCCAGCTCGGCCACGAGGACTGACGCGCCGTGACTTCGGGCTGTTCGTCGTCGGCTGACGGCCGGTGGGGCTTCTCGCGCAGTTCCCCGCGCCCCTGAAATGCAGACCCTTCGGGTCGCATTTCCCCGATGAGGCGCAGCCTCATCAGGGGCGCGGGGAACTGCGCGACCAGGCCCCACCAGAGCCGCGGACGAATTTCGACGTCCGGGCCCCGGGCCCGTCATCCCACCCGTACCGTTGAAGAAGGGCGACCCGGACAGAAGGAGCGCGGCGATGAATGGAACGGGTCAAGCCCCGCAGGGCCACGTTCCGCTCGCCGTAGTCGTCATCGACCACACCGGCGACGTCACCCACTGGAGCACCGGCGCCCGCCGCCTGTTCGGTCCCGCCCGCGAGGACGCCGTCGGCCGCCCCGCCACCGATCTGCTGCCCGTGAGCGGCGCCCTGCCGCAGGACGGGCGGGCCGCGTACCCGGCCTGCGGGCGGGCCCGGCTGGACGCGGGCGCGGGGCACCCGGACCGGATCGACGTGCTCTGGTGGGCGTACCCCCTGGCAGGACCGGGGCCCGAACGGCTGCTCGTGCTCGCGGCGGACGCGGCCGGTGCGGAAGGCGGTGCCGGGCCGGTGAGCGAGCAGCTCGCCCCGGGGTTCGCCCGGCACACCGACTTCCCCGCCGCCGACGAACTGGCCCGCGCCCTGCCCGAGATCCTGCCGAGCATGAGCGTCGGGGAGAGCGCCCGGATCGTCGCCCAGGTGCTCGAACTGGGGTATCCGGTCCTGGAGTTCAGCCACCGCGACCGCGTGCCCGTGACCGCCGACTGGGGCGTCTCGCGCCGCACCGAGCGCAAGGAGCGGCGCGCCCGAGCAGCCCGCGCCGCCGCGGCCGGAGTGCCCTCCCCGCGCAGCCCCCTCGACGACGCCGAGGACCTCGAGTACGTGGCGGTGCGCGAGCGCCTCGAGTTTCTCAACGAGGTGAGCGGGGCCATCGGTTCGTCCCTCGACCTGTCCCGCACCATCGTCGAGGTCAGCCGTGCCGTCGTCCCCCGCTTCACCGACGTGGCCGGCACCTATCTGCGCGAGCAGGTCGTGGCCGGCGAGGGGTTCCCCGAAGGGCCGCCCGACGCGACGACGCTGTGGCACCGCGTCGCCCTGGAGCACACCGACGAACCGGGGCGCTGGGACGATGTGGTGCCGGTCGGCGAGTCCATGCCGTTCCCCGTGCACACGCCGTTCTTCCAGTGCATGACCAGCGGGGATCCGGTCCTCGTCCCGTACATCTCCGAGGAGATGGGCAACGCGATCGCGAGCCAGTTCGAGAAGCGGGACATCCGGCCGCTGATCACGCACCGCTCGATGCTCGTCGTCCCGCTCAAGGCGCGCAACGTGGTCCTCGGGTTCATGATCCTGCTGCGCCACCGGGAGCGGCCGGTCTTCAACGACATGGACCGCGTCACCGGCGCCGAACTCGCCGCGCGGGCCGGACTCGTGCTCGACAACGCCCGCATGTACACGTACCAGGAGTCGGTGGCCGAGACGCTGCAGGACAGCATGCTGCCGCGGATCGCGCCCCGCCTGCCGGGCTGCGACATCGCCACCCGGTACCTGCCGGGCACGCTGCTCGGGCGGGTCGGCGGAGACTGGTTCGACGCCGTGAAGCTGCCGGGGGCCAGGACCGCGCTCGTGGTCGGCGACGTGATGGGGCACGGGCTCAACTCGGCGGCGATGATGGGCCAGTTGCGCACCGCCGTGCAGACCATGGCCGCCCTCGACCTGCCGCCCGCCCAGCTCCTGCGCAACCTCGACGACCTGGCGCACCGCCTCGGCGACACCTACCTCGCGACCTGTCTCTACGCCGTCTACGACCCGATCGCGGGCGAGCTGCACCTGGCCAACGCGGGGCACATCCCGCCCGTCGTGGTGCGCGCGGAGGACGGCCGCAGCGAGCTGCTCGCCCTGCCGACGGGGGCGCCGATCGGCGTGGGCGGCGTCCCGTTCGAGTCGGTGACCGTGCCCGTCGCGCCCGGCGACCGCCTCGTGATGTGCACCGACGGCCTGGTCGAGGTGCGCGGGGAGGACATCGGTGTGGGGCTCGCGACGCTCTGCGAGTCCGCCGCGCACCCGGCGGCCTCCATGGACGACGCCTGCGACACCATCATCCGCTCCCTGGCCACGCGCGGCGGACGCAAGGACGACGTCGCGCTGCTCATGGTCCGCCTGGCCGGTATCGAGGGCGGGGACGTCGCGCACTGGGAGCTGCCCGCCGAGCCCGCCCAGGTGGCGCGGGCGCGCGCCCTGGTCCGGGAGCGGCTCGCCGCGTGGGGGCTGTCGGGCTGCGAGTATGCCGCCGAGCTGATGGTGAGCGAGCTCGTGACCAACGCGGTGCGGCACGCGCGGGGCGGCTCGGTGCAGCTGCGCCTGATCCGGTCCGGCACCCTGCTGTGCGAGGTGGAGGACACCGAGCACACCCTGCCGACGCTGCTCAACGCCGGTCCGGGCGACGAGTTCGGGCGCGGTCTGCGGGTCGTCGCCCGCCTCGCGCGGGAGTGGGGCACGAGCCGTACCGCGACCGGCAAGACCGTCTGGTTCGAGCTGACGGCACGCTGACCCGGGTGCCCGGCCGACGCCCGCTTGTGGGACGGCGCGGGGCACGGTAGACCGATCGGACACGTCGACCGACGGCGCTGTGCGTACCACCGGGAGGGCCCATGAGCGTGACGGAGCGCTACAAGGATGCGTGGGAGAGCTTCTGGGAGAACGCGCCCGACGAGCCGGGCGGCGTCTTCTGGGACGCCGAGCCCGCCCTGACCGCCGCCCTCCATGTCGCCCTGTTCGAACCGAGGTTGGCGTCACCCGGGCTTCCCATGGTCGACCTCGGCTGCGGCAACGGCACACAGACCCGCTTCCTCGCCGACCGCTACCGCAAGGTCGTCGGCGTCGACCTGTCCGCCGCCGCCGTCGACCGGGCCCGCGCCGCCGACCGCGCCGAACAGGCCGAGTACCGGCGCATCGACGGCACCGACCACGACCAGGTGGGCATGTTGCACGCCGAACTGGGCGATGTGAACGTCTACATGCGCGGCGTCCTGCACCAGAGCGACCCCGCCGACCGGCAGCGGCTCGTCGACGCGGTCGCGGCGCTCGTCGGCGAGCGGGGCCGCGGTTTCGTCGTCGAGCTGTCCGAGCGGGCCCGGCCGATCCTGCAGGGGCTGGCCCAGTCCCCGTCGGGCCCGCCGCCGAAGCTGGCCCCCGTCTTCGCGCACGGCATCGCGCCCGGCGAGGTGTCCGACGCGGCGGTGCCCGAGTACATGGCCGCCGCGGGCCTGGACGTCCTCGCCGCCGGCGAACTGCCGCTGACCACGACCGAGCGCGCCGCGGACGGCGCGTGGCTGGAGCTGCCGTCGACATGGGCAGTCGTGGGGCGGCGCTCCTGAGTCTTTTCGCCGCAGGGCTGTGACGTGCGCGAACTGGGCCTTCCGGGTGGGACATTGGACTACACCACTGGGGGTTGTCCACAGGCCTGGTGAGCGGCGGCCCGATCCGCGTACGGTGCTGGCCATGAAGATCCTCATCAGCGCCGACATGGAGGGCGCCACGGGAGTCACCTGGCCCGCCGACGTGCTTCCGGGCACGCCGCAGTGGGAGCGCTGCCGCGCGATGTTCACCTCGGACGTGAACGCGGCGGCGCTCGGCTTCTTCGACGGCGGCGCCGACGAGGTGCTGATCAACGAGGCCCACTGGAGCATGCGCAACCTGCTCCTGGAGCGCCTCGACGAGCGCGTCGAGATGCTCACCGGGCGGCACAAGTCGCTGTCCATGGTGGAGGGCGTCCAGCACGGGGACGTCGACGGCATCGCGTTCATCGGCTATCACGCGGGCGCCGGCATGGAGGGCGTCCTCGCCCACACGTACCTGGCGAACCAGATCACGGGCGTCTGGGTCAACGACGTGCGCGCGAGCGAGGGCCTGCTCAACGCGCACGTGGTCGCCGAGTACGGGGTCCCCGTCGTTCTCGTCACCGGCGACGACCACGCGTGCGACGACGCGCTCGGGTACGCGCCGGAGGCCCGCAAGGTCGCCGTCAAGGACCACGTCTCCCGGTACGCGGCCGTGTGCCGCACCCCGGCCCGCACCGCCGCCGACATCCGGGCGGCCGCCAAGGACGCCGCGTCGATCGCCGTGCGGCACGAGCCGGTGCAGGCGGGGCCGTTCACCGTCGAGGTCGAGTTCGACGCCGAGCACCTCGCCATGGCGTCGACCGTCGTGCCCGGCGTCGAGCGCACCGGCGAGCGCCGCATCGCCTACACCCACGAGACCATGTACGAGGGCATCCGCACCTTCAAGGCGGTCACCACGATCGCCTCGGCCGCGGTGGAGGAGCAGTATGGCTGAGCAGCCCACCAGGGCCCCGGCGGGCGCCGTCGACGAGCAGGCGCTGGACGAGGTCGTCACCTTCACGTCCGACCTCATCCGCATCGACACCACGAACCGCGGCGGCGGCGACTGCAAGGAGCGCCCGGCCGCCGAGTACGCGGCGGCGCTGCTGTCCGAAGCGGGTCTGGAGCCGACGATCCTGGAGCGCACCCCGGGGCGCGGCAATGTCGTCGCCCGCATCGAGGGCACCGACCCGGGCGCCGACGCCCTCCTGGTCCACGGCCACCTCGACGTCGTCCCGGCCGAGGCCGCCGACTGGAGCGTGCACCCCTTCTCCGGCGAGGTGCGCGACGGCGTCGTCTGGGGCCGCGGCGCCGTCGACATGAAGAACATGGACGCGATGATCCTCGCGACGGTGCGGAACTGGGCGCGGGTCGGCTTCCGGCCCCGGCGCGACATCGTCATCGCCTTCACCGCCGACGAGGAGGCCAGCGCGGAGGACGGCTCCGGCTTCCTCGCCGACGAGCACGCCGGGCTGTTCGAGGGCTGCACCGAGGGCATCAGCGAGTCCGGCGCCTTCACCTTCCACGACGGCGCGGGCCGGCAGCTCTACCCGATCGCGGCGGGCGAGCGCGGCACAGGCTGGCTCAAGCTCACCGCGCGCGGCAAGGCGGGCCACGGCTCCAAGGTCAATCCGGCCAACGCGGTGAGCCGGCTCGCCGCCGCCGTCGCCCGGATCGGCGACCACCAGTGGCCGGTGCGGCTCACGCCCACCGTCCGCGCCGCCCTCGCCGGGATGGCCGAGGTGTACGGCATCGACACCGACGTCGACGCACCGGACTTCGACGTGGACGCGCTGCTCGCCCGGCTGGGACCGGCCGCCGACCTCGTCGCGCCGACCGTCCGCAACAGCAGCAACCCGACGATGCTGTCCGCCGGTTACAAGATCAACGTGATTCCGGGCGAGGCCACCGCGCACGTCGACGGTCGGTATCTGCCGGGCACCGAGGACGAGTTCAAGGCGACGCTCGACGCGCTGACCGGGCCCGACGTCGAGTGGGAGTACCACCACCGCGAGGTCGCCCTCCACGCGCCCGTCGACGCGCCGGCCTTCGCGAAGATGCGGGCCGCCGTCGAGGAGTTCGCCCCCGAGGGGCACGTCGTCCCGTACTGCATGTCGGGCGGCACCGACGCCAAGCAGTTCTCCCGGCTCGGCATCACGGGCTACGGCTTCGCGCCGCTCAAGCTGCCCGAGGGATTCGACTACCAGGCCCTGTTCCACGGAGTGGACGAGCGGGTTCCGGTCGAGGCGCTGCACTTCGGAGTGCGCGTCCTCGACCGGTTCCTGCGCACGGCCTGAGCGCACGAGGCAGACAGAAGCGAACGGACTGGGCGAAGATGGCGGACGCGAAGGACATGGAGGCCTCAGGACACATGGGGGGCGGGGACGAGATGGTGGAGATCCAGTCGTACGGATCGTGGCCGTCGCCGATCGACGCCGCGCTGGCGGCCGCGCACGACGGCCGGCCGGAGTACTTGGGCTACGTCGGCGACGAGGCGTGGTGGACCGAACCGCGGCCGGCCGAGGGCGGGCGCCGCGCCCTGGTGCGCCGCAGGCCCGACGGCACGGAGCACTCGGTGCTGCCCGCGCCGTGGAACGTGCGCAGCCGCGTCATCGAGTACGGGGGCGTCCCCTGGGCCGGCGCCGACCGCCCCGAAGGCCCCCTCGTCGTCTTCGTGCACTTCACCGACCAGCGCCTCTACGCCTACGAGCCCGACGCGCCGGACGCCGAGCCGCGCCCGCTCACCCCGGTGTCCGCCGTCGGCGGTGGCCTGCGCTGGGCCGATCCGGTGCTCCACCCCGAGCGGGGCGAGGTGTGGTGCGTCCTGGAGGAGTTCACGGGCGAGGGACCGAGCGACGTGCGCCGCGTCGTCGCCGCCGTCCCGCTCGACGGATCGGCCGCCGAGGACCGGGGCGCGGTGCGTGAACTGACCGACGGCGCCCACCGGTTCGTCACCGGGGCCCGGCTCTCCCCGGACGGCCGCCGCGCCGCGTGGATCGCCTGGGACCATCCGCGCATGCCCTGGGACGGCACCGAGCTGCTGGTCGCCGAGGTCCGTGAGGACGGCACCTTCGGCCCCGCCCAGGTGGTCGCCGGCGGCCCGGAGGAATCCGTCTGCCAGGCCGACTGGGCCGCCGACGGCGCACTCCTGTACTCCGGCGACGCCGACGGCTGGTGGAACCTGTACCGGCTCGACCTGCGCTCCGGATGGCAGGTCCCGGCCCCGTCCGGCGCCACCCCGCGCGGTGTTGATCTGCGCCCGGCGCCCGCCCTGTCCGTACCGACCACCCCCGAAGGGGCCCTCGCCACGCCGACGCTCGCCGCCGCCCGGCCGCTGTGCCCGCGCGAGGAGGAGTTCGGCGGGCCGCTGTGGAAGATCGGCCTCAACTGGTTCACGCCGCTCGCCGGCGGACTGATCGCCGTCGTGCACGGCGTCGGCTCCACCGCGCTCGGCATCCTCGACCCGGAGACCGGCGAGGTCGTCGACACGGCGGGACCCTGGACCGCGTGGGGCTCGACCCTCGCCGCGCACGGCACCCGCGTCGTCGGCGTCGCCGCCAGCCCCCGCACCGCCGCCGAGGTCGTCGAGCTCGACACCTGCACCGGGCGGGCCCGCGTCATCGGCGCCGCGCACGACGACCCGGTCGACCCCGCGTACTACCCCGAGCCGCAGATCCGCACCTTCGCCGGGCCCGACGGGCGGGACGTCCACGCGCACATCTACCCGCCGCACAGCCCCACCCACGCCGCCCCCGACGACGAACTCCCGCCGTACGTCGTGTGGGCGCACGGCGGCCCCACCGGGCACGCCCCGCTCGTCCTCGACCTGGAGATCGCCTACTTCACCTCGCGCGGCATCGGCGTCGCCGAGGTCAACTACGGGGGCTCGACCGGCTACGGCCGGGAGTACCGCGAGCGGCTGCGCGAGCAGTGGGGCGTCGTCGACGTGGAGGACTGCGCCGCCGTCGCCCTCGCGCTCGCCGACGAGGGCACCGCCGACCGGGACCGCCTCGCCATCCGCGGCGGCAGCGCCGGCGGCTGGACCAGCGCGGCGTCCCTGACGAGCACGGACGTGTACGCGTGCGGCACCGTCATCTACCCGATCCTGGACCTCACGGGCTGGGCCCAGGGCGAGACCCACGACTTCGAGTCCCGGTACCTGGAGTCGCTCGTCGGGCCGCTCGCCGAGGTCGGCGCCCGCTACGCCGAGCGCTCCCCGGCCGAGCACCCCGAGCAGATCACCGTCCCGTTCCTGCTGCTCCAGGGCCTCGACGACGTGATCTGCCCGCCCGCGCAGTGCGAGCGCTTCCTCGCGCGGGTCGAGAGCGAGGGGCGGCGGGTGCCGCACGCGTACATCGCCTTCGAGGGAGAGGGCCACGGGTTCCGCAGGGCGGACACGATGCGGCGGGCGCTGGAGGCCGAACTCTCCCTGTACGCCCAGGTGTTCGGCCTGCACCCGACCGGGATCCCGACCCTGGAGCTGAACAAGTGACATCGCCGGAGTCCCTGGTCCGCCCCGAGCGGCTCGCCCCCGGCGCCCGGGTCGCGATCGTCGCGCCGAGCGGGCCCGTGCCCGGGGAGCGGCTCGCGGCGGGCCTCGACATCCTGCGCGGCTGGGGCCTGGAGCCGGTGGTGGGTGCCCATGTCCTCGACACCCACCCGGAGTTCGACTACCTGGCCGGCTCCGACGCGGGCCGCGCGGCCGACCTCCAGGCGGCCTGGTGCGACCCCGGCATCGACGCCGTGTTCTGCGCGCGCGGCGGATACGGGGCGCAGCGCATGGTCGAGCTCCTCGACTGGGAGTCGATGCGGGCGGCCAGGCCGAAGGTGTTCTTGGGGTTCAGCGACATCACGGCGCTGCACGAGGCGTTCGCGGTCCGGCTCGGGGTGTCGACGCTGCACGGGCCGATGATCGCGGCGGCGAACTTTCCCACGGACGACCGGGCGCAGAAGCATCTGTGGGCCACGCTGTTCGAGCCGGAGTCGGTGCGCACGATCGCCGCCGCCGCGGATCACCGGGTGCTCGTGCCCGGGGTCGCGGAGGGGCTGCTGCTCGGCGGGTGCCTGAGTCTGCTCGCGGCGGAGCTGGGGGCGCCGGCGGTGCGGGACTCCGCGCGGGGCGGGCTGGTGTGTCTGGAGGACGTGGGGGAGGAGACGTACCGGATCGACCGGTATCTGACGCAGTTGGCGCGGGCGGGGTGGTTCGACGGGGCCGCCGGGTTCGTTCTCGGGTCCTGGGCGGAGTGCGAGCCGGTGCGGGATCTTCTGGTGGACCGGTTGGGTGGGCTCGGGGTTCCCGTGGTGGACGACTTCGGGTTCGGGCACGGGGTGGGGTCTTTGACCGTGCCTCTGGGGGTGCGGGCCGTTCTCGACGCGGAGTCCGGCACGGTGGCTCTGGCCGAGCCTGCGTTGCGGTGAGCGCGGCTTCGTCTGCCGGGTGCGCTTGGTGTGCGGCTGCGGCTCCGGTGGGGGGGGGGGGGGGGGGGGGGGGGGGGGGGGGGGGGGGGGGGGGGCGGGGGCGGGCGGGGGGGGGCCCCCCCCCCCCCCCCCCGGGGCGCCACGCCACACCACCAC
>NZ_JBVHMU010000015.1:0-17785 GCF_055558275.1 Streptomyces sp. NPDC025806 | reverse complement strand
CGCGCCCCTGAGATGCACACCCTTCGGGTGGCATCTCCCCGATAGAGGCTGAACGGCGAAGCCGTTCGCCTCTAGGGGCGCGGGGAACTGCGCGACCAGCCCCCACCGGCCCGCACTGGCTCAACTCCCGTTCGCGCAACGGCGCTTGAAAAGGCTCGCCCCGCCTCAGAATCCTCGCGCACAACCATTGACCGCTCCATGACACGTGTCACACCATGGCTCCGCCCGCATACTTACCGGTCGGTACAAGCCCGCGTGGAGGCCCCGTGTCCAGAGCCCGTCTCAAGCCGGCCATCGCCCTCGGCGCCGCCGCGGCCGCCCTGACGACCCCGCTCGTCTGCGCCACGCCCGCCGCGGCGACGGGACAGTACACGGTCACCGCCCTGAAATTCACCGTGCAGACCGGCGCCCGCACCTGCACCGTCGACGCCGACCTGTACCGCCCCGCCGGTGTCGACGCCGCGCACCCCGCCCCCGCTGTCCTCACCACGAACGGCTTCGGCGGCAGCAAGTCCGACGGGTCCACCGACGCGACCGGCAAGGCGTTCGCGCAGCGCGGCTACGTCGGGCTCGTCTACTCGGGGCTCGGCTTCGGCAAGTCCGGCTGCCTCGTCTCCCTCGACGACCCGCGCATCGACGGCAAGGCCGCCTCCGCCCTCGTCGACTTCCTCGCGGGGACCCGCGCCGCCGACGACGGCACGAAGGCCGACTACGTGACGAAGGACGGCGAGGGCGACCCGCGCGTCGGCATGATCGGCGGTTCCTACGGCGGCGCGATCCAGCTGGCCACGGCCTCCGTCGACCACCGCGTCGACGCCCTCGTCCCGCTCATCACCTGGAACGACCTTGCGTACTCCCTCGACCCGCAGAACGCGGCCGACCGCGACGTGCCCGGCGCCTTCAAGTGGCAGTGGAGCAACGGCTTCTTCCTCATGGGCGAGGGCCAGCCCCTGATCGTGCCGAACCTCGACCCGTCCCGCGTCAACAAGCTCGGCTGTCTGCACTTCGTCGACGACGCCTGCGAGACGATCCGCACCCTCAACTCCGGCCGCTATCCCGCCGAGCGGACGAGGAACCTGCTCGCCTACGCCCGCAGCGTCTCCCCGGTCTCGTACCTGAAGGACGTGAAGGCGCCGACGCTGCTCGTGCAGGGCCAGGCCGACAGCCTGTTCAACCTGAACGAGGCCAGGGCGACCTACGACACCCTGCGCGCGCAGGGGACCACGGCCAAGATGATCTGGCAGTCCTGGGGGCACAGCGGCGGCCTCACCGACCCCGCGAGCGGCGAACTGAACCTGGGCCGGGGCAACTTGGAGACGAGCTACGTGGGCCGCCGGATCCTCTCCTGGTTCGACCGGTACCTGCGCCACGAGAAGGGCGTCGACACCGGCCCCGCCTTCGCCTACTACCGCGACTGGATCGGCGACCCGGACGGCACCTACGCCACGGCCGCCGACGTGCCCGCCCTGTCGCGGAAGCTGTACCTGTCCGGCGACGGCAAGCTCGTCGACAACCGGCGCAAGGTCGCCCGGGGCAGCCGCGAGTACCGCAACTGGCTCGTCCCGACCAGCCACTCCGAGTCCTCCCTCGCCGGCATCATCGGGCTCCCCGACCCGGACCCGTACGACATCCGCGGCACCTACCTCGACTGGACCACCGACCCGCTGACCGGTGCCACCGATGTCGTCGGCGCTCCGAAGGCCACTCTGAAGGTCGTGTCGCCGCGTACGGAACGGGTGCAGAACTCCGGCGACGCCGCCGACAAGCTGGTCCTGTTCGCGAAGCTGTACGACGTCGCGCCCGACGGGAAGAAGACGCTCGTGCACCGGCTCGTCGCCCCGGTCCGGGTGCCGGACGTCACCCGCCCGTTCACCGTCACGCTCCCGGGCATCGTGCACCGCTACGAGAAGGGGCACCGGATCCGGTTCGTGATCGCGGCGAGCGACGACGCGTACGGAGGCAACAAGGGCGTCAAGCCCGTCACCGTCGTCAGCGCCCCCGAGGACACCGGCACCCTGGAGCTGCCCGTCGTCGCCCCCTGAGCCCCGGACGGCCCTGTCACCCGTTCGGCCCCCGGCCGCTGCGCGATCACCGTCTCCCCACCCATGCTGGGCGGGGAGACGGTGACGGCCGCCGGGGGACCGGCGGGTACGGGAAGGGACGGCCGATGAGCCCCAAGGACACCGCGAGCAGCACCAAGAGCCGCGGCACCAGCATGTTCACGCCGGGCCGGATCGCGATGCTGGTCCTCGCCGTCCTCGTCCTGGTCTTCATCTTCGAGAACACCCAGCAGGTGAAGATCCGGCTGCTGATCCCCGAAGTGTCCATGCCGCTCTACCTGGCGCTGGCCGCGGTCGCCCTCATCGGTGCGGGCTGCGGCGTCTATTTCACGCGCAGACGGCGCAAGTAGGTCCGTAGGCTGGCCCGATGAACGATCTTGCCGCCGAAGGCGCACGCGTCGCGATACGCCCCCTCACCCTCGACGACTGCGACGAGTTCGTCGCGCGGGCCCGCGAGAGCGTCGACCTGCACCGCCCCTGGCTCTTCCCGCCCACCGACACCGCCGCCTTCGCCACCTACGCCGACCGGCTGATCGACGCCCCGGACCGGCACGGATTCGTGGTGTGCGAGCGGGACACCGGCGCCCTCGCCGGATACATCAGCATCAACAACGTGGTGCACGGAGCCTTCCGCTGCGGCGCCCTCGGCTACGGGGCCTTCGCCCACGCCGCGGGACGCGGCCTCATGAGCGAGGGCCTCGACCTCGTCGTCGACCGGGCCTTCGGGCCGCTCGGGCTGCACCGCCTGGAGATCAACGCCCAGCCCGGCAACGCGGCCTCCCTCGCCCTCGCCCGGCGCGCCGGGTTCCGCCTCGAAGGCTTCTCGCCCGAGTTCCTCTTCATCGACGGAGCCTGGCGCGACCACGAGCGCTGGGCGCTCACCACCCAGATGCGCGACAAGCGGCGGCTCAGCGCGCGGAGCGACCGGCCTTCCGGTTGATCTTCATGGTGTCCATGTCGGTCACCGTCGAGCGCAGCTCCCCGTGCCCGTACCCGCGCTCGCGCAGATAGGTCTCGGCGCTCTCCTCCGCGAGCGCGCCCGCCATCTCGTCCCCGTCCGCCGGGTCCGACGCCACGACGTAGCGCATCGAGAAGTGCTTGAGCGCACGGTCGTAGGCGAGCGAACCCTCGGGGCCGAAACGCATCCCCGCGATGCCCTCGTGCTCCGCGACCTCGGCGAGCAGCCGCTCGCGCGCCGCTTCGGTCAGGCCGTCGAAGGTGCCGCGGACGATCACGCGGTAGGTGTGCTGCTCGGCCATGACCGGTCGTGCTCCTCAGGTGGTGCGGGGTTCTTCAAGTCCGTTGACGGGGCCAGGGTACGTCGATCAGGGTGAGGCGCATGCGGAATATCGTCGCGCTCGACGCCCCCTCCAACCTGGGGCTGCGCCCGCCCGCGCCCGGCACCGTCCCCGGCGTCTACAAGCTGGCCGGGGCGCTGCGCGAGCAGGGCGTCGTGCGCCGGCTCGGTGCCCTCGAAGGCGGCGTGGTCGTCCCGCCGCGCTACGACCGGGGCGACTGGCAGGAGGGCGACGGCGTCTTCAACGCGGCGGCCCTGCGCGCGTACACGATCAAGCTGGCCGACCGCATCGAGGGACATGTGCGGGCCGGGGACTTCCCGCTCGTGCTCGGCGGCGACTGCTCGATCCAGCTCGGCGCGGCCCTCGCCCTGCGCCGTCTCGGCCGCTACGGACTCGCCGCCGTCGACGCCTCCGCCGACTTCCGCCACCCCGGCAACTCCGACCGGGTCGGCGCCGCCGGCGGCGAGGAGCTCGCGCTCGGCACCGGCCGCGGCCAGCGCGACCTCACCGACATCGAGGGCCTGCGCCCGTACCTGCGGGACGAGGACGTGCGCCTGTTCGGCGGCCGGGACGCCTTCGAGGACGACCGGGCCGAACTGGCCGCGCTGAAGATCCCCAACACGACGGTCGGCGAACTGCGCGCGTGGGGCGTCGACGAGCTGGTGCGCGGCCATGTCCTGAGTCTGGAGAACCCCGTGCTCGACGGGTTCTGGCTGCACCTGGACGCCGATGTGCTCGACCCGTCCGTCATGCCCGCCGTCGACAGCCCCGATCCCGACGGCCTGCTCCCCGACGAACTCCTCGCGGTGCTGCGCCCGTTGCTCGCCTCGCCGCGCTGCGTCGGCATGAACATCACGATCTACGACCCGGACCTCGATCCCGACGGCACGGCCGGCGCGCTGCTCACCGACCTCGTCGTCGCGGCCTTTGCGCAATCCTGACCGGAGCGGCCTCTGGTCACCTTCCCGATGAGCATGTTCCATGGTCATCGGGGCGGTCCGCGCCCCGAGGCGACGGGAGGCAGCCGTGACCGACATACGCCGCGAGGCACTGACCCTGCCGGGCGTCGCGTTGGGACCCACGAACCCGCTGCCACCCCTGCACCCCCTCGACGAGGCGCACCGCATCGACGAGCGCTCCCGCCGGGACCTGCCCCTCGACATGGCCCGCCAGCTCGGCTACCGGCCGCTGACCAGCGTGCTGCCCGAGCGGATCCGCGACGGCTACGGGCGCGACCGCGCACCCGTCAGCCTCGACACGATCGTCATCGAGAACGACCGGCTGCGCGCCACCGTCCTGCCCGGCCTCGGCGGCCGCGTCGCCTCCCTGTGGCACAAGCCCACCGAGCGCGAACTCCTGTACCGCAACCCGGTGTTCCAGCCCGCCGACTTCGCGCTCAACGGGGCCTGGTTCTCCGGCGGCATCGAGTGGAACATCGGCGCCACCGGCCACACCACCCTGTCCTGCGCGCCGCTGCACGCGGCCCGCGTCGAGGCGCCCGACGGTGGCACGATGCTGCGCCTGTGGGAGTGGGAACGGCTGCGCGACCTTCCCTTCCAGGTCGACCTCTGGCTCCCCGACGGCTCCGACTTCCTCTACGTCGGCGTACGCATCCGCAACCCGCACGAGAAGCCCGCGCCCGTGTACTGGTGGTCGAACATCGCGGTGCCCGAGGAGCGCCGCGTCCTCGCCCCGGCCGAGGAGGCCTGGCACTTCGGGTACAGCCACAGCCTGCGCCGGGTCCCGGTCCCCGTCTCCGAGGGCGCCGACCGTACGTACCCACTGAACAGCGAGTACCCCGCCGACTGGTTCTACGAGGTCGAGGACGGGCGGCGGCGCTGGATCGCGGCGCTCGACGACGCGGGGCACGGGCTCGTGCAGACCTCGACCGACGCGCTGCGCGGCCGGAAACTCTTCGTGTGGGGCGCCGGCACCGGCGGGCGACGCTGGCAGGAGTGGCTCACCGAGCCCGGCACCGGGGGCTACTGCGAGATCCAGGCGGGGCTCGCCCGGACCCAGCTGGAACACGTACGCCTGGAGGCCGAGGGCGAGTTCAGCTGGCTGGAGGCGTACGGGCCGCTGGCCGCCGACCCGGCACTCGTGCACGGCGCGGGGGACTGGGGCGCGGCCGTCGGCGAGGTCGAGCGGAGGCTCGGGGAGGCGCTGCCGCGCGCGGACGTGGACGCGGCCTACGCGGCGTGGCTGCCGTACGCCGACACCGAACCCGGCGAGCGACTGGCGGTGGGATCGGGCTGGGGCGCGCTCGAACTGCTGCGTATGGGTGGGAAGTTGGCGGGGACGCCGTTCGAGGAGTCCACGCTCGGGGCGGCTCAGGAGCCGTGGCGGGAGCTGCTGGAGACCGGGGCGTTCCCGGAGCCGCGACGCGTCGGGCCGCCCGGGCCGACGCTCGTCGCGCCGGAGTGGCGGGACATGCTGGAGACGGCGCCGGCCAGGCCGCTGTCGGAGTACCACCTCGGGGTCGCGCAGTGGCACGCGGGGGACCGGGCGCAGGCCGTGCGGAGCTGGGAGCGGGGGCTCGAACTGGCGCCGTCGCTCTGGCCGTTGCTGCGGTGCCTCGCGGTCGCGGACGCGGCGGAGGGCTTCGCGGAGCGGGCCGCCGACCGGTACGCGGAGGCGTTCGACGACCTGTGCGCGGAGCGGCGTGACGGGGGTGAGGTGTGGGTCGCGGCGTCCGCGGCGCTCGGGCGGGAGGCGATCTCGGCGCTCCTGGCCGTGGGGCGGGCGCCGGGTGCCCGGGAGGTCTGGGAGCGGGTGCATCCGGAGACGAGGGCGCGGGGGCGGTTCCGGTTGCTGGAGGCCGAGTTGCTGCTGGCCGAGGGGGACGTTCCGGGGGCGCGGGAGGTTTTCGCGGCCGGGTTCGAGGTGGCCGACCTGCGCGAGGGCGCGGAGGTTCTGGCGGACCTCTGGGGTCGGGTGGCCCCGGGCGAGCCGCTGCCTCCGGCGTACGACTTCCGGATGCGGCCCGGCGCCGTTGAGGGCTGAGGGTTCGTCGCCGGGTGCGGGCCGGTGGGGCGTCTCGCGCAGTTCCCCGCGCCCCTGGAATGCACGCCCTTCGGGCGGCATTCCCCCGATGAAGGCTGCGCGCAGCGCATGCCTTCAGGGGCGCGGGGAACTGCGCGACCAGCCCCCGCGGCGGGAGAGCCGAAGATCGAGCCCCTCCGGCGCTTGAGGAGCGGGGACCAGCCAGGTGGATCAGACGAGTTCGCCCGCGCGGGCCACGACCTGGCCCCCGTGGACGACGATGTCGCGCTGCGGCATGTCGACCACGATCTGCGGCACACACTCGCCCCGCACCAGCACGAAGTCCGCCGGCGACCCGGGCTTGAAGTCGACGTGGGGCAGGCCCATCACATCGGCGGAGCCGTTCGCACCGACCGTGTAGCACGCGGTCAGTTCCTCGTCGAGGCGGACGTCCGTGATCTGGCCGAGGATGTGCGCGCGGTGGAGCATGTCCGCGTTGCCGAACGGGCTCCAGGAGTCCCGGACGCCGTCCGAGCCCAGCCCGACCCGCACCCCGTGCTTCTGCAGCGCGGCGATCGGCAGCACCGTGTTCGGACCCGGCGCCACCGTGGTGAGCGCGATGTCCTGCGCCGCCAGGTCGCCGGCCATCGTGTCGAGCTCGCCCTCCGACAGGTACGGCAGGCAGAACACGTGACTGACCGTCACCTTGCCGCGCAGCGACAGCGCCTTCGTGCGGTCGATGATGCCGCGCAGCACCTTCGTGCCCTTCTCGTCACGGTCGTGGAGGTGGATGTCCACCCCGATGCCGTGCTGGTCGGCGAGGTCGAAGACGAAGTCGAGCTGCTCGTCGAGGGCGTGGTCGAAGCTGATCGGGTCGATGCCGCCGACCATGTCGATCAGCCCCGTACGGGCCGCCTCCGCGAGCAGCTTGTCCGTGCCCGGCGTCCGTACGACACCGTGCTGCGGGAACGCCACGAGCTGCACGTCGAGCGCGTCGGCGAGCCGCTCGCGCGCCTCGGCGATGCCCTCGAGCCCGGCGAGACCGAAGGCCGGAGCCACGTCGGCGTGCGCCCGCATGGCGCGGGTGCCGCGGGTGACGGCGTGCGCCATCAGCCCGTAGGCACGCTCACCGACCGGACGCTTCTGCGCCTTGAACAGCTCGACGTCCTGCTCGCAGAACTCGGCGATGGTGTTCGCCGGCTTGCGGGTCACCCAGGAGCCGCCCCAGCTCGTCTTGTCCGGGTGGATGTGGGCGTCGACCAGCGACGGCAGCGCGATGCGGCCGTCACCGTAGACGACCTTGGCACCCTTGGGCGCCGGCGCGTCCGAGAAGACGCCGTCGATCACCGTGAGGTCCACGGCCTCGGCGGCCCCGAACGGCCGGATGTTGCGGAACACCACGGCCTTGCGCGGCTCCGCGCGCCCGCTGCCGGACGCGGCCTGTGCCGTCCCCGCCGGGGCGAGGGTCGCCGCGCCGAGGGACGCGGCGCCCGCCAGGACACCGCGACGGGACAGGGAAGGGGGAGTCATACGTTGCTCCTCATGGGGGTGTGAGAGACGTACGGGTCGTGCGTGGCGGCGGGCGTCAGACCGCGACGGCGATGCCCGAGTGCACCACGCGGGTGGGGGTCTTGAGGACCGAGAGGTCGGCCAGCGGGTCGCCGGACACGACGATCAGGTCACCGGCGAAGCCCCGGGCCAGGCGGCCCACGGTGTCGGAGAGGCCGAGCAGCTTCGCCGCGTTGATCGTGGCGGTGCGGATCGCGTCGAGCGGGCTGAACCCGGCCGAGTGCATGAGCTCGATCTCGCCGCCGATGGGCTCGACGGTGCCGCCGGAGGAGTCGGTGCCGGAGACGACCGGCACGCCCATCTGGTGCGCGGCGAGCGCCGCCTTCTTGAGCAGCGGCGTGTAGGTGCGGCCGCGCTCGTCGAGGACCGGGTCCTTGTCGCCGATCATCCCGGCGATGGCGCCGATGGTCGGCGTGAAGTACGTGCCGCGGCGGCGCATCTCGTGCAGCGTGCGCTCAGCGACGAACGCGCCGTGCTCCAGCGAACGGATGCCCGCGGTCACCGCGTCGTGGCAGCCCTGCTCGCTGTAGCTGTGGCACAGGACGCCCTTGCCGTGCTTCTTGGCGGTCGAGACGATCTCGGAGAGCTGCTCGTACGTGTAGACCTGCTCCAGCGGGTCCTGCTCGGCCAGGCCCGCGCGCGGGTTGGACCGGGTCTTGATGACGTCGGCGCCGCGCGCCACGTTCACCTCGACGACGCGGCGCAGGGCCGCGGCGGACACGACGCCGTCCTTGAGGCGGGCCAGCGCGGTGAGGTCGGGGTCGCCGAGGATGGTGTCGCCGAGGTCGGGCGAGACGAACACACCGGCGGCGCGCAGCCGCGGCGCGAGCTCCGGCGCCTGGCGGGCCAGCTCGCGCACGGCGATGTCCTGGTAGAAGTTCGTGGAACCGCTGCGCGCCGTGGTGGCGCCCTGACGCAGCGCGGACTTGGCCTCGGCCACCGTGTTGATGTGGATGTGCGAGTCGACGAGGCCGGGGAGCACCCAGCTGCCCTGCGCGTCCAGCCGGGGCGCGTCCTTCGGCACGTCGACGCGGCCGCGGCGGCCGGCCGCGCGGACCACACCGGCCTGGATCACGACGACCGCGTCCTCGATGACGTCGCCGGTCGCCGGGTCGAGCAGCGTGCCGCCCTCGACGACCAGGTCACCGCCGCGGCCGGGGCGCTCGGAGCGGCGCTCGGCGCCGCCGGAGGCCGCCGAGGCGGGCGCGGCACCGGCGGCGAACGCGGTCGCGGTGCCGGCCAGCGCGGCGGAGGCGGCGAGCACACCGCGGCGGGTGAGACGGGCGGACGGCGGCGGGGTCGATTCGACGCACATTGCGGACTCCTCGGGGGCGGATCGTCTTGCTGGCCTATTGGTATACCAATTCTGGAAGGCGCGGCAAGGATCTGTCCGAGGGGTGGCAGTGCTCAGGGGGATTTCACGACGATTGCCGGGACTTTCGCTTCTTCGGGGGCGCCGGCTCCTCGGTTTTGGTATACAGCTCGGCGTCGACGTGGCCGTCACCGTCGCCCCCGTCGACACCGGCCGCGCCGAACAGCGAACGCTCGGCCACCGCACGACTGTCCCGCACGTGCAGCAGCGTGCTGGCCGCGGCCGACTCCGCGTCGCCCGCCGCGATGTGCCGGAACATGTCCGCGTGCTGGGCCCGCATGTGCGCCGGCTCCTCGCGCAGCCCGAACACCAGCTGCAACTGCCAGCTCAGCTGCTCCATCGTGCGGGCGAGCAGCGGGTTGTCGCACAGCGCGACGATCTCCTCGTGGAAGGCGGTGTGCGCGGCCACCTCCTCGGCGCCCCGGTCCGCCGCCGCGGCCCGCTCCGCCGTCTCCAGCGTGGCGCGCAACGTGGCCAGGACCTGCTCCTCGTCCGCGCCGGCCGCCGCCACCTTGCGGGCCGCGAGCCGTGAGGCCTGCACCGCGAGCGGCTCCCACACCTCGTACAGATGCCGCACGTCGGCCCGCTCCAGGCTGCGCACCCGCACACCGCTGCGCGGCAGCAGTTCGAGCAGGCCCTCCGCGACCAACGCGCGCAGCGCCTCGCGCACCGGCACGCGGGACATCTCCAGCTCGGCCGCGACCTCGCGCTCCACCAGGCGCGAGCCCATCGGGTAGCGGCGGTCCACGATCCGCTCCCGCACCGCCTCGCGCGCCCGGTCGCTCAGGGAGACGTGCCCCTGACCGTTCCCGGCCCCGCCCCCGTTCTCCGTGGCGGCCTTCGCTGCCTTCGCGTCCTTCGCGGACCCGCTCCCGGACTCTTTTCCGGTCCCGTCCGCACGCCCTCGGTCCTTACCGCTCCCGGCCATGTCTGCACCCCGTCCTTCACCCTCGTGCTCGGGGCGAGGATACGTGGCGCGACCGCCGGATCAGGCCGTCCCGGCCGCCTGCCGGTCCACGTACTCGAACACCGAGCCGTCCGGGTGCAGCGCGATCAGGTTCCGCCCCGCCGGGGTGCCCACGGGCCCGGCGAGGACCTGGGCGCCCGAGGCCGTCAGCACGTTCTTCGCCTCGTCCACGTCCCGCACCGCGATCGTCGCGGACACCTTGCGCAGCACCTCCAGCTCCCGCTCCGGACCGCTCATCAGCAGGAAGCAGCCGACGGCGGCCACCGAGACCCCGCCGCGCTCGAAGCGCAGGGCCGGGCTCCCGGCGAGCCGTTCGTAGAAGGTGACCGAGGACTCCAGGTCCTCGACGCAGACGCGCAGCGTGGTTCCCAGGATCTCCATGCCCGGAAGCCTAGTTGGCCCGCCCGGGCCGCGTGATCACTTCCCGCAAGCCGCCGGGGGAAGGAGCGGCGCACGTTTGACACCCCGAGGCGGGGGGACGCGGAGACCCTGGGCCGGCCGCGCGCCCGGCCCCGTCCACCGGACCCGTACACCGGAGGCCGTCGTGACCACCCAGACCGCTACGGAACTGCACGCACTCGCCCGACAGCTGCGCGTCGACTCCGTCCGTGCCGCGGACGCCGCCGGCTCCGGCCACCCGACCTCGTCGATGTCCGCCGCCGATCTCATGGCCGTGCTGCTCGCCCGCCACCTGCACTACGACTTCGCCCGCCCCGACCACCCCGGCAACGACCGCTTCATCCTGTCCAAGGGCCACGCGTCACCGCTGCTCTACGCCGCCTACAAGGCGGCCGGGGCCATCGGCGAGACCGAACTGCTCACCTTCCGCCGGCTCGGCAGCCGCCTCGAAGGACATCCGACCCCGCGCCGGCTGCCCTGGGTCGAGACGGCGACCGGCTCGCTGGGCCAGGGCCTGCCCGTCGCCGTCGGCACCGCCCTCGCCGGACAGCACCTCGACCACGCCGGATACCGCGTGTACGTGCTGTGCGGGGACAGCGAGCTCGCCGAGGGCTCCGTGTGGGAGGCCGCCGAGATGGCCGGACACGAACACCTCGACCACCTCGTCGCGATCGTCGACGTGAACCGGCTGGGCCAGCGCGGCCCCACCCGGCACGGCCACGACCTCGACGCCTACGGACGCCGCTTCCGCGCGTTCGGCTGGCACACGGTGGAGATCGACGGGCATGACGTCGCCGCGATCGACCGTGCCCTCGGCGAGGCGCGCGCGACCGTCGGGCAGCCCACGGC
The DNA here is from genome assembly GCF_055558275.1 of Streptomyces sp. NPDC025806. NCBI lineage: Bacteria > Bacillati > Actinomycetota > Actinomycetes > Kitasatosporales > Streptomycetaceae > Streptomyces > Streptomyces sp. NPDC025806. The sequence continues at coordinate 6,289 of NZ_JBVHMU010000015.1, read as the reverse complement.
GATCCTCGCGCGCACGCTCAAGGGCAAGGGCGTCGCCGAGGTCGAGGACAAGGAGGGCCGGCACGGCAAGCCGCTGCCCGACGCCGATGCGGCGATCGAGGAGCTGGGCGGGGACCGAGCCGTCCACGTCGCCGTGGCCAAGCCGCCCGCCGTGCAGGTTCGCCACCCGGTGCGACGCGACCGCGTGGACCTGCCCCGCTACGACGTCGGCGACGAGGTCGCGACCCGCGACGCCTTCGGCCGGGCCCTCGCCGCGCTCGGCACCGCGCGCGGCGACGTCGTCGTGCTCGACGGCGAGGTCGGCGACTCCACCCGCGCGGACCTCTTCGCCGAGGACCATCCCGAGCGCTACGTCGAGTGCTACATCGCCGAGCAGCAGCTCGTCGCCGCGAGCGTCGGCATCGCCTCCCGGGGCTGGACCCCGTTCGCCGCCACGTTCGCGGCGTTCCTGACCCGCGCCCACGACTTCCTGCGCATGGCCGCTGTCAGCAATGCCTCCATCAACCTCGTCGGTTCGCACGCCGGCGTCTCCATCGGCCAGGACGGCCCCTCCCAGATGGGCCTGGAGGACCTCGCCATGTTCCGCGCGATCCCCGGCTCGACCGTGCTGCACCCCTGCGACGCCAACCAGACGGCGTGGCTCACCGCGCGCATGCCCGACCTGGACGGCATCCGCTACCTGCGCACCCTGCGCGGCGCCACCCCCGTGATCTACCCGCCGCACGAGGACTTCCCCGTCGGCGGCAGCAAGGTGCTGCGCTCCGGGGACGACGACCGCGTCACGATCGTCGCCGCGGGCGTCACCGTCCACGAGGCCCTGCGCGCCGCCGACCAGCTGACCGAGATCGGCATCCCCGTACGCGTCATCGACCTGTACTCGGTGAAACCCGTGGACCGGGAGACGCTGCGCGAGGCGGCGGACGCCACCGGCTGTCTGATCACCGTCGAGGACCACCGCCCCGAGGGCGGCATCGGCGACGCCGTGGCCGAGGCCTTCGCCGACGGCTCCCCGACCCCGCGCCTGGTCCGCCTCGGCGTCCGCTCGATGCCCGGCTCGGCCACCCCGGAGGAGCAGCTGCACGAGGCCGGGATCGACGCCGCGTCGATCGTGGCCGCCGTCGAACTGCTCGTCGAGCACGAGATCGCACCGGCGGGCGCCGGACGCGTGTGAACGCGACCGTCTGTACATCGCGGAGTGGACAGGAGGAGTACGCGTGACCGGCACCTACGTCTACGGCATCGTCAACGCGGAGCACCCGGCCCTGCCCGACGGCCTGGCCGGCATCGGCGAACCGGCCCGTGAAGTGCGCACCGTCACCCGGGGCCCGCTGACCGCCGTCGTCAGCGAGGCACCCGACGGGCTGCGCCCCAGGCGCCGTGACCTCCTCGCCCACCAGAAGGTGCTCTCCCGGACGGTGCGGGGCGGGCCGGTGCTGCCGATGCGGTTCGGCAGCGTCGCCCCCGACGACGAGACCGTCGCGGCGGTGCTCGCCGAGCGCGCCGAGCACTGGCTGGAACGGCTGCGGGCGCTGGACGGCAAGGTCGAGTACAACGTCAGGGCACAGCACGACGAACAGGCCGTGCTGCACCGGCTCATGGCGGAGGACACCGGGATCCGCGAGCTGGCCGAGAGCAACCGCACGGCGGGCGGCGGCACGCACGAGGACCGGCAGCGGCTCGGCGAGACGGTCGTCGCGGCCGTGCGGGCGCGGGAGGCGCAGGACGCCGCCGCGCTGCGGCATCTGCTGGAACCCGCGGCCGACGCGACGGTCGCGGGGCCGGCCGACACGGGCGGCCTCGCGAACCTGTCCTTCCTCGTGGACGAACGCGCCGTGGACCCGCTGCTCAGCGCGGTCGAGGAGGTGCGGCGCACCCACCCGCACGTCGAGGTCCAGGTCAACGGCCCGCTGCCGCCGTACAGTTTCGTCGAGCCGGGACCCGCCCCGCCCGCGGACCCCGAGTGAACCGACGGGCTTCACTCACGGCACAGGATCTCCCCGTGCGGGACCATGAACCACGCGTCCTGGTGTGTGCCCCAGTCCCGCCACGCCTCGGACACGGCGGTCAGCTCCTCGCGCGTCGCGTGGCCGCCCTCGATCGCGCGGTCCGCGTAGGCGGAGGCCAGGGTGCGGTCCGCCCACAGGCCGCTCCACCAGTCGATCTCGTCCGGCGCCGCGTAACACCACACGCTCGCCGACGAGGTGACGTCCGCCGCTGCGAAACCGGCCTCCAGGGCCCACGACCTCAGCCGCCGCCCGGCGTCCGGCTCCCCGCCGTTGGCCCGCGCGACCCGCTGGTACAGGTCCTGCCAGGCCGTCATGCCCGGTGACTCGGGGTACCAGGTCATCGCCGCGTAGTCCGACTCCCGTACGGCGACGATGCCGCCGGGCTTCGTGACGCGCCGCATCTCGCGCAGGGCCCGCACCGGGTCGCCGACGTGCTGCAGCACCTGGTGCGCGTGCACGACGCAGAACGTGTCGTCCGGCCAGTCCAGCGCGTGCACGTCGGCGGTCGTGAAGTCGACGTTCGTCAGGCCCCGTTCGGCCGCCGTGGCGCGGGCCTGATCCAGGATGCCCTCGGCGTGGTCGGCGCCCGTGACGTGCCCGTCGGGGACCAGTGCGGCCAGGTCCGCGGTGATGGTCCCGGGTCCGCAGCCGATGTCCAGGATCTTCATGTGCGGCTTCAGTGAACCGAGCAGGTAGGCCGCGGAGTTGGCGGCGGTGCGCCAGGTGTGCGAACGCAGTACGGACTCGTGGTGGCCGTGGGTGTACACGGCGGTCTCCTGCGACATGGCCCGGTCCTTTCACGGAACGACGGCTCGCCCGGAGCGGACGCCCCGGGGTGTGTGATCACCGTACGCCCGATGGGCCGCATGATGAGATACCCGTCTTGAGATGTGGACATCGGTGGAGGCGCGAGAGCGTCAGATTCCGGTCGGCGGGCAGTACACGCGCAGGCCCTCGTGCTCCTTGTGCACCGTCAACTCGCCGTGGCAGACCGTCACTTCACCGTCGTAGGCCAGCGGCGTGCCCGGGGTCACGCCGTCGATGTGCAGGCGCGTGAGCCGGGTCGCGGCATGGAACGCGGAACGGGACAGCGGGCCCGCGAGGGCCGCCGCGAGCAGGCGCAGCCCCGGGAGCCGGCCGCCGTCCACCGTGCGGACGTCGAGCAGCCCGTCGGCGAGATCCGTGCGCCGGCCCGTGGTCAACCCCATGCGCCGGTACGTGCAGTTGCCCGCGAACAGCAGCCACAGCGGGCGCCGACGGCCCTTGACGAGCACCTCCAGCGGATGGTCCCGGCGCAGCACGTGCACCGCCGCCACGACATCGGCGAGCGGACCGCCGACCCGCCCGGACCACCGCTCGCGCTCGCGCACCAGCTCCGGATACGCGCCCAGGCTCAGCGTGTTGAGGAAGATCCCGGACGTGTCGCCCGAGCGGAACCGGCCCACGTCCACGGCCACCGCCTGCCCCCGTTCGACCGCCCGCAGCAGGTCCCCGGCGTTCTCGATGCCCAGGTCGTACGCGAAGTGGTTGAGGGTGCCGCCGGGCAGGACCACCAGCGGCAGCCCGTGCCGGACCGCGACCCCGGCCGCCGTGTTCACCGAGCCGTCGCCGCCCGAGACACCGAGCGCGCGGGCCCGCGGCGCCGCCTTCTCCAGCTCCGCCGCGAGCTCCGCGCCCGTGCAGTGCACGAACTCGGCGCGGGGCAGCGCGTCCTCCAGCGCCCGGACCCGCTCGGGGCTCCCCGCCTGGCCGTTCACCACCATCACGAGGCCCTCGCCGCCCGGCAGCGCCGGCACCCCGTCGACCACCGGCTTGCCCGGCGACGGCAGCTGGTCGCGGGTCGGCACCAGACCGCGCAGCGCGTACGCGGCGCCCACACCGAGCGCCGCGCCCGCGAGGACGTCCCCGGGAAAATGCGCCCCCGTGTAGACCCGGGACGCCGCCACCGAGAACGCCACCGGCGCGAGCGCCGCGCCCCAGCCGCGCGACTCCAGTGCCACACCCGTCGCGAAGGCCGCGGCCGACGCGGAGTGCCCCGAGGGGAACGAGGTCGTGAACGGCTGCCGGTGCAGCTGTCGCACCAGCGGCACCGCGTCGAGCGCGGGACGCGGCCGGCGCACCGACCGCTTGCCGAGCGTGTTGATCGTCGCGGAGGCCAGCGCGAGCGAGGCCACCCCGCGCACCGCCGCGCGCCGGGCCCGGGGCGAACCGGTCGCCGCCAGCGCGCCGCCCGCCGCGAACCACAGCACCCCGTGGTTCGCGGCCCGGCTCAGCCGCGGCAGGATCCGCTCCGCGCCGGGCCAGTGGGCTCCGGCGGCGAACTCGAAGAGACGCAGGTCGAGGGCGGCGAGGCGGCCACGCGGAGACCGGCCGGTGCCGGATCCGCCCGCGCCCGTGGGCATGAGGTCACGCAGGGATCGCATGCCGGACGTGTACCCGCGCAGCCCGCGAGCACGTCACCCGGAGTGGTGGGACCACCGGGACGGCACGGGCCGGGGCGAAAGCCATTTGCCCGCGACACGCCCGGCCGCAGAGAATGCGGAACCATGGGACATCTGGAAGCCGCGCATCTCGAGTACTACCTGCCGGACGGGAGGGCGCTGCTCGGTGATGTGTCGTTCCGCGTCGGAGAGGGCGCCGTCGTCGCCCTCGTCGGGCCGAACGGGGCGGGCAAGACGACACTGCTCAAGCTGATCTCCGGCGAGCTGCAGCCGCACGGCGGCGGCGTCACCATCAGCGGCGGCCTCGGCGTGATGCCCCAGTTCGTCGGCTCCGTGCGCGACGAGACGACGGTGCGCGACCTGCTCGTCTCCGTCTCCGGACCGCGCATCCGCGAGGCCGCCCGCGCCGTCGACAAGGCCGAGCACGCGATCATGACCGTCGACGACGAGGCCGCGCAGATGGCCTACGCGCAGGCCCTCTCCGACTGGGCCGAGGCCCACGGCTACGAGGCCGAGACGCTCTGGGACATGTGCACCACCGCCGCGCTCGGCATGCCCTACGACAAGGCCCAGTTCCGCGAGGTCCGCACCCTCTCCGGCGGCGAGCAGAAGCGGCTCGTCCTCGAAGCGCTGCTGCGCGGCACCGACGAGGTCCTGCTCCTCGACGAGCCGGACAACTACCTGGACGTCCCCGGCAAGCGCTGGCTGGAGGAGAAGCTGCGCGAGACCCGCAAGACCGTCCTGTTCGTCTCCCACGACCGCGAGTTGCTCGCCCGCTCCGCCGAGAAGATCGTGAGCGTCGAGCCCGGACCCGGCGGGGCCGACGCCTGGGTGCACGGCGGCGGCTTCGCCACGTACCACGAAGCCCGGCGCGAGCGCTTCGCCCGCTTCGAGGAACTGCGCCGCCGCTGGGACGAGAAGCACGCCCAGCTCAAGAAGCTCGTGATCAACCTGCGGCAGGCCGCCGCCGTCTCCCACGAGATGGCGTCCCGGTACGCGGCCGCCCAGACGCGCCTGCGCAAGTTCGAGGAGGCCGGGCCGCCGCCCGAGCCGCCGCGCGACCAGGACATCACCATGCGGCTCAAGGGCGGGCGCACCGGCGTGCGCGCCGTCACCTGCCAGGGCCTGGAGCTGACCGGCCTGATGAAGCCCTTCGACCTGGAGGTCTTCTACGGGGAGCGCGTCGCCGTCCTCGGATCCAACGGCTCGGGCAAGTCGCACTTCCTGCGGCTGCTCGCCGGTGACGGGTCCGTGGCGCACACCGGGGCCTGGAAGCTCGGCGCCCGCGTCGAGCCCGGGCACTTCGCCCAGACCCACGCGCACCCCGAGCTGCAGGGCCGGCTCCTGCTCGACATCCTGTGGCGCGACCACGCCAAGGACCGGGGCGCGGCCATGAGTCTCCTGCGGCGCTACGAGCTCACCGCGCAGGCCGAGCAGAAGTTCGAGCGGCTGTCCGGCGGGCAGCAGGCCCGTTTCCAGATCCTGCTCCTGGAGCTGGCCGGAGCGACGGCTCTCCTCCTCGACGAGCCGACGGACAACCTCGACCTGGAGTCGGCCGAGGCCCTCCAGGAGGGGCTGGAGGCGTTCGAGGGGACGGTGCTGGCCGTGACCCACGACCGGTGGTTCGCCAAGTCCTTCGACCGGTTCCTCGTGTTCGGCTCCGACGGCAAGGTCCGCGAGACGGCGGAGCCCGTCTGGGACGAGCGGAGGGTTGAGCGGGCCCGCTAGCGCCGTAGCTCCGCCGGAATCGTCGCCGGGTGCGGGCCGGTGGGGCTTCTCGCGCAGTTCCCCGCGCCCCTGAAATGCAGACGCTTCGCGTCGCATTTCCCCGATGAGGCGCAG
>NZ_JBVHMU010000014.1:17193-210433 GCF_055558275.1 Streptomyces sp. NPDC025806 | reverse complement strand
TCGTCGCCGGGTGCGGGCCGGTGGGGCTTCTCGCGCAGTTCCCCGCGCCCCTGAAATGCAGACGCTTCGCGTCGCATTTCCCCGATGAGGCGCAGCCTCGTCAGGGGCGTGGGGAACTGCGCGACCAGCCCCCCACCGGCCGGTGGTCGGTGGCCGTCCGGCGGAGTTACGGCGCGCCGGGATCCCGGTCGGATGCCACCCTGGGGGCAGGCGAGACCCAGGAGGCCCGATGGTGCGTGCGGAGGACCGGGGACCGGTGCGGTACGGGCCCGTGCTGCCCGAGCCGGGACTGCCCGTACTGCCGGAGCTGAGCGCGATCGTCGCCGCGGCGGCCGGACGCCAGACCCCCGAACCACCGGGCGGCCCCCCACCCCTCCTGGAGGCCGCCGGAGGCTACTGGCGCCGCCGGGGCCTGCCGACCGAACGCGCCCAGGTGACCGCCGCCCCCGGAGGGGCCCCGCTCCTGCTCGCCGTCACCGCCGCGCTCGGCGGCGACGTCCTGGTCCCCCGGCCCTGCCCCGCCTGGTGGGTGCCGCAGGCCCGGCTGCTGGGCCGGGACGCCTTCCGCGTACCGACGCCCGCCGAGTGCGGCGGCGTCCCGGACCCGTACGCCCTGCTGGAGACGGTGCGCCGGGTGCGGGCCGAGGGCGGGGACCCGCGGCTGCTCGTCCTGGCCGTCCCCGACGACCCGACCGCGACGGTGCCGCCGCCCGAGGTGCTGCACGAGGCGGTCGAGGCCGCCGTGGGCGAGGGCCTGCACGTGGTCAGCGACGAGACCTGGCGGGACACCGTGCACCCGGGCGCCGACACCGTCCTGTTCGGGCCCGCCGAGATGTACCCGGACGCCGTCACCGTGCTCACCGATCTGACCGGCGCCTTCCTGCCGCCCTCGCTCCCCGCGGCCTGCGCCCGCTTCCCGGCGACCGCCGAGGGCGCCCGGCTCGCCGACCGGGTCCGCGACGTCCTCACCGCGACCGGCGCCCTCCTCGCCGCCCCCGTCGCGGCCGCCGCGGGACACGTCCTGGGCGAACCCGAGGCGGTCACCGCCCGCCGCACCGCCGCCGTCGCCCTGCACGCCCGGCTCGCCGGCGCCCTGCACGAGGCCGTCCTCGCGGCCGGAGCGCTGGCCCGGCCGCCGCGCGCGGGCCGCCACCTCTACGCCGACCTGGAACCGCTGCGCCCCCACCTGGCGGCCCGCGGGGTCACGGACGCCCAGGAACTGGAGGACTTCCTCACCGGACGGCTCGGCATGCCCGCTCCTGGCGGCCACCGCTTCGGCGACGCCCCGGCCGCCCTGCGGGTGCGCCTGTCCACGGGTCCGCTGGCGGGCTCAACCCCGCAGGAGCGGGCCGCGTCTCTCACCTCACCGGAGCCCCTGGAATTGCCGCATGTGGAAAGGCTGTTGAGCATGGTGGGGTCGGTGCTCGGCGACCTCCGCGGCGAGCCGGGCCCGGCGGGCCCCGCGGGCGGTGGACCGGCAGGCGAAGGATGGGAGTACCGGCGATGACGCAAGCGTCCGAGGCGCCGACGACGGAGGAGCCCGCACCGCGGGCCGATGCCACGGCGGTCCGGCCGCCCCTCGCCGAGCCGAGGCCGCTCGGCGGGGGAGCGGACGTCCTGCGGATCCCGCGCCGCTGGCCCAAGACCTTCGCGCACCGGCTGACCGCGCCGCTGCCGGGCCTGCGCGGCTTCGCCCGGTTCGCCCGCGAGGGCCGGGTGCGGCCCTCCGCCGAGGGCCTGGCCGACATCCCGAACCTGCCGTTCGCGCCGGGCCCGCTGCCCGACGTCGACGCCCGTACCGCGGCCGTCACCTGGGTGGGCCACGCCAGCTGGATCATCCGCGTCGGCGGCCTGACCGTCCTCACCGACCCCGTCTGGTCCCGCAAGATCCTCGGCACCCCGGCTCGCGTCACCCCGCCCGGCATCGCCTGGAGCGCGCTGCCCCCGGTCGACGCCGTCGTCATCAGCCACAACCACTACGACCACCTCGACTGGCCCACCCTCAAGCGCCTCCCGCGCGCCACCCCGGTCCTGGTCCCGGCCGGTCTGGCCCGCTGGTTCACCCGGCGGGGCTTCACCCACGTCACGGAGCTCGACTGGTGGGAGGCCGCCGAGCTGAAGGGCGTCCGCTTCGACTTCGTCCCGGCTCACCACTGGTCCAAGCGCAGCCTCACCGACACCTGCCGCACGCTGTGGGGCGGCTGGGTCCTCACCGACCGTGACGGACAGCGGATCTACTTCGCGGGCGACACCGGCTACGGCCACTGGTTCCGCGAGATCGGCCGCCGCCACCCGGACATCGACCTCGCCCTGCTGCCCATCGGGGCCTACGACCCGCGCTGGTGGCTGCGGGACGTGCACTGCGACCCCGAGGACGCGGTGCGCGCCGCGCAGGACGTCGGCGCCCGCCGGATGGCGCCCATGCACTGGGCCACGTTCCTGCTGTCGGCCGAGCCGGTTCTGGAGCCGCTCACCCGGCTGCGGGAGGCCTGGGACCGCGCCGGGCTGTCCCGCACCGCGCTGTGGGACCTGCCGGTGGGCGGCTCACGCGTGCTGACCGCCTGACTCCCGGCCCCGCAGCCGGCGCCACAGTCCGGGCGCCACGCTGATCACCAGGGTCAGCGCCACCGCCGCGACCACGCCCTGCCACGGCTTCGGGAACAGGGAGCCGCCCAGGATCCCGATCACCTGGTACGTCGCCGCCCAGGCCAGACAGGCCGGGACGTCTCCGCGGGCGAAGCGCCGCAGCGGCATCCCGGCCAGCAGGCACGCCAGCATCACCGGGATCCGCCCGGCCGGCACGAGCCGGGACAGCACCAGGACGAGCACCCCGTGGTCGGCGAGCTTGTCCCGCGCCTGTGTCAGCCGCTCCTCCGGCGCCCGCGACCGGATCGCCTCCAGCCACCGCGATCCGTTCCGCGATCCCATGCCGCGCCGCCCCAGCCAGTACAGGGCGACATCGCCGAGGAACGCCGCGAGCGAGGCGACGAGGAACACGAACAGCAGTGACAGCGGCGCCGTCTGATGGAACGCCACGACCGCGGCCGAACTCACCAGCGCGCCCGTCGGCACCACCGGGACCAGTGCCCCGATGAACACGAGCAGGAACAAGGACGGGTAGCCGATGGCCTGTTGGGTGGACTCCGGCGCCACCTGCGTGGCGGTGGCGAGGATCAACGGGCCACCTCCGGACGCACGCTCTCGCCGTGCCCGAGCCGGTGCACCACCACCTGGGGCGCCGCCAGCGCGGCCTGCCGCACGAACTCGTCGCCCGGCGTGTGGAACTCGTGCGGGCGCACCGCGTCCATCCCGATCGGCCAGTACGTCCCGTAGTGCACCGGCACCGCGCTGCGCGGCCCGATCCGGGCCAGCGCCTCGGCGGCCCGCGCCGGATCCAGATGGTGCGGGCCGAGGTAGGGGCCCCAGCCGCCGACCGGCAGCAGCGCCACGTCCACGGCGCCCACGGCCTCGGCCATGCCGTCGAACAGGCCGGTGTCGCCCGCGAAGTACGTCCGCGCCTCGCCCGTCACCACGAAGCCGAGCGCGGGGGAGCGGTGCGGGCCCACCGGCAGCCGCCGCCCGTCGTGCTCGGCGGGCACCACCCGCACCGAGACCCCGCCCGCCGCCACCACGTCACCGGGCCCGACCTCCGTGACCCGCAGGGCGGTCAGCCGGCGCAGCCCCGGCACCGAACGGGTCGCGCCGCGCGGCACGAGCACCTGGGTGCCGGGCGCGAGCCGCGCGAGCGACGGCACGTGCAGATGGTCGGCGTGCAGGTGCGAGACGAGGACGACGTCGGCACGGGCGGCGCTCGGCGGCGGAGGCGCGCCGCGCCGCCGGCGCAGGTGCGCGAGGCGCCGCGTGAACAGCGGATCGGTGAGCACCCGGGTCCCCGTGTCCTCGACCGTGCACGTGGCATGACCCCACCAGGTGATCTCCACCGGCACCCGTTGCCTCCTCCGTGCGACTGCCCCGAGCCTACGTGCAGGAGTAGGGTCGAGCCCGAAAGACGAGGTGAGGGGGACACCATGGGCGCACCGGACGGCTCGGGACCCGGTCCGCTGCGGGTCGCGTCGATCGCCAGCCTGACTCCGCTGGAGGAGCTGGACGCGGACCCGTTCCTCGTCGACTCCCGCAGCCAGCACGCCATGTGCGCCCGCTGGGCCGCCGAGCGCGGCTACGTCGTCACCCGGGAGCTGCTCGTGCACGCGCTGCGCCCCGACCACGAGGTGCTCTGGGACGACGTGGACGCGGGCCTGGTCGACCTGTTCGTCGTCCCCTGCGACCGCGTCCTGAACGCGGCCCTGCGCTCGCCCGAGGCCTTCACCAAGGAATGCGCGCGGCGCGGGGTGCGGATGGAGACGGCGGGCCTGGCCGAGCCCGCGTACGACACGGAGATGAAGGCCCGCGTCCACCGCCGCCTGTCGATGCCCACCGCCGGGTACGACGGCTGCTGAATCCGGCCACGTCGGTGCGGCCGGACCGATCGGGCCGGGCCGTGTGAAAGCCTGGCCGACGACAGGACGAACGGGGCGGATCGGGCGAGGGGAGCCGGAGACGTGGCATCGGGCCGGTGGTGGCGGCGGGCGGCGAGCACCCTGTGGCGCTCCCTGACGGTGTGGGCCGCGAGCACCCTGACGATGATGGTCCTCGCCGGGCTCCTGCCCGACTTCCAGCTGCAGTCGGCGAACGGCGACAGCATGACCCGGGTCGCGATCACCGCCGCGTCCGGCGCGGGAGCCTTCGCCGTCCTGTCCGCCCTGGTCTGGCCGCTCCTGGTCCGCGCCCTGCTCCTCGTCCCGGCGCTCGTCCTCGGCCTCGTCGTCTTCTTCCTCAACGGCGGCGTGCTGCTCGTCGCCCTGCACCTGGTGCCCGACGGCCGGGGCGAGATCAACGCGGAGACCGCCGTCGTCGTGGCCGCCGTGATGTCCGCCGTCGCGTCGGCGACCGGCGGTGCCCTCGCCGTCCGCGACGACGACGCCTACCGGCGCCGCCTGTACCGGCTCGCCGCCCGCCGGCGCCGCAGGGCCGGCCCCGACGCCGGCTGCCCGCCCACCCCCGGTACCGTCTTCCTCCAGCTCGACGGAGTCGGCCACGACCTGCTGAAGCGGGCCGCCGACCAGGACCTGATGCCCACCGTCGGCGCCTGGCTGCGCGAGGGCGGCCACCGGCTCACCCCCTGGCGCACCGACTGGTCCAGCCAGACCGGCGCCAGCCAGCTCGGCATCCTGCACGGCTCCACCTGGGACGTGCCCGCCTTCCGCTGGTACGAGAAGGACACCGGCGAGATCCAGGTGTCCAACCGCCCGACCAGCGCCACCGAGCTGCAGCGCCGGGCCGTCGAGCGCACCGGCGACGGCGGACTGCTCACCCTCGACGGAGCCAGCCGCGGCAACCTCTTCAGCGGCGGCGCCGAGCAGGTCGCCCTCGTCCTGTCCGTCGCCGCCCGCCGCGGCAAGGAGAACCGTTCCCGCGCCGGCTACTTCGCCTACTTCTCCGACCCGGCCAACGCGGTGCGCACCGCCCTGTCCTTCTGCGCCGAGGTCGGCCGCGAGATCGGCCAGTCCACCCGGGCCCGCCTGCGCGGCGAACGCCCGCGCGTCGGCCGCGGCGGGCTGTACCCCTTCATCCGCGCCTTCGCCACCGTCGTCGAACGGGACGTGGTCGTCGCGGCCGTCATCGGCGACCTCCTCGCCGGCCGCAGCGCCGTCTACGCCGACCTCGTGGCCTACGACGAGGTGGCCCACCACTCCGGCCCGTTCGGCCGCGACGCCGAGAAGGTCCTCGAACGGCTCGACCGCTCGCTCGCCCTGATCGCGAAGGTCGCCGAGCACGCGCCGCGCCCGTACCGCATCGTCGTCCTGTCCGACCACGGCCAGAGCCCCGGCGAGACCTTCCGCTCCCGCTACGGACTCACCCTCCAGGACCTGGTGCGGGCCGGCTGCGGACTGCCCGTGCCGCGCAAGGTGCGGCGCACCCGCAGCGGGGCCGAGGCCAGGTCCGCCGTGCGCGCCGCCCTGCACCGGCCCGTCGAGCGCACCGAACCGCCCGTCTTCCGGGGCCGGCGCAGCGAGCCCGTCGTCCTCGCCTCCGGCAACCTCGGCCTGGTCTCCTTCCCCGACGTGCCGCACCGCATGACGAAGGAGGAGATCGACCGCCGCCACCCGGCGCTCCTGGCCACCCTCGCCAACCACCCCGGCATCGGCTTCCTGCTCGTGCGCAGCGCCGAGCACGGAGGCCTCGTCCTCGGCGCGCGCGGCACCGCGACACCGCTCGACGCGCTCGCCGACGGCAAGGGCCCGCTCACCGACTTCGGCCCCGGCGCCGCCGACGCCGTGCGCCGCACCCACTCCTTCCCGCACACCGCCGACATCATGGTCAACTCCTTCCACGACCCGGTGGACGGCGAGGTGCTCGCCTTCGAGGAGCAGGTCGGCTCGCACGGCGGGCTCGGCGGCGCCCAGGGCCGGCCCTTCCTGCTCTCGCCGCCGGACCTGTCCGCGCCGGTCGCCGACGGCACCGAACTCGTCGGCGCCGAGCAGGTCCACCACGTGCTGCGCCGCTGGCTGCGCGAGAGCGACGGCCCTCAGGTGCCGGTGGAGAATTCCCCGGCGGGCGGCGCCGACATCGCATCTTTTACGGTCGCTCCCCCTGAGCAGCGGGAGGAATCCGCCTGATTTGGCGGCCGGTGCCCGCCCGCCGGACCATGGGTCGTCGCCCGGCGATCCCGCGGCGATGACGGCACGACCGAGAGGCACCCCCCACATGCACGACACCGGAACCTCACTCCAGGTCTCGGCGAAGCTCGACCAGGGGGAGGCCGCGCAGCCCCCGTCCGGTGACGCGCAGGGCGAGAGCCGGCACACCCGAAGGTTCGGACTGCCGATCGCCACGGCCCTGGTCATGGGCAACATCATCGGCGGCGGCATCTTCCTGCTCCCCGCCTCCGTGGCCCCGTACGGCACGATCAGTCTGCTCGCCTTCGGTGTCCTCACCGTCGGCGCAATCGCGCTCGCCCTCGTCTTCGGGCGGCTCGCGCACCGGCACCCGAAGACCGGCGGCCCCTACGTCTACGCCCGCGAGGCCTTCGGCGACTTCGCCGGGTTCCTCGCCGCGTGGAGCTACTGGATCACCGCCTGGGTGTCGAACGCGGCGCTCGCCGTCGCCGCCGTCGGCTACCTCGACGTGCTGTTCCCGCTGAACGGCTCGACCCTGTGGACGATCGTCGCGGCCCTCGCCTGCCAGTGGCTGCCCGCCCTGTCGAACCTCGCCGGCACCCGCTGGTTCGGCGCGGTCCAGCTCGTCTCCACGATCCTGAAGTTCGCGCCGCTGCTGCTCGTCGCGATCGGCGGACTGTTCTTCTTCGACGCCGACAACCTCGGCCCGTTCCAGGCGAGTGGAGACTCCGCGCTCGGCGCCGTCTCGGCGTCCGCCGCGATCCTGCTCTTCAGCTACATCGGCGTCGAGTCCGCGTCGGTCAGCGCCGGCGAGGTCCGCAACCCGCGGCGCAACGTCGGCCGCGCCACCGTCCTCGGCACCACGCTCGCCGCGCTGCTCTACCTGCTGTGCACCGTCGCCGTGTTCGGCACCGTCGCGCACGGCAAGCTCGTGAACTCCGACGCCCCGCTGTCCGACGCCGTCAACGCCATGTTCGGCGGCACCTGGGGCGGCACCGCCGTCGCGATCGCCGCGATCGTCTCCATCGTCGGCGCGCTCAACGGCTGGACGCTGCTCAGCGCCCAGACCCCGTACGCGGCGGCGAAGGACGGGCTGTTCCCCGCCGCGTTCACCCGGCGCAGCCGCGGCATCCCGACCTTCGGCGTCGTCGTCGCCGTCGCGCTGGCCTCCCTGCTGACCGTGTACAACTACACGTTCGGCTCGGCAGGCGTCTTCGAGACGCTGGTCCTGGTCACCACGTTCACGGCCACCGTCCCCTACCTCCTGGCCACCGCCGCCCAGATCTACTTCCTGCTCTCCGGCCGCCGCGACCGCGTCCGGCCCGCCCGGCTGGTGCGCGACCTGGTGCTCGCCTGCGCCGCGTTCGGCTTCTCGATGTGGCTGGTCGGCGGCGCCGGCTACGCGGCCGTCTACCAGGGCGTGCTGTTCCTCTTCGTGGGCGTCCTCGTGTACGCGTGCATGGCCGCCCGCAAGAAGAGCGCCGCCCAGACTCCGGCGCCCCGGGCCTGACCCCGGGGCGCCGGGCCCCCGTCAGGACAGGTCGACCAGCGTGCCGACGCCCTGGCGGCGGGCCGCGTCGACGACGAGGCGGGCGGCGGCCACGTCCTGGATGCCGAGGCCCACGGAGTTGTAGAGCGTCACCTCGTCCTCCGCGGAGCGTCCCACGGCGCGGCCCGTGATGACGTCGCCCAGCTCGGTGCGGAAGTGGTCCTCGGTGATCGCGCCCTCGGCCAGCGGGATCAGCACCTCGCCCGACTCGCCGCACGCCACCGAGAAGCTGTCCACGATCACGCGGCTGCGCACGATGCCGGTCGTGTCGATCTCCCGGTGGTCCGGGCGCGGGGGCGCGCCCACCGCGTTGACGTGCAGCCCCGGCCGGAACCACGCGCCGCGCACCAGCGGCTCGCGCGAGGGCGTCAGCGTGCACAGCACGTCCGCCGCGCGGGCCACCTGCTCCGGTCCGTCGGCGACCTTGACCGCGAACCCGGCCTCGCGGGCGTGCGCGGCGAACGCGTCGACCGTGGCCCGGGAGCGGCTCCACACCACCACCTCGTCGAGGTCGCAGACCAGCGCGTGCGCGGCCAGATGCGTCCGCGCCTGCGCGCCCGCGCCGATCAGCCCGAGCGTGCGCGCGCCGGGCCGCGCCAGGTGCTTCGTGGCCACCGCCGACGCCGCGGCCGTGCGGACCTGGGTGACGGGTGCGCCGAACAGCAGCGCCTCGTACTCGCCCGTCTCCGGTTCGATCAGGGTGATGATCGACTGCTGCACCGGAAGGCCCCGCTCCGCGTTGCCCGGGGTGTCCGTCAGGAGCTTCACCCCCGCGCCGCCCAGCGGGTCCACCGCGGCCGCCATCGGGATCAGCAGGCTCGCGTCGCCGGGCAGCGGGAGCGCCTCCCGCTCGGGCTGACGCGCCGCGCCGGTGGACAGCGCCGCGTGGGCCTGCTCCACGGAGGCGATCACCTGCGCCATGTCGAGCAGACCGGCGACCTGGGCGCGGTCGAGGACGAGCAGCGGCTTGCGGTTCACTTGCGCTCCTTGCAACGTACGGTTCGGCGACAGTGACATGGTTAGCAGTCATCTGATGACTTTTTGAAGGGGCGGGAGTGAGGAAAATCGAGCGGGCCACTCTGGTCGAGGCGGTCACGAGCCGGCTCAGGGAGCGCATCACCAGCGGCGCGTGGCCGGTCGGCACCCGGATCCCCTCGGAGCACGAGCTCGCCGCGACCCTCGAGGTCAGCCGGGTCTCGGTACGGGCCGCCGTGCACGGCCTGGTCGAGGTGGGGCTGCTCGTCGCGCGGCAGGGCGACGGGACCTACGTGGCGGCCCGGGACGCGACCGAGGTGGCGATCCGGCGCCGGCTGGCCGAAGCGCCCCGGGGCGACGCCCGGGAGGTGCGCGGCGGCCTGGACCTGATCGCCGCGGGACTCGCGGCGACACGCCGCACCGACGCGGACCTCGCCGCGCTGCGCGACGCGCTGGCCCGGCGCCGGGCCGCGCCCGACGAGGCGGCGTTCGTCGCCGCTGACGTGGACTTCCATCTCGGAGTGGCCCGCGCCGCCCACAACGAGCTGCTGTTCGAGCTGTACGCGACCTTCACCGAAGCGCTCGCCGACAGCGTCCGCGCGAGCGGCTGCCTGAAGGACGCGGCCGAGGGCGCGGACGACCGGCACGAGGTGCTGGCCGCCGCGATCGAGGCCGGCGACCCGCTAGCCGCCACCGAGGCCGCGCTCGCGCTCCTCGGGTCCGTGCCCGGTGCGTGAGGCGCCGACGCGGTCAAGCGGCGTCGGACGGGGGCGGCCAGCCCTCCAGGATCGCCAGGGCGGCGGCGGTCGCCGCGCCCGCGTCCCCGGTGTCCACGGCGGCGAACAGCTCGTCGTGGAAGGGCTCTTCACCGGCGTCGATGCACTGGCTCGACCGGACCGTCGCGCGCAGCGCCTCGCTCATGTTCCGGTACAGGTCCCGAAGCAGCGGATTGTGCGAGGCCTCGGCGATCCGCACATGGAAGTCGACGTCGGCGTCGGTGAACGCGTCGACGTCGGCGGCCTCCCGCGCGGCGGCCCGGCGCTCCAGGGCCTCGCGCAGCGCGTCCACGTCCGCCGCGGTCCGGGCGACGGCCGCGAGCCGGGCGGCCACGATGTCCAGGCCCCGGCGCACGTCCAGGATGTCGGTCTCGGCGGAACCCGCGAGGTGGCGGCGCAGCAGCGTGTGGTCGGCGTCGGAGGCGGTGACGAAGGTGCCGGCGCCCTGCCGGGTGGCCAGCAGCCCCATGTGCACGAGGACGCGGACGGCCTCCCGGATCGACAGCCGGCTGACCCCGAGGGTGTCCGCGAGCCGCCCCTCGGACGGGATCTTCTCGCCGACCTTCCACGTGCCCCGGGCGAGCTCCGCCGTCAGCTCCCGGATCACGACGTCGACGATCGACACACGTCCCACAGCTTCCATCGGTGCCTCTTCACGACAGTCGGATGATCGGCGACCACCGCACCTTACGTGACGCGGCAGGTGACGTCCGAGGCGATGACGGGTACGAGGCCGCGGGATGTGGTCGGATGGGGAACGCACGCCTCCCGGAACAACCTCCGGCGACAACTCCAGGAAAGGGAAGGACCCATCGTGGCTACCACGCGCTCCGCCCACACCGTGTGGGAAGGCAACCTGCTCGAGGGCAGCGGCACCGTCACCTTCGACTCCTCCGGCATCGGCCAGCAGCCGGTGTCCTGGCCCTCCCGCGCCGAGCAGGCGAACGGGAAGACCAGCCCCGAGGAGCTGATCGCCGCCGCGCACTCGTCCTGCTTCTCCATGGCGCTCTCGCACGGCCTGGCCGGCGCCGGCAACCCGCCCACCAAGCTGGTCACCTCGGCCGACGTGACGTTCCAGCCCGGCGAGGGCATCACCGGCATCCACCTCACCGTCGAGGGCGAGGTGCCCGGCCTCGACGAGCAGGCGTTCCAGGCCGCCGCCGAGGACGCGAAGAAGAACTGCCCGGTCAGCCAGGCGCTCACCGGCACGACGATCACCCTGACGGCCAAGCTGGCCTGATCCGGGACCCTGCGCCGCGGTCCGCCGCGGCGCAGGCCGGCCGAGTGCGACACGTCAGCCGAGCGAGGCGCGGACCTTGCGCAGGATCTCCAGCGTCCGCTCCGCGCTCGCCGCCTGGGCCGCCAGATGGTCCAGGACCTCCAGGTGCGCGCTGACCTCGTCGCGCGAGTCCAGGTACAGGGCGCCGGTCACGTACTCGCTGAACACCATGTCCGGCAGCTCCCGCACCGGGAAGCGGAACAGGCTGAACGGCCCGTACGTGCCCGGGTGCGGGCCCGCCGAGAATTCCGCGAGCTGCAGCGTCACGTGCGGCAGGGCCGCCGCCTCGATCAGCCGGTCCAGCTGTCCGCGCAGCACCCCGGGCCCGCCCGGCGGCCGGAGCAGCACCGTCTCGTCCATGACGGCCCACAGGTGCGGGGCGTCCTCGCGGGTGAGCAGCGACTGGCGCGCCATGCGCAGCGACACGTGCCGCTCGATCTCCTCGGGCCGCGAGCGCCCCACGGTCCCGGCGTCGAACACCGCCCGCGCGTACTCCTCGGTCTGCAACAGGCCCGGCACGAAGTGCGGTTCGTAGGAGCGGATCAGCTCGGCCGCGCCCTCCAGGCTCACGTACAGGCTGAACCAGTCGGGCAGCACGTCGTGGAAGCGCTGCCACCAGCCGGGCAGGTTCGCCTCCTCGGCCAGCGCGACGAACGCCTCGATCTCCGGTTCCGGAACCTCGTAGAGCTCCAGGAGCATCTGCACGTAGGGGATCTTGAGGGCGACCTCGGCGGTCTCCATGCGGCGGATCGTCGCCCCGGTCACGCGCAGTGCGCGGGCCGCCTCGTCCCGCTTGAGGCCCTTGGCCTCGCGCAGGTCCTGCAGGCGTCTGCCGAGGACGACCTGGCCCACGGTGGGGGCGGGCCGTCGTTCACTCACGTCACGTCTCCCCACGTGCCGGTCGAAGACGAGCGGCGGCTACGATCCGGTGCGTTCCCACCCCCGTCGCTCCGGCCGCGCGGCCAGCCGCCGCGGGTCGCGGCTGCGATAGACCACGTACGGTCGGAACAGGTACTGCACCGGCGCGCTGAACATATGCACGAGCCGGGTGAACGGTACCAGCGCGATGAGCGACATGCCCACTACCGCGTGCACCTGGTAGAGCACCGGCACCCCGTTCATCAGGCCGGTGTCCGGGCTCAGGGTGAACAGGCTGCGGGCCCACGGGCCGATCGTCTCGCGGTAGTTGTAGCCGTCGCCGGAGGCGTGCGTGAGCTTGGCGACCATGCCGAGGACGATCGCGCCGAGCAGGAACACGTACATGAGCTTGTCGTTGCGCGTCGTCGCCCTGAAGACGGGGGCCTTCGTGCGCCGCCGGTACACGAGCAGGAGGATCCCGCACACCGTCAGGGCGCCCGCGAACGTGCCGCCGATCAGCGAGAACAGGTGGTACGTGTGCTCGCTGACCCCCACGTTCTGCGTCCACGACATCGGGACGAACAGGCCGACGAGATGGCCGACGAGGACGAACAGGATGCCGTAGTGGAAGACCGGCGAGGCGATGTTCAGCAGCTTCGACTCGTAGACCTGCGAGGAGCGGGTGGTCCAGCCGAACTTGTCGTAGCGGTAGCGCCAGACCGTGCCCGCGACCAGCAGGACGAAGGCGACGTAGGGCAGGACGCCCCAGATCAGGGTGGTCACGGGTGCTGCTCCTTCACCAGCAGCGGCAGTTCGCCGAGCTCCGGGCGGAAGCCGAAGGGTTCGAGACCGACGTCCTCGCGCGGCGGGCCCGAGCGGGCGAGCGCGAGCGCCGCGGCCCGGTCCTTCGGGGAGGGCCCCGGCAGCGTCGCGCAGACCGCGTCCAGGATCGCCGCGTACGGGGTGCCGTGGTCGGTCAGCGCGATCCGCAGCAGCTCCAGGCCGCTGCGGTGCTCCTCCAGGAGGAACGGCCCGGCCTGCGCCGAGAACTCCAGGACGGCCGGCAGGAAGTCGGGCAGCTCCTCGCCCGTGAACTCCATGCCGTGCTCCCGGTAGATCTCCTTCATGCGCACCAGGGACATCCCGCGCCGGCGCGTGTCCCCGTCCCGCCACCAGGTCAGGTACAGGCTGTGCCGGTTCTTGAAGTCGAAGACCCGCACGTAGTGCTCGGCCAGCTCGTGCGGGGGCGTCGCCTCGGCGTGGTCCACGAACGGGGCGAGCGCCGGGGCCGCCGCCCGCACGAGCGGCAGCCGGCCGTACAGCTCCTCGTCCGGGTACGTGAGACAGAGCGCCGCCGCCTGGTACAGCAGCGCGGTACGGTCGGTCATCAGGCCTCTTCCTGCCGGTCGGCGGTCTGGCGGCGTTTCGTCAGATGGAAGCTCTCCACGGAGACGACGGGCAGCAGCTTGCGGCCGCCGGTCGTGGTGTTCCCGGAGTCGCCGCCGAACGGGCCCTCGCCGCCCATCCCCGGCCCGTCCTCGTAGTCGAGCGAGCAGGAGTCGGGCAGCGCCGACTCCTCCAGGCGCTGCGCGTCGCCCACGGCCGCCGTCGGGATCACGTACCGGTCCTCGTACTTGGCGATCGCGAGCAGCCGGTACATCTCCTCGATCTCGGCGCCCGACATCCCGACCGACTCCGCGATCGAATGCTCCGGCCGGTCCCCGAGGTTGACGGCCCGCATGTGCGAGCGCATCGCGGCGAGCTTCTCCAGGGAGGCCCGTACCGGGGCGACGTCACCGGCCGTGAAGATCTCCGCCAGGTACTCCAGCGGGATGCGCAGTGTGTCGATGGCGCCGAACAGGTTCGCGTGGTCCTCGCCGTCGTGGCCGGTCTCGCTGAGCGCGTCGACGACCGGGGACAGCGGCGGGATGTACCAGACCATCGGCATCGTCCGGTACTCCGGATGCAGCGGGAGCGCCACCTTGTACTTGCTGATCAGCGCGTGCACGGGGGAGCGGCGCGCCGCCTCCATCCAGTCGAGGGGGATGCCCGCCTCCTCGGCGGCCCGCTGTACCTGCGGGTCGTCGGGGTCCAGGAAGACGTCCAACTGGGCCTCGTACAGAGCCTTGTCGTCCTTCGTCTCGGCCGCCGCCGTCACCTTGTCGGCGTCGTAGAGGATCACCCCGAGATAGCGCAGGCGGCCGACGCAGGTCTCCGAGCAGACCGTCGGCAGGCCCACCTCGACGCGCGGGTAGCACATCGTGCACTTCTCGGCCTTGCCGGTGCGGTGGTTGAAGTACACCTTCTTGTACGGGCAGCCGGTCACGCACATGCGCCAGCCCCGGCAGTGGTCCTGGTCGACGAGGACGATGCCGTCCTCCGCGCGCTTGTACATCGCGCCGGACGGGCAGGACGCCACGCACGCCGGGTTGAGGCAGTGCTCGCAGATGCGCGGCAGATAGAACATGAAGGTCTGCTCGAACGCGAACTTCACCTTCTCCGCGGCCTTCTCCCGGGTCTTCTGGACCATCGGGTCGAGGTCGCCGTACTGCGGGGCGCCGCCCAGGTTGTCGTCCCAGTTCGAGGACCACTCGATCTTCATCGGCTTGCCGGTGATCTGCGAACGCGGCTGCGCCACCGGGTAGTCGTCGCCGAGCGGGGCGTCGGTGAGGTTCTTGTAGTCGTACGTCCAGGGCTCGTAGTAGTCCTTGATCTCGGGCAGCTTCGGGTTGGAGAAGATGCCCGCGAGCTTGCGCAGCCGGCCGCCGCCCTTCAGCTTCAGCGCGCCCTTCCGGTTCAGCTCCCAGCCGCCGCGCCACTTGTCCTGGTCCTCGTAGCGGCGCGGATAGCCCTGGCCGGGCCGCGTCTCGACGTTGTTGAACCAGACGTACTCCATGCCGTTGCGGTTGGTCCACGCCTGCTTGCAGGTGACCGAGCAGGTGTGGCAGCCGATGCACTTGTCGAGGTTCATGACCATCGCGATCTGGGTCATGACGCGCATGTCAGTACTCCACTTCCTGGGAGCGGCGCCGGATGACCGTCACCTCGTCGCGCTGGTTGCCCGTCGGGCCGAGGTAGTTGAACGCCCACGACAACTGGGCGTAACCGCCGATGAGATGGGACGGCTTGAGGATCAGCCGGGTCAGCGAGTTGTGGATGCCGCCGCGCTTGCCGCTCGCCTCCGCCTTGGGGACGTTGACGGTGCGCTCCTGCGCGTGGTGCATATAGACGGTGCCGGCGGGCATGCGGTGCGAGACGATCGCGCGGGCCACCACGACGCCGTTGCGGTTCACCGCCTCGATCCAGTCGTTGTCCTTCACCCCGATCGCGTCCGCGTCCTGCGGCGCCATCCAGATCGACTGGCCGCCGCGCGACAGGGCGAGCATGAACAGGTTGTCCTGGTACTCGGAGTGGATCGACCACTTGTTGTGCGGGGTGAGGTAACGGACCGTCACCTCCTTCTCGCCGTCCGCCCCGAGGCGCGGTTCGCCGAACAGCCGGTTCATGTCGAGCGGCGGCCGGTACACGGGCAGTGCCTCGCCAAGTTCGTGCATCCAGTCGTGGTCGAGGAAGAACTGCTGGCGTCCGGTGAGCGTGTGCCAGGGCTTGAGGTGCTCGGTGTTGAGGGTGAACGCGGTGTAGCGGCGCCCGCCCGCCTCGCTGCCGGACCACTCCGGCGAGGTGATCACCGGGACGGGCGCGGCCTGTGTGTCCGCGTACGTGATCCGCTTGCCCTCGTGCTCGGCGGCCAGATGCGCCATCTCCTGCCCGGTGCGCGCCTCCAGGGTGTGGAAGCCCTGCGTGGCGAGCCGGCCGTTGGTGGTGCCGGACAGGGCGAGGATCGTGTTCGCCGCCTTGACCGCCGTGTCGAGCGCCGGACGGCCGTCGGCCGGGCCGCCGCGCACCGTGCCGTTGCGCTCGCGCAGCTCCTCGACCTCCTGGTCGGGGTGGAGCGCGATGCCCTTCGCGGGCAGGCCGAGCTTCTCGACGAGCGGGCCGAGCGCGGCGAACTTCGCGCCGATCGCCGTGTAGTCCCGCTCGACCACGACGAGGTTGGGCAGGGTCTTTCCGGGGACCGGCTCGCACTCGCCCTTGCGCCAGTCCAGGACGACCCCGCCCGGCTGGGCGATCTCGCCGGGGGTGTCGTGCTGGAGCGGCGCCGCCACCAGGTCCTTGCGCACGCCCAGATGACCGGCGGCCAGTTCGCTCAGCTTCTCCGCGAGCGCCTTGAACGTGTCGAAGTCGGTGCGGGCCTGCCAGGGCGGGTCCACGGCCGGGGTGAACGAGTGGACGTAGGGGTGCATGTCCGTCGACGACAGGTCGTGCTTCTCGTACCAGGTCGCCGCCGGCAGCACGACGTCGGAGAGCAGCGTCGAGGACGTCTGCCGGAAGTCGAGCGACAGCAGCAGGTCGAGCTTGCCCTCCGGGGCCTCGTCCCGCCAGGTCACCGTGGAGGGCCGCTCCTCGGGCGCGGCCTCCTCGGCGCGCAGCGAGGACTGGGTGCCGAGCAGGTGCTTGGTGAAGTACTCGGCGCCCTTCGCGGACGAGCCCAGCAGGTTCGCCCGCCACAGCGTCAGCACGCGCGGCCAGTTCTCCGGCGCGTCCGGGTCCTCGCAGGCGAACTTCAGCGTGCCCGACTTGAGTTGGCCGACCGTCTCCTCGACGCTCTGCTCGCCCAGCTCCAGCGGATTGCGGTCGAAGGTCGGGTACGAGGGCATCCAGCCCGAACGGGCCGACAGGGCGAGACAGTCGGCGCCCGTCATGCCCTTGAACGCGCCGCTGCCCAGCGGGGAGGCCAGGACGTCCGCGCCGAAGCGGTCGTAACGCCACTGGTCGGCGTTGAGGAACCAGTACGCGGCGCCGATCATCTGCCGCGGCGGCCGGGACCAGTCGTTCGCCGAGGCCAGTGAGGCCCAGCCGGTCGCCGGACGGCACTTCTCCTGCCCGACGTAGTGCGCCCAGCCGCCACCGTTCCTGCCCTGGCAGCCGGTGAGCTGGAGCAGCGCGAGGAAGCTCCGGTAGATGGTCTCCGAGTGGAACCAGTGGTTGGTGCCGGCGCCCATCAGGATCATGCAGCGCCCGCGCGACTTCTCGGCCGTCGCCGCGAACTCCCGGGCGATCTTCACGCACTTCGCGGCCGGCACCGAGGTGAGCGCCTCCTGCCAGCCCGGGGTGCCCGGGGTGCCCCCGTCCTCGTACGAGGACGGCCACTGCCCCGGAAGCCCCTCGCGGGCCACGCCGTACTGCGCGAGCAGCAGGTCGAACACCGTCGTGACCAGCGGCCCGTCCTGGCTGCCCAGCCGGGTCGCCGGGACGCCGCGCCGCACGGTGTCAGCGGCGCCCTGGCCGTGCTCGCCGCCGTCGGTGTCGAAGCGGGGGAGCAGCACCTCGACGCCGGTCGACACGTCGGAGCCGTGCAGGCTCAACTGCGGGCTGATGGTGCCCAGTTCGAGATTCCACTTGCCCTTGCCGGACTCCGTCCAGCGAAAGCCCAGCGAGCCGTTCGGCACGACCGGCTGCCCGGTCGTCTCGTCGAGCACCGCCGTCTTCCAGTCGGCGCCCTCGCCGCTCTGCCCCAGATCGGCGGCGCGCAGGAACTTCGACGGGACGAACGCGCCGTCCCGCTGCTCCAGCGTCACCAGGAACGGCAGGTCGGTGAACTTCTTCACGTAGTCCGTGAAGAACGGCGTCTCCCGGTCGACGAAGAACTCCTTGAGGATCACGTGCCCCATGGCCAGCGCGAGCGCGCCGTCCGTGCCCGGGTGCGGGTGCAGCCACTCGTCGGCGAACTTCGCGTTGTCGGCGTAGTCGGGCGCCACGACGACGACCTTCTGGCCGCGATAGCGGGCCTCCGCCATCCAGTGCGCGTCCGGCGTCCGGGTCACGGGGACGTTCGAGCCCCACATCATCAGATACGCGGCGTCCCACCAGTCGCCCGACTCCGGCACGTCGGTCTGGTCGCCGAACACCTGCGGCGAGGCGACCGGCAGGTCGGCGTACCAGTCGTAGAACGACAGCATCGGCGCGCCGATCAGCGACATGAAGCGCGCCCCGGCCGCGTGCGACACCATCGACATCGCGGGGATGGGCGAGAAGCCGGCGACGCGGTCCGGGCCGTACTTCTTGATGGTGTGCACGTGCGCCGCCGCGACGATCTCCACGGCCTCGTCCCAGGTGGCCCGCACCAACCCGCCCTTGCCGCGCGCCAGTTGGTACCTGCGGCGGCGCTCCGGGTCGCTCTGGAGGTCGGCCCACGCCTCGACCGGGTCCTTCAGGCGGGCCTTCGCCTCCCGGTACATCTCCAGGAGCACGCCCCTGATGTACGGATAGCGCACGCGGGTCGGCGAGTACGTGTACCAGGAGAACGCGGCGCCCCGGGGGCAGCCGCGCGGCTCGTACTCCGGGCGGTCGGGGCCGACGCTCGGGTAGTCCGTCTGCTGCGTCTCCCAGGTGATGATGCCGTCCTTGACATACACCTTCCACCGGCAGGAACCCGTGCAGTTCACTCCGTGGGTCGAGTTCACGACCTTGTCGTGGCTCCAGCGGTCCCGGTAGAAGACGTCGCCGTCCCTGCCGCCCTTGAGCTGCACGCTGTGCAGGTCGGGGGAGGCGGTGCCCCGCCGGAAGAACCGGCCGGCGCGGAGCAGTGCGGCGGCCGGTTCGGTGGGGGTCCCCGTCGTGTCAGCAGTCACCGTCTGTGCTCCCTCGTCATCCGTCCTTCGGACGCTAGGCGGCGTCCGCCGGGAGCACGACCGGGCTGGTCCGTACGGGTGTGCGCTTTCGTCGCCGGGTGCGGGTGGGTGGGGGCTGGTCGCGCAGTTCCCCGCGCCCCTGAGATGCGCACTTCGTGCGCGATCTCCATAGGGGCGGTGCCCCATCGGGGAAATGCGACGCGAAGCGTCTGCATTTCAGGGGCGCGGGGAACTGCGCGACCAGCCCCCACCGGCCGGCAGCCGCCCACGAACCGGTCCACCCTCGTCCGGAGGCGCGTGACCCCGCGACAGAGCGCTCTCAGCCCGCGGCCGCCTGGAGGTACTTCACCGTCGCCGGGTCCGCCGGGAGGAGCGTCTCGATGGCGAGCTCGGCGACGGTCACGTCCATCGGGGTGTTGAACGTGGAGATCGACGCCACGAACGACAGCACGTGCCCTTCGTGCTCGATCACCATCGGCAGCGCGAAGTACGGCACCGGTTCATCGGGCTCCTGCCCCGCGTCCTCGGGCACCGGATACGCCGCCACCTCCTCGTACAGCTCCCGCAGCGCCTCGGAGCGGGACAGCGCGATCTGCCGCTCCATCTGGGCGAGCAGATGCCCGCGCCACTCGCGGAGATTACGGATGCGCGGGGCGAGCCCCTCCGGGTGGAGGGTGAGGCGCATCGCGTTCAGCGGCGCGGCCAGCAGATGCTCGGGCAGGGAGTCCATGAGCATCGCGATGCCGTTGTTCGCCGCGACGACGTTGTAGGTCGCGTCGACGACGAACGCGGGGTAGGGCTCGTACCCGCGCAGCAGCCGCTCCAGGCCCTCGCGCAGCGCGCCGAACGACGGGTCGTCCAGCGAGGTCTCGGTGAAGCGCGGGGCGTAACCGGCCGCCAGGAGCAGCGCGTTGCGCTCGCGCATCGGCACGTCCAGGTGCTCCGCGAGCCGCAGGATCAGCTCCTCGCTGGGCCGTGACCGTCCCGTCTCCACGAAACTGATGTGCCGCGCCGAGGAGTCCGCCCGCAGCGCCAGCTCCAGTTGGCTGACCCGCCGCTGCTCCCGCCACCCGCGCAGCAGACGGCCCACTTCTGACGTGTTCTTGCGCGCCGCAGTCGTCATGACACGACCGTAACCCGGTCGCGGTGGCAGGCTGGGGCCATGGCTACAGAACCGCTCTCCCAGAAGGAGATCGAGGACCGTCTCACCGAGCTGCCCGGCTGGTCGCTCGACGGTGCCAAGATCACCCGTACCTACCGCCTGGGCTCGCACTTCGCGGCGACCGCCCTCGTCGTGCACATCGCCCAGACCCAGGAGGAGCTGAACCACCACTCCGATCTCACCCTCGGCTACAACACGGTCGCCCTCGCCGTGAACTCGCACGACGCGGGGGGCGCCGTCACCGAGAAGGACTTCGAGCTGGCCCGCAGGGTGGAGGCGCTGGCCCCCGGCCACCAGGCGAGCTGACCCCGCGCGGCCGGGCCCGCCCCGGCCGCGTTCAGCCGGCCGCCGCGAGTCGCGCCCGCTGATCCTCGGTCAGCTCCAGGTCGACCGCCGCGAGGCTCTCCTCCAGCTGGGCCACCGACGACGCCCCGACCAGCGGGATCGCCGGGACGTCCGCGCCGATCAGCCAGGCGAGCACCACCTGGTTCACCGTCGCCCCCGTCTCCTTCGCGACCTCGCGCAGCGCCGCGAGGCGCGCGTCCCGGCTGCCGTGGTCGTGCCCGGGGCCCAGCGGCTTGTCCTCGCGCACATAACCGCCCGACAGGAGCGGCGAGTACGCGACCAATGTCAGGTCCCGCTCCGCGCGCACCATGCTCAGCAGATTGCCGTCGGCCGTGCCGAGTTCGCCGTCCGGGGAGAGCGGGCTGGGCAGGTCGGTGCGGTGCCGCAGATAGCTGTGCTGGTACTGGAGCAGTTCGTACCCGGGCAGCCCCTCGGCCCGCGCGATCGCCCGGCACCGCTCCACCTGCCACGCCCAGTGGTTGGACACCCCGAGCAGTCCGACCGCGCCCTCCCGGACCAGCGCCCCGAACTCCCGTACCGTCTCCGCGAGTTCGGTCTCTGGGTCCGGCACATGGGCGTAGAGCACGGGGAGCCGGTCGAGCCCGAGCCGCTTCCTGCTGCCCTCGACGGCCGCCCGGATCGTCGGCCCGGACAGGCCCTCGCGGTTGTCGACGAACCCCGTACCGGCCTTCCGCGGCGCCGCCCCCACCTTCGTCGCGACCACGACCTCGTCCCCGACGCCCCGGCTGCGCCGCCAGTTGCCCAGCACGGTCTCGCTCTCGCCGCCGACCGTGTCGTGGAACCAGTAGGCGTACGTGTTCGACGTGTCGACGAACGTGCCGCCGGCCTCCACGTACCGGTCGAGGAGCGCGAACGCGGTCCGCTCGTCGGTCGCCGTGCCGAACAGCATGGCGCCCAGGCTGAGCACGCTCACCTCGATCCGGTTCGCCGGGTCGGTGCCGATCGTGCGGTACTTCATGCGGTGCCCCCTCGCCGGGCCCGGCGGCCTGCTGCGCGCCGGGCGACGGACAGGAGTCAACGCGTTGGAGCCCACTCGAAGTCAAGCGCCGCCGTGTCGCGCGCTGGACAGGGGTGGGTCGGCATATCAAGCCTCTCCGGCGATTGAGGGGCGGGGGCCGGGGCGGAGCCCCGGGGGGTGCCGCCGTTGTGGGGCGCGGTTTCGTCGCCGGGTGACACCGGCGTCGCGGCTGAGCGCGCCGTTCCCCGCGCCCCTGAAATGCACGCCCTGCGGGCGGCATTTCCCCGATCAGGCGCGCCTCGCGGCCAGGCTCCCGGCACCGGCCCCCGGGCCTCGAATTTGCTCACTCGGCAAACGTGCTTGCCCTGACCGGGCGTGCGGCGCACGCTGGGCGGGACGAGACCGGTGAGCGAGGAAGGCGGCGACGCACGCATGGCAGAGGGCCGGCACCAGCACGGACACCAGGACCACGGTCACCAGGGCCACGGTCACGGCGGGCACGACAGCACGCACCCGGACTGGGTCGCCATGATCCCGCACCTGGAGCGCAACGCGGAGGTCTACGCGCCCCTGTACACGCAGGCCATGGCGTGGCTGCGCGGGACGCGACCGGGCGGCACCGGGGTGATCGTCGACGTGGGCAGCGGCCCGGGTGTGGTCTCCTGCCGGCTCGCCGAGGAGTTCCCGCAGGCGAAGGTCGTCGCCGCGGACCCCGAGGAGGGACTGCTCGCCCGCGCCGCCGAGCGGGCGGAGCGCGAGGGGCTCGCCGACCGTGTGAGCACCCTGCGCGTCGAGCTGCCGCACGCGCTGGACGAGCTGCCGGCCGCCGACCTGATGTGGGCGGCGCGCTCCCTGCACCACGTGGGTGACCAGCGGGCCGCGATCGCCGCGCTGGCCGGCCGGCTCGCCCCCGGCGGCACCCTCGCGCTGATCGAGGGCGGGCTGCCCTGGCGCAGCCTGCCGCGCGACTTCGGCATGGGCCGGGCCGGGTTGCAGACCCGGATGGACGTCCTGGAGGAGGACTGGTTCGCCGACATGCGCGCGTCCGTCCCGGACTCCAAGCCCGACACCGAGGACTGGGCGGAGCTGCTCACGGACGCGGGCCTGGTGCGTCCGGCCTCCCGCACCTTCCTGCTCGACCTGCCCGCGCCGCTCGATCCCCGCGCCCGCGAGCTGGTCGTCGAGCTGTGGCGCCGCCGCCGCGACATGCTCCCGGAGGGCGTCCCGGCCGAGGACGCGGCCGTGCTCGACCGCCTGCTCGACCCGGAGGACCCGCGGAGCCTGCACCGCCGCGAGGACCTTTTCCTGCTGACGGCGCACACGGTCCACACGGCCGTGAAGGAGGGCTGACCGGAGGGTCGACCGGCGGCCCGGCCTTCTCCGGACGTGCCGGAGGCCCGGACCGCGTACCGGTCCGGGCCTCCTCGTGCGCGCCGCTCAGACGACGTCGAACGTGGCCGGGTCCGGGCCCAGGCGCCGGTCCTCGTTGAGCGCGCTGATCGCACCGAGGTCCTCGGCGTCCAGCTCGAAGCTGAACACGTCGATGTTCTCCTTGATCCGCGACGGGGTCACGGACTTGGGGATCACCACGTTGCCCGTCTGGACGTGCCAGCGGAGCACGACCTGCGCGGGCGTGCGGCCGTGCTTCTGCGCGATCGCGATGATCGCCGGGACCTCCAGGAGGCCCTTGCCGGAACCGAGCGGCGACCAGGCCTCGGTCGCGATGCCCAGCTCCCCGTGCCGCTCACGGGCGACCCGCTGCTGCAGCTGCGGGTGCAGCTCGATCTGGTTGACGGCCGGGATCACGTTCGTCTCGTCGGTCAGCCGGTCGAGGTGCTCGGGCAGGAAGTTCGAGACGCCGATGGCGCGCGCCCGCCCGTCCGCGTAGATCTCCTCCAGCGCCTTGTACGTCTCCACGTACAGGCCCTTGGACGGCAGCGGCCAGTGGATCAGGTACAGGTCCACACGGTCGAGGCCCAGCTTGGCCAGCGACGCGTCGAACGCGCGGAGCGTCGCGTCGCGGCCCTGGTCGGCGTTCCACAGCTTCGTCGTGACGAAGAGGTCCTCGCGGGGCACGCCCGACTTCGCGAGGGCGCGGCCCGTGCCCTCCTCGTTGCCGTAGATCGCGGCGGTGTCGATGCTGCGGTACCCGGCCTCCAGGGCCGTCGCGACCGCCTTCTCGGCCTCGTCGTCCGGCACCTGCCACACGCCGAAGCCGAGCTGGGGCATCTCGACGCCGTTGTTCAGGATGATCGGGGGAACCTTGCTCACGAGGTGTCGGTCCTTAGGTCGTCTGGTCTTCAGAGGCGCGCGGAGGTCCGCGCCGCGTACTCCCATCGTCAACGATCACGCGCGTCCGCGCATTCCTGGGGCGTCCGGCGCCGTCCGCGCGGGGTTCCGGGTGCCCAGATACGCCTCGCGGACCCGTGCGTCCGCGCGCACCTCGGCCGGGGTGCCCTCGGCGAGGACCCGCCCCAGGTCGAGCACCACGACCCGCGCGCACAGCTCCATCACGAACGCCACGTTGTGCTCCACCAGCAGCACCGCGCAACCGTCCGCGGCGAGCTCCCGCACCACGGCGGCGAGCCGCTCCCGCTCGTCGCCGGTCATCCCGGACGCCGGCTCGTCCAGCAGCAGCACCCGGGGCCGGTCGGCGGCGGCCCGCGCCAGCTCCACCATCCGCGCCTGCCCGACCGGCAGGGTCCCCGCGTACGTGCCGGACAGCGCCTCCAGACCGCAGGCGCGCAGCAGTTCACCCGCCCGCCCGGCGTCCGCGCCGCCGCGCCGCGACTCCTGCGCCACGAGCAGGTTGTCGGCGACCGTCAGCTGCCCGAACAGCTGCCGGCGCTGGAACGTGCGCCGCATCCCGTGCCGCGCCCGCCACACCGGTGAGCGCCGCGTGACCTCGGCCCCGTCGAGCAGGACCCGGCCCGCGTCCGGCCGCCGGATTCCCGACAGGACGTCGAACAGGGTCGTCTTGCCCGCCCCGTTCGGCCCGATCAGGCCGCACACCTCGCCCGCCGCGAGCGCCAGCCCGACGCCGTCCAGGGCGCGCACCCCGCCGAAACGGACGCCGACGCCCTCGGCCCGGAGCACACTCGTGCCACTCGTGCCACTCGTGCCACTCGTGCCGCTCATGCCTTCTCCGCCTCCTCCGCGATCCCCAGGTACGCGTCCGTCAGCCGCTGCTCCTCGACCTGGTCGCGCGGCCCGCACCAGGTGACCCGCCCCTGCGCGAGGTACGCGACGGTGTCCGCGACGCCGAGGATCTCCGACGCCTTCTCCTCGACGAGCAGCAGGCCCGTGCCCGCGTCGCGCAGCTCGGCGAGCAGCCGGTACACCTCGTCGACGACCTGCGGCGCGAGCCCGAGCGAGGGCTCGTCCGCGATCAGCACGCGCGGCGGCCGGTGCAACAGCGGTGCCAGCGCCAGGAGTTGCTGCTCGCCGCCGGACAACGACCCGGCCGGTACGGTGCGCCGGGCCGCGAGCGCCGTGAAGCGCTCGTAGACGGCGGCGCGGTCCGTCTTCGCCGGCAGGCGCAGGGCGAGGTTCTCGTCGACGGTGAGCGACGGGAAGACGCCCCGCCCCTCGGGCGCGAGCACCACCCCGGAGCGGGCCCGGCGTACGGCGCCCTCCCGGCCGGCGGCGCGCCCGGCCACGTGCACCTCGCCGTGCAGCGGTGCCATGAGTCCGGCCGCGACCTTGCACGCCGTCGACTTGCCGGCGCCGTTCGGTCCGAGCAGGGCGACGATCTCGCCGGGTCGCACGGTCAGGTCGACGCCCTGGAGGACCGGCGCCCCGTCGTACCCGGCGTGCACCCCGCTGAGCTGGAGCGCGGCGTCCGGATCCGCGGGGCCCGGCCCCTGCGCCGGCTCGGGGTGGGCGGACACGGCCGCGCGCCGGTGGCGGCGCACGGAGAACGCGGCGCAGTACCCGTCCGGATCGTTGGCGAGCGCGAGCCCGGCCAGGCCGAAGAGGATCACCGGCAGTTGGGCCGACTCGGTGACGTGGTCCGCCAGCAGATGCGGCACCACCGCGAAGGTCAGCCCCGCGACCACCGCGAACTGGGGCCGCCGCACCCCCGCCGCGACGACCACGGCGAGCCAGATCAGGCCGGTCATCGCGGTGAAGTCGGTCGCGGTGATCCGCGTGTTGTACGACGCGTACATCACGCCGCCGAAGCCGGCGAGCCCGGCGGACAGCGTGAACAGGAGCAGTTTCGTGCGGACGACGGAGACACCGGAGGCCATCGCCGCGGCGGGCGCCGAGCGCACCGCGAGCATCGCCCGGCCGGCCCGCGAGCCGCGCAGCGCGCTGAGCCCCGCCACCGCCGCCGCGCACAGCACGAGCATGGCCACGCCCATCGCCCGGTCGTCGCCGAGGTCGACGGGCCCGAACACGGCGCGCGGGATCTCCCAGCCGGTGTCGCCGTTCCTCAACCAGCCGGTCTGGAACAGGACTTGATCGGCCAGGAACGCCAGGGCGAGGGTGGCGAGCGCAAGGGAGCGGCCGCCGAGCCGCAGCGCGGGCAGCGCCACAAGGGCGCCGAGGACCGCCGCCGCGCAGGTGCCGACGAGCGCGGCTCCGAGGAACGGCCAGCCGTGACTCATCAGCAGCCCGGCCACCAGCGCCGCGCCCGTCACGAACGTGGCCTGCGCGAGCGAGACCATCGCGCCGAGCCCGGTCACGACGGTGAACGACATGAAGACGAGGGAGATCGCGAGTCCCTGCGCGAGGATGCCGCTCCAGAACGGGGTGGTCACCGTGTAGAAGGCGACCCCGAGCAGCAGCCCGGCGACCGTCCACGGACCCCAGCGGCGCAGCCAGGGCCGACCCGCCAGATAGTCCACCGGCGGCACGTCCGTGGCCGCCGTCCCGGCCGTCCGCTGCCGCCGCGTGAGCAGCAGCAGCCCGGCGAACAGGATCAGGAACGGCACGGCCGTGCGGAACCCGGTGATCTTCTCGGCGAACGACGCGTACCCCGCGACCAGGTTCTGCAGCACGCCGAGGCCGAGCCCGCCCGCGAAGGCGAGCGGGATCGACAGGAAGCGGCCGAGCACGGCGGCGGTGGCCGACACGAACAGGAACAGGGTGAAGTCGTGCGCGGACAGGCCGAGCAGGGGAGTGGCGAGGACGCCCGCGAGCCCGGCGAGCCCGGACGACAGCATCCATGCGACGGACGACAGCCGGTCGGCGCTCAGCCCGCGCAGCTCGACCAGGGTGCGGTCGTCGACCACGGCGCGCAGCCGCAGGCCGAGCGCCGTGCGGCGCAGCAGGACCCACAGGCCGAGCGCGACGACGGCCGTCGTGACCCACGTGATGAGCTGGTCGGTGTCGATACCGACCCCGTCCATGAGCTGCCAGTTCTTCGCCGGGCTCGGTCCGACGCCGGGCAGTCCGAACTGGTTCTCGGCGGGCTTCACGGGCGCGCCCAGGTCGTCGAGCAGCTCGACCAGCCACAGGCCGAGCGCGGGCAGCGCCACGAGCAGCCCGATCGTGGCGACGATCTGCGCGGTCTCGCCGACCCGCGCCAGTTTGCGGAACATCAGCCGGTCCAGGCCCCAGCCGATGAGCGGCGCCACCACGAGGACGAGGATCAGCGCGGTGGGCACCGCGGGCCAGCCGAAGCCCGAGTGCAGTTCGTAGAAACCGAGCGCGCACACGTAGGCGGTGGCGCCGTGCGCGAAGTTGAACAGCCCGGACGCGGTGTAGGACAGGACGAGCCCGGTGGCGAGCAGCGCGTACAGGGCGCCCGACACCAGCCCGCTGAGGACGAAGGCGAGCAGGTCAGCCATGCCGGTGCCCTCCTACTTGAACGGGATCGGCGGATAGCACTCGAAGGGGGACGACACCCGGTACTTGCCGTCCTTGAGCTGCACGAGCGCGCCGCAGCCGAAGGACTCCTTCTGGCCGCGCGGCAGTTGCCGGTCGCCGACGAGCGTCTTCGTGTCGGAGAAGCCCTTCGCGGCCTGCTGGAAGGAGGCGAC
The DNA here is from genome assembly GCF_055558275.1 of Streptomyces sp. NPDC025806. Taxonomy (NCBI): domain Bacteria; kingdom Bacillati; phylum Actinomycetota; class Actinomycetes; order Kitasatosporales; family Streptomycetaceae; genus Streptomyces; species Streptomyces sp. NPDC025806. Next base: position 183,154 of record NZ_JBVHMU010000014.1, on the reverse strand, counting down.
GGTGAGGTCCTTGCCGGCCTTCTCGGCGATGGCGAGGAAGAGGTCCGCCGACATGTAGCCCGTCAGCATGTGCATGTTGAGCGGCACGTCCTTGCCGCCGGCCGCCTTCTTGATGTCGGCCTTGAACTGCTTCATGTCCGCCGTCGCCGACTCGAACGGCTCGAAGGACAGCAGCACGTGCACCCCGTCGAGCGCCTGCCGGGTCGCGCTCTTGGACAGCAGCCCCGGGTCGTAGTCGGTCGGGTCGCTGAGCACGCCCTTGAACCCCGTGCGCTTGACCGCCGTGAACAGACCGATGTTGTACGGCGTCTGCATCACGGAGACGACCGCGTCGGGCGCCTTGCCGCCGTCACTGCGCAGCATCTCCTTCGTGTACGCCGACCAGTCGCTCGGCACGGAGGTCGCGGGCACGGCGGCCTTGGCGTAGGTGACCTTGTAGCCGGCGGACGCGAAGGACTGTTTGTAGGTGCGGATGGCGAAGGTGCCCGCGTCGTTGTCGTTGGCGAGGATCGCCACGGTTTTGCCCTTGGAGCCGCCCGTGACGTTCTTGAGGCCCTCGGGCCAGGTCTGCGAGATGGTGCCGCCCGGCATCGGCACGAGGCAGCCGCTGAACCCGTAGATGTAGGTGGGCCCGCAGAAGGACGGCAGGGTGCCCCAGCCGAAGGTGGGGACGCGCTGCTTCTGCAGGAAGTCGGCACCGGAGAAGGTCACCGAGCTCATCGGCGCGATGGCGAAGACCTTGTCCTGCTGGACGAGTTTGCGGGCCGCGGCGAGGTTCTTCGCCGGGTCCTGCCCGTCGTCCTCGGCGCCCAGGTAGTCGATGCGGCGGCCGTTGACCCCGCCCTCGGCGTCGGCCCGCGCGAAGCGGGCCTTCGCGCCCAGGTCGGTGTCCTTCTTGCTGTAACCGCTCGCGGTCGTCATCGAGACGATGCCGCCGACCTTGATGCTGTCGGCGGTCACCCCGCGCGCCGAACCCCCTTTGCTGTCGGGGGAGTTGTTCGTGGCGGTGGAGTTGCAGGCGGTGGCGAGCAGAAGTGCCGCCACGGTGGCGGTGATGGCGCGGATCGGTCGCGACACGGTCGAGCCCCCTCCGTCGGAGTGAGGGTGATTCTGTGGGCGACCTGATGAACCGTCAATAACTGACGCATCGAAAAATGATGAACCGTCAGTAACCGTGGTTTCCGGTCATCATGCGTGGTAGAGGGCCTCCACCTCGGCCGAGTACACGGTCTCGATCGCCTTCCGCTTCAGCTTCAGCGAGGGCGTGAGCAGCCCGTGCTCCTCGGTGAACTGGTGGGCCAGGATCCGGAAGGTTCGGATCGACTCGGCCTGCGAGACCAGGGTGTTGGCGGCGACGACGGCGCGCCGCACCTCCATCTCCAGATCCGGGTCGCGCACCAGGTCCGCGGGGCTCATCGGCTGCTTGTGGCGCATGCCGAGCCAGTGCTCGACGGCCTCGGAGTCCAGCGTGACGAGCGCCGCGATGTACGGGCGGTCGTTGCCGACGACGATGCACTGCGCGACCAGCGGATGGTCGCGCACCCGCTCCTCGAGCTGCTGCGGCGAGACGCTCTTGCCGCCGGAGGTCACGAGGATCTCCTTCTTGCGGCCGGTGATGGTCAGATAGCCGTCCTCGTCGAGCGCGCCCAGGTCGCCCGTGGCGAGCCAGCCCTCGTGGAGGGTGGCGTCGGTGGCCTTGGGGTCGTTGAGGTAGCCCTGGAAGACATTGCCCCCGTACAGCCAGACCTCGCCGTCGTCCGCGATGTGCACGGTGGTGCCCGGGATCGCCTTGCCGACCGTGCCGTAGCGGGTCTGCTCGGGCGGGTTCGCGGTGGCCGCGGCGGTCGACTCGGTCAGGCCGTAGCCCTCGTAGATCGCGACCCCGGCGCCCGCGAAGAACAGGCCGAGCCGGCGGTCCATGCCCGAGCCGCCGGACATCGCGTGCCGCACGCGCCCGCCCATCGCCTCGCGCACCTTGGAGTAGACGAGCTTGTCGAACAGGGAGTGCTGCATGCGCAGGGACGCGGAGGGGCCGGGGCCGGTCCCGAAGGCCTTGGCCTCCTGGGCGTCCGCGTACTTGACCGCGCACTCCACGGCCTTGTCGAAGGCGCCGGCGCGACCCTCCTTCTCCGCCTTGCGGCGGGCCGCGTTGAACACCTTCTCGAAGATGTACGGCACCGCGAGGATGAAGGTGGGCTTGAACGCCTGGAGGTCGGGGAGCAGGGCCGCCGCGTTCAGCTGCGGCTGGTGGCCGAGCTTCACCCCGCCGCGCACCGCCGCGACCTGCACCATCCGCCCGAAGACGTGCGCGAGCGGCAGGAAGAGGAGGGTGGAGGGGATGCGTTCGCGCTTGGAGGCGAACACGGGCTCCCAGCGCTCGATGACCGTGTCCGCCTCGAACATGAAGTTGCCGTGCGAGATGACGCAGCCCTTGGGGCGGCCCGTCGTGCCCGAGGTGTAGATGACCGTGGCGACGGACTCTGGGGTGACCGCGCGGCGGTGCCGCTGCACCGTCTCGTCGTCGATGTGGGTGCCCGACGCGGCGACCTCGTCGGCCGCGCCGCCGTCCAGCTGCCACAGCCGGCGCAGGTGCGGGAGCCGGTCGATGACCGTGGCGATCGTCATCGCGTGGTCCTCGTGCTCCACGATCGCCGCCGTCACCTGGGCGTCGTACATCATCCAGAAGACCTGCTCGGCGGACGAGGTCGGGTACACCGGGACGACCTGGGCGCCGATGGTCCACAGCGCGAAGTCGAACAGGGTCCACTCGTAGCGTGTGCGGGACATGATGGCGACGCGGTCGCCGAACCGGATGCCCTGGGCGAGCAGGCCCTTGGCCAGCGCGAGGACCTCGTCGCGGAACCGGGCCTGGGTGACGTCGTGCCACTGGCCCGCGGCGTCCTTGCGGCCGAGGGCGATGTGCCCCGGGTCGTCCAGGGCGCGGTCGAACACGGCGTCGGCCAGGCCGCCCACCGGCGGCGCCGACGCCAGGGCAGGGGTGGTGATCTCGCGCATGTTGCTCCTTGTGGCGCTCCGCACAGCGTCGGTGACGGTACCGGACCGCGCGGTCCGGCGGGAGGGGGAGCCTCCGTTCCCGGACACCCGGAATATGCACAGGTCAGCCATTTAAATGGGGCCACAAGGGAAGGCGCGGGACAGATTACTTACGCATCAGTAAGTTTCGGTGCCGCAATCTCCCGGCCGCCTTCACGGGTCTCCACCGAATCTGTACGGAGAGGGCACCCCGGCCCGTTCACCCGCGCTTTTGGACGGAGTGGTCAGTTCCGCTACGGGTCGGCAGGACAGTACCAGGTCCATGATCACGAGTCGCGACGGCGGTCGGTGTCAGCGCAGCCGGTCGCCGCCCGCGAGGATCGCCGTGCCCAGGGCCCGCGCGGGACCCTCCTCCTTGGTCCCGCGCAGGACGAAGTCGACCTCGCCGAGCTCCGGCAGTCCGGCCCGCTCCGGGACCCGCACCAGGCCCGGCGGCACAAGGCCGCGCGAGTGGGCCATCACGCCGAGGCCGGCCCGGGCCGCCGCCACGAGCCCGTTCAGCGAGCCGCTCGTGCAGGCGATCCGCCAGGCCCGGCCGTGCCGCTCCAGCGCCTCCATGGCCAGCGCCCGCGAGATCCCCGGCGGCGGATACACGATCAGCGGCACCGGGCGCTCCGGGTCGATCCGCAGCCGCTCCGAACCGATCCACACCAGCCGGTCCCGCCACACCGGGGTGCCCCGCGGGTCCTGCGGGCGCCGCTTGGCGAGCACCAGGTCGAGCCGGCCCGCGTCCAGCTGCTCGTGCAGCGTCCCCGACAGCTCGACCGTCAGTTCCAGATCGACCTCGGGGTGCTCGACGCGGAACGCCTCCAGGATCTCCGGCAGCCGCGTCAGCACGAAGTCCTCCGACGCCCCGAACCGGAGGCGTCCGCGCAGCCGCGTCCCCGTGAAGAAGGACGTCGCCTGCTCGTGCACCTCCAGGATCCGGCGGGCGAAGCCGAGCATCGCCTCCCCGTCCTCCGTCAGCTCCACCGAGTGCGTGTCCCGCGTGAACAGGGTGCGGCCCGTCGCGTCCTCCAGGCGCCGCACGTGCTGGCTCACCGTCGACTGCCGCAGCCCGAGCCGGCGCGCCGCCTGCGTGAAGCTCAGCGTCTGCGCGACGGCCAGAAACGTCCTCAACTGCCCCGGGTCGTACATTCCGCCACCCTACCCCCGGTCATCGCGCGACGTGATGACAGTCAGAGCGGTATGCAGGATTCCCGATCACAGCCCGGAGGGGGACCATGGAGAGGGCACGACCTGAACCGAGAGCAAGGAACCGATGAAACGCCTGACCTGGCCGTCCTGGATGCCGATCGACCCGTACATCCTGGCGTTGATCGCGACGGTCGGCGTCGCCGCGCTCCTCCCCGCCCGAGGCGGCGCGGCCGACGTGGCCTCCGGCGCCTCCACCGTGGCCGTCGCCTTCCTCTTCTTCCTGTACGGGGCCCGGCTCTCCACCCGCGAGGCCCTCGACGGACTGCGCCACTGGCGCCTCCACGTCGCCGTCCTCGCCTGCACCTTCGTGCTGTTCCCGCTGCTCGGCCTGGCCGCCCGCGGACTCGTCCCGGTGCTCCTGCCGCAGAACCTGTACGAGGGCCTGCTCTTCCTCACCCTCGTCCCCTCCACCATCCAGTCCTCGATCGCGTTCACCTCGATCGCACGGGGCAACGTCCCGGCGGCCATCTGCGCGGGCTCCTTCTCCTCGCTCGCCGGTATCGTCCTCACCCCGCTGCTCGCCGCCGCGCTGCTCGGCGGCACCGGCGGCGGCTTCTCCGCCGACTCGCTCGTCAAGATCGTGCTGCAACTGCTCGTGCCGTTCGTGGCGGGCCAGTTGCTGCGGCGCTGGGTCGGCGGGTTCATCACCCGCCACAAGAAGGTCCTCGGCTACGTCGACCGCGGCTCGATCCTCCTCGTCGTCTACACCGCGTTCAGCGAAGGCATGGTCCAGGGCATCTGGCACCAGGTCAGCGCCGTGCGCCTGGCCGGGCTCCTCGCCGTCGAGGCGGTGCTCCTCGCCGTGATGCTGGCCGTGACCTGGTACGGGGCCAAGGCGCTCGGCTTCGGCCGCGCCGACCGCATCGCGATCCAGTTCGCCGGATCGAAGAAGTCCCTCGCGTCCGGACTGCCCATGGCCACCGTGCTGTTCGGGGCGCACGCCTCCCTCGCCGTGCTGCCGCTGATGTTGTTCCACCAGATGCAGCTCATGGTCTGCGCCGTCATCGCCAAACGCCGCTCGCACGATCCGGAGGAGCCGCAGGAGGCCGTGCTCAGCCCGGCGCCGGAGGCCCCAGCCGCACGGACACGAACCGCGGCCGGTAGCGGGCCACGTTCGCGTTGAGTTCTGCCTGCCCGGCGCCGGGCGCCGCGTCGAGCCGGTTCACGTCGTAACTGAGCACGACGCGGCCTCCGGCGCCGAGCGCCGGGTGCGCCTGCGGGTTGTACGCGGCGACCGTCGCGTCCGGCAGCGGTGGCGTGATGCCCCGCGCGGGGCCGTGCCAGGGGCCGATGGGGGAGCAGGACCAGTACGAGGTGATCGTCCGCAGCCCCGCCGGGCCCGCCGCCATCGTGAACAGCACGTACGTCCCGGCGTCCCGGACGACCGTGAACGCGCTGCCCACACCGCGGCGCCGCCCGTCGCCGAGCACCGGCGCGGGGCGTCCTCCATCCGCCCGCCAGCGGTCGCCGTCCCAGTACTCCCAGGCCGATACGTCGCCGAGCCGGCCGCGGGGGGCCCGCGCCGCGTAGGCCCGGTGGGCCGGGGCCTGGCCGTCGTCCGCGCCGAACACGTACGTCCAGCGGCCCGCGTCGACCGCCGCCGTGCCGAACAGCACGCGCCGCGCGGGGTCGGCCACCCGCCGCTGGTCGAGCACCTGGGTGATGCCGGTCAGACGCAGGTCCGGCAGCGACAAGGTGGCCACCTCGGTCGCCGCCGGCACGCCGTAGACGTACGGCGCCACGCCCTTGGCCCGGGTCCACAGCAGGACCCGCACGACCTTCTCGCGTGAGCCCGGCGCACGCGGTTCGACCCGCGCGGACACGGGCCAGCGCCATTCGCCCACGCCGGTGTCGGGGAACAGGGGAGCGGGGAGGGTCCGCTCGACGCGGCCGGCCGGGGTCATGACGACGGCCGAGTTCCGTACGAAGGGGGCGCTCGGGTCCCGCCAGGTGTACGGCTCCCCGGCGGGGTTGGGCGGCGCGTGCACCGCGTCCAGGAACGTGTCCGAGAACAGCCACAGGGTCCGTCCGTCCGGCAGCCGCACGGAATGCGTCCCGTCCCCGCCCGACCAGTCGTCGACCCGCGCCGGATCGTCCCCGTACCGGGCGAAGTCCCCGGTCAGCGCGCGCTCCTCCCGCCAGGAGGTGACGGCCCGCCCGGCGCAGGAGCGGGCGCCGTCCACGGTGTCCCCGGGCCGCTCCCCGAGCCATGCGACCAGCCCGCCGAGCAACACGGCCGCGGCGATCACCGCCACCCATGCCCGCGCTGTCCCCGGCTCGTCCGCCACGCCGGCCACGCTAGTGGCTCCGCCGGACCTCGGTCAGCCCACCGCCCGCGCCGATTCCCGGCCCTCCCGCGGCCTCGCCACGGGCAGCACCCCAGTGCCGGGTGCGCGTTCCAGTCGGCCCCGGCTACGGCGCCGCCGCCGTAGGGGCGGAGGATCGTCGCCGGTTGTCGCGTCGTCGTGGCTGGTCGCGCAGTTCCCCGCGCCCCTGAAGGCACACTTCGTGTGCCCCAGGGGTCCGCTGGTCGAGCACCGTGCCGAATGGGCCGAGCCCTAAGGAACCAGGACCACCTTGCCCAGATTGCCGCGGGACTCGATCAGGGCGTGCGCGGAAGCAGCCTCCTCCAGGGCGAACTTGCCGTGCACCACCGGCGTCAGACGGCCCGTCAGATAGAGATCCCAGAGCTCCACGCGCCACGCCTCGTACAGATCCGGTCGCTCCCGCGCGATCAGCGCCATCTGGAACCCGATCACCGACTTCGCCCCGACCAGCAGGTCGTACGCCTCGACCGTCCCGCCCCCCGAGCTGTACGCCACGAGCCGCCCGTACGCGCCCAGTGCCCCGACCGCCGGTTTCAGCAGCGCTCCGCCCACCGCGTCCAGCGCGTAGTCCACCGGCTCACCCCAGGACTCCGCGTCGTACGTGACCACCGCGTCCGCACCGAGCCCGCGCAGAAGGTCCGCCTTCCCCGCGTCGGACACCGCCGCGGTGACCCACGACGCCCCCTGGATCCGGGCCAGTTGGAGGGCCAGGTGGCCGACCCCGCTCGCCGCCGCCGTCACGAGCGCCCGCTCGCCCGGCTCCGGCCGCGCCGCCCGCAGGGCCCCGTACGCGACGAGACCGCTGCGGACGAGAGCCACCGCGGCGACCGCAGACGCCCCCTCCGGCACCGGCGAGGCCATGGCGTCCCGCAACACCGCGAACTCCGCGTAGCCGTGCCCGAACACCAGCCCCGTGACCCGGTCGCCGATGCCGAACCGCGTCACGCCCGCCCCGACCGCCACCACCTCGCCCGCGACCTCCCCGCCGAGCGGAATCGGCTCCCGGGCCTCGCGGACCTTGCGCACGACGGGCAGCGTCACCCCGATCGCCTCGGTGCGGACGAGGAGTTCACCCGGACCGGGCTCGGGAACGGGTGCCTGCTCCAGGAACAGGGCCTCCGGCCCGCCGCTGTGCTCGTACCGGACACGACGCATGCGCCGTCACCGCCTCAGGTCAGGTCTGGAACGCCATTCATTGGGAGAACCAACGATAGGGTAAGTTCATTGGGGAGTCCAATGAATTCTCGTTAGGATGGGTCCATGAACGCCGCCCCGAGCACCATCCGCGACCTGCCCAGCTGGCTGCTCGGCCGCGCCGCCGCACGAGGCCGCGCCCTCGTCGCCGAGGCGCTCGCCGAACACGGACTGAAGATGTGGCACCACGTCGTCCTGTGCGCCGTCGTCGATCAACAGCCCGTCGCCCAGGCCGATCTCGTGCGCAGCGTCCAACTGGACCCGAAGGACATGGTCGGAGTCCTCAACGACCTTCAGGCGGCGGGCCTCGTCGAACGCCGTCCGGACCCGCGGGACCGCCGCAAGAACGCGGTCACCGCCACCGAGGACGGCACCCGGCTCGTCGCCACCTGCGCCCGCGCCGCCCGCACCGCGAACGACGCACTCCTCGCCCCGCTCGACGAGGACGAGCGAGCGGCCTTCCTGGACATGCTGCGACGGATCACCCCTCAGGCGCCCGCGCAGGCGCAGGCGCAGGCGCAGGCGCGGACGTCGGCGTAGGGGCCCGGCCGGCGCAGGGGGCGCTCCCCGCCGGTCCGGGCCCCCGCCGCCGTGCAGCGGGAGGCACCGGGATCAGTGAGCGGCCGCGGCCCGCAGCGCGACCCGGTGTTCGCCCGCGTACACGTTCATGGAGGAGCCCCGCAGGAAGCCGATCAGCGTCAGCCCCGTCTCGGCCGCGAGGTCGACGGCCAGCGACGACGGAGCGGAGACCGCCGCCAGCATCGGGATGCCGGCCATGACCGCCTTCTGCGCCAGCTCGAACGAGGCCCGGCCCGAGACCATCAGGACCGAGCGCGACAAGGGCAGGCCGCCCTCCCGCAGGGCGCGGCCGACCAGTTTGTCGACCGCGTTGTGCCGGCCCACGTCCTCCCGCACGTCGAGCAGGTTCCCCTCCTCGTCGAAGAGCGCTGCCGCGTGCAGGCCCCCGGTCCGGTCGAAGACCCGTTGGCGCTCGCGCAGCCGGTCGGGGAGCGACGCCAGCACCTCCGGTTCGAGCCGGACCGGGGGAGTGTCGGAGATCGGGAACCGGGCCGTCGTCCGCACCGCGTCGAGACTCGCCTTGCCGCACAGCCCGCACGAGGACGTCGTGTACACGTTCCGCTCCAGCGTGATGTCCGGCAGGACGACACCGGGCGCGGTCCGCACGTCCACCACGTTGTACGTGTTGGAACCGTCCTGCGTGGCACCGGCGCAGTACACGATGTTCTGGAGCTCCTCGGCGGCGCCCAGTACCCCTTCGCTCACGAGGAAGCCCGCCGCGAGCGCGAAGTCGTCGCCCGGGGTGCGCATCGTGATGGCGAGCGGCTTCCCGTTCAGCCGGATCTCCAGGGGTTCCTCGGCGACCAGGGTGTCCGGCCGCGACGACACGTGGCCGTCCCGGATCCGGATCACCTTGCGCCGCTGTGTGACTCGTCCCATGTCCCGATCAGTCCCGGTTCTGTACGTGCTGGTAGCCGAAGCGGCCCTTGATGCAGAGGTTGCCGTGGGTCACCGGATTGTCGTGCGGCGACGTGACCTTAACGATCTCATTGTCCTGGACGTGAAGGGTGAGATTGCAGCCGACGCCGCAGTACGCGCACACCGTCGTCGTCTCCGTCTGCGCCGCCTCGTTCCACGTCCCGGCTGCCCTCATGTCGAACTCCGACTTGAACGACAGGGCGCCCGTCGGGCACACCTCGACGCAGTTCCCGCAGTACACGCACGCCGAGTCGGTGAGCGGGGCGTCGTGCTCGACGGCGATCCGCGCGTCGAAGCCACGGCCCGCGACCGAGATCGCGAACGTGTTCTGCCACTGGTCGCCGCACGCGTCCACGCACTTGTAGCAGAGGATGCACTTGTCGTAGTCGCGGACGTAGAGGTCGTTGTCGACGCGCGGTTCCTCGCCGAGCCGCGCCGCGTCCGGACCGAACCGGTCCGGCTTCGCGTCGTACTCCGCGATCCACTCCTCGATCCGCGGAGTCGTCGACAAGTCGACCGAGGACGCGAGGAGTTCGATGACGACCTTGCGGCTGTGCCGGGCCCGCTCGGTGTCCGTGCGCACCTCCATGCCAGGCTCGGCCTTGCGCGAGCAGGCCGGCACCAGGGTGCGCGAGCCCTCGACCTCGACGACACACACCCGGCAGGCGTTCTTCGGGGTGAGCGTGTCGCCCTGGCACAGCGTCGGGACGTCCTTGCCCGCGGCCCGGCAGGCGTCGAGGATCGTCGACCCCTCCGGCGCCCGCACGGCCTCCCCGTCGATCGTGAACTCGAGCAGCCGCCGGGGGATCCCCAGCTCGACAGCGGTCATGACGCGTACGCCCCCAGACGGTCGATCGCGGACTCGATGGCGTTCCAGGCGGTCTGCCCGAGACCGCAGATGGAGGCGTCCCGCATGGTGCGGCCCACCTCGCGCAGCAGGGCGATGTCGTCGTCGGCCGCGAGGCCCTCGCGCGCCGCGATCCGCTCCAGCGCCTCCTGCTGCCGTACGGTCCCGACCCGGCACGGCACGCACTGCCCGCAGGACTCGTCGCGGAAGAACTGCGCGATGCGCAACAGGATCCGGGGCAGCGGCAGCGTGTCGTCGAAGGCCATGACGACACCCGAGCCGAGCGTCGTGCCGGCCTCGCGCGTTCCCTCGAACGTGAGCGGGATGTCCAGCTCGTCGGGCCGTACGAAGCCGCCCGCCGCGCCGCCGAGCAGGATCGCCTTCAGCGGGTTCGGGGTGCCGGCCAGGGCGAGCAGGTCGCCGAGCGTGGCCCCGAAGGGCAGTTCGTACACGCCGGGCCGCTCGACGGCGCCGGACACGCAGAACAGCTTCGGCCCCGTCGACCGTCCGGTGCCGACCGCCGCGTACGCCGGGGCGCCCAGGGTCAGGATCGGCAGGACGTTGACGAGCGTCTCGACGTTGTTCGCGGCGGTCGGCTTGCCGAACAGGCCCTTCTCGACCGGGAACGGCGGCTTGGAGCGCGGCTCCCCGCGATACCCCTCGATGGACTGGAAGAGGGCCGTCTCCTCACCGCAGATGTACGCGCCCGCCCCGCGCCGGATCTCGATGTCGAAGGAGAAGCCCTGGCCGAGGATGTCGTCCCCCAACAGGCCGCGCGCGCGGGCCTGTTCGATGGCGTGGCTCATCCGCGCGAGGGCGGTCGGGTACTCGCCGCGCAGATAGAGGTAGCCGTGGTGGGCGCCGGTGGCGTACGCGGCGATCGTCATCGCCTCGACGAGCGCGTACGGGTCGCCCTCCATCACCACCCGGTCCTTGAAGGTGCCGGGCTCCGACTCGTCGGCGTTGCACACGAGATAGTGCGGTCCGTCGGGCTGCGCGGCGGTTGCCTGCCACTTCCGCCCGGTCGGGAACGCGGCACCGCCCCGCCCCACGAGCCCCGCGTCGGTCACCTCCCGGATGACCCCGGCGGGCCCGAGCGCGAACGCCCGCCGCAGGGCGGCATACCCACCCTCGGCACGGTAGTCGTCGAGCGAGGCGGGGTCGACGGTGCCGATGCGGCGGAGCAACACCAAGTCAGGTGAGCCGCGTTGGGGGACCGACTGTCCTGCCTCCGCATATTCAAGCCCCTCCGGCGATTGAGGAGCGGGGTCCGGGGCGGAGCCCCGAAACGGCGCCAGAGGCGTGGCCGACGCCGAAGCCCCGGCCCGCACAAGAAGCGCCGCCGGCGCCCGCTCGCACATCCCGAGACAGGGCGACTCCTCGATATGCACCCCGGGAACGTCCGGCAAACCGCCGGAGGCCCCCGCACAGGCCAGATCCGTACACACGTGCAGCACCGTCGAAGGACGAGGCCGCACCGAGAACATGGAGTAGAACGTGGCCACCCCATAAGCCTCCGCGGGCGGCACCGTGAGCCGCCGGCACAGATAGGCGAGCGCCCCCTCGCTGATCCAGCCGACCCGGTCGTTGATCGCGTGCAGCCCCGGCAACAGCTGATCCCGCCGGTCCCGGGCGGCCCGCCCCCCACGCGCCCAGCGCAGATCGGCGTCCGACCGGTCGTCGGCCCCCTCCCAGGCGGACTCCGGCGGCCCGAGCACCGCGTCGACCGCCGCCCGTTCCTCGTCCGTCGGCTTGCTGTCACCGAAGCGCAGATCCACGCCCGCTCAGCCCCTAACCGTCAGCTTCTCGATATCCGTCAGCTTCTCGATGCGGATGGCCGACGCCTTGAACTCCGCCGTCCCGGCGATCGGGCAGTTCGCCTCGATCGTCAGCGCGTTGGTGTCCACCTCGTCGGGGAAGTGCATGGTCATGAACGCGAGCCCGGGCCGCAGCCCCGGATCGACCCACACCGGCGCGGTCACGGTCCCGCGCCGCGAGGACACCCGGACCTCCTCGCCGACCACGACCCCGTACCGCTCGGCGTCCTCCGGGCACAGTTCCACGTACTCACCGCGCCGCAGCGGGGACGCGAACCCGCTGCTCTGCACGCCCGTGTTGTACGAGTCGAGGCGGCGGCCGGTGGTGAGCCGGATCGGGTAGGACTCGTCGGTCAGGTCGACCGGCGGATCGTGCTGCACGAGCCCGAACGGAGCGAGTCGCCCGCGCCGCGCCGGGTCGCTCTCCCACAGTCGGCCGTGCAGGTACGGGGACGGCAGTCGCTCGGTGTCGGGGCACGGCCACTGGAGGCCCTGGTGCTCGGCGAGCCGGTCGTAGGTCATGCCGAAGTGGTCCGGGGACAGGGACCGCAGCTCGTTCCACACCGTCTCCGCGTCCGGGTACTTCCAGTCGTGGCCGAGCCGCCCCGCGACCGCGCAGATGATGTCGATGTCCTCGCGTGCCTCGCCCGGCGGGGCGAGCGCGGCCCGCACCCGCTGCACGCGCCGCTCGCTGTTGGTGGTGGTGCCCTCCGTCTCGGCCCAGGAGGCGGTCGCGGGCAGCACCACGTCGGCGAGTTCCGCGGTCTTGGTCAGGAAGATGTCCTGGACGACCAGGTGGTCGAGGGAGGACAGGCGCCGGATCGCCTGCTCGCTGTCGGCCTCGGACTGCGCCGGGTTCTCGCCGACGCAGTACACCGCGTGCAGCGAGCCCTCCTCCATGGCCTCGAACATGTCGGTGAGCGTCATGCCGTAGCGCGGCGGGATGACCGTCTCCCAGGCCTTCTCGAACTTGAGCCGCAGCCCGTCGTCGAGGAGATCCTGGAAGCCGGGCAGCCGGTTGGGGATGGCGCCCATGTCGCCGCCGCCCTGCACGTTGTTCTGCCCGCGCAGCGGCTGCACGCCCGCGCCGTACCGGCCGACGTGCCCGGTCAGCAGGGCGAGGTTGATGAGCGCCCGGACGTTGTCCGTCCCGTTGTGGTGCTCGGTGATGCCGAGGGTCCAGCACAACTGGGCGCGCTCGGCGGTCGCGTAGGCGTGGGCGAGCTGCCTGATCGCGGCGGCGGGCACCCCCGTCACCTTCTCGGCGAGGGACAGCGTCCACGGTTCGACGAGCGCCTTGAACTCCTCGAAGCCGGTCGTCGCGCGCTCGACGAACGCCTTGTTGTGCAGATCGGCCGCGATGATCTCGCGGGCCACGGCGTGCGCGAGCGGGATGTCGGTCCCCACGTTCAGCCCGAGCCAGCTCTCCGCCCACTCGCCGGTCGACGTGCGGCGCGGATCGACGGCGTACATCCGCGCCCCGTTCCGTATCCCCCTCAGGACGTGCTGGAAGAAGATCGGGTGCGCGAAGCGGGCGTTGGATCCCCACATCAGGATCAGATCGGTGTGCTCGACCTCCTCGTACGAGGACGTGCCCCCGCCCGATCCGAAGACCGCGGAGAGTCCGGCGACGCTCGGGGCATGACACGTGCGGTTGCAGGAGTCGACGTTGTTGGTGCCCATGACGACGCGGGTGAACTTCTGCGCCACGAAGTTCATCTCGTTCGTGGCGCGGGAGCAGGACAGCATCGCGAAGGCGTCCGGGCCGTGCGCGGCGCGGGTGCGGGCGAAACCGCCGGCCGCCGCGTCGAGCGCCTCGTCCCAGGTGGCCGTCCGGAAGGGCGAGGTGCGGTCGCCGGGCACCTCCCGCACCAGGGGGCGGGTGAGCCGGGTGTAGGTCTTCGGGGTGCGGTCGCGCCGCTTCTGCTTCATGCGGCGTCCCTCCTCATACCGTGGGCGAGCAGGTCCGAGAGGGCGTGCACGGTGCGCAGGGTCGGCACCTCGACGCCCGTGATGTCCGCCAGCTCCACCACCGCGGCGAGCAGCACGTCGAGCTCCAGCGGCTTGCCGCGCTCCAGGTCCTGGAGCGTGGAGGTGCGGTGGTCGCCGACGCGCTCGGCGCCGGCGAGGCGGCGCTCCACCGAGATGTCGGGCTTGCAGCCGAGGGCTCCGGCGACGGCGAGCGTCTCGGTCATCATGATCTCGATGACCCGGCGGGTGCCGCCGTGCAGGCACATCTGCCGCATCGTGGCCCGCACGAGCGCGCTGATGGGGTTGAACGAGATGTTGCCGAGCAGCTTGATCCAGATGTCGGCGCGCAGATCCGGCTCGACGGGGCACTTGAGCCCGCCGGCCTTCATCGCCTCGCTGAACTCGGTGCAGCGCGCCGAGACGGTCCGGTCCGGCTCCCCGATCGAGAACCGGGTGCCTTCCAGGTGGCGCACGACCCCGGGGCCCTCCAGCTCCGTCGCCGCGTAGACGACACAGCCGACGGCCCGCTCGGGCGCGAGCACGGCGCTGACCGCGCTGCCGGGGTCGACGCTCTCCAGGCGGTGCCCGTCGTGCGGCCCGCCGTGCCCGTGGAAGTACCACCACGGGATGCCGTTCTGCGCGGCGATCACCGAGGTGCCCTCGTGCAGCAGCGGCTCGATGAGCGGCCCGCACGCCGCGTACGAGTTCGCCTTGAGGCCGAGGAAGACATGGTCGACGGGGCCGATGTCGGCCGGGTCGTCGGTGGCGTGCACCCGTGCGGTGAAGTCACCGCGCGGGCTGAGGACCCGCACGCCGTCGCGCCTCATGGCCGCGAGGTGCGGTCCACGGGCCACGAGATGGACGTCGGCGCCGGCCCGGTGCAGAGCGGCTCCGACATACGCGCCGATCGCACCGGCGCCGAGGACTGCGACTTTCACTGGAGCTCCGTTCGTCGAGGGTGCCGGATACGCCCCGCTCGCACGGGCAGTGGCGGTCCGGGAAGCACGGAGGACCGTTGAACGGTCGATGGAATATTGTCTACAGTATGGAAGTTGGGTCGACAAGGGTCCGTGCAGCGACCGGTTCCGGCGCCCGTCCGGCGAGGGTTCGATGAGCGCCCCAACCGCCACAAAAGGTGCACACGCGTTCGTCGGGTGACCGGGTGGAACTCTCCAACAGGCCCGCCCCAATCCTGTCGCTTTACGTCACCTCGTACTCGTCAGTCGCTGACCAGACTGGAGGGCCCACTGATCGGCCAAGGGGGCCCCATGAACGGTTCACGCATCGTCGGCATCGGCCATTACCAGCCCGCGCGCGTCCTCACCAACGAGGACCTCGCGGAGATGGTCGACACCGACGACGAGTGGATCCGCTCGCGCGTCGGCATCCGCACCCGGCACATCGCGGGGCCCGACGAGCCGGTCGACGAGCTCGCCGCGCACGCCGCCGCCAAGGCGCTCGCCGCCGCGGGCCTGACCGCCGACGCGATCGACCTGGTCGTCGTCGCCACCTCCACGGCCACCGACCGCTCCCCGAACACGGCCGCCCGCGTCGCCCGCCGGCTCGGGATCCCGTCCCCGGCCGCCCTCGACCTGAACGTCGTGTGCGCCGGCTTCACCCACGCCCTGGCCACCGCCGACCACACCCTGCGGGCCGGCGCCGCCACCCGCGCCCTGGTGATCGGCGCCGACAAGATGTCCGCCGTCGTCGACTGGAGCGACCGCTCCACCTGCGTCCTCGTCGGCGACGGCGCGGGCGCCGTGGTGATCGAGACCTGCGCCGACGGCCAGGAGCCCGGCATCGGCCCCGTCCTGTGGGGCTCGGTCCCCGAGATGGGCAACGCGGTCCGTATCGAGGGCGAGCCCCCGCGCTTCGCCCAGGAGGGTCAGTCCGTCTACCGCTGGGCCACCCGGCAGCTGCCCCCGCTCGCCCGCGAGGCCTGCGCGAAGGCGGGGCTCGACCCGGCCGACCTCGGCGCCGTCGTCCTGCACCAGGCCAACCTGCGCATCATCGAGCCGCTCGCCGAGAAGATCGGCGCGGTGAACGCCGTCGTCGCCCGTGACGTCGTCGACTCCGGCAACACCTCGGCCGCCAGCATCCCGATGGCCCTGTCCAAGCTCGTGGAGCGCGGCGAACTCGTCAGCGGGCAGCCCGCCCTGCTCTTCGGCTTCGGCGGGAACCTCTCCTACGCCGGTCAGGTCGTGCGCTGCCCCTGAGGCGGGGGACGCCGTCGGCGCCTGGGTGCCATCGGTGTGACGAGGTCAACTCCCCATGGCGCTGGCGATTGTGCTCGGTAGACTGTATTCCAAAGACAATCCAGTCCGACGAGCCATCCCGTGTCGTGTGCGAGGGGGACCCGATGTTGTCCACAGGACTGCCGCAGGGTGCGGTGCCCAAGCTCGAGCGCCCCGGACCGCTGCGCGAGCGTGTCTACGAGGCCCTGCTCGAACTCATCACCACGCGCGCGCTCCGGCCCGGCCAGCACCTGGTCGAGAGCGAGCTCGCCGGGCACCTGGGGGTGTCCCGGCAGCCGGTCCGCGAGGCGCTCCAGCGGCTGAACACGGACGGCTGGGTCGATCTGCGCCCCGCGCAGGGCGCCTTCGTGCACGAGCCGACCGAGGCCGAGGCGGACCAACTCCTGTCGGTGCGCACGCTGTTGGAGGCGGAGGCCGCCCGCCTCGCCGCGGCCAACGCGGGCAAGAGCGGCATCACGGCCCTGGAGGAGCTGTGCGCCCAGGGCGAGCAGGCGGTCGCCGACGGGGACGTGGAGCAGGTCGTCGCGACGAACGCGGCCTTCCACGCCAAGGTCATGGAGCTCGCGGGCAACGTCGTCCTGGCCGAACTGGCCGGCCAGGTCGACCGCCGCGTGCGCTGGTACTACCAGCCGGTCGCCCGGCAGCGCGGCCGTCAGTCCTGGATCGAGCACCGCGACCTCATCGCGGCGATCTCCGCCCGCGACGAGGCGCGGGCCACGGAGATCATGCGGGCGCACACCGAGCACACCCGCACGACCTACCACCACCGGGACCGCGACTAGGGTTCTTCCGCGCGGCTCGCCGGGCCTGCTAGGCCTGCGCGCCGCGGTCGGCGTGCACCATGTCGACGTACTGCTGCGGCAGTTCGTCGAACGACAGCTTCGTGATGCTCATCGGTCCCGAGCTGTACGAGTCCTCGCCCTGGATCAGGCCGTTCTCGTCCACCGGCCACAACAGCAGCTGCCGGTTCACGATCAGGTAGTCGGCGGACTCGTCGTCGACGGGGAAGCCGAGACGCGCCGCGTACGAGCCCGGGTAGACCTGCTTCAGGTTCCCCTCGGTGACCAGGCAGTGGTCGTCGAGGACGAGGCGCTCGATCTCGTACTCCAGCACGTTGCTCCGCGAGGCGACGAACGCGGCGTAGTACGTGCGCACGCCGTCCGTCGTCTTCGGGCCGATGTCCTTGCCGCTGGACCAGAAGTGGTAGTCCGGCTCGGGGGACAGGGTGGCCATCAGCCGGTCGAGGTCCGGCTCGGCCTCGGCCTTCATGTGCTCGATCACCGCACGCAGCACCACACGGTGCCGCTCGTCCTTCGTGACGGCGAGACGCTCCTCGAGCGGGGCCCAGGTGCGCTGCGCATCGATGACGGCCATAGGGGGGTTCCTCTTCTGGAGAAGGGCTCTGGGGGTGGGCCCGATTCTGCTCAGCGCGGCCCGGCGCGGGCAGCAGACGGCCGTCGGCGGATCAGCGGGTGACAGCCGACTCCTGTCGGGTGTCCGCCGGGTGTTCGCCGGGTCCGCCTACGCCTTTCGGCCGCTGCCCCCTCCTCCTCCGCCCCCTCTTCCGCCGCTGCCAGCTCCGCCGAGGAGAGCGCCATTCGCCGCATCATCAGCACCAGCGTCGCCACGAACCGGTCGATCGAGTTGCCCAGGTCCCAGTCCGTCTCCGCCTCCACCCGGGCCAGTCGGCTCGCCACCGTGCTGTGGTGCACATGCAGTTCGGCGGCGGTCCTGCGCAGCGAGCCGTAGACGCAGAACGCCTCCAGCGTGTCCACGTCCTGGGCGCCCGCCGCCGTCGCCGCCGGCGCGTTGATGTGCGCGATCCCGCGCGCCCCGAGCAACCGGCCCGGCGGCACGTCCGCCAGCAGGTCGAGCGGCCCGAGCCGGCCGAACGCCACCGCCCGCCGCCCGTACACGGTGGACGACGCGAACCGCAGGGCGCGCCGCGCCTGCGCCCACGAGGCCGGCGCCGCGTACACGCTCATCCGTTCGCCGACGCCGACCCAGGGGCCGCGCCCGCGTCCGTTCCCGGGGCGCTGTGGTGCGGGGGCCGCGTCCGCGAGCGCCGCGTGCAGGGCGTCGCACAGCGCGCGGTCCTCGACCGGCGTCTGCGTGAGCACCGCGGTCAGCCCGCCGATCGGCGCCGAGCGGACGAGCCGCCCCGGGCACAGCCGCTCGATCAGGTCGAGCACGGGGCCGACCCGGTCCGCGTACAGCGCGAGGACGCGTACGTCGCGGCCCGGGTCGAGGCCCGACAGTTCGACGGCGCGGACCCGGTCGGTGCGCTGCTCGGTGTCGGAGAGGAGGACCTCGACCAGGGCCGGGTCGCCCAGGCGCAGATCGGTGCGGGCCGGCGGGCGGAGGTCCAGCATGCGCAACGTGTGCGACAGGCGGTTCAGGAGCACGGGGTCCAGGGGGTGCGCGGGGCCCGTCCGCTCCAGCCAGACCTCCGGGTCCCCGGCGGGGGTTCCCCGGGGCGGCCCGTCGAGCCGGTCGCCCTGCGGGCCGCCCCGGACGACGGCTCCCGAGGACAGCCGGCCGCCGACGCCGCACTGCGCGAGCGCGGCCGTCCGCCGTACGACGGTGTCCGCGTCGGCCGCCGACTCCCCGAGCCCGTCGAAGAACGCGACGATCCGCATCATCGCGTCGGGACCCGACCCGAGCCCGGCCATCCGCAGCTGCTCCTGCTCCATCCCCGCAGCGTAATGAGGTCACGGCGGCCCGGGACAGAGATCGTCGGCGGCCGGTGAACCGTCGCTGTCGCACCGGGCTTTGTCCTGTGACGGGAGAAAGTCGTGGGTGATTCCTGCGCAACTTCTTCCCACACCCGGCAGGCGCTGCTACGTTCACCGTCGAAAGCAAGGCACTGCCGCAAGCAAGGCCACTGCCGCAAGCAGGGCAGTGCCGCGAGCAAGGCGCTGCCGGAGCAAGGCCACTGGAGCCCGAAGAGGCGGGGAGGGGCACGTGAGACGCATGACGGCTCGACCCGCGAACGCGCATCAGGCGCGCCTGCTGCGCCTGCTGCGCGACGGAGGGCCCAACTCCCGGGCTCAGCTCGGCGATCAGGTCGACCTCTCCCGGTCGAAGCTGGCCGTCGAGGTGGACCGGCTCCTGGAGACCGGACTCGTGGTCGCCGACGGACTCGCCGCCTCGCGCGGCGGTCGCCGCTCCCACAACATCCGGCTCGCTCCCGAACTCCGTTTCCTCGGCGTCGACATCGGCGCGACCTCGGTCGACGTCGCCGTCACCAACGCCGAGCTGGAGGTCCTCGGGCACATCACGCAGCCCATGGACGTGCGAGAGGGTCCGGTCGCGGTCTTCGAGCAAGTCCTCGCCATGGCCGCCAAGTTGAAGGCGTCCGGGCTCGCCGAGGGGTTCGACGGGGCGGGCATCGGTGTGCCCGGTCCCGTCCGCTTCCCCGAGGGCGTGCCCGTCGCGCCACCGATCATGCCCGGCTGGGACGGCTTCCCGGTCCGCGAGGCGCTCAGCCAGGAACTGGGCTGCCCCGTCATGGTCGACAACGACGTGAACCTCATGGCGATGGGGGAGCAGCACGCGGGCGTGGCCCGCCAGGCGCGCGACTTCCTCTGCGTCAAGATCGGCACCGGTATCGGCTGCGGGATCGTCGTCGGCGGTGAGGTGTACCGCGGGACGACCGGTTCGGCCGGCGACATCGGGCACATCCAGGTCGAACCCGACGGCAGGCCCTGCGCCTGCGGCAACAAGGGCTGCCTGGAGGCGTACTTCAGCGGCGCGGCACTCGCCCGCGACGCCGAGGACGCCGCACGGGACGGACGCTCGCCCGAGCTCGCCGGACGACTCGAGTCGGCCGGGAAGCTCAGCGCGGCGGACGTAGCGGTGGCCGCCGCGGCCGGCGACGCCACCGCCCTCGACCTGATCCGCGAAGGCGGAAACCGCACCGGCCAGGTCATCGCGTCCCTCGTCAGTTTCTTCAACCCCGGCCTCGTCGTCATCGGCGGCGGGGTCACCGGCCTCGGCCACACGCTGCTCGCCGCCCTGCGCACCCAGGTCTACCGCCAGTCGCTGCCCCTGGCGACCGGCAACCTGCCCATCGTCCTGGGGGAGCTCGGCCCCACCGCCGGAGTCATCGGCGGCGCCCGCCTCATCAGCGACCACCTGTTCTCCCCCGCGTAGCCCCTCCCGGGGCTCCTCACGCCACGCCCGGGCGCACGCCGCCGCCCGGCTCCGGAACAGCGCCACCCGCACCCGTACCCGTGGGACCTTCGCGTTCCCGTCGCGTGCACACGTGTCACCACGAGCCGCCGCACGCCGTTTTTCCGTAGCCCCTTTTTTCCGTAGCCCCTGTCTCCGCGCGCCCATCGAGGCCGCCGCTCTCCCGCACAGCACAGAGCTCTGCTCCGCCCTGCCCTGAAACCGGCCCGCACCCGTTCACAAGGGAACAGCCATGGCACCCTCGGCATCCGCGTCACCGCTGCTCACCATGTCCGGCATCACCAAATCGTTCCCCGGCGTCCGCGCCCTCGACGGAGTGGACCTGGAGGTCCGGGCCGGTGAGGTGCACTGCCTCCTCGGGCAGAACGGCGCGGGCAAGTCCACGCTCATCAAAGTGCTCGCCGGCGCCCACCAGCCCGACGACGGCGCCATCACCTGGGCCGGTGAGACGGTCACTCTGCGGTCCCCGATCGCCGCCATGCGCCTCGGCATCGCCACGATCTACCAGGAACTCGACCTGGTGGAAGGCCTGTCCGTCGCCGAGAACGTCCACCTGGGCCATGAGCCGACCTCCGCCGGCTTCGTCGTACGAGGACGCGAGGCCAAGGCGTCGACGGCCGCCCTGCTCCAGCGGCTCGGGCACGGCGAGATCGACCCCGGCACGCTCGTCGGCGACCTCTCCGCCGCGCACCAGCAGATCGTCTCCATGGCCCGCGCCCTCTCCCACGACGTGCGCCTCATCGTGATGGACGAGCCCTCCGCGGCACTCGACCCCGACGAGACGGACAACCTCTTCCGCATCGTCGGCGACCTCACCGCCGACGGCGTCGCCGTCGTCTACATCTCGCACCGCCTGGAGGAGATCCGCCGCATCGGCGACCGCGTCACCGTCCTCAAGGACGGACGCGCCGTCGCCGTCGGCCTCCCCGCGAAGGACACCCCGACGCGCGACGTCGTCGCCCTGATGACCGGCCGCAACGTCGAGTACGTCTTCCCCGACCGCCCCACCGAAGAGCCCGTCGCCGAACCCGTCCTGACGGTCCGTGACCTCTCCCGGCACGGCGAGTTCGCCCCGCTCGACCTGGACGTCCGCCCCGGCGAGATCGTCGGCCTCGCCGGACTGGTCGGCTCCGGCCGCTCCGAGATCCTGGAGACGATCTACGGGGCCCGGCGGCCGAGCAGCGGCACGGTCACCGTCGCCGGTACGGCCCTGCGCCCGGGCAGTGTCCGCTCGGCGGTCCGCGCCGGCCTCGGGCTCGCCCCCGAGGAACGCAAGGCGCAGGCCCTCCTGATGCTCGAATCCGTGACCCGGAACGTCTCCGTCTCCTCCATGTCCCGCTTCGCGCGCGGCGGCTGGCTGAACCGGGCGGCGGAACGGGACGCGGCGCACCGCGCGACCCGCGACCTCTCCCTGCGCCCCGACGACCCCTCCGTCCCCGTGCGCACCCTCTCCGGCGGCAACCAGCAGAAGGCGGTCCTGGCCCGCTGGCTGCTGCGCGGCTGCAAGGTCCTGCTCCTCGACGAGCCGACGCGCGGCGTCGACGTCGGCGCCCGCGCCGAGCTCTACGCCGTCATCCGCCGTCTCGCCGACGAAGGCCTGGCCGTCCTCCTCGTCTCCAGCGAGGTCCCCGAGGTCCTCGGCCTCGCGGACCGCGTCCTGGTCCTGAGGGAGGGCAAGGTCGTCCACGCGTCCCGAGCCCAGTCCCTGACGGAACACGAGGTCCTGGACCTGGTGATGGAGGGGGCTTCCGCGTGAGCGCCCCTGAGGGCGCACGGAGTGTGCCCCTCAGGGGCGCGGGGCTGTGTCTTTCAGCGGCTCCGCCGCGGGGCGCGACCAGCCACGACGAACCCGCACCCGCCGACAACCATCCGCCCCACGGCGAGTGGACAACCCGCACACCAGAAGACCCGCACCGGAGAACTCCCCACCCAGAAGGGACGGCGCCATGACGCACCCCGCCACCCCCGCCCGCCCGGCGGAGCCGAAACGCGCCACATCCCCGCACAAGTCCCCGCCCAAGACCCTCCTGAGGGCAGACCTCCGCACCCTCTCCCTCCTGGGCGTCCTCGCCGCCCTCATCGTCATCGGCGGCATCACTCAGCCCGACAGCTTCCTGGACACGGACAACGTCCAGCTGATCCTCACCCAGGCCAGCGTCATCGGCGTCGTCACCGTCGGCATGACCTTCGTGATCATCTCCGGCGGCATCGACCTCTCCGTGGGCGCGATCGTCGCCCTGGCCAGCGTCTGGGCCACGACCGTCGCGACGCAGGAGTACGGCTTCGTCGGCATCCTGTTCACCGCGATCGTCGTGGGCGTCGCCTGCGGCCTGGTCAACGGCCTCCTCATCGCGTACGGCGGCATGGTCCCGTTCATCGCCACCCTCGCGATGCTCGCCTCCGGCCGCGGCCTCGCCCTCCAGATCACGGACGGAAAGACGCAGGTCGTCACGGTCGACGGCGTGCTGAGCCTCGGCGAACGGGACTCCTACATCCTCGGCGTCCCGCCCCTCGTCCTGGTCTTCGCCGCGGTCACCGTCATCGGCTGGCTCGTCCTCAACCGCACCACCTTCGGCCGCCGCTCCGTCGCCGTCGGCGGCAACGCGGAGGCCGCCCGCCTCGCCGGCATCGACGTACGCCGCCAGCGGCTCTACCTGTACCTGCTGTCCGGACTGTGCTGCGGCATCGCCGCGTTCCTGCTGATCGTGCTCTCCGGCTCCGGCCAGAACACCAACGGCAACCTCTACGAGCTCGACGCCATCGCCGCCGCGATCATCGGCGGCACCCTCCTCACGGGTGGCCGCGGCACCATCGTCGGCTCGGTGCTCGGCGTCCTGATCTTCACGACGATCACCAACATCTTCGCGCTGAACAACCTCCAGAGCGACGTCCAGCAGATCGCCAAGGGCGCGATCATCGTCGCTGCGGTCCTGGTCCAGCGACGTGACGCCCACTCCACCACCTGACCCCCAGCCCACCACCTCTCGTGCCCCGGGAAGGGACGACGCCATGCCAGACATGACGAGCCGCAGAAACATCCTGTTCGGCGCGGCCGCAGCCGTCACCACGGGCGGCCTGCTCACCGCCTGCACCAGTAACGAGCCCAGCGACAAGGGCGGTTCGGGCGGCAAGGCCGCCGACCAGCCGGTCGCCGACGACAAGCCGGGCAAGCAGGTCACCATCGGCTTCGCGGGCCCGCAGGCCGACCACGGCTGGCTCAACGCGATCAACGACAACGCCAAGGAGCGGGCGAAGAAGTACTCCGACGTCACCCTGGAGGCGACGGAGGGCTCCAACGACACCGCCGCGCAGATCGGCCAGGTCGAGACCCTCATCAACAAGAAGGTCGACGTCCTCGTCATCCTGCCCGCCGACGGCAAGGCCCTCACCCAGGTCGGCCTCAAGGCCATGCGCGCCGGGATCCCCGTGGTGAACCTGGACCGCATCTTCAACACCCCGCAGGCCTACCGCTGCTGGATCGGCGGCGACAACTACGGCATGGGCCTCAGCGCCGGCAACTACATCGGCGAGCAGCTCAAGGACAAGAAGAACGCGACGGTCGTCGAGCTCGCCGGACTCGACAACCTGGAACTGACCAAGCAGCGCAGCCAGGGCTTCGACGACGCCCTCAAGAACTTCCCGAACATCAAGAAGGTGGCCCGCCAGGCGGCCGACTTCACCGTCGAGTCGGGGCAGGCCAAGATGTCCCAGCTGCTCCAGGCGCAGAAGAACTTCGACGCCCTGTGGAACCACGACGACGACCAGGGCGTGGGCGCCCTGCGCGCCATCAAGCAGGCGGGCCGCGACGACTTCCTGATGGTCGGCGGCGCGGGGGCGCTCTCCGCCATGCAGGCCATCGAGGCCGACGACAGCGTGCTGAAGGCGACCGTCCTGTACCCGCCGACGATGGCCGCGTCCGCGATCGACCTCGCCCGCGCCCTCGGCCAGGGCAAGGGGATCGGCGGCATGGCCGAGTTCGAGATCCCCGCGCACGTGACCCTCTACTCGGCGGTCGTCGACAAGAAGAACGTCGGCCAGTACATGCCGACCGGCTTCAGGTGACGGGTGCCGGCACGAGGCACCTGGCGATCACGGCGTGGACGAGGAGGACTTCCGCATGGCAGGCAGCAGCACGGGCCCGACGACGGTCCGGGAAGCGACGGGGGACGGCGGCGGAGAGGGGAGCGGCGCGCCCGGGCACAGGCCCGTGCTCGGCGTCGGCATGGTCGGCTACGCGTTCATGGGCGCCGCCCACTCCCAGGGGTGGCGCACGGTCGGACACGCCTTCGACCTCCCGCTCAGGCCCCGGCTCGCCGCGGTCTGCGGGCGTGACGCGCAGGCCGTGCGCGCCGCGGCCGACCGGCTCGGCTGGGCCGCGGCCGAGACCGACTGGCGCGCGCTGATCGCCCGGGACGACGTCGACCTCGTCGACATCTGCACCCCCGGCGACAGCCACGCCGAGATCGCCGTCGCCGCCCTCGAAGCCGGCAAGCACGTGCTGTGCGAGAAGCCGCTCGCCAACACCGTCGAGGAGGCCGAGGCGATGACCGAGGCCGCGCGCGCCGCCGCCGCACGCGGCCAGCTGGCCATGACCGGCTTCAACTACCGGCGGGTCCCGGCCATCGCCCTGGCCCGCCGGATGATCGCCGAGGGCCGCCTCGGCACCCTGCGTCACGTCCGCGTCAGCTACCTCCAGGACTGGCTCGTCGACCCCGCCTTCCCGCTCACCTGGCGCCTCCAGAAGCCCTACGCCGGCTCGGGCGCGCTCGGCGACCTCGGGGCACACGCCGTCGACCTCGCCCAGTTCCTCGCGGGGGAGCCCGTAGCCGGGGTCTCCGCGCTCACCGAGACCTTCGTCAAGGAACGCCCCCTGCCCGCCGGCGCTACGTCGGGCCTGTCGGCGACCGGCGCCGGCGGCGTCGGTCAGGTCACCGTGGACGACGCCGCCGTGTTCACCGGCCGCTTCGCCTCCGGGGCGCTCGCCTCCTTCGAGGCGACCCGCTTCGCGTCCGGCCGCAAGAACGCCCTGAAGGCCGAACTCAACGGTGAACGCGGCTCGCTGGCCTTCGACCTGGAGCGCCTCAACGAGCTGTACTTCCACGACCACACCGAACCCGGCGTCAGCGCCGGCTTCCGCCGCATCCTCGTCACCGAACCCGAGCACCCCTACCTGGAGGGCTGGTGGCCGCCGGGCCACGGCCTCGGCTACGAGCACACCTTCGCGCACCAGGCCCGCGACCTGGTCCACGCGATCGCCGCCCGCACGGCGCCCGCCCCGTCGTTCGCCGACGGGCTCCAGGTGCAGCGGGTCCTCGCCGCCGTGGAGGAGAGCGCGGCGAAGAACTCCGTCTACACCCCCGTACCGGCCTGAGGAGGTCCGCACACCGTGCCACGCCAGTTCACGCTCTTCACCGGACAATGGGCGGACCTGCCGCTCGAGGAAGTCTGCCGCCTGGCCCGCGACTTCGGCTACGACGGCCTGGAACTCGCCTGCTGGGGCGACCACTTCGAGGTCGACAAGGCCCTCGCCGACCCGTCCTACCTGGACTCCCGCCACGCCCTGCTCGACAAGTACGGGCTCAAGTGCTGGGCGATCTCCAACCACCTGGTCGGCCAGGCTGTCTGCGACGCCATCATCGACGAACGGCACCAGGGCATCCTGCCCGCCCGCATCTGGGGCGACGGGGACGCCGAAGGAGTGCGGCAGCGGGCCGCCGCCGAGATCAAGGACACGGCGCGCGCCGCCGCGGCCTTCGGCGTCGACACCGTCATCGGCTTCACCGGATCCTCGATCTGGCATCTCGTCGCCATGTTCCCCCCGGCCCCCGAGTCGATGATCGAGCGCGGCTACGAGGACTTCGCCGAGCGGTGGAACCCGATCCTCGACGTGTTCGACGCCGAGGGCGTCCGCTTCGCCCACGAGGTCCACCCCAGCGAGATCGCCTACGACTACTGGACGACGCACAAGGCGCTCGAAGCGGTCGGCCATCGGCCCGCGTTCGGCCTCAACTTCGACCCCTCGCACTTCGTGTGGCAGGACCTGGACCCGGTCGGCTTCCTGTGGGACTTCCGGGACCGGATCTACCACGTCGACTGCAAGGAGGCCCGGCGTCGCCTCGACGGCCGCAACGGACGCCTCGGCTCCCACCTGCCCTGGGGCGACCCGCGCCGCGGCTGGGACTTCGTGTCGGCCGGACACGGGGACGTGCCCTGGGAGGACGTCTTCCGCATGCTGCGCTCCATCGACTACACGGGGCCGATCTCCGTGGAGTGGGAGGACGCCGGCATGGACCGCCTGCAAGGGGCCCCCGAGGCCCTGCGCAGCCTGAAGGCGTTCGACTTCGAACCGCCCACCGCGTCCTTCGACGCCGCCTTCAACAGCTGACCGACCCGGCACCCGGCTAGACATCGCCACGGGGGGAGGGACCGGCGCCGCGCGCCGGTCCCTGATCCGGGCTGCCCCGAACCGGCTTTGTCCTGCGATGGGAGAAAGCTCAACCAACAGTGGCGCAAGGGGTGTTCGCCCCGGACAAACGCCGCTACGGTCCCAGACGTGTCCCCGCAGTCGCCCCGAGCACTCCGGGACACCCGCACCTCCGGGGTGACGGCGCACCCCGGCGCCCGCACCGCACGTCCGAGCACCCGTTCCGTACGGCCCACCCGTTCCCGGAGGGACTTCGTGCACAGAACCCGATCCAGAAGCAGCGGAGCCTTGCGTCGCCCCCGACTCCGCACCGCCCTCGCCCTGCTCACCGGCACCCTGCTCGCCGCGGGCACCCCGACGCTGACAGCCGTCGCGGCCCAGCCCGCCGACAACGTCGCGCCGGCCGCCTCGCCCGCCGCCACCTCGTCCGCCGCGGCAGCCGAGGGCCAGTTCCAGCAGGTCCCCCTGGCCAAGGGCGAGCCCGAGATGGGCGAGCCGATGTCGCTCGCCGTGCTCCCCGACCGCAGCGTCCTGCACACCGCCCGCGACGGCACGCTCCGCCTCACCGACCAGGGCGGCGTCACCAAGGTCGCCGGCAAGATCCCCGTCTACAACCACGACGAGGAAGGCCTGCAGGGCGTCGGCATCGACCCCGACTTCAAGAACAACCGGGCCGTCTACCTCTACTACGCGCCGCCGCTCGACACGCCCGCCGGCGACGCCCCGGAGACCGGCACCGCCGAAGACTTCAAGAAGTTCGACGGCGTCAACCGCCTGTCCCGCTTCGTCCTCAACAGCAACGGCACCCTCGACATGGCGAGCGAGAAGAAGGTCATCGACGTCGCCGCGTCCCGCGGCATCTGCTGCCACGTCGGCGGCGACATCGACTTCGACGCGCAGGGCAACCTGTACCTCTCGACCGGCGACGACTCCAACCCCTTCGCCTCCGACGGCTTCACCCCGATCGACGAGCGGCCCGACCGCAACCCCGCCTTCGACGCCCGCCGCTCCGCCGGCAACACCAACGACCTGCGCGGCAAGATCCTGCGCATCAAGGTCGCCGAGGACGGCTCGTACACGGTCCCCGAGGGCAACCTCTTCGCCCCCGGCACCGAGAAGACCCGCCCCGAGATCTACGCGATGGGCTTCCGCAACCCGTTCCGGATGAGCGTCGACGACAAGACCGGCACCGTCTACGTCGGCGACTACGGCCCCGACGCGGGCGCCGCGGACCCGAAGCGCGGCCCGGGCGGTCAGGTCGAGTTCGCCAAGGTCACCAAGGCCGCCAACTTCGGCTGGCCCTTCTGCACCGGCGACAACGACCCGTACGTCGACTACGACTTCGCCACCAAGGAGTCCGGCGCGACCTTCGACTGCGCCGCACCCAAGAACACCTCGCGGCACAACACGGGCCTCGTCGACCTGCCGCCCGCGCAGGCCGCCTGGATCCCCTACGACGGCGGCTCCGTACCCGAGTTCGGCTCCGGCTCCGAGTCCCCGATGGGCGGCCCGGTCTACCGTTACGACCCGAACCTCGACTCCAAGGTGAAGTTCCCCGAGGCCTACGACGGGGACTTCTTCGCCGGCGAGTTCGGCCGCCGCTGGATCAAGCGGATCGAGCAGAACGAGGACGGCACGGTCGCGAAGATCAACGACTTCCCGTGGACCGGCACCCAGATCATGGACATGGAGTTCGGCCCCGACGGCGCCCTCTACGTCCTCGACTACGGCGTCTCCTGGTTCCAGGGCGACGACAACTCCGCCCTGTACCGGATCGAGAACGCCGCCGACGGCTTCTCCCCGATCGCCGAGGTCAAGGCCGACAGGACCTCCGGCGCGGCCGGGATGAAGGTCGCCTTCACCGGCAGCGCCAAGGACGCCGACTCGCCGAACCTGACCTACGGCTGGGACTTCGGCGACGGCACCAAGGGCGAGGGCCTCACCCCGACCCACCAGTACAAGAAGGTCGGCACCTACACCGCGACCTTCACCGCCAAGGACCCCGAGGGCAACACCGGCAACGCCAGCACTCGGATCGTCGTCGGCAACACCGAACCCAAGGTGAAGATCGACCTCCCGGCCAACGGCACCCTCGCCAAGCTCGGCGACCCCGTCCCCTTCAAGGTGACGGTCACCGACCCCGAGGAGCAGATCGACTGCTCCAAGGTCAAGGTCGCCTACAGCCTCGGCCACGACTCCCACGCCCACGAGCTCACCAGTGAGATGGGTTGCGAGGGCACCCTGAAGCCGCCCGCCGGTGACGGCGGACACGACCCCAACGCCAACATCTACGGCGTCGTCGGCGCGAGCTACACCGACAAGGGGGCCAACGGCCAGGAGGCGCTCACCGGCACCGCCCGCGCCGTCGTCCAGCCTCCGCACCGCCAGGCCGAGCACTACAGCAAGCAGCAGGGCACGGCCCAGCAGAGCAAGACGGAGGCCGAGGGCGGCAAGACCGTCGGCGACATCAACAACGGCGACTGGATCTCCTTCACGCCCTACAACCTCACCGGCGTCAAGAAGCTCACCGCCCGCGTCTCCTCCGGCGGCGCCGGCGGCGTCCTCGAAGTGCGCACCGGCTCCGCGACCGGACCCCTCCTGGGCTCCACCACCGTCCCCGTCACCGGCGGCTGGGCCACCTTCCAGAACGTCGACGTCGCCCTGACGAAGGTCCCGACGAAGACCACCGACCTCTACCTCGTCTTCAAGGGCGGCACCGGCGCCCTCTACGACCTGGACTCCTTCGAGCTCTCCACCCAGGCCCCCGCGAAGGACGCCAAGCGGGTCCTGGTCTTCTCCAAGACGGCCGGCTTCCGCCACGACGCCATCCCGGACGGCATCGCCGCCCTCAAGGAACTCGGCGCGGGCAGCGACATGACCGTCGACACCACCGAGAACGCCGCCCAGTTCACCCCCGACAACCTCGCCCGCTACGACGCCGTCGTCTTCCTCTCCACCACCGGCGACGTCCTCGACGACACCCAGCAGAAGGCCTTCGAGGACTACATCGCCGAGGGCGGCGGCTACATGGGCATCCACGCCGCCGCCGACACCGAGTACGACTGGCCGTACTACGGCAACCTCGTCGGCGCCTGGTTCGCCTCCCACCCGGCCATCCAGAAGGCCACCGTCCGCGTCGAGGACCGGGACAACCCGGCGACCAAGCACCTCGACGCCACCTGGGAGCGCACCGACGAGCTGTACAACTACCGCACCAACTCGCGCGGAAAGGTCCACGTCCTCGCCTCGCTCGACGAGACGACCTACCAGGGCGGCACCATGAAGGGCGACCACCCGATCGCCTGGTGCCAGAACTACGGCGGGGGCCGCTCCTTCTACACCGGCCTCGGTCACACCAAGGAGTCCTACACGGACGACGCCTACCGCAAGCACCTCCTCGGGGGTCTGAAGTACGCCACCGGCCAGACCGCGGCGGACTGCAAGCCGGACAAGGGCTACCGGCCGATCTTCAACGGTCAGACCCTGGACGGCTGGAAGCAGGCCGGCCCCGGCGGGTTCGACATCAAGGACGGCACGCTCGCGTCCCACGGCGGCATGGGCCTGCTCTGGTACCAGGCCCACGAGCTCTCGTCGTACTCCCTCAAGCTCGACTGGAAGATGCAGGGCGACGACAACTCCGGCGTCTTCGTGGGCTTCCCCGCCTCCGACGACCCCTGGTCCGCCGTGAACAAGGGCTACGAGGTCCAGATCGACGCCACGGACGCGCCCGACCGCACCACCGGGTCCGTCTACACGTTCAAGGCGGCGGACATCGAGGCCCGCGACGCGGCCCTGAAGCCGCCCGGCGAGTGGAACTCCTACGAGATCAGGGTCGAGGGCGAACGCCTTCAGGTCTTCCTCAACGGAGTCAAGATCAACGACTTCACCAACGCGGACCCCGAGCGCAGCCTCAAGAACGGCTACATCGGCATCCAGAACCACGGTGACGCCGACCATGTCTCCTTCCGCGACATCCAACTCAAGGAACTGAGCGACTAGCCCACCCCGGCACCCCGGGCCGCCCCTCGGGCGACCCGGCACCGCCGCCATCCACACATGCCCCGGCGGCCCGGCCCCACCCGTCCTCGTCCGACCCGTCCTCGCCCGACCTGTCCGGTGGTGCTCCGGCGAGCACCACCGGGTGAGTCCCGGGAATCCCCCGGGGCTCCCGGGGGCCTGGCACCCCGGGCGGGCGCAGACCACCTGGGTCAGCAACACCCCGATCACCCTGAGCACCCAGGACACCAAGGTCACCCAGGGCACCCAGAGCAACACCCCGCACCACGACCGGGCCGGCTCCCGGGTCCTCGGGCCCGGGCCGTAGAGCCCGGAGAGCCGCCCCCGCGGCGGCACCCCGGGCCCACCGATCGGCGGCGGGCGGAGGACGCCGGACCTCCGCCCGCCGTCCCGCCCGGCCCTCACCACTCCGGCCACCACCCCCGGTTCGCGTTCGACAAGGAGGCTGCCCATGTCCACCGAACCGTCCTCCACCACCACCACCCCCACCCCCGACACCGTCGCCGCCCCGCGCTTCGGCGTCTGGCTCATCGGCGCCCGCGGCTCCGTCGCCACCACCGCCGTCGCCGGCTGCGCCGCCGTCGCCGCCGGACTCCATCCCCCGACCGGCATGGTCACCGAGACCACCCCCTTCACCGACTCCGGGCTCCCGCCCCTGACCTCACTCGTCTTCGGTGGCCACGACACCGTCGACTGCCCGCTGCCCAAGCGCGCCGAACACCTCGCCGCCGGTGGCGTCCTGCCCCACGGCCTGCCGTCCGCCGTGCACGCCGAACTCACCGCCGCCGACCGCGCGATCCGCCCGGGCGGCCCCCTGCCCGGCCGGCACGACGACCGCGCGACCGACGCCCTCATCGACACGTTCGCCGCCGACCTCACCGACTTCGTCCGCCGTGAGAACCTCGCCGGCGCCGTCGTCGTCAACGTCGCCTCCACCGAACCGGCACCCCCCGACGGACACCTCCCCCCGAGCTCCCTCTACGCCGCCGCCGCACTCCGCGCCGGCTGCCCCTACGTCAACTTCACCCCCTCGACGGGCCTCCACCACCCCGCCCTCGCCGAACACGCCGCCACCGCGCCCGTGCCCCACGCCGGCCGCGACGGCAAGACCGGGCAGACCCTCCTGCGCTCCGTACTCGGCCCGATGTTCCTGCAGCGCGCCCTCGACGTCCGCGCCTGGTCCGGCACCAACCTCCTCGGCGGAGGCGACGGCGCCGCCCTCGCCGACCCGGCCGCGGCGGCCGCCAAGAACGCGGGCAAGGAACGCGTCCTCGCCGACACCCTCGGCACCGCCCCCCAGGGCGAGGTCCACATCGACGACGTGCCCGCCCTCGGCGACTGGAAGACCGCCTGGGACCACATCGCCTTCGACGGCTTCCTCGGCGCCCGCATGGTGCTGCAGACCACCTGGCAGGGCTGCGACTCCGCTCTCGCCGCCCCCCTCGTCCTCGACCTGGCCCGCCTCCTCCTGCGGTCCCACGCCGTAGGCCTGACCGGCCCGCGCCCCGAACTCGGCTTCTACTTCAAGGACCCCGACCAGGGCGCGTCCTCGTCCCTCGGTGAGCAGTACGCCGCCCTGGTCGACTTCGCGGAACGCCTGCGAGGCCGGTCATGAGCGCGGCCGAGCCGGGGGCGACCGGCCCGCGGAACGGAACCGGCAGGCCCGCCGGGGCCGACGCGGCCGACGGGGTCATGGCGGGTGACAGGTACGGGCGGCCCACCGCGCCCGGCCCCATCACCCGCCGCGGAGACGCCGGCGCGCCCGCAGCCACGGGAGCCCGAGCCCGAGCCCGAGCCCGAGCCCGAGCCCGAGCCCGAGCCCGAGCCCGAGCCCGAGCCCGAGCCCGAAACCGATCCCGGCCCGGTGCCACCTCCCGCGCCCGCGCCTGGGCCGAACTCCTGCGCCTGCCCGCCCTGTTCACGGTCCCCGGCGACGCTCTCGCCGGCGCCGCCGCCGTCGGAGCCCGCCCGAACCGCCGTACCCTCCTGGCCGTCGCCTCCTCCCTGTGCCTGTACGAGGCGGGCATGGCCCTCAACGACTGGGCGGACCGTGCCGAGGACGCCGTCGACCGCCCCCACCGCCCGATCCCCTCG
This sequence comes from Streptomyces sp. NPDC025806, assembly GCF_055558275.1. Lineage (NCBI taxonomy): Bacteria > Bacillati > Actinomycetota > Actinomycetes > Kitasatosporales > Streptomycetaceae > Streptomyces > Streptomyces sp. NPDC025806. Next base: position 150,266 of record NZ_JBVHMU010000014.1, on the reverse strand, counting down.
GGCCGCATCCGTCCCGCCGCGGCACTGGCGGCGGCGGGCACCTTCACGGCAGCGGGCGTGGGCCTGGCCTTCCGCGCAGGACGCGTCCCCGGCGCCCTCGCCGGAGCCCTGGCCGCGACGGTCTGGGCGTACGACCTGGGGCTGAAGCGCACACCCGCCGGCCCCCTGGCCATGGGCGCGGCCCGCGGCCTCGACCTCCTCCTCGGCGCCTCGGCCACCCGTACCGCCCCTCGGCGGCCGGCCGCACCCTCGGCCGCCCCGGCACCGGGCGCCGAACCTGGCCGCCGGGCATCGACCGGCAACGGAACACCCCGGCCCACCGCACTCCGGTCGCACATCCTCCTCAGCGCCGCTGCCCCCGGAGCCGGCGCGACACCGATCCGTTCCGCCCGCCGGGCCACGGAAGCGACCACTGCCAGCGCCCGGACCACCGCCCGGCCCACCACCCCGCGCCGAAGCCGTGATCGATCCGCCTCGTCGGCCCCGCTCAGCGCCGCCCTCCCCTCAGCCCTGACCCTCGCCGGCCACACCGTCGCCGTCACCACGGTCTCCCGGAACGAGACCACCGGCGGACGCCCCCACGTACCGGCCGCGGCCCTGGCCGCCACCGCGGCCATCGCCGCACACCTCACCAGACCCCCGGCAGGCCGAGGCGCCGCAGCCCCCCTCGGCCTGCCGGGTCCCACCGCGTACGCGGTCACGGCGACCCACTCCCTTCTGCACGCCGCACTCAACCCGTCACCACCCCTGACCCAGCGCGCGGTCGGCGCCGGGATCCGCGCGATGATCCCGCTCCAGGCCGCCCTGGCCGCCCGCGCGGGCCACCCCGGAACCGCACTGCTCACCGCCGCCCTCGCCCCTCTCGCCCGCCGCTTCTCCCGGAAGGTGAGCGTCACATGACCCTGCGCTGGGGCTACGGCACCAACGGACTCACCGACCTCCGCCTCGACGACGCCCTCGCCCTCCTCGCCGACCTCGGCTACGACGGTGTCGGCCTCACCCTCGACCACATGCACCTCGATCCCCTGCTCCCGGACCTGGCGGCCCGCACCCGTCAGGTCGCCCGAGCCCTGGACCGGTACGGGATGACAGCCACCGTCGAGACCGGCGCCCGCTACGTCCTCGATCCCCGCCGCAAACACGGCCCCTCCCTCCTCGACCCCGATCCCGACGCCCGCGCGGCCCGCGGCCGACTCCTCCTACGCTCCGTCCAGGTCGCCGCCGACCTGGGCGCCCACGCCGTGCACTGCTTCAGCGGCGTCACCCCGGCCGGCACCGACCGGGACACCGCCTGGAAGCGCCTCACCGACGAACTCGCACCGCTCATCGAAGCCGCCACCGGTGCAGGCGTCCCGCTCGCCGTCGAACCGGAGCCCGGCCATCTCCTCGCCGCACTCGACGACTTCCACCACCTGCGCGGCCTGCTCGGAGGCCCCGACGCCCTCGGACTCACCCTGGACATCGGCCACTGCCAGTGCCTGGAACCCGCGTCGCCCGCCGATTGCGTCCGCGCGGCGGCGCCCTGGCTGCGCCACGTCCAGATCGAGGACATGAGGCGAGGCGTCCACGAACACCTCCCGTTCGGCGACGGAGAGATCGACTTCCCGCCGGTGCTCGACGCCCTGGCCGACACCGGCTACCAGGGCCTCGTCGTCGTCGAACTCCCGCGCCACTCGCACGCGGGACCCGAACAGGCCACTCGCTCCCTCCCGTTCCTCCGCGCCGCAGCACGAGGAGGCAGCTCATGACCAGCACCAGCACCTTCACCGCGCTGCGCGCCCACCTCGACGCGCATCTCACCGACACCGCGCGCGACTGGCTCGACCAGGCCCTGACCGCCGCCCGCACCGCCCCCGACACGGCACCCCAGGCCTGGGAGACCCGCTTCGCCGAGGCCGGCCGCCGCACCGGCCGGGACCACGCCGACGCCACCCGCGTCCTCCTCCTGCACGCCGCCCGTGCCGATCTCGTCACGCTCCGACGGCTGTACAGCGAGGGCACCGCCGCCGAACGCCGCGCCGTCCTCCACGCCCTGCCCCACCTCGTGCCGGGCCCCGAGGGACTGCCCCTCGTCGAGGACGCGCTGCGCACCAACGACACCCGGCTCGTCGCCGCCGCCGTCGGTCCGTACGCAGCCGAGCACCTGCCCGCCCACCACTGGCGGCACGCCGTCCTGAAGTGCCTGTTCACCGGTGTGCCCGTGGACGCCGTCGCCGAACTGCCCCGACGTGCCCACGGCGACGCCGAACTCGCCCGCATGCTCGGCGACTTCGCCGCCGAACGCACCGCCGCCGGCCGGACCGTCCCCGAGGACCTGCACCGCGTCCTGGCCCTGACCGAGCCCGCACCCCACGACCCGGGCACCGAGGCGAAGGAGTCCTGATGCGCATCTTCGACCCGCACATCCACATGACCTCGCGCACCACCGACGACTACGAGGCCATGCACGCCGCGGGCGTCCGCGCCCTCGTCGAACCCGCCTTCTGGCTCGGCCAGCCGCGCACCTCGCCCGCCTCCTTCTTCGACTACTTCGACGCACTCCTCGGCTGGGAACCCTTCCGCGCGGCCCAGTACGGCATCACCCACCACTGCACGATCGCCCTCAACCCCAAAGAGGCCAACGACCCGCGCTGCACTCCTGTCCTCGACGCACTGCCGCGCTACCTCGTCAAGGACAACGTCGTCGCCGTCGGCGAGATCGGCTACGACTCCATGACCCCCGCCGAGGACACCGCCCTGGCCACCCAGCTCCAACTCGCCGCCGACCACGAACTGCCCGCCCTCGTGCACACCCCGCACCGCGACAAGCTCGCCGGACTGCGCCGCACCCTCGACGTCGTCCGAGAATCCGCGCTGCCCCTCGACCGTGTCCTCGTCGACCATCTCAACGAGACCACCGTCAAGGAGGCCAAGGACGCCGGCAGCTGGCTCGGCTTCTCCGTCTATCCCGACACCAAGATGGACGAGGACCGCATGGTCGACATCCTGCGGACCTACGGCCCCGAGAAGGTCCTCGTCAACTCCGCGGCCGACTGGGGAAAGAGCGACCCGCTCAAGACCCGCAAGGTCGCCGACGCCATGCTCGCCGCCGGCTTCACCGACGACGACGTCGACCTGGTCCTGTGGCGCAACCCTGTCGCCTTCTACGGACTCAGCGGACGCCTCCAACCCGACGCGCCCGCACCGCCCGAGGCCACCCACGAGGGCAACTCCATCCTCCGCGGCGGAGCGTGACCCATGCGCTTCCGCCACCCCGACGGCTCGACCGTCCACCTCGCGTACTGCACCAACGTGCACCCCGCCGAGACCCTCGACGGCGTCCTCGCCCAGCTCCGCGACCATTGCGAACCCGTACGCAAACGCCTGGGCCGCGACCGCCTCGGCATCGGACTCTGGCTCGCCAAGGACGCCGCCCGCACCCTGATCACCGACCCGGTGGCCCTGCGCGGCCTGCGCACCGAACTCGACCGGCGCGGCCTCGAGGTCGTCACCCTCAACGGCTTCCCCTACGAAGGATTCGGCGCCGAGGAGGTCAAGTACCGCGTCTACAAGCCGGACTGGGCCGACCTCGAACGCCTCGCCCACACCGCCGACCTCGCCCGGCTGCTCGCCGCCCTCCTCCCCGCCGACGTCACCGAAGGCACCGTCTCCACCCTGCCGCTCGCCTGGCGCACCGCCCACGACCCCCGGCGCGCCGACACGGCCACAGCCGCCCTCACCACCCTCGCCGACCGCCTCGACGCGCTCCAGGACCTCACCGGCCGCTCCGTCCGCGTCGGCCTGGAGCCCGAACCCGGCTGCGTCGTCGAGACCACCGCCGACGCCATCGCACCGCTCACCCGGATCGGACGACCCGACCGCATCGGCCTGTGCCTCGACACCTGTCACCTCGCCACCTCCTTCGAAGACCCCGCCACCGCGCTCGACGCCCTCGCCGCCGCCCGCATACCCGTCGTCAAATCCCAGCTCTCCGCCGCCCTGCACGCCGAACACCCCCACCTCCCCGAAGTCCGCGAGGCCCTCGCCGCCTTCGACGAACCCCGCTTCCTGCACCAGACCCGCACCGTCGCCGCCGGCACCCTGCACGGCACCGACGACCTCGGCCCCGCCCTCGACGGCGCCGGACTCCCGGACGCGACACCCTGGCGCGCCCACTTCCACGTCCCCCTGCACGCGGCCCCCGCCGCGCCCCTCACCTCCACACTCCCCGTCCTCCAGGACACGCTGACCCGGCTCGTCGGCGGCGAGCACCCCCGCACCCACCACCTGGAGGTCGAGACCTACACCTGGCAGGCCCTCCCGCCCGAGCTGCGCCCACGCGCCCGCTCCCAGCTCGCCGACGGCATCGCCGCCGAACTCACCCTCGCCCGCGACCTGCTGACCCACCTCGGCCTGAAGGAGCTGCCGTGACGGACGCACACCCCCGGCCGACCCCACTTCTCGTCCTGGACGTCGTCGGACTCACCCCCCGCCTCCTCGACCACATGCCGAACCTCAAGGCGCTGGCCCGATCCGGCACCAAGGCCCCGCTGAGCACCGTGCTGCCGGCCGTCACCTGCGCCGCCCAGTCGACCTTCCTCACCGGCACCATGCCCTCCGAACACGGCATCGTCGGCAACGGCTGGTACTTCCGCGAACTCGGCGACGTCCTCCTGTGGCGCCAGCACAACGGCCTCGTGTCCGGCGACAAACTCTGGGACGCGGCCCGCCGCGCGCACCCCGGCTACACCGTCGCCAACATCTGCTGGTGGTACGCCATGGGCGCCGACACCGACATCACCCTCACCCCCCGCCCCGTCTACTACGCCGACGGCCGCAAGGAACCCGACTGCTACACCCGGCCCCCGGCCCTGCACGACGAACTCACCGAGAAACTCGGCACGTTCCCCCTCTTCCACTTCTGGGGACCCGGCGCCGACATCGTGTCCAGCCAGTGGATCATCGACGCCACCCGGCACGTCATCGACACCCGCGACCCCGATCTCACCCTGTGCTACCTCCCTCACCTCGACTACGACCTGCAGCGCTTCGGCCCCGACGACCCGCGCTCCCACCGGGCCGCCGCCGAGATCGACACCGCCCTCGCCCCGCTCCTCTCCGACGCCCGCGCCACCGGCCGCACCGTCGTCGCCCTGTCCGAGTACGGCATCACCCGCGTCGAGCGCCCCGTCGACATCAACCGGGCCCTGCGCCGCGCCGGCCTGCTCGAAGTGCACACGCAGGACGGCATGGAGTACCTCGACCCGATGGCCTCCCGCGCCTTCGCGGTCGCCGACCACCAGATCGCCCACGTCTACGTCCGCCGCCCCGAGGATCTCGACGCCACCCGGGCCGCCCTGGCCGGACTGCCCGGCATCGACCGGCTCCTCGACGACGAGGGCAAGAAGGCCCACCACCTCGACCACCCGCGCTCGGGCGAACTCGTCGCCGTTGCCGAGCCGGACGCCTGGTTCACGTACTACTACTGGCTCGACGACGACCGCGCCCCCGACTTCGCGCAGCTCGTCGAGATCCACCGCAAACCCGGCTACGACCCGGTCGAACTGTTCATGGACCCCCTCGACCCCTACGTCAAGGTCAAGGCCGCCGGCGCGCTCGCCCGCAAGAAACTCGGCATGCGCTACCGGATGGCGGTCGTGCCTCTGGACCCCTCACCTCTTCGCGGCAGCCACGGCCGCCTTCCCGCGAGCGACGACGACGGTCCGCTCATCATCAGCTCCACCCCCCATGCGTTCCCCGGCCGTGTCGCGGCCACCGATGTGAAAGCCCTGCTGCTGGATCTGGCGGGCCTGAAGCCCTCCTGACCAGGAGCAGTTACAGAGAGTGAAGCACACGTCACTGACAACGCGCCAGTGGCATTCGACCCGCTCCGCGAAATTCCGCTCCGCGAAATTCCGCTCCGCGAAATTCCGCACTTCGAGGATCCGCACCGCGAAGTTCCGCACATCGAAGAGAGGCATCCCGTGACCGACTTCCGCGAGACCCCCGCCGACGAGGCCCTCAGATCCCGACTCGGCATCGACCGCCGCCGCTTCCTCAGCACCTGCACTGCCGTCGCCGCGGGCGCGATAGCCGCCCCCGTCCTCGGCGCCGCACCCTCCTTCGCCCAGAGCGGGACCCAGATCCCGAGCGAGAGCGAGAGCGCAGGAGACGGCCAGGGACAGGACCTGGTGCCCGCCCACAAGCGCGGCATCATCCTCTACACCGTCCGCGACGCGACCGGCCGCGACCCGCTCTCCAGCGACCTGCCCAGCGGCTTCCGCGAGGTGTTCAAGGAACTCGCCCGCTACGGCTACAAGCAGGTCGAGTTCGCCGGGTACGGCCAGCACGCCAACGCGCCCGGCGGCGCGAACCTGGAATCCGTCGCCGGTGCCAAGCTGCTGCGCGGCTGGCTCGACGAGTACGGCCTGCGGGCCCAGGGCAACCACGGCTTCATCCCGTCGTCCTGGCCGCTCAGCGCGTCCGACATCGACACGTTCAAGAAGCACCTCGAGATCGCCAACATCCTCGGCATGGACCACATGGGCACCGGCGGCGACCCCACCGGCAGCTCGTACAAGGCGGACTGGGACGTCGCCGCCGACAAGTGGAACGCGCTCGGCGAGATCGCCCACCGGGCCGGCCTCAAGCTCTACACCCACAACCACGACGCCGCGTACGGCTTCCTGCTCGACGGCGGCCCGCTCGACGCCCAGGGCCGGCCGACGCGCAGCTCCGGCATCCGCAAGCTGGAGTACTTCCTCCAGGTCAGCGACCCGCGCACGGTGTGGCTGGAGATGGACATCTTCTGGGCGCATGTCGCCCAGTACAAGTTCCACACCTACACCGCGCACGACGGCTCCCCGCAGGAGAACGTCTTCGACCCGGCGGCCCTGGTCCGCGCCCACAACAAGCGCTACCCGCTGTTCCACGCCAAGGACGGCACCCGCAACGACACCAACGGCATGGGCTACGACATGGTTCCCTTCGGCGAGGGGGTCATCGACTACACCACGTTCTTCAGCCGCGTCGGCCGGAAGAACTACCACAACCCGATGGTCGAGCAGGACAACGCGCCCAGCGGCACCGACCTCGGACAGTCGCTGAAGTACGCGAAGACCGGCTACGACAACATGGCGGCACTGCGCGAGCGGCACTGACGCCGGGCACATGAGTGGGGCCCGGCCGATGTGGCCGGGCCCCACTCATGTGTGACTGGGACGAGCGCGAACTAGGCCGTGCCGGCCCGCCCCGGCTGCTTCAGGAGCAGCGCCACCGCGGCGGCCACCATGGAGATCCCGCCGGCCAGCGCGTACGCCCCGTTGTACCCCCACGCGGCGACCACCATCGAGCCGAGACCGCCGCCGAACAGGCCACTGACGAGCTTCCCGCTGTAGACGAGCCCGTAGTTCGTGGCGTTGTAGTTCTCCCCGAAATAGTCGGGCGTCAGGGCGGCGAACATCGGATAGAAGGCGCCGCCGCCGAATCCGGAGAGGAACGCGAAGACCAGGAACAGCCCTTCGCTGCGGATGTCGCCCGCCCAGATGACGCCGAACTGGGCGAGCCCCAGGACGACGATGACGAACACCAGGCTCGGCTTGCGGCCCATGACGTCCGACATCCAGCCGACGACCGCGCGCCCCACCCCGTTGATGACTGCCATCACGCCCATGGAGGACGCCGCCACCAGAGGACCGAATCCGACCTCCTTGGCGAAGTCGACCTGGAACGAGATTCCGAAGATCGACACCCCGGCCGTCAGCACCAGACTGAGCCACATCAGCGGCAGCATTCCCGTCCTGATGGCCTCCTTCGGCGTGAACTGCCGCACCGCGGGCGGATTCTTCGCGAGTGACCGCGCGCTCTTCCCGACACCCGACGTGACCAGCGGGTCGATGTCCGAAGGCCACCAGTTCTTCGGCGGGTCCTTGAAGAAGAAGGCGCAGACGAGCACCACGACGAGAACGTAGGCGCCGATCATGTCGAGAACCCGGTGGTAGTTCGACGTGTCGAAGCCGTAGTTGAAGATGAAGATGAACGGCAACGACCCGTAGGCGAAACCACCGTTGACGAACCCCGTGCGGCCGCCCTTTCGTTCCGGATACCACTTCCCGACCATGTTGATGCAGGTCGAGTAGACGAGCCCGGAGCCCAGACCGCCTATGACGCCGAATCCGATGATGGCCAGCCACACATTGCTCAGATGGGAGAGCGCGAGAAAGCCGAGCAGGCACAGGAACGAGCCGATGGACATGGCCCGCCGCGCGGTCATGATGCCCTTCTCGCGCAGCCATCCGGCCGGGAAGGCGATGCCCGCCTGGAAGAACACCCAGACGCTGAGGATCCAGAAGGTGTTGGACTGCGTCCAGCCGTGGGCGCTGGACAGTGTGTCCTCCGCCGAGCCGTACGCGTACTCGGAGACGCTGATGGCCATCATCGCGATCCACGGCAGATACACCATGAACTTACGGGAATGGCCGAGGATGTCGCGGTCCGTCTCCCCGACACGGTAGACGCGGCCGTTCTCGTCGGTGACCTCTTCGTACCCCGCGCCGTACTCCGACGCGTGTGTTCCTTCGGCGATGGGCTCCGCCGTCATATCAGGCCATCTCCTCACCGAGCGGTTGCGGATTGGGGCGAATGTCACGGGACTTGGGCCGACCGGGCGGCGACAGGAAGATCGCGACGATTCCCGCGAAGAACGAGATGCAGCCGGCGAGGATGAAGGCGCCCGAGTGCCCCCACGCCGCGACGACCATCGAGCCCATACCCGCGCCCAGACCGGAGACGAGCTTGGAGCTGTAGACCATCCCGTAGTTCGTCGCGTTGTTGTTCTCGCCGAAATAGTCGGCGGTGAGCGCGGCGAACATCGGGAAGATGGCGCCGCCGCCGAATCCGGAGATCGCGGAGAAGATCAGGAAGAACGGAAGGTTCTGCGCCTGCGCCGACCAGAGGATGCCGAACTGGGCGGCGCCCAGAATGACGCAGACCGCGAGCAGACACTGCTTGCGGCCGTACCGGTCGGAGAGCCAGCCGATGACACCGCGCCCCGTGCCGTTGACGACCGCCTTGAGGGACATCGCGGTCGCCACGATCCCGCCCGCGAAACCGGCCTCCTTGCCGATGTCGACCTGGAAGGCGATGCCGAAGATGTTCACGCCGGAGGTACACGCAAGGCAGAACCACATCAGGGCGACCCGGCCCGTCCGCCACGCCTCCATGGGGGTGTACTGCTTCACCGCCGGAGGGTTCTTCTGCAGAGAACGGCGGGCCCGCGGGTCCTCCGGGGGATTGAGCGGGTCGATCTCGGCGGGCCACCAGTTCTTCGGCGGGTCCCGGAAGAAGAAGCCGGCGGTGGCGACCATCGTGGCCAGGAGCAGACCCACGGAGACCAGCACCCAGCGGAAGTTGGTCAGGTCCATGAAACCGGTGAACAGGAACACGAACGGCACGGAGCCGTAGGCGAATCCGCCGTTCACGAAGCCCGTCTTGCCGCCCCGGCGCTCCGGATACCACTTGCCGACCATGTTGACGCACGTGGCGTACACCATGCCGGCGCCCATACCGCTGAAGACGCTGAAGCCTATGTAGGCGAACACGACGTGCGGCGCGTAGGCGAGGGACAGATAGCCGAGCAGCGTGCCCAGCGCGCCGAGCATCATCGCCCAGCGGGCCGGCAGCCTGCCGCTCTCACGCAGCCTTCCCGCCGGGAAGGCGACCGCGGCCTGGAAGAAGACCCAGACCGTCATCATCCAGAAGATGTGCTGACTGTTCCAGCTGTGCGCGGTGTGCAGAGTGTCTTCCGCGGACGCGAACGCGTACTCGGCGGAGGAGATCCCCATCATGCCCACCCAGGGCAGGATCACCATCCACTTGCGCTTGCGCCCCATGATGTCGATGTCGCGCTCGCCAACCCGGTAGACCCGGCCGTTGGCGTCCGTCACCTCCCTGTAAGGGACGGAACTTGACAGTTCGGTTGCGGTCATGACGGTCGCATCCCTTGCGTCGAAAGATCTGGCCAGCGCCCCCTGTCCAAAATGCTTTCGTGTGCGCACGGGTCCTGGGTCCGGCCGGCGCGCACCGCCGGCCGGACCCGCCATCGCTCACCTCATCGACCGCCCCCCAACAGCCCTGCCGCACGGGCCCACCGGTACTTGGCCCCGAGCACCGCGACCGGCTTCTCGGTCGTGTACGGGTACGCGACGACCCCGCGGTCGAAGAGGTACTGGCACGCCTCCTCGACCTCGACGTCCCCGGCCAGCGACGCGACGACCGGCTTCTCGATCCCGCGCTCGCGGAACTCCTGGACGACGCGGGCCGTTACCTCCGCGAAGACCATGGGAGGGGTGACGATGGTGTGCCAGTAGCCCAGCACGAGTGCGTGGATGCGCGGGTCCTCGAGCCCGAGGCGGATCGTCGCCTCGTACGTCGACGGCGGCTCGCCGCCCGTGATGTCGACGGGGTTGCCCGCGGCTCCGAACGGCGGGATGAACTGCCGGAAGGCCGCGTCGAGGTCGTCCGGGATCTCCATCAGCCGCAGCCCGTTGTCGGTCACGGCGTCCGAGAGCAGCACACCCGAGCCGCCCGCTCCGGTGATGATGACGATGTTGTCGCCCTGCGGTGTCGGCAGCACGGGCAGCGCCCGCGCGTACTCCAGCATGTCGTTCAGGCCCGGGGCCCGGATGACGCCTGCCTGCCGCAGGATGTCGTCGTACACGGCGTCGTCGCCCGCGAGCGCGCCGGTGTGCGAGCCCGCGGCCTTCGCGCCGGCGGCCGTGCGTCCGGCCTTGAGCACGACGACGGGCTTCTTGGGCACGGTGGCGCGCGCGGCCTCCACGAAGGCGCGCCCGTCCTTGAGGTCCTCCAGGTGCATGGCGATGCACTGCGTGTGGGGGTCCTCGCCGAACCAGGTGAGCAGATCGTCCTCGTCCAGGTCCGACTTGTTGCCGAGCCCGACGATCGCCGAGACGCCCGTCTTCGTCGTCCGCGCGAAGCCGAGGATCGCCATCCCGATGCCGCCGGACTGCGAGGTCAGCGCCACCCCGCCCTTCACGTCGTACGGCGTGCAGAACGTGGCGCACAGGTCCTGCCACGTCGAGTAGTAGCCGTAGATGTTCGGGCCCAGCAGGCGCACCCCGTGGTGTTCGGCGATGGCCACGATCTCCGCCTGGAGCTCGTGCTCGCCGGTCTCGGCGAAACCGGACGGGATCAACACCGCGTTCGGGATGCCCTTGCGCCCCACCTCCTCCAAGGCCGCCGCCACGAACTTGGCAGGGATCGCGAAGACCGCCACATCCACCTCACCGGGCACGTCCGTGACACTCTTGTACGCCTTGCGGCCCAGAATGTCATCGGCCTTGGGGTTCACCGGATGGATCTCGCCGGAGAACCCGCCGTCGACGAGGTTGCGCATCACCGAATTGCCGATCTTGCCCTGCTCGTTGGACGCGCCGATCACGGCGACGGAGCGCGGCTGCATGAGCCGCTTCATGGATGCCAGGATCTGCACGCGCGTGTACGTGCGGCGCTGCGGGGGCACGCCCTCGGCGAGGATCACCCGGATGTCCGCGGCGACGGCGCCCTCCGGTGTCGCGATCACCGGGTTGAGGTCGACCTCCGCGATCTCCGGGAAGTCCGTGACCAGTTGGGAGACGCGCCGGATCTGCTCGGCGAGCGCCCACCGGTCCACGCCCCGGGCGCCCCGCACCCCGCGCAGGACCTCCGCCGCACCGATGGAGTCGAGCATCCCGACCGCCTCGTCCGGGGTCACGGGGGCGAGCCGGAAGGTGATGTCCTTGAGCACCTCCACCAGCACGCCGCCCAGCCCGAAGGCGACGACCTTGCCGAAGGTGGGGTCGGTGACGGCCCCGACGATGACCTCCTGCGAGTCCGCGCCCGTCGGCAGCAGCTCCTGCACCTGGACGCCCTCGACGCGGGCGTCCGGCGCGTAGGCCCGCGCGTTCTTCACGATCCGGCAGAACGCCTCGCGTACGGCGGCCGCGCCTTCCACACCGACCACGACACCGCCGGCGTCGGTCTTGTGCAGGATGTCGGGGGAGACGATCTTCAGCACGACGGGCTTGCCGAAACGCGCCGCCGCGGCGACGGCCGCGTCCACGTCGGTGGCCAGCTCCTCACCGGGGACGGCGATCCCGTACGCGTCGGCGATCACCTTCCCCTCCGGAGCGGTGAGCGCCGTGCGCCCCTCGGCCCGCACGGTGTCGAGCAGCGCCCGCACCGTCAGCGTCCGGTCCTCGGCCATCAATCAGATCACTCCGTTCGACTTGAGCAGACGCAGTTCCTCGTCCCCGAGGCCGAGTTCGCCGACGAAGACCTCCTCGTTGTGCTCACCGAGAAGGGGCGAACTGGTGATGTCCACGGGGGAGTCGGAGAGCTTGAGCGGGGAGCCGACGGTCGTGAAGGAGCCGCGCTGCGGGTGCGGGACCTCGACGACCATGTCGTTCGCCACGAGGGAGGCGTCCTCGATGATCTCCTTGGTGGAGAGGATCGGGCCGCACGGGATGTTGTGCGCGTTGAGCTTCTCCAGGACCTCCCACTTGGGGAGCGTCGAGGACCATTCCTCGATGAGCTGGAACATCTTGTTGAGCTTCGGCAGCCGCGATTCCGGCGTCGCCCACTCGGGGTCGTCGGCGAGCTCAGGGCGGCCTATGAGCGCGCTCAGCGGCTGCCAGCCCACGGGCTGCACGATGACGTACACGTAGTCGTTCGGGCCGCCCGGCGCGCACTTGACGGCCCAGCCGGGCTGCCCGCCGCCGGAGGCGTTGCCCGAGCGCGGCACCTCGTCGCCGAAGTCCTCGTTCGGGTACTCGGCCAGCGGGCCGTGCGTGAGCCGCTGCTGGTCGCGCAGTTTGACGCGGCACAGGTTCAGGACGGCGTGCTGCATGGCCACGTTGACCCGCTGACCGCGCCCGGTGCTCTCCCGCTGGAAGAGGGCGGCCAGGATGCCGGCGACGGCGTGGATGCCGGTCCCGGAGTCACCGATCTGGGCCCCGGTCGCGAGCGGCGGTCCGTCCTCGAAGCCGGTCGTCGCCATGGAGCCGCCCATGGCCTGCGCGACGACCTCGTACGCCTTGAAGTTGGTGTACGGGCCCTCGCCGAAGCCCTTGATGGAGGCGTAGACGATGCGCGGGTTGATCTCCTGGATGCGTTCCCAGGTGAAGCCCATGCGGTCGACGGCGCCGGGGCCGAAGTTCTCGACCATCACGTCGGAGCGGCGGATCAGCTCGGTGAGGAGTTCCTTGCCGCGCTCCGACTTGGTGTTGAGGGTGATGCTCCGCTTGTTGCAGTTGAGCATCGTGAAGTAGAGGGAGTCGACGTCGGGGAGATCACGCAGCTGCTTGCGCGTGATGTCGCCGGACGGCGCCTCCAGCTTGACCACGTCGGCGCCGAGCCACGCGAGGATCTGGGTCGCGGAGGGGCCCGACTGGACGTGGGTCATGTCGAGGACGCGGATGCCTTCGAGCGCCTTGGTCGCGGATGTCATATCCCGGGCACCTCCCTACTTGTACATGGTCTGGTTCATGGTTCCGGGGGCGTACGCGTCCGGATCGACCCACACGTTGATCAGGGACGGCTTGCCGGACTCGCGGGCGCGGCGCAGGGCCGGGCCGATGTCGGCGGGGTCGCGGACCTCTTCGCCGTAACCGCCCAGCATCTGGGCGAACTTGTCGTAGTGGACGTCACCGAGGGTGTTGCCGACGCGCTCGCGCTCCTCGCCGTACTTGGCCTTCTGGCCGTACCGGATCTGGTTCATCGAGGAGTTGTTGCCGACGATGCCGACGAAGGGGAGGTCGTAGCGCACCAGCGTCTCGAAGTCCCAGCCGGTCAGGGAGAAGGCGCCGTCGCCGAAGAGGGCCACGACCTCCTTGTCGGGCCGTGCCTGCTTGGCGGCGAGCACGAAGGGGATGCCGACGCCGAGGGTGCCGAGCGGTCCCGGGTCCATCCAGTGGCCGGGAGACTTGGGCTGCACGACCTGGCCGGAGAAGGTGACGATGTCGCCGCCGTCGCCGATGTAGATCGAGTCCTCGGTGAGGAAGTCGTTGATCTCGCTGACGAGCCGGTACGGGTGGATGGGGGAGGCGTCGGAGCGCAGGCTCGGCAGCCGCTTCTCCAGCGCCGTCTGCTCGGCGGCGCGCAGCTCGTCGAGCCACTCCTTGCGCTTGGCCGCGCCCCCGTTGACGCGCCCGGAGGCGGCCTCGGTGACCTGCTGGAGGACGAGGTTCGCGTCGCCGACGATGCCGAGGTCGATGTCGCGGTTCTTGCCGACCGTGCGGTAGTCGAGGTCGATCTGCACGACGGTCGCGTCGGGGGAGAGCCGCTTGCCGTAGCCCATGCGGAAGTCGAAGGGCGTGCCGACGATGATGATGAGGTCCGCGTTGGAGAACGCGTAGCGGCGCGACAGCTGGAAGTGGTGCGGGTCGCCGGGCGGCAGGGTGCCGCGTCCGGCGCCGTTCATGTAGGCGGGCACGTTCAGGGTGCGCACCAGCTGGATGGCCGACTCCGTGGCGCGGGTCGTCCACACCTGGCCGCCGAGCAGGATCGCCGGCTTCTCCGAGTGGACCAGCAGGTCGGCGAGCTTCTCGATCGCTTCGGGGTCGCCGGCCGACCGGGTGGAGGCGCGATACCGGCCGGCCTCGGGCACGCGCGCCTTCTCGACGGGCACCTTGGCGTCCAGGACGTCGCGCGGGATCTCCAGGAAGGACGGCCCGGGAGCACCGTGGTAGCACTCGCGGAACGCCATGGACACCATGTCGGCGGCCCGCGCGGTGTCCGGCACGGTCGCGGCGAACTTGGTGATGGGCGTCATCATGTCGACATGCGGCAGGTCCTGGAGCGATCCCATCTTGTGCTGTGTGTGGGCGCCCTGGCCGCCGATGAGCAGCATCGGTGACTCGGCCCGGAAGGCGTTGGCGACGCCGGTGACGGCGTCCGTGGTGCCGGGGCCCGCCGTCACGACGGCGCATCCGGGCTTGCCGGTCAGCCGCGCGTATCCGTCGGCGGCGTGCGCGGCGACCTGCTCGTGACGTACGTCGACGACTTCGATGCCCTCGTCGACGCAGCCGTCGTAGATGTCGATGATGTGGCCGCCGCAGAGGGTGTAGATGACCTCCACACCCTCCGCCTTGAGTGCCTTGGCGACCAGGTGCCCACCTGAGATCTGCTCCTGGCCGTTGTCCGCATTGGACTGGGGCATGGCGAAGTCCCGTCCCTTCCTGGGGGATTGGAGCGACACCGCGAGCCGTGCCGAGCACGACTGAGGCACGGGTTCTCGTGCGTCGCTCGTACATTGCATACAGTCGACGAATACTGTATGAACCTTGTTATCCCGCATCCGGTGGGTGGTGTCCAGGGGGCGTGCGGCACTTTCGAGTCAGGAGCCGGAATGGACCTGTACGAACACCAGGCAAGGGAACTCTTCGAGGAACACGGCATCTTGGTGCCCCGGGCCGAGGTCACCACGTCCGCCAAGGAGGCCCGGGAGATCGCCCGCAGGCTCGGCGGCCGCGTCGTCGTCAAGGCGCAGGTGAAGACCGGAGGCCGCGGCAAGGCGGGTGGCGTCAAACTCGCCGCCGACCCGGCCGCCGCCGAACTCACGGCACGTCAGATCCTCGGCATGGACATCAAGGGCCACACCGTGCGCAGCGTCATGCTGGCCCAACCCGTCGACATAGAGACAGAGTTCTATGTCTCCTACGTGCTCGACCGCGCGGCCGGCACCTTCCTCGCCATCGCCTCCGCCGAGGGCGGCATGGACATCGAGGAGGTGGCCGCGACCCGGCCCGAGGCCGTCGCGCGGATCCCGGTGGACCCCGCGGAGGGCGTGACCGGCGCCAAGGCCGCCGAGATCGCCGAGGCGGCCGGACTGCCGGCGCAGACCGCCGACGTCCTCGTGCGCCTGTGGGGCGTCCTCACCCGCGAGGACGCCGTCCTCGTCGAGGTGAACCCCCTCGTGCGCACCGCGCAGGGTCAGATCCTCGCGCTCGACGGCAAAGTCACCCTCGACGACAACGCCCGCTTCCGGCGCGAACGCTGGGGCGCGAACGAGGTCACCCACGACGACCCACTCGAAGCCGAGGCGGCGGCCAAGGGCCTCAACTACGTGAAGCTCGACGGCGAGGTCGGCATCATCGGCAACGGCGCCGGGCTCGTCATGTCCACCCTCGACGTCGTCGCCGGCTGCGGCGCACGCCCCGCCAACTTTCTCGACATCGGCGGCGGAGCCTCAGCCCGGACCATGGCCGACGGCCTGAACGTCATCCTGTCCGACCCGGCCGTCCAGTCCGTCTTCGTCAACGTCTTCGGCGGCATCACCGCCTGCGACGCCGTCGCCGACGGCATCGTCAAGGCCCTCGACAGCGTCCGCCTCGTCAAACCGCTCGTCGTCCGCCTCGACGGCAACAACGCCGCCCGCGGCCGCGCCATCCTCGACGAACGCGCCCACCCCCTCGTCCAGCAGGCCACCACCATGGACGGCGCCGCGCAGTGCGCCGCGGACCTGGCCGTCTCTTCCCGCTAAGGAGCCCGGACATGGCCATCTATCTCACCAAGGAGAGCAAGGTCCTCGTCCAGGGCATGACCGGGGCCGAGGGCATGAAGCACACCCGGCGCATGCTGGCCGCGGGCACCGACGTGGTCGGCGGGGTCAACCCCCGCAAGGCCGGCCGCACCGTCGACTTCGACGACCGCGCCGTCCCCGTCTTCGGGAGCGTCGCCGAGGGCATGCGCGCCACCGGCGCCGACGTCAGCGTCGTCTTCGTCCCGCCCGCCTTCGCCAAGGCCGCCGTCCTCGAAGCGGCCGACGCGGGCATCCCGCTCGCCGTCGTCATCACCGAGGGCATCCCCGTCCACGACGCCGTCGCCTTCCACGCCCACGCGCGCCGCAAAGGCACCCGCGTCATCGGCCCCAACTGCCCCGGCCTCATCAGCCCCGGACAGTCCAACGCCGGCATCATCCCCGCCGACATCACCAAACCCGGCCGCATCGGCCTCGTCTCCAAGTCGGGCACGCTCACCTACCAACTCATGTACGAGCTGCGCGACATCGGCTTCACGACCTGCGTCGGCATCGGCGGCGACCCCGTCATCGGCACCACCCACATCGACTGCCTGGAAGCCTTCGAGAACGATCCGGAGACCGAACTCGTCGTGCTCATCGGCGAGATCGGCGGTGACGCGGAGGAACGCGCCGCGGCGTACGTACGCGACCACGTCACCAAGCCCGTCGTCGCCTACATCGCCGGGTTCACCGCGCCCGAGGGCAAGACCATGGGGCACGCCGGCGCGATCGTCTCCGGCTCCTCCGGCACCGCCCAGGCCAAGAAGGAGGCACTGGAGGCGGCCGGCGTCCGCGTCGGCGCGACTCCGACCGAGACCGCCCGCCTGGTGCTCGACCGGCTTGAAGCCGAGAGCTGACCCCGGCGCCTCCCGAACGCCCGCGCGCTCCGGGAGGTGCCGAGCGGGCACCTCCCGGCCCCACCCCCACACGTACACCCCTCCAGAGATGTCTCGACCGCACGCCATGAGACGTCCCCCGCCCCGACTGTGCACCGTGAGCGGAGACCGAATAATGGCCACCACCACCCTCACCACACCCGCCACCCCGACCACCCTCAAAGCCGGAACGTCCTGGGACGATGCCTGGCGGCGCTGCCTCGCGACCGCCCCCGAGGCCTTCCGCGACGACCGGGTCCTCAACCTCTGGCACGGCGGCTGGCAGCCCGACGGCCTGCCCCTGCCCGCCACCAGCCCGGTCGACGGCCGTCCCGTCGCGGGCCCGCCACGCCTCGACGCCGAGGCCGCCCACCGCGCCGTCCGCGCCTCGCTCGACCAGCACCGCGCCTGGCGGCACATCCCGCTGCCCGAGCGCCGGGCCCGCGTCGCCGCCACCCTCGACGCCCTCGCCGAACACCGTGAACTGCTCGCGCTGTTGCTGGTCTGGGAGATCGGCAAGCCCTGGCGCCTGGCCCTGGCCGACGTCGACCGGGCCGTCGACGGCGTCCGCTGGTACGTGGACGGCATCGACGACATGCTCGACGGGCGCACCCCGCTGCCCGGCCCGGTGTCCAACATCGCGAGCTGGAACTATCCGATGAGCGTGCTCGTTCACGCATTGCTGGTACAGGCCCTCGCGGGCAATGCGGTGATCGCCAAGACCCCGACCGACGGCGGCGTCGCCTGCCTCACCCTGGCCTGCGCCCTCGCCGCCCGCGAGGGCCTCCCCGTCACGCTCGTCAGCGGCAGCGGCGGCCAGCTGTCCGAGGCGCTCGTGCGGGCGCCGGAGATCGGCTGCGTCTCCTTCGTCGGCGGACGCGACACCGGCGCGGCCGTCGCGACGGCCGTCGCCGACCTCGGCAAACGGCACATCCTCGAACAGGAAGGACTCAACACCTGGGGTATCTGGAACCACACGGACTGGGCCGGCCTGACGGCCGCGATCCCCAAGCTGTTCGACTACGGGAAGCAGCGCTGCACCGCCTACCCCCGGTTCGTCGTCCAGCGCGAGGCGTTCGACGCGTTCCTCGACGCGTACCTGCCCGCCGTGCGCACCCTGCGCGTCGGCCACCCCCTCGCGGTCGCGGACCCCTCCGACCCCTACCCGGACCTCGACTTCGGGCCGCTCATCAACGCCGCGAAGGCCAAGGAGCTCAGCGACCAGGTCGGCGAGGCCATCGACCGCGGAGCCGTGCCGCTGCACCGGGCGAGCGCGGACCCCGGCCGGTTCCTGCCCGGCCAGGACACCAGCGCCTACGTCCACCCGGTGACGCTGCTCGGACCGCCGCCGTCCTCACCACTGCACCACGCCGAACCCTTCGGCCCGGTCGACACCATCGTCCTGGTCGACACCGAGGCCGAGCTGCTCGCGGCCATGAACGCGTCGAACGGGGCGCTCGTGGCGACCCTCTCCACGGACGACCCGGCGACCTTCGCGCGGCTCGCCCCGCAGATCCGGGCGTTCAAGGTCGGTCACGGGAACGCGCGCTCGCGCGGGGACCGGGACGAGCTGTTCGGCGGGTTCGGGGCGTCGTGGCGCGGCGCGTTCGTCGGCGGCGAGCTGCTCGTCCGGGCCGTCACCGAGGGCCCGGCCGGTGAACGCCTGCCGGGGAACTTCCCGGAGTACCACCTGATGCCCTGACCGGTGCCGAGTCGGAGCGGCGTGGGCGCGGCGCGGGCCGCGTGTCCGCGCCGCGCCGGCCGGAGGCGGGGGGCCCGCGCTCCCGGGCCCTCATGCCTCACCGCCCGGTGGGCCCGCGCCTGCCCGAGCGTCAGCCGATGCCCTGGCGGTCGGGTTGCAGGGCGAAGGCCCGGTCGGCGGCGGTGGGCACCGTGCGCTCCACGCTCTGGACCAGGAGTTCACGGTGGCGCAGCAGCGGGGCGCGACGCTCCTCGGGCACCAGGGTCAGGAGATCGTCGAACGCGGCGAACATCCGCCGGACGACCTGCGGGCTCCCGGCGGCGCACGTGCGGATCTCGGTGAAGGCGAGGTCGACCAGCTCGTCCCAGCGCGGCACCGGCTGGACGAGCCGGACAGCGCCGCCGCGGTCCGTGTACTGGAGCTCCATCAGCGGCCGCCGGCCCAGCGCCGCCAGGAACTGCACGATGCGGTCGAGGGACTGCACGGCGGTCGTCGGATCGTTCACCGCCGGCGACAGGGCGCGCAGCGCGATGTCCGCGAGGACCCGCAGGCCGAAGCCC
Source organism: Streptomyces sp. NPDC025806 (assembly GCF_055558275.1). Taxonomy (NCBI): domain Bacteria; kingdom Bacillati; phylum Actinomycetota; class Actinomycetes; order Kitasatosporales; family Streptomycetaceae; genus Streptomyces; species Streptomyces sp. NPDC025806. The sequence continues at coordinate 130,574 of NZ_JBVHMU010000014.1, read as the reverse complement.
AGGTCCTGGTGGAAGGTGCGCTCGACGCCCACCGACACGCACCGCCCCACTGCCCGCGGCGACGGTGCGGCTCCACCGTGCACCGCGAGCAGCGGCGTGCCCGGCACGACGAAGTCACCGAGCCCGGGCAGCACTCTGAGGACGACTCCCTGCCGGCGGGCGGCGTGCACGAGCCGCGCGATGTTCACGTCCCGCAGCACCCCGGCCCGGCCGCGGTAGGCCACCCGGCCGGTCTCCGGCCCGAGACCCTCCTCCGGGCGCCCCTCCCCGGGTCCGGGTCCGGGGGCGCCTCCCTCCACGTACGGCATGCGGGCCACGACGCGGAAGGCCTCCGCCGTGACCCGGTCGATGACGTGCCCGACGCGCAGCATCCGCAGCGTCGAGTTCACGTACATCACGAAGAGAAGGAGGCTCAGGCCCACCAGGACGAGGGTGAGCAGCGCCTCCAGGAACGGCACGGTCGTCACCAGGCGCGGATCCTCCTCGCTCTCGAACGAGGTCAGGACCAGCAGGGACAGCAGGAAGGTGGCCAGGAAGACGGCGAAGGTGGCCTTCGTGATCCGGCTCCGTACGAAGAGCCGCACCACGCGGGGCGTCTGCTGCCCCGCCGCCATCTGCACGGCCACCAGCGAGATGCTGAACACGACACCGATGAAGGTCATCATCGCGGAGCTGATCGTCGTCACGACCGTCTTCGCGTCGTCCGCGATGCTCATCAGGTCCTTGACCGCGTCGAAGTCGCCGCTGTCCTGGAGGGACTCCACGATCACGCCGTCGATCGCGGCGGCGAGCATCCACACCAGCCACACCAGCACCATCGCCGCGGTCGGGGCGAACCAGAAGGTGTCCCGCAGATGCTCCCGCAGCGGGGACAACATCCGAGGTCGGCGCACCTTTCCTCGACGTTGCGTCATCGTCGCGTCACTCATGGTGAGACTCTAGGCGGTGCCGCCCGGGCCGCGCGGATACGCAGGTGAAAGGCACTCCGAAACCTTGGTATTGTTGTCCATGTCGCCGCGGGGAACACCCCGCAAACAGGCGGCAGACACCTTGTCCGGGTGGCGGAATGGCAGACGCGCTAGCTTGAGGTGCTAGTGCCCTTTATCGGGCGTGGGGGTTCAAGTCCCCCCTCGGACACCACGGAGTGCCGGTCGAGATCCTTCTCGACCGGCACTTTTCGTTGTCCCGGGCGCCGGGTTGCCGCGCCGGGGACAAACCCCCGCAGTGACTCGAACCGGTCGCGCCATTCGGTACGCTCCCCAGGTCTTTCGGGCACCGGGCAGCCGGTGCCGGCCGCAGCAAAGGGGGATGTGTCGCGATGACGACACCGTCGCAGAGTCCGTTCCAGCCACTCCAGGCCGACGATCCTGCCGTGGTCGGCGGCTACCGCGTGGTGGCCGTCCTCGGCGCGGGCGGCATGGGCAAGGTGTACCTCTCGTACACCCCGGGCGGCCGCCCCCTCGCCGTCAAGGTCATCCGGCCCGAGTTCAGCGAGGACGCCGACTTCCGGCGGCGCTTCGAGCAGGAGGTGCACTCCGCTCAGCGCGTCCAGGGCCTCTACACCGCGCCCGTCATCGACTGCGACACCCAGGGCAACCCGCCCTGGCTCGCTACCGCCTACGTGCCCGGCCCGTCCCTGGCCGGAGCCGTCGCCCAGCACGGCGCCCTGCCCGTGCGGAGCACCCTGCTGCTCACCGTCGGTGTCGCCGAGGCGCTGCAGGTCATCCACGGCGCGGGCATCGTCCACCGCGACCTGAAGCCCGGCAACGTCCTGCTCGCCGGCGACGGCCCGCGCGTCATCGACTTCGGCATCGCCCGCGCCGCCGACGCCACCTCGCTCACCAGCAGCGGCGTCACGGTCGGCACCCCCGCGTTCATGGCCCCCGAGCAGGCGATGTCCGGCACCGTGAGCCCCGCGACGGACGTCTTCGCGCTCGGCCAGATCGCCGCGTTCGCCGCCATCGGCGCGCCCGCCTACGGGGAGGGTGCCTCGCACGCCGTGCTCTATCGGATCGTGCACGAGGACCCCGACCTCAGCCGTCTGCCCGACGTGCTGCGCCCGCTGGTCACCCGCTGCCTGAGCCGCGATCCGGCCGACCGGCCGTCCCTCGACGAGGTCATCGCGCTGTGCCACGAGGTGTCGCCGACGCCGCTGCGCCAGGGCGAGGACTGGCTGCCCCAGTCGTTCGCGACCGCGCTCGTCGACCGCTCGCAGATGCCGGCCCCGGCGCAGACCCCGCCGCCCACGGCGGGGGCCGCCACGCCGGCGCCCGTCGCGGGGCAGCCGCCGTACCCGCCGACCCAGGCGTCCGCCACGCCCCCGCCGGTCGCCGGTCACGTCTCGCACGCGCCGACCCAGGCGCCCCACACGCCGCCGCCCGGGGCCGCTTCGACGCCGCATCCGCCGACGGCCGCCGTCCCGCCGCCGACCGGCCCCTCGCCGTACGCCCCCACGGCCTTCGCCCAGACCCCGCCGCCCGTCGCGCAGCCCGGATACGCGCAGCCCGGGTACCAGACGCCTCCGCCGGGTCCCGGCTACCGGGGTCCGATGCCGCCGACCGGAGGCCACGTGCCGATGGGCGCGCCGCACCCGGGCGCCGGGCGTCCCTGGGGCGCCGTGCCGCCGCCCCCGAAGAAGCGCACCGGGCTCATCGTCGCCGCCTCGATCGTCGGCGTGCTGGTCGCGCTCGGGGTGATCGGCGCGCTCGTGCCCGATGAGAACAAGGGCGACCAGTCCTCGTCCTCGGGCGGTTCGAGCGGCTCCGGCGGATCGGGCGGGTCCGCGAAGGGCACCGACAACGGGAAGCGGCCCGACCCCAAGCCGGCCACGTACAAGAACATCAACCTGACGGAGAACTACTACCTCCAGCTCGGGGACAACCCGGTCAAGCCGCTCGACGGTGGCGGCACGGGGGCCTCGTACTCCGGCGGTGACTTCTTCTTCTACGCGGACTCGATGGGCTTCAGCGACGCGAAGGTCGGCACCGACAACGGGAAGCTGGTCCTGCTCAACAACTCGCAGAAGGGCTCGCTGGAGACCTGCCGCAACGAGACGCGCTTCACGGAAGACATCACGATGGACCAGCTGGGCGCCGGTTCGCAGATCTGCGTCCGCAGCAACGCCGGGCACATCGGTCTCATCACCTTCCGCGGCAAGTCCGGGACCAACGACCCCAGTACGTACATCACGCTCGACGTCACGACGTGGCGCAACGCGGAGGAGCCGGTTCAGGAGGACTGAGTCGCGGCACGGCGAGGCGGCGGGGTGGCCGCGCCCGCGGGGTGCCGGCACCCCGCCTCTAAGGTGTGTCGATGCAGATCAGCTCCCCGCCGCCGCGGATATCGGCGAACGAACTGAGACCCGGGCGCCGTTGGTACGCGGTGGCGGCCGCCGTCGCCCTCGCACTCATCGTGCTGGGCGCGGTCATCGCCGTGTACCGGTTCAGCCGGGTGGTCGACGCGGTTGACACCGGGCACCAGTTCGGCAAGGGGGACACCGTCTCCCTGCACATCGGGCCGGACAGCGACAAGGCGATCTGGGTCAGGGACCCCCCGGGCCCGACGCCCGATCAGAAGTGCGGCATCACCGGGCCGGGCGAGCCGCGGCTCACCGGTCCGGGCATCGACGTGTTCCACACCCGTCACGAGGTCTGGAACCCGCGCTACACGATCGAGGTGTCGCGGACGGGCGACTACGAGGTCACCTGTTCCTCCCCGGACCCGGACCGGTATGCCATCGGCTACTCCGGAGGCTTCCTCGCGTTCGGCATCGGACTGGTGCCGGCCGTTCTTCTCCCGGTGCTCGGTGTCGCCGCCGGTGCCGTCATCGCGATCGTCACCGCCTTCCGCCGCAGCGGCCATCGCAAGCGTCTGCTCGCCGAGCGTCAAGGCCCGGGTGCCGGGCGGCCGTTGCAGCCACGCTGGTAGCGGAGCACCGCTCACCCGTCACTCCTCGGCATCAAGGGCGCGTAAAGATTGCCGGATTGCGGCAATGTGCGGTGGGGCGGGCGCGGGGCAGGATGATCGTGGCAGGAACGGGGGGCTGACTCCGATGCCGGGTTCCGGAAACGGGGCCCGGCATCGGAGTGCCGTCGGGGGAGTCACGGCACGAGGGGGCGGGGGCATGGACGAGGCGTACGCGGCAGGGGGGATCGCGCTCGCTCACGGGGGAACGGGCATCACCTGTCCGGTCGTCCGCACGGCTCCGCCCCTCGCGCCCGACTCGTTCGGGTCCGCCGAGCCGTTCGGGTCCGCCGAGCCGGGGCCGGCCGAATCCGCGCCGGACCATCTCGCACCGGACGAACCCGCGCCGGCTCACCCGGCACCTCACGAACGCGCTCCGGATGCACGCGCACCCGACGAACCCGCGCCCGACGAACCCGCGCCGGACGAACCCGGCCGCCGTCGCGCGGAGTCGCCCGGCGCCGGCGTCTGACGCCGGCGTCTGACACCCGGCGCCGAACCACCCATCCCTGCGCGGAGAGCCGCGACGTCACGGCACACCGACAGACCGCCACGGTCCGCAACCGAACCGGTGCGCACCGCGTCCGTGACTGACGTCATCCCTGTGCCGGTCGCACCCTTGCGGCCGTACCGCGTCTTCACCGTCACCGAGGGCCGACCGGCCCTGGATCCGAAGGACTTCTTCATGGATGCCACCACCGTGGGCATCGGCGTGTCCGTCGTCGTCGCCCTGCTCGTCGTCGCCGCGCTGCTGTTCGCCTTCACGCGCCTGTTCCGCAAGGTCGAGCAGGGCAAGGCGCTCATCGTCTCCAGGATGCGCAGGGTCGACGTGACCTTCACCGGGCAGGTCGTGCTGCCGGTGCTGCACAAGGCCGAGATCATGGACATCTCGGTGAAGACCATCGACATCACCCGCACCGGTCGCGACGGCCTGATCTGCAAGGACAACATCCGGGCCGACATCCGGATCTCGTTCTTCGTGAAGGTGAACAAGACCGTCGACGACGTCATCCGCGTCGCGCAGAACGTCGGCACCGCGCGGGCCAGCGACCAGAAGACGCTCCAGGAGCTGTTCCACGCGAAGTTCTCGGAGGCGCTCAAGACGGTCGGCAAGCAGCTCGACTTCACCGACCTGTACACCAAGCGCGAGGAGCTGCGGTACCGGATCATCGAGGTCATCGGCGTCGACCTGAACGGCTACCACCTCGAGGACGCGGCGATCGACTACCTGGAGCAGACGCCGCTCAGCCAGCTCGACCCGGACAACGTCCTCGACGCGCAGGGCATCCGGAAGATCACCGAGCTGACCACCGTGGAGCATGTGAAGACCAACGAGTTCCAGCGCACGGAGGAGAAGGAGATCACGCGGCAGAACGTCGACGCGCGCGAGACCATCCTGGAGCTGGAGCGCCGGCAGGCCGACGCCGAGATCAAGCAGAAGCGTGAGATCGACACGGTGCGGGCCCGCGAGGAGGCCGAGACCGCGCGGGTCGTGGAGGAGGAACGGCTGCGGGCGCAGGGCGCGTTCCTCGTCACCGAGGAGAAGCTCGGGGTGCAGCGCGAGAACCAGGCCCGTGAGGTCGCCGTCGCGCAGAAGAACCGCGAGCGCGTCATCGCCGTCGAGAACGAGCGCATCGAGAAGGACCGTCTCCTGGAGGTCATCGCCCGGGAGCGCGAGACGCAGCTGTCGAAGATCGCCGCGGACAAGGAGGTCGAGGCGGAGAGGCGGGAGATCGCCGAGGTCGTCCGCGAGCGTGTCGCCGTCGACCGCACGGTCGCCGAGCAGGAGGAGTCCATCAAGAAGCTGCGCGCGGTCGAGGAGGCCGAGCGCGGGCGGCAGGCCGTCATCATCGCGGCGGAGGCCGAGGCGCAGGAGAAGCTCGTCAAGGACATCAAGGCCGCGGAGGCCGCCGAACAGGCCGCCACGCACCGCGCCGCCGAACGACTCACGCTCGCCGAGGCCGAGTTGAAGTCCGCCGAGCTCACGTCGCAGGCCAAGCTGAAGCTCGCCGCGGGTCTCCAGGCGGAGGCGGCGGCCGGCGGGCTCGCCGAGGTGCAGGTGCGCGACAAGGAGGCCGAGGTCATCGAGAAGGCCGGCCGCGCCGAGGCCGAGGCGACGGAGGCCCGTATGCGCGCCGAGGCCGAGGGGGCCCGCGCCAAGGCCCTCGCCGAGGCCACCGCGATCTCCGAGAAGTTGAAGGCGGAGGCCGAGGGCATCAACCAGAAGGCCGTCGCGATGGCCGCGCTCGACGAGGCCTCCCGCGGACACGAGGAGTACCGGCTGCGGCTCCAGGCCGAGAAGGAGATCCGGCTCGCCGGGCTCGACGCGCAGCGGCACGTCGCCGAGGCGCAGGCCACGGTGCTCGCCACCGGCCTGGAGAGCGCGGACATCAGCATCGTCGGCGGCGAGTCCGCGTTCTTCGACAAGATCGTCAACTCGATCGCGCTGGGCAAGGGCGTCGACTCCTTCGTCCGTCACTCCGACACCGCCCGGACCCTCGCGGGGCCGTGGCTGGACGGTTCGGCGGACTTCACCGCGGACCTCTCGAAGATCCTCGGGTCGGTCTCCACGGCCGACGTGCAGAACCTCACCGTCTCCGCGCTGCTCATGAAGCTCATGAAGGGCGGCGGCGAACAGGCCGGTCAGGTGCGCGAACTGCTCGACAAGGCAGGCCAGTTGGGGCTGGCCGATCTGCCGATAGCCGAGCTGAACGGCGCCGCGCGCACCTGACCCGAGACCCCGGCCGGGACCGCTCCACGGGGGTGGGCGGCCCCGGCCGGGCTTCGATCCGCCGAGACGAACGAGAGGGAACCCGCACATGGAAACGGGTCTGGACGCGGGCACGTACGACGTCCTGCGCGACCGGCTCGCCGGGCAGGCCCGGCAGCTCGCCGAGCGGGCCGGCCGGCTCAACGAGCGCCGCCTGGAGACCTTCGGCTCCACCGGCCTCGCGCTCGACGGCACCGAACACCTCGGCACCGGGCACCCGGCCGTGGCCCGCGACGTCGTCGCCGTCGGCGACCTGCTCCTCTTCGGCCGGACCACCCCGTCGGACGGCGGTTCCGGAGAGCCGGCCGTCGCCGACGTGTTCACCCTCCACGACCGCCACAGCCTGGAGCCGCTCGACGCGAGCGCGGCGCCCGGACTGCTCGACGACCCCGACTTCGTCCGCGAGTTCGGCGCCCTGCACCGCTACTTCCGCGCGGCCCGGCTGATCCGGCTGCGCCCCCTCGACGGAAAGCTCCTCGCCGTCTTCCGCACCGGCGACAAGGCCGACGACATCCGGGTGCTGCGCTGGACGCTCACCGTGGACGGCCGCGCGGCCTTCCTCGACGCGCGCGGCGACCGCGACCATGTCGTGCCGCCCGCCCACGACCTGCGCTGGACCCCCGCCACCCGCGACGACCACGTGCCCGGACGCCATCCGCACATCGCGATCCCGGGCGCCGGACTCTATGTCGACACGCTCGACGGCACCCTCACCCTCAAGGCCGAGGACGACACCGAGACCGGCGAGGGCATCTACAGCGAGCCCGTCGACGAACCGCTCCAGTCGCTCGCCGACGCGGCCGTCGCCCACGCCCGCGTCGGCCCGCTCGTCCTGCTGCGCGTGCGCCCCTACAAGGAGCACACCGACCGCTACCTCGTCCACGACACCCTCACCCGGGGCACCGTCCGCCTCGACGGCCTCGGGCGCACCGGCCGCGTCCTCCCCGACGAGCAGGGCGTCGTCTTCCCTGGCGGCCACGTCCTCGCCACCGGCGAGCACCGCAGCTTCGACGCCCTCGACACCACCGGCCTGGAGTACGAGCGCACCGTCCGCTCGCCCAACGGCGAGGACGTCCTCTACGTCTTCCAGGCGCGCGGCGGCGAACGGGCGCTGCTGCTCTCGTACAACGTCATCCGCAAGGAGTTCGCCACCCCGATCGCCTGCCGCGGCCACGCCCTCTTCGACGACGGCACCCTCATCGTCCTGCGCACCGCCGCCGACGCCGAGCCGGCCCGCGTCCACCCGGTCCAGCGTTGGCGCTCCCCGTACGTCTCCGACGCGCACGCCGCCGCCCGCCCCGCCGGCGAGGGGCCGCTGGCCCGCGTCGGCAACGCCGACCTGGTACGCGGCATCTCCGACGCCCTCGCCGTCGCCCGCACCGTCAGCGGCACCGCCGACACCCCCACCACCGCCGCCTACGAGGCCCTCGTCGCCGCCTGCGCCCGCGCCACCGGCCAGTACCACTGGCTCGGCGACCCCGAACTCGACGCGCTCGGCGAACCCTTGAACGCGCTGAAGGCCACCGCCGAACAGGTCGTGACCGAGTACGCGACCGTGCGCGACCTCACCCGGCAGGCCGCCGACCGGCTCACCGAGTGCGCCGCCCGCATCACCGGACTGGTCCGCCGGATCCGCGGCGAGGCCCCGCGCTCCGCTCCCGAGTGGGTCGAGCGGATCACCGAACTCCGTCGCGCACAGGGGCAGTTGCTCGCCGTCAAGGAGATGCGCTACGCCGACGCCGCCCGCATCGACGCGCTCGCCGCCGAACTGGCGGACGACATCACCGCCGCCGGGCAGCGCGCCGTCACCTTCCTCGCCCGCCCCGACGCCTTCGCCGCGCACCACGAGAAGGTCGACGCGCTGGCGCGCCGCGCCGAGGAGCTCACGACCGTCGCCGAGGCCGGCGCCCTGCACGGCGAACTCCGGGAGGCCGGAGAGCAGTTGCAGACGGTGACCGAAGTCGTCACCGGCCTCGACATCGCCGACGCCACCGTCCGCGCGACCGTCCTGGAGCGCATCGCCGAGGCCCTCGCCGGCGTCAACCGCACCCGCGCCGGCCTGGATGTCCGCCGCCGCGAGCTCACCGCCCGTGAAGGGCGCGCCGAGTTCGCCGCCGAGTTCGCGCTGCTCGGGCAGGCCGTCGCCGGGGCGCTCGCCGCCGCCGACACCCCGCAGGCCTGCGACGAGCACCTCTCCCGGCTCGTCCTCCAACTCGAGGACCTGCACGGACGGTTCGCCGAATCCGAGGAGTTCCTCGACGACCTGGAGGCCAAGCGGACCGAGATCCACGAGGTCTTCGCCGTCCGCAAACAGGGCCTCACCGACGAGCGGGCCCGCCGCGCCGAACGGCTCGTCGGCTCCGCCGGGCGCGTCCTGGAGACCGTCGCCCGCCGCTCCGCCGGCCTGGACTCCGCCGACGCCGTCCACACCTACTTCGCCTCCGACCCGCTCGTCGCCAAGGTCGGCCGCACCATCGACGAGCTGCGCGCCCTCGGCGACCAGGTGCGCGCCGACGAACTCGCGGGCCGCCTCACCGCCGCCCGGCAGGAAGCCGTCCGCGCCCTGCGCGACCGCGCCGACCTCTACACCGACGGCGGCGACACCATCCGCCTCGGCCGCCACCGCTTCGCCGTCAACAGCCAGCCCCTGGAGCTCACCCTCGTCCCGCACGGCGACGGCATGGCCTTCGCCGTCACCGGCACCGACTACCGCGCGCCCGTCACCGACCCCGACTTCGCCGCGACCCGCCCCTACTGGGAGCAGCACCTCACCTCCGAGACCCCCGAGGTCTACCGGGCCGAGCACCTCGCCGCCCGCCTCCTCGACGAGCACGGCGCCGACGCCCTCGCCGCCGCCGAGGACCTGCCCGCGCTGGTCCGCCGGGCCGCCGAGGACGCGTACGACGAGGGCCACGAACGCGGTGTGCACGACCACGACGCCACCGAGATCCTCACCGCCGTGCTGCGCCTGCACGCCGGCGCCGGGCTTCTGCGGCACACCCCGGCCGCCCGCGCCGCGGCCCAGCTGTTCTGGGCGCACGGGGTGCCGGAGGACGAGCGCGAGCCGCTCGCCCGCCGGGCCCGCTCCCTCGCCCGCGCCCGCGACACCTTCGGCCTCGCCCCCGCCATCGAGGACTTCCGGCGGGAACTCGCCGCCCGCATGGACGGCGACACGGACGCCGCCGCGTACCTCTTCGACGAGCTGAGCACCGCACCCCACGGCTTCGTGACCTCCACCCGGGTGCGCACCTTCCTCGACAAGTTCCGCCGCACCGTGGACGGCCCCGCGTACGAGGAGGACCTGCGCGGGCTGCCCGATCTCGGCTCCCGGCGGCAGATCGTCGAGGCCTGGCTCCAGGCCTACGCGGCCTCGGCCGACCCGGCGGGGGAGAGCGCCCCCGACCTGCCCGAGGCCGTCGCCGTCGAACTCTGCCCGGACCTGGAGCGCTACGAAGGCGCCGCCGACCTTACCGCCACCGTCACCGGACTGCTCGGCAGTCACCCGCGCATCAGCTCCCGCACCCTCACCGTGCGACTCGACGAACTCCTCGCGCGCACCCGCCGGTTCAGGACCGAGACCGTCCCCGGGCACCGCGCCTACCAGAAGCTCCGCACCCGCCTCGCCGCCGCCGAACGCGACCGGCTGCGCCTGGACGAGCACCGCCCGCACGTCCTGCCCACCTTCGTGCGCGGCCGGCTCATCGACGAGGTGTACCTGCCGCTGATCGGCGACAACCTTGCGGCCCAACTCGGCAGCGCGGGAGGCCTGTTGCTGCTGATCTCGCCGCCGGGCTACGGCAAGACGACCCTCATGGAGTACGTCGCCGACCGCCTCGGCATGATCCTCGTCAAGGTCAACGGCCCCGCCCTCGGCCACGGCGTCACCTCACTGGACCCCGACGAGGCCCCGAACGCGGCGGCCCGCCAGGAGATCGAGAAGGTCAACTTCGCCCTGGAGGCCGGGAACAACGTCCTGCTCCACCTCGACGACATCCAGCACACCTCGCCCGAACTCCTCCAGAAGTTCATCTCCCTGTGCGACGCCCAGCGCCGCATGGAGGGCGTCTGGAACGGGCGGTCCCGCACCTACGACCTGCGCGGCAAGCGCTTCGCCGTCTGCATGGCCGGAAACCCGTACACCGAGTCCGGTGCCCGCTTCCGCATCCCCGACATGCTCGCCAACCGCGCCGACGTGTGGAACCTCGGCGACGTCCTCACCGGCAAGGAGGAGGCCTTCGCCCTCTCCTTCGTCGAGAACGCGCTCACCGCCAACCCGCACCTCGCCCCGCTCGCCGGCCGCGACCGCGCCGACCTCGACCTCCTCGTCCGCCTCGCCGCCGGCGATCCCACCGCACGCCCCGACCGGCTCGTCCACCCCTACCCGCCCGCCGAGCGCGAGCGCGTCGTCACCGTCTTGCGCCACCTGCTCGCCGCCCGCGCCACCGTCCTCGCCGTCAACGCCGCCTACATCGCGTCCGCCGCCCAGGACCCGGCGACCCGCACCGAACCGCCCTTCCGGCTCCAGGGCTCGTACCGCGACATGAACAGGATCGCCGCCCGCATCGACCCCGCGATGAACGACGACGAGCTCGCGGCCGTCGTGTCCGACCACTACGCGAGCGAGGCCCAGACTCTCACCACCGGCGCCGAGGCCAACCTCCTCAAGCTCGCCGAGCTGCGCGGCACGCTCATCGGCGAGCGGCTCGCCCGCTGGGCCGAGATCAAGGCCGGTCACGTCCGCGCCCGCACCCTCGGCGGCCCCGAGACCGACCCGCTCGTGCGGGCCGTGGCCGCGCTCGGACTGCTCGCCGACCGGGTCGCCGCCGTCGAGTCCGCCATCACCCGCGCCACCACCCCACCCCCGGCGTGACCGGACGCCCCCGCCTGTGGCCGCTGCCCGGCCCTGCGCTACAAAGGCCACGGCGGGAGTTCAGCGAGGCGGGGGCGCACATGGCGACGGAGCGGGGCATACCGGACGAGTTCCTCGACGGGTTCGTCCGGATCGTCGCCGAGGCCTCCGCCACCGGCCGCCGCCTCACCCGCGCCGAACTCGACTCGCGGCGCGCCCTCGGCGAGCGCGCGGCCGAGGCCGGGCACGGACTGCGGGAGCTCGTCGGCGTCCATCTGGCCCAGGCCCGCGCCCATCCGTACGACTTCGCCGCCCCGCTGGACGCCGTCCTGGCGGCCGTCGCCCAGGGCGTCGACGCGTTCGCCGAGGGCTACGAGCGCGCCCAGCGCGTCGCCGTACGCCGCGAGGAGGCGGCCCGCCGCGAGTTCATCGACGACCTCCTGCACGGCCGCAGCGACCTCGGCCGGATCGCCGAGCGCGCCGAACGCTTCGGCCTGCGCCTGTCCTACGCGCACGCCGTCGCCGTCGCCCAGGGCGCCCGCGCCTACGACGAGGGCGACAGCGCCCCGCGCGACGTCGAGCGCTCCCTCAGCGCCCGCTTCGGCGACCGCAACGTCCTGCTCACCACCAAGGACGGCCGCCTCGTCTGCATCGCGCCCGGCGACCAGGACGAGGTCCTCGTCCACTTCGCCAAGCAGGCCCACGCCGCGACCGACGGTGGCCGCGTCGCCATCGGGCGTCCCCAGTCCGGACCCGGCGGCGTCGTCCAGTCCTACGAGGAGGCCCTGGGCGCCCTCGATCTCGCCGACCGGCTCGAACTGGAGGACCCGGTGCTGCGCGCCGCCGACCTCCTCGTCTACCCGGTGCTCACCCGGGACCGGCAGGCCATGGCCGACCTCGTGCAGAACGCCCTCGGCCCGCTCCAGCAGGCGCGCGGCGGCGCCCAGCCGCTCATCGACACGCTCGCCACGTACTTCGACACCGGCTGCGTCGCGGCCGAGGCCGCCCGCCGCCTCTCCCTCAGCGTCCGCGCCTTCACCTACCGGCTGGCCCGCATCCACCAGCTGACCGGCGCGGACCCCGCCGACCCCGTGCACCGGTACACGCTCCAGACGGCGGTGATCGGCGCGCGGCTCCTGGACTGGCCGAACCGGCAGTTCTGAAGTCCCGCCCCCGAGCGGCCCGTTCCCCTGTGAACGGGGTGCCCCGCGCCGTAGGCTTGATCATTCGTCAGGCGGTGCAGGGCTGTCGGTGCGCGGGGGAGTGGACTCATGGTGGAACCGGTCACGGCGGTCGCCGGAGTGCTGATAGCGGTCGGCTCCGGGATGGCCAACGAGGCCGGGAAGCGCGCCTGGGAGACGACCGGCGCGCTGGTGCGCCGCATCACCGGACGCGAGGTCCCCGCGCCCGCCACCCCCGAGCAGCGCGAGCACGTCGCCCGTCTGGTCGTCGAGGGCGCGGCCGGACGCCCCGAACTCCTCGCTGAATTCCGGCAGTTGGCCGTAGGCCTCGCGAGCCCGCTCACCGGACCGGCCGGCGCCCGGCCCCGCCTCCCGTCCGCGCCGTACGTCTTCACCGACCGGCGCGACGTCATGCGACAGCTCGACGACGAGGCCGGCCGGCCCTTCGCGGGCCGCCCCCGCACCGTCCAACTGCACGGCCCCGAAGGCATCGGCACCACCGCCGTCGCCGTCCACTGGGGATGGCGGCGCGCCGACCGCTTCCCCGACGGACAGCTCTACGCCGACCTGCGCGGCCGGGGCCCCGGCGAGGGCGCGGCCCTGCTGCTGCGCGAACTCGGCGTGCCCGACGACCGGATGCCGCCCGCGCAGGCCGACCGGATCGCCGCGCTGCGCGCCCTCCTCGACGAGCGCCGGATGCTCGTCGTCCTCGACCACGCCACGTCCACCGCCCAGGTGCAGCCCCTCGTCGTCACCGCGCCCGGCGTCTGCACCGTCGTCGTCGCCCGCGACCGGCTCGCCGGGCTCGGCGCCGTACGCATCGCCCTCGGGCCGCTGCCGCCCCGCGACGCCAAACGCCTGCTCACCGAGGTCGCCGGCAAGCCCGCGGTCGCCGCCGCGAAGGCGACCCTGCCCGCTGTCCTGGACCGCTGCGGCGGCCACCCGTACGCCCTGCACGCCGCGGCCCGCCGCCTGTCGACCGCGCCGCACGAACCCCTGGAGCCCGCCGTGGACGGTGCGAACGATCCGGTCGGGGCCGCGGCCGAGGGCACCTACCGCAGGCTGAGCCCCGAGGCTGCACGCCTCTACCGGCTCGCCGCGCTCCGCGCCTGGCCCGCCCTCGACGCGACAGCCGCCGCCGCGGTCACCGGCCCTCAACAGGCGGAGCCCGCCGCCCTGTTGGAGGAGCTCGCCGACGCCCTGCTGCTCGACCGCACGGACGACGGCCGGTACCGCTACCGTGCCGCGGTGCGGGCCCACGCCGAGCGGACCGCCGTCGCCACCGACGGCATCGCCGCATGCTCCGCCGCCCTCGCCCGCACCCTCACCCACTACGAGCGGCGCGCCGTGGACGCCGCCCGGGCCGCCCTCCCGGAGAGCTGGCGGATCCCCGACGCCCTCCCGGACCACCGTCCCGCCCCGCACGCCGACCGGGGCGCCGCCCTCGCCGTCCTCGCGGACGACGCCGCCGTGCTCGTCGAGGCCGTCGCGGCGGCCGAGGAGTCGGGCGAGGTGACGACGGCGCTGCGGATCTGCCGTGCCCTGTGGCCGCTCCAGCTCAAGGCCGGACACCACGAGACGCTGCTGCCCGCCCTGCGCACAGGCGCCCGGCTCGCCGACGCGCACGCGCCCGGCACCAGGATGTCCGGCGCACTCCACGCCCAACTGGCGCACACGTACACAGAATTGGGACGGCACGGCAAGGCCGGGGCCGAGGCGGTCGCCGCCGCCCGCGACGAGGCGGCTGCCGGGCATCTGCGCGGTGAGGCCTCTGCCGTCGAGTTCCTCGGGTTGCTCCGGCTACGGCAGTGGCGCTACGCCGAGGCGCTGGAGCGGTTCGACGCGGCGGGCGCGATCCTCGACGGCATCGAGCCCGGCACCGAAGGCCACGCCGACCTGCCCCGGGCCCGCGCCCTGCTGGAACGGCACCGCGGCCGGGCCCTGCGCGGCGCCGGGCGGCGCGACGAGGCACTCCCGCGCCTCGACCGCGCCCTGAGCTTCTTCCGCGACCGGGGAGAGGGCTACAACACCGCGCGCGTCCTGACCGACCTCGCCTGGACCCGCTACGAGGACGGCGAGCGCGCGACCGTGCTGCCGCTCATCGACGAGGCCCTGGGCATCCTCGTCGCCGAGGGCGCCACCCAGCACGTGGACGCGCTGCGCGCCCTGCGTGAGCGCTGCGTCAGCGGAGCGTGACCCGCACCCGGTGGCGATCGGGCCCGCCGGTGTCCAACAGCAGCCCCGACTCGGTGAGTTCGGACAGGTCCTTGCCGGCGGCCAGCCACGCGTACAGCGCGGACGCGCATGCCGCCGGGTCCGGGCCGTCGGGGCCGCGCAGTTCCACGAGGGCGCCCGCCCGCGTCCGCACCACGCACGCGTCGGGACCCGTCACGTACGCGGCGAGCGCGCACTGCGGGAATCGGTCGAGGGTCTCGGCGGCCCACCGCTCGGGCGGACCGAGGCGCGGGTCGTCGGCGGCCCCGTGCCGGTACACCACGTCCGCGAGGTCGAGCCGGTCCTGCTCGCGGGTGTCCTCGTGGAGCGCGAGGTGCGTCGCGTCGGCGGCGTGGTCGTACGGGGCCGGGTGCGGGCCCGCGTACCGCTCCACGCTCACCTCGCCCGGGCCCGTGATCCGCGTGCGGACGTGCAGGGGGACCGACGGTGCCGCCGGTTCGTACGGGGGCAGGGGGAGCGGGGTGAGTCGGGCCGGCCAGGACGGTTCGGGGAGGTCCAGGAGCGTGTAGAACAGGCGGCGCAGGCGGGGCGCGGCCTCGTGCGGCACCGCGCTGACGAACTCCGCCGCCTCGGGCAGCGGCCGGTGCCGGGCGAGCAGCGCGTCGAGCTGGGGGCGCAGCGGGGCCCCCGGGTCCAGCCGGGGCGCCGAGCGGACGAACGCGTGGACCGGGGCGTCGGGCGCGAGCGCGGACAGCGGGGCGGCGCCCAGCAGGACGGGCGTGCCCAGCGCGGCCCCGTAGTACGTCACCGCGCCGTGGTCGCCGATCACGGCGTCCGCCGCGAGCAGCGCCTGCCGCCAGCCGTGCAGCGGGTCGATCAGGGTGAGCCCGGCGCGGCGGGCCCGGTCGAGCCAGGACCGGATCTGGCCGGGGCCGTGGCCGTACCAGAGATTGGGGTGGAGGACCGCGGCCACACGGTGCGTGTCCGCGGGGAGTTCGGAGGTCAGCCGGGGCAGCAGCGCGGGGAGGGTGTCGTCACCGCCGTCGCCGAACAGGGCGTCGGGCCCCCAGGTCGAACTGAGCAGCACGAGCCGCTGCCCGGTGCGGACGCCGAGTGCGCGGCGGTAGCGGTCGCGGTGGGCGCGGGCGGCCAGGATCCGGTCCCAGCACGGGTCACCGGCGAGCACCCCGGTGTGGGCCGCCTCGGGGCAGACGGCACGCAACCGCTCCTCCTGCTCGGGATGCGAGAGGACGAGCGCGTCGGCGACCGGCGTTCCGTCGGGGCCGAGCAGCCACTGCGGTGACAACCCGAAAACGGGCGCGCCACTCCTCCGCTCCCGGCTCCCGGCTCCCGGCTCCCGGCTCCCGGCTCCCGGCACCCGGCACCCGGCACCCGGCACCCCCAGCCTTTTAGTGTATCCAACGCCGTGGGACAGGATGGCCAACTGGCCTTTAATGTCCGCGAGTTGACCGCCGAAGCTCGCCGAGACGGCGAGGTCGACCGGGGTGGCCAGGGCCTGATCCCACGGGAGCACGGGCACGCCCGTCTCCGCGAGCAGCTCCCGCACGCCCGCGCCGAACGCAGAGGACTCCGTGCACGTGGCGAGCAGCTGCACCCGCAGGTCGTCGTCGAAGAGCGGCAGGACGTCGAGCAGCCGGGTCGCCGACGTGACGTTGTGCAGGACGAAGAGCACGGTGCGGGTGCGGCCCCGGGTCGCCCAGCGGGCCGCGTCCGCACCCACGGGGACCCGTATCCAGTGGTCCGGCGCCGCCTCCGTCATGCCGCCCCGACCGCGCCGTGCGCCGCGGACCCGAGCGCGAGCCGCTGCACCCGCACCAGATCCGCCAGCGGATCGCGCGCCGACGCGACGAGCGTGCCGCCCGCCTCCGCGACGGCCCGCGCGAGCCGCTCCGGCACCTCGCCGAACACCCACGTCACCTGCTGCGCCGCCGCCGGACCCGGCCGGTACTCCGGCTCGTGGTAGGCCTGCGCCCAGGCGCCCGCGTTGTCCCGCATCAACTGCGCGGCAGCCTCCGCTATCCCGTACGTCCAGCCGGACCCCAGGAACGTGAACTCCCGTGCCGCCAGCAGTACATGGGGCAGTGCTTCCTCGATCGCCTCGTGGGCGTCGTCCGTCGCGTCGTCCAGCTTCTCGCCGAGCTGCGCGCGCAGCAGGGCGAGGGCGGTGGTCGGGAACCGGGTCGCGACCTCGGTCGCCGGCTGGTCCGTGAAGTCGAGCCGCACCGTGTGATCGGCGATGTCCGGGGCGTCCGGCGCCGCCGTGATCACGACGCTGGGCACGCTGCCGTGCACCCGGCCGAGCAGCCGCAGCATCACCGGCGCGGTGCCGGTGCGCGTGAGGGCCACGATCCGGTCGTACTCGCGCCCGTACAGGAACGCGGACGCGCTGAACGCGTCCGTCTCGCCGTGGCCGCGGCACTCGCGGAGCGCGGCGTAGGACTGGGCCATGGCGTAGGCGGGGCCGGAGCCGATGACCGCGACGCGTTCTCCGCGGTGCGGGAGCGCTTCGCGGTGCTGGTCGGCCAGTTCTGCGGCGCGGGTCCAGCAATCCGGCTGGCTTGCGACGTCTTGCGGCGCGGGTGTGCTCCGCGTCCCCATATGAGCCCCCCCGGGCTGATCTCGGATGTTCCCCTGGACGTTACTCGACGTCCAGGGGCGCCCGTCCGTAGGCCTTCACGTTTCGTGGCCGGGTGCGGCTCCGGTGGGGGCTGGTCGCGCAGTTCCCCGCGCCCCTGGAAGGCTGCGGCTTCGCCGCGCCTTCCCCAGATGAAAGGCGACCCGCACCTTGATCGGGGAAATGCGGCACGCAGTGCCTGCATTTCAGGGGCGCGGGGAACTGCGCGACCAGCCCCCACCGGGCCGCGGCCGCCGACGAAAGCACACGCGGCAGACGGATCCGCGGAACAGGCCCCGCTGCGCTTCAGACCAGCGGCGCCCGAGGCCCCCCGGGAGAAGACGCGCGCGCCCCCACCACCGCCTCCGCGACCGCCCGCACCTCGTCCTCCGGCACCGCGCGGTAGCCCGCCTCCGTCACGAGGGCCACCGACGGATAGATCCCGCGGTTCAGGTCGGGCCCGCCCGTCGCCGAGTCGTCGTCCGCCGCGTCGTACAGGGCCTGCACGGCCAGCGTCGTCGCGTCGGCCGCCGAGAGCCCCGGCCGGTACAGCTTCTTCAGGGCGCCCCGTGCGTACGGCGACCCCGACCCGTCCGCGTGGAAGGCGGTCGCCTCGAACAGGCCGCCGCCCACGTCGTAGTTGAAGATCCGGCCCACGCCGCGCGCCTCGTCGTACCCCGCGAGGAGCGGGATCACGGCGAGCCCCTGCATGGCCTGCGGCAGATGCTCGCGGATCATCGTGGCGAGCCGCTGCGCCTTGCCGTTGAGGCTCAGCGGGCGGCGCTCCAGCTTCTCGTAGTGCGCGAGTTCCAGTTGGAACAGGCGCACCAGCTCCTTCGCCAGCCCGACCGTCCCGGCGAACGCGACCGCCGTGTACTCGTCCGCCGCGTTGACCTTCTCCAGGTCCCGCTGGGCGATCACGTTCCCCATCGTCGCGCGCCGGTCGCCCGCCATCAGGACGCCGCCCTCGAAGGTGAGCGCCAGCACCGTCGTGCCGTGCGGCACGTCCCGCACCGGGCCCGTCACCCCGCTCCACGGCAGCGAGTGCGGCGCGACCCGCTCCGCGAACCGCGTGAACGACGACGTGTCGGCGTCCAGGAACACGGCCGGCAGCCCCTGCATGTGATCGGTCATCCGTTTCTCGCCCTCCGGTTCGTCCCCAAGGCCTCCGGGGGACCTTCCCCGGCGTGCCGCCCGGCGAACCTGCCGGGCCGCCCGGGACACCCCCGGCGCGCCGCCGCCCCGGCATGGCATTCTGTCCCGATGAACGGTCCGGAGATCCTCCTCCAAGTCGCCCCCGAACTGGGGCTTTTCGTGCCCGCGCAGTGGCGCTCCGGCGAGCCCGCCCCGCTCGTCACGGACGGTGTGTCCACGCTCGGTCACGTCGTGGAGTCGCTCGGCGTGCCCCTCACGGAAGCCGGCACGCTCCGCGTCGACGGCCACGACGTGCCCACCGCCCACGTCCCGTCGGCGGGCGAACACGTCGAGGTGCTTCCCGTCCACCGCCCCCAGGAGGTGCCCGGCGCACCCCTGCGCTTCCTGCTCGACGTGCATCTGGGCACCCTCGCCCGCCGGCTCCGGCTGCTCGGCGTCGACGCCGCGTACGAGGCCGTCGACATCGGCGACCCCGCCCTCGCCACCCGCTCCGCCGAGGAGCGGCGCGTCCTGCTCAGCCGCGACCGCGGACTGCTGCGCCGCCGCGAACTGTTCGCGGGCGCCTACGTGTACAGCGACCAGCCGGACGAGCAACTGCGCGACGTGCTCGGCCGGTTCGCCCCCGAGCTGCGCCCCTGGACCCGCTGCACCGCGTGCAACGGGCCGCTCACCGAGGCGAGCAAGGAGGACGTCGCCGACCGCCTGGAGGGCGGCACCCGGGCGACCTACGACGTGTTCGCCGCCTGCACCGAGTGCCGCCGCGTCTACTGGCGCGGCGCCCACCACGCCCGCCTGGAGACGATGGTGGCGAACGCCCTCGCCGAGTTCGGCCCCGCCCGCAGATAGTTCCTACGGCCTGAGCACCTGCCGGAAGGTGTACGTCCCGCTCGGCTCCATCCGCACCAGGGCCATCGGCTTGCCGTCCGGGTTGCCGTCCGAGCCGAACGACAGCGGGCCGCTCAGGCCCGACACCGCTTCACTGCCGCCGAGCTGGAGCAGCATCTGCAGGGTCGCGCCCGGGTTCACCTGGCCCTTGCCGTCGGGGCCCGCGGCGGCCCGTACGGCGATGCCGAGCGACCACACCGCGTCGTGCCCGAGCACCGACTGGCCGTCCTCCAGCGCCTTGTTCACGGCCTGCACGCTGCCGCCGAACTCGGCGCGGTACAGCTCCACGAAGTCCGGCAGCGGATCGTTCTCCTTCGCGTACAGCTCGCCCGCGAGCGCCGGGTGGCCCAGCGCCGTGTACAGCACGGTCACCCGGCTGTCCTGCCACTCCGTACGGAACCGGGCGCGCCGCGCGTCGCTCTCCTTCGCCCCGTAGTACGCGCCCAGCGCGTCGTCCCCGGTCAGCAGCGTGACCGTGCAGCGGCGGTCCGGCGCCGACATCGAGTTGATGAAGTTGCGGATGTTCAGGCCCCGGCCCGCGAAGAACACCGCGTCGGGCTTGAGCGCGCACACCTTGTCGGCGACCGACGAGAACGCGTTGGACACCCCGTCCGTGCTGGACAGGAACTCCAGCGGCACCCCTTCCAGCTTCAGCCCGCGGCCTTGCGCGGCCGTCTGGAAGGACCGGTACAGGGACGTGTTGTACATGTCGTCCGTGTTCCGGTCCCGGATGACCGCCACCTTGTAGCCGGGGTGCTTCTTCTGCTGCTCGCGCAGGTAGTTGACCGCGCCCGAGGCCTGGTCCCGGTTGGGCGCCGAGACCCGGAAGAAGCCCGGGTCCGCCGGGTCCGCGAGACCGTCCGCCGTGACCGTCGCGCCCATCATCGGGATGCCCTTCTTGCGCAGCTCCGAGACCGCCTTCCCGGTGCCGCCGCGGCTCTGCCCGAACCCGGCCACGGCGACCACGTGGTCCGCGCCCTTCGACCGGGCGATCACGTCCTCGGTGAGCGGCTTCCACTGCTCCGAACGCAGCCCCAGATTGCCCACGAGCAGCCGGATCTGCGGCAGATCGCCGCGCCCGCCGCCCAGGTCCGGATCGTTGAGCCGGCGCTGCGCGAGATACGCGCCGAGCAGCTCGGCGCGCAGCCCGTACTTGGTCTCCTCCTCGCCCGGCACCGTAGTCAGCGGCTCCACGTAGACCACCGACACATACTTCTTGCCGGACCCCTCGACCCGCGCGTTCTCCTTCTCGATCTTCCCCATGACGTCCTTGAGGGAGTCGTCGAAGACGAACGAGCCGTCCGAGACGCCGACGCACTCCTTGCGCGGACCGGTCTCGTAGATGCCGGGCGCGCACTCCTTGCCGTGCCCGTCGCCGTCCTCGCCGAGGAGCGAGACCAGCAGCCACACCCCGGCGCCCAGCACGACGGCGGACAGCAGCGCCCAGGGCCAGCGGCGCGGCCGAGGCCGCCGTGGCGTGAACCCTCTCTCGTCTACCACCACGGTTTCCTCTCGTACCGCTGGGCCATGCGCAGCAGCACATGGCGGTCGTGTTCGTCCCCGATCGGCCGGCGCAGCGTGAGGAACTCCTCGGCGATGTCCGGGTACAGCTCCGCGTACGGGTCGCCCAGCGGGTCCGCGTACGGCTGCGGCGCGCCGCCCTCCGGGCGGGGGTGCGCGGTGATCCAGCCCGCCGTGAGCAGCCGGGTGATCGCCCGCCGCGCCGCGTCGCCCTCGGCGACCCCCACCAGGCGCTCGTACCGCTCGCGCGCGGACTCCGGCGGAGCGCCCGCCCAGCGGGCCGGGGCGCGCTGGACCCAGGCGAGGTCGGCGCACCACGCGTCGGCGCCCGTCTCGTCGAATCGTTCCCGCAGGAAGTCGACGGCGGCGGGCAGGTCGCCCAGAGCCAGATCGTGGTAGGCGACCGCGCGCAGATCGCCGCGCCCCTGGGCGGCCCGGCGCAGCGCCCGGTGCGCGCCCGTCCAGGTCCCCGCGTCCGTGTCCGGGCCCGCCGCCCCGTCGAGCCGGCGCAGCAGCAGGAACCGGGTCAGCCGGGGCAGCGCCGGCAGCCCCTCCTCGGGCTCGCGCACCGTGCGCAGATCGTCCGCGCTCAGGTTCACGAACTCGCGCAGCACCGACTCCTGGTTCTCCCACAGCGGCTCGCAGGTCTCGGCGCGGCCCAGGGTGAGCGCCGCCGCGGCACGGGGCAGCACCCGCAGCAGCTGCCCCGAGCAGTCCCGCAGCAGCCACTCGAGGAGATCGGGGCCCGCCGTGAGGAGCGGCTCGGGGTGCACGCTGCCGTCGGCGGGCGCCAGGCACTGCCGCACCCGCTCGTCCCACGGCAGGTCGGCCGGCATCCGGCGCAGCACGTCCAGGACCCGGGCGGTGCCCGCCGGATGGCCGCGCGTCAGCTCGTGCACGATCCAGCCGAGCCACTGCACCGCGTTGTCCGCGCGCGGCAGGACGGAACCGGCGGGCAGCGCGTCCACCGTCGCCGCCGCCTGCTCCTCCACCTCGCGCCGCGTCAGATTCCGCAGCCGGCCCGCGCGCAGCGGACCCGCGTCCAGCGGCGCGAACTCGCCCTGCTGCGGCCAGCTGTCCCCGTACTCCGGGCGGCGCCCGCTGCCGGTCTCCGCCCGCACCAGCGCCTCCGGGCGGCGCCTCGCGGTGGCCACGACGAGCAGCGGGTCGGGGCGGCGGGCGCGCTCCCGCGCGTCGAGCAGCAGTTGCAGGAAGGCCTCGCCGACGGGGGAGTCCGCGTTGTCGAGCAGGGCCAGGCAGTGGGTGGTGCGCAGCCGGTCGGCGCGGCTCGACGCGTACGCGCCGCGCAGGTCCGCGAGGAAGGCGTCGAGCAGCACCCGCTCGGCCTCCTCGCGCTGCGCCGGATAGCCGTTGTACAGCCGGTTCACACCCACCAGGAAGTCGGCCGTGCCGCCGCGCCCGGGGGCCGTCGCGGAGGTCTCGGCGAAGCGCCGGCGCAGCTTCAGGCCGCGCCACGAGCGCAGCCCGCCCTGCACGAGCGGCACGACGGCCGAGGTCCAGCCCGGCAGCCCCGCGGCCTGCGCCGCCGTGTCCGCGATCCCGAGCAGGTCCTCGTACGCGTACTCCCGCGCCCGGCCCTCGCGCAGCGCCTCCGCCATGTCGCGCACCGCCCGCTCGCGGCTGCGCTCGTCCACCGCCGTGCCGACCGCGGCGAGCAGTGAGCCGAGCGCGGGGAACGACAGCTGCGGCAGGTCGTCGTGGCGGGCGCTGAGCTGGAAGGCCAGCTCGGTCAGCACGTCGATCCGGGTGCCGCCGCGCTCGCCGATCGGCTCCAGGTCGAGTGCGGCGATCGGCACCCGGCGGGCCCAGCCGCGCAGATGGCCGGTGAGCGTGGTCTTGCCGCTGCCGCGCTCACCGAGCAGCACCAGGACCGGCAGCGGGCGCAGCGGGCCCGGCGGCCGGTCGATCTCGTCGGCGACGCGCCGGCGCACCGCCGCGTCGCGCTCCGAGCGCCCCGCACCGCCGCTCGTCGTCCCTGTGTCTTCGGCCACCCCGCTCCCCCCACCGGCCGCACCCGTCCCCGCGGACCCCTGCCGACTGCTGCCGACCCTTGCGGGAACTCTTCAATTCCCGTTCCTCGCAAGGTTATTCGGATGATCGAAGACAGGCGCGGACTTTCCCGATCCGGGGCGGCGGCGGGAGCCCGGAGGGCATCGGCTACGCTGCCGTTTCCTGACGGCGTGTATAGCAAGAGGAGTTATGGCCCTGAAGCGACGTTCGGCGCTCGCCGGACTGACGATGGTGCTCGTGGCCGCACTCGCGGCCTGCGGCGGTGGTTCCGGCTCGGACAAGGGCTCTGACGCGCGCGGCGGGGGCAAGACCGACAGCGGGTACTCCCGCCCCGTGGAGAGCACCAAGGTGACCGGTCTGCGCGACGCCGTCCGCCACCAGACCCGCAGGACGGCCAAGGGGAAGCGTCCGCACTACGTGAAGAAGTGCGCGTACGACACCAAGCGCGTGCGCCACACCAAGCGCACCAACGGCCGCACCAGGACCTGGTACACGACCAAGAAGGTCCGCGACTGCGACCGGGTGCGCAAGGGCACCGAGACGTACACCCGGGTCGTCCGCCCCGAGCGCTGGTGCGTCCGGCTCGACGACGTCGGCGGCAAGAAGGGCCGGGACGACGCCTGGTTCCACGTCCAGCGGTCCGTCTACAGCGAGGTCAACTCGGCCAAGGATCACGCGAAGGTCAGCTTCGAGCCCCTCGGCAAGGGCTGCTGAGACCCTGCCGCGCTACGGCGCCCACACCGCCCGCTGCACGGCCTCCGCGGCCAGCCGCACGGCCGCGCGGCGGGTGGACTCGGCGAGCAGCTCCGGCTGGATCGGGCCGCCCGCCGCGAGGTGCCGGTCGTAGGGCAGGTGCACGACGCCGACGCCCGTCTCGCGCAGATGGGCCTCGGCCGCGGACAGGTCGAGATTCTGGTCCGGGGCGCCCGAGGTGAGGGCGACGACCGTCGACGGCAGCGCCGACTTCGGCAGACCCGCCAGCCAGTCGAGCACCACGCGGGTCCCGCCCACGCCCTCGACGGTCATCGGCGCGACCACGATCCGGGCGTGCGCCGTGTCCATCGCGGTCCGCGCCACCTCGCCGGGCAGCGTCTCGCAGTCCGCGACCGTCACCGCGAAGTGGCGGCGCAGGGCGAGGGTGACGGTGCGGTACGTCGGCACGTCCAGCGGGGGGCCGACCCGGCCCCGGCTCGCGGGGAGCAGCCAGCCGCCGTTCGGCAGCGGCACCAGATAGCCCGTGATGTCGAGCAGGTCCATCCGCGGGGTCAGGATCCGGGCCAGCTCCACGCAGGACCAGCGCACCGACGTGGCGCCGAGCCGCACCGCGAGCGTCCCGAGAGCGGCGTCCGCCTCCAGTGCGAGCACCGGGTCCTGGCGGTGCATCTGGAGCGAGCGGGCCACGAGCGCGGCCGCGGTCGTCTTGCCGACGCCGCCGCGGATCGAGGTCACGGCCACGAGGCGGCCGATGCCGGTCGGCTGCTGGAGATCGCGCAGCAGCCGCGCGCCCTCCTCGGCGTCCGACGACGTGATCCGCCGGATCGACCGGCCCGTACGCCGCACCACGGAATCCCCGCGCAGCGGCTTGCCCGCGGCGGGAGCGAGCCGGGGATCGACGGTCAGCACGGACTCCGGCGCGGGGAACGCGAGCTCGGCCCTGGGCCGCACCACCGGCACGTTGGCCGTCGCCGGGGGCGCCGGGTGCGTCGTGTACGGGGCCGGAGGAGGCGGTACGGGGAGTGCCTGCGGCGCCGGGGTTGGCGGTGGCGGGTCCTGCGGCGGCATCGGGACGGTGAATTCGGCGGGCACGGCATCCTCCGGCTCGGGCGCGTCGTGCGGCTGGGGCGCGAAGGAAGCCAGTACGGACTGGGGGGCGGCGACCGGTGCCGTCTCCGGGGCCGGTGGGCCGGCAACGGGATCGGCGGGGGCTTCCGCCGACGACTCGGCGGTCGACGGCGCCGTCTCCGGGAGCGTGGCGGCAGGGCCCGGGGCGGCCGTCTCCGCGGGGGCGGGTGCGGCGGTCTCCGGGCCGACGGGAGCCTCGGCGGTCTCGGGCGTTTCGTCCGGCAGCGACTTCAGCGAGGCCAGCAGGGATTCGGGCACCGCGGGCCGCACCACGGAGTCGCCGGACACCGGTTCCGACGAGGCCTCCTCGCCCGTCCCCTTGCGCTTCAGACTGCGGTCACCCGGGTTGGGCCGGTGCGCGTCCGGGTGGCGGACGGGGAGCGGAGACTTGCCGGCGGACTCCCCGGGAGCCGGGCCCCCAGCGGACCCGACGGCCTCGACGGTCTCGTCGGCCCCGACGGAATCAGCGGGCCCCACGGCCTCGGCGGCGCTCACCGAAGCCGCCGGTTCGGCCGGTTCGCGAAGAATCGGTTCCGCGGCACACCCGTCCTCGTCGGAACGGCGAATCTCATCGGCTGACCCCCGCATTGCGCCCCTGCCCGGTCCCGTCTGGTCCACGTACACCACCAGCGGCCCCGAACGGACCGCTGGACGCGAAATCCTATCGCTCGCCCCCACATCGCAACGGCAAACCCCCCTTCCCTCACGGACCCCTCACCAGCGTCAGCAGATCGTGAGCCCCACACCACACACCCCGAGCCCGACCGCGACGGCCTCCCGCCACACCCGCAACGGCCCGTCCAGCACGGACTCCTCGCCGTCCGCGTAGTCCAGCCAGTCCCGATCCTGTGCGGCGGCTCGTTCGGCGGGCGTGAAGGTGAGCGCCGCCTCGACGGACGGCAACGCCGCGGCGGTCCTCGCCGAGTCGAGCAGGAAGCTGCCGCACCAGCCCGGCAGCAGCGCCGCCCGGCGCGGCCCGATCGCGTGGAACAGGGCGGCCGGCGCGAAGTCCTTGCTGTGGACGGACAGGAACATGGTCACGTCGTCTGCGGTCCGCTCCCACACGTCGTCCGGGAGGTAGAAGTCGTCGTCCGCAGGTCCGCACCACAGGTCGTCGAGCATTCCGTCCGTGAACATCAGCGTCTGGAACGCCGCGACACGCGCGTCCTGTTCGGCCGTGAGCGCCGGTGTCCACCAGGTGCGGTGGTCGGGAAGCGGGCCCCGCTGCCAGGCGTTCCAGCGCTCCCGCGCGGCCGGGTCGTCGCGTTTCCCCGCGAGCAGCGGCCGCATCCGCGGGGCCAGTGCCGTCACGAACGCGTCGTCGTGCGCGCTGATGCCCCAGGCCGAGGTGAATCCCATGCCGGTCACCGTAGCCGTGCCCTCTGTCGGTGGGTCGTCCCCCGGATCTACCCTGGGAGGGACGCATCGACCCCGAGGGGGAGTCGCATGGGCGGACGTGGGCGTACGGGGTTCCGGTGGTTCCTGTTCCGTCGGGGGAGGCGGGCGTCGCGGGGTGAGGTCGTCGAGGTGCAGGAGCCGTTGTCGCGCGGGGAGCTGTATCGGCTGACGGCGCACGAGCAGCCCGTCGCCTACGCGCTGGAGCCTGGAGGTGCGCGCCGGTTCAGCTTCCGGCAGCGGGTCAGGGCGCGGCTGGCGAAGGCGATGTTCGGCCCGGGCACCTTCGTGCCGAAGGCGACGGCCGAGGAGTACCGCGCGCTCCACGCCGGCTGGCACGAGTCCGAACGCGCCGACTGATGTGCGGGGCGGCCCGGTGAGAGGCCGCCCCGCACACTCCCTCGTTCGGATCAGCTCAGGCGCACCGTGAAGGACCGGTCCGTCGGCAGGGTCGCCGTACGGATCGTGGTCACGTCCTTCGCCGCGTCGTACGACCACGAGCCGTTCGGCAGCGGTCGTCCGTCGACCGTCACCCGGTGCGGCTCCGGCGCCCCGTGCACGGTGAAGGTGTACGAGCGCTGGGCGGCCTGGCCCGAGTAACTGCCCTTGGCGGCGCCGACGTTGAGGACCGTGCCGTCCCGGTCGGACTCCAGCGTCACACGCTGCGTCGCCGACTCGCCCTTCGCGAACTTCCGGGTCACCCCGTCGTCCTCGTAGAGCGTGTACGAGCTCCGGCCGCCCCGGTCCGCGTACACGTCCCAGCCGAGCTGCGCCTTGTCCCGGGTCTTCCAGGAGGTCGTGCCCTTCGGCCACATCGGCACGACGGCCCCGGACTTCACGAAGACGGGGAGCGTGTCGATCGGGGCGTCGTAGCCGTCGAGGGTCGTCGGACCCTTGTACTGCTTGCCCGTCCAGTAGTCCGTCCACGTGCCCTTGGGCAGGTAGATGCCGTCACGCTTGTCCGCGTCCTTGTAGACCGGGGCGACGAGGAAGTCGTCGCCGGCCAGGTACTCGTACTTGGCGTTCGCACCCAGGGTCTCCGGGTCGTCCGGGTACTCCAGCCACAGCGGCCGGACCCCGCCGACGCCCGTGTCGGAGGCCTGCTTCGCCAGCGTGTACAGGTACGGCATCAGGCGCTCGCGCAACTGGAGGTACTTGCGGTTGATGGACGTGTACGGCTCGCCGTCCACCCACGGCTGCTGGTTGATCTTCTGGCCGGTCGTCATGTCCCGGGCCCAGCCGTCCATCGTCATGACGGCCGGCAGGAAGGTCTTCGCCTGGAGGTCGCGGGCGTACATCTTGGCGTCGTGGGAGTAGATGGAGCCCACGTCACCCGTGTTGTACGCGATGCCGGACAAGGTCGCGCCCGCGTAGGTCGGGATCTGCCAGCGCACGTAGTCCCAGGACAGTTTCTGGTCGCCGGACCACAGGACGGCGCAGCGCTGGGCGCCCGCCCATGACACCGGCATCCACACGAAGCCGCGCGCGTCGCTGTTGTCCTCGATGCCGGCCTTCGCCCGGTCGCAGGCGTCCAGGGCCATGCCGTAGCCGTTGCCGACCCAGGCGACGTCCAGCTTGGCGACCCGCTGGCCGGCCTTGACCTGGTCGGCGAGCTTGTCGATGCCGTCCTGTGTCCACAGGCCGAGCTGGGCGCCGCGTTCCTGGAGGCCCTTGGCGGTCTCGGCGAGGTTCTCGTAGCCGCAGCCGTAGCCGTCGTTGACGAGCATCCAGCCGAGCGGCATCTGGTTCTGGACGTAGCCGTCGGCGACCTTCAGGGAGTCGAGGGTGTGCCGCTCGCCCTGGTTCGCGTTGTGGAGGTAGCAGTCGGCGTCGCCCGGTTCGAGGCCGTAGACCGGCGGCATGAACGGCTTGCCGACGAGTGACGTGTACTTGCCGATGACCTGCTTGGCGTCACCGAGGAAGTAGTACGCGTCGAGGCGGCGCTCCTGCTGCCCGGTGTGGACCGAGGGGCCGAAGTCGTAGACGCCGGGCGCGAACGTGTTCCGGTAGACGCCGTAGCCCGCCGAAGAGAGGTAGAACGGCTGGGAGTTGGGGTAGCCGCCCTCGTTCCAGTTCGTGTTGTTGGCGACGCGGACCGTCTTGTCGCGGTGCGAGAAGGACCCGTTCTGCTCGCCGCCGCCGAAGAACTGCTCGTCCGCGGCGCGCTGGAGGCTCTGCCGCATGCCGCCGGTGGACCAGCGCAGCGGCTTGTCCTCCTGCCACACGCGCGTCTTGTTGTCTGCCTTGTAGAGGCCGAAGCGCAGCGGCTTCTTGTAGACGCGCAGGACCGCGTCGGCGGAGCGGATGCCGTAGTAGGCGCCCGCGTCGAAGGACGAGGTGTGGGTGTTCAGGGCGGGCTGTTCGCGCACGATCTGGGAGCCGGCCGGGTCGCTGAAGGCGCCCGACGGGTCAGCCTGGAGGCGGAGTTGACCGCCCTTCAGGAAGTCGGCGCGGGCCTTGAGGCCGCCCGCCGCGATCTCGTACCGGCCGTCGCCGCCCTTGAAGGAGGTCAGGTCGCCCGCGTCGGTGGTCTCGGGCAGATAGGCCTTGCCGACGAAGGAGTTGTCGTGCACGTCGTACGGCACGACCACGACGTGATAGGTGCCGTTCGCCTTCGGGATGACGGTGGCCTCGGGGTCGGCGGTGCCCGCGCTGGAGGCGACCTGCTTGCCCGCGTCGTCATAGATGTACATGTCGAAGTCGTCGGTGGGGCGCTCGGCCCACTCGATCGAGACCGGGACGCCGCCCTCGGGATTGTCGTCCCAGTACCCGTCCGGGACCGACACCTTGAGGTCGAAGCGGTCGCAGACCTTGCCGTCCGGATCCTCGGCGGCCGTCGGGCACTTCGAGGGGCTGTCGACCGTGCCCGCCGCGTACGTGGGGCTCTGCCAGGTGACGCTCTTGTGCTCGGCGTCGAGGGTGCCGCTGCCGGGGGTGGCCGCGCCCGCGTCCTGGGCGGGTGCGGCGAGCAGCGCCGCCGCGAGCGCGGTGGTGGTCCAGGCGGCGAGGGCTCTGGCTCTGCGGTGCGGTTGTCGTTGGTGCGGTTGTCGCATGTGGCGCGTCTCCACTCAGAACGACCAGCAGTTGTTTACTTGTGCTTGAAACTTGCGGTCAGTGTGCAGCTTCGCGCAAGCGTCGTGCTGAAGATTTCCGCGTCACGCAGGTTCATGTCAACCGAAAGTGCGGAAGGGGCCCGGCGTGACGACGCCGGGCCCCTTCCTCGGACTTCGAAGAGCGCGCTCAGTCCTTCAGGCGCTCCAGGATGCGGTCCATCCCGCTGTTCCAGTTCTCCTGGAGCGCCGCCACCGCCGCGTCCAGGTCACCGCTCTGGAGGCACTCGGCGATCCGCTCGTGCTCCACGGCCGAGCGCTCCAGCACGTCCTGGTCGCCGAGCGCCACCCGCTCGTAGCGGTGCATCGTCAGCTTCAGGGACGTGATCAGCTGCATCAGCCGGCCGTTGGCGCAGCCCGACAGGAGCAGGTCGTGCCACGCGTCGTCGTAGCGCTCTATGACGTCGTGCGGGGCCTGCGGCGCCGAGAACGCCCGGGCCTCCTCCAGCAGACGCGGCGCGACCTCCGCGAGATGGCCGGGGGCGCTGGAGCGCAGCGCGAGCGCCTCCAGGGTCGCGACGATGGCCGTCAGGTCCCGGAACTCCTGCGCGCTGAGCGGGGTGAACCGGAAGCCCTTGCCGCGCTCGCTGGTGATCACGCCCTCGCGCTCCAGGGTGATCAGGGCCTCGCGCAGGGGCGTACGGCTCACGCCGAGCTCGGTCGCGAGCTGTCCCTCGTTGATCGGCTCGTCGGTCGCGATCGTGCCGCTGCCTAGGCGCCTGAGCAGTTCCTCCTTCACCTGCTCACGCAACGGTCGGTTCTCGATCGGCATCTCGGCAGCCCTCCCCATTCGGTCCGGTCGATTATCCGCCACGCCGCCGGTCAGGCGGTACCGGCGCCGTCCACCGGGATGATCGCGCCGCTGATGAACGCCGAGGCGTCCGAGGCGAGGAACGCGACCGTCTGCCCGATGTCCCGGGGCTGCCCGATCCGGCCGAGCGGCCGGTCGGCGGCATCGGTGTAGAACGCGTCGGCGCTCTCGCCGAGCTGCCGGGCCTCCTCGGCGAGCATCCCGGTGGCCGTGTCGCCGGGGCAGACGCAGTTCACGCGGATGTTGTCCGGGCCGTGGTCGATGGCCATCGCGCGGGTCATGTTGACGACCGCGCCCTTCGACGCGCAGTACGAGACGGCCCGGGCGCCGCCCGATATGCCCCACCCGGAGCCGGTGTTGACGATCGAGCCGCCGCCCCGCGCCGCCATGCCGGGGATGACGAGCCGGCTCATCAGCAGGATCGAGCGGACGTTGACCGCCATCACGAGGTCCCAGTCGTCCTCGGTGATCTCGCAGACCGTGGAACGGCGGATGATGCCCGCGTTGTTGAACAGCACGTCGACGCCGCCGAACCGGTCCTCGGCCGTCGCCACGACCGCCTCGCAGTCCGCCCGCCGCGACACGTCGCACCGGACGAACACGCCGCCGACGTCCTTCGCCGTCTGCTCGCCGCCGTCCGAGTCGATGTCGGCGACCACGACGCGGGCGCCCAGCTCGGCGAGGGCCTGGGCAGTGGCCCGGCCGATGCCGGCGCCGCCGCCGGTGACGATCGCGCGCTTGCCGTCGAGAGAGATCATCGTGTCCTCCTGGAGGAGCTGAAGGGGTGTGGATCCAGGCTGGGATTCAGGCTGGGGTTCAGGTTGGAATTCAGGCTTCGGTTCGGTAGAGGGAGATCCGGCGGTGCCCGGTGATCACCCGGACGTGGCCGGTCAGTTCGGCGTCGAGAGCGCGGTCGCCGGTGTCGACGAGCAGCGGACGGCCCCGGAGCGCGGCGAGCTTCGCCTCCGCGCACACCACGAGCAGCCCGTCGCGCCCGCCCGCCGCGCGCAGCACGCGGGGCGAGATCTGCTGATTGCCGCGGCCGAGCAGGAAGCCCTGCCCGCCGATGGGGGAGACGACCACATGACAGGGCCGGGCCGGATCCAGGCGCGCGAGGATCCCGTCCTCCGACGCGTCCTTCGCCGTGACGACGGCCTGCCCGTCGCGCAGGTCGAGCACGTCGACGCCCGCGAGGGAGACGTCCGCGCCGAGGGCCGCCGCCACGGCACGCGTCGTGGTGCCCGGCCCGAGCACGAGCAGTCCGTCGCCCGCGCGCCCGGCGAGCTCGGCCGCGATCCCGCCGCTCGTGTCGTACGCGGCCGAGGCGCTGCCCGTCTTGCGCTGCTGCACCCGGGCCGGCACATCGGGCACGGTGAGCCAGCCGTGCAGCCGGGAGGCGGTGCGGCCCGCGCGCAGCGCCGCCTCGTCGCGGTCCATGACCTCCGCGTCCCGGACTCCTCTCGCGGCCCCGCTCAGCCGCGCCGCCGCGACCTCCCCGGCGGCACGCGGCCCGACGGCGAACACCGCCGAGTGCATCTTGACCCCCGTCGGCACCCCGAGCACCACGCACGGGGCGCCGTCGAGCGCCCGGGCCACGTCCCGCGCGGTCCCGTCACCCCCGGCGAACAGCACCAGGTCGACCCCCGCGGCGACGACGGCCCGGACGGCGGCGACGGTGTCCTCGGCGGTGGTGCCGAGCGGGCCCGGCGTGCCGGGACGGGGCACGGCGACCGTCTCCACCTCCAGGCCCGCTGCCCGCGCCGCCTCCGCACCCATCGCCCCCGGGGCGGTCACGACCACCGGGTCGCACCCACGGGCGCGAAGTTCGGCCAGGGCCTCCCCGGCGCGCGCCGGGGCCTGCGGGACCGCGCCCAGCTCCAGGGCGCGCCGGGCCGCGTCCCGGCCGTCCGTGCCGCCGAGGCCGACCCGGCCGCCGAGCCCGGCGACCGGGTTCACCACGAGACCGACGCGGGGCCGTGTCACGCGGGCTCGCCGAGGATCTTGCGGCGGTAGGCGCGCCAGGACACCGCCCAGGTCGACGGATCGTCCAGGGCCTCGGGGCGCACCCGGTGGATCGTCGAGCGGTGGGGCGCGGTGCGGACCGTCTCCGGATCCTCGTAGGCCTCCCGGGCGACCTCCGCGAGGATCGCCGCGTACTCGTCCAGGTCGGCCCGCGTGTACGACTCCGTCGGCTCCAGGGTCATCGGCTCCGGGACGACGTACGGGTGGTGGCTGGTCCAGTAGTGGGTGCCGAAGTCGGCCGCGCGCAGCCCGAGGTCCTCGGAGTGCACGCCCGTGTCCTCGTACAGTTTGCGCCAGCTGTAGCGGACCTGTTCGACGCGGGGGCGGCCCTCGGCGTAGGGGACCTCGACGCCGGGGATCCGCCGCACCTTGTGGAGCAGGTAGTTGTTGTTGAGGACGGCCGTCTCGGCCGCCGCGCGCAGGCCGTCGGCGCCGAGCGACATGATCCACGCGTAGGCGCGGACCAGGTTCGGGACGACGCCGTGGAAGGGGCGCATCTTGCCGACCGACTCGGGGCGGTCGGCGTCGAGCCGGTAGCGCTCGCCGTCGAACTCGACGGTGGGGACCGGGAGATACGGGGCCAGCTCGGCGGTGACCGCGCACGCGCCGGCCGCCGGACCGCCGCAGGCGTGCGGGGTGGAGAACGTCTTGTGCAGGTTGAAGTGGCACAGGTCGAACCCGGCGTCGCGGGCCCGCGTGATGCCGAGGATGCCGTTGGCGTTCGCCTGGTCGTAGGAGCACAGGCCGCCGGCCTCGTGCACGATGCGCACGAACTCCTCGATGCGCGGGTTGTAGATGCCCGTGTCCTCCGGGTTGGTGATGAGGAGGGCGGCGGTGCGCGGTCCGACGGCGGCCTTCAGGGCCTCGATGTCCGGGTAGCCGTCCGCGTCCGGGTGCAGGGTGATCACCTTGAACCCGGCGGTCTTCGCGCAGGCCGCGTTCGAGGGGTGCGAGAAGATCGTCGTGATGACCTCGTCGCGCTGCTCCAGCTCGCCGCGCGCCGCGAAGTAGGCGCGGATCATCGCCACGTTGGTGTAGATCGCCGCGGACCCCGCGCCCGGCTGGAGCGACACCCGGTCCATGCCGGAGATCTCCTTCAGCAGGCCCTCCAGCTCGTGGATGATCCGCAGCACGCCCTGGACGGTCTCCTCCTCCTGGAGCGGGTGCAGGGCGGCGATGCGCGGATCGCGCACGAACCGGTCGTTGACCTTCGGGCTGTACTTCATCGTGCAGGTGCCCTGGCCCACGTCGATGTTGAGGTCGGCGCCGAGGTTCTCCTGCGACAGCCTCAAGTAGTGGCGCAGCACCTGCTGTTGGGACATCTCGGGGAGCGCGGGCGGCTCGGCGCGGCGCAGGGCGGCGGGGAGCTCGGGCGCGGGGAGCGAGGGGTCGGCAGCGGGGACCAGGACGCCGCGCTCGCCGGGCGAGCCCAGCTCGAAGATCAGCTTCTCGTCCCAGGACGCCTGGTGGAAGCGGCGCAGCGCGGGCTTCGGGGCGATGCGCGCCGCGTCGGGGGAGACGGGGGCGGGGGTGGCGTGGGCGGTCACTTGACGATCTCCTCCAGCGTCGTGGCGAGCAGGTCGATGTCGGCCTTGGTGTGCACCTCGGTCACGCAGAACGCGGCCGTGCGCTCCCCGGTGGGCACCCCGCCGAAGATGCCGTGCCCGCGCAGGTCGGTGCGGATCTCGGCGGCCGAGCGGGAGCCCGTGTACCGGACCGTGAAGTCGGCGAAGTGCGGGGTGTCGCCGAACGGCACCTCGATCCCGGGTACTTCGGCCAGCCGGGTGCGCGCGTACGCGGTGAGCCGCAGGATCGTGTCGCCGATGTCCCGCATGCCCTGCGGGCCCATCAAGGCGAGGTAGACCCCGGCGCCGATGCCGTGCAGCGCGGCGGCGGTCCCGACCCACTCCTTGCCCTCCTCCCGCCGGGCGAAGGACGTGCGCTCGTACGCGACGTCGCCGAAGCCGTACTCGCCCTCGACCTCGGTCGGCACGAGCCCGAACAGGCGCGAGGGGTACTCGGCGACGAGCCGCTCCTCGTCGCGGGTGGCGATGAACCCGGCGTTGCCCCCGCCGAAACTCTGGTGGACGCCGAGCGGCTGGATGTCCCCGCACGCGATGTCGGCGCCGTAGGAGGACGGGGGAGCGAGCACCCCGAGCGTGATCGGGTTGCAGCCGACGACGTACAACGCGCCTGCGGCGTGAGCGAGTTCGGCCAGGTCCGGCAGCGCCGCGTCGATCACGCCGAGCGCCGAGGGGGCCTGCGCGTACACGGCGGCGACCTCGCCCCCGGCGAGCGCCGCCCGCACGGCGGCCAGGTCGGCGCCTCCCGTGGCGGGGTCGACGGGGACGACGGTGACGTCGTGGTCGGGGCGCACGTAGTCGCGGATCCGCGACAGCTCGTCGGCGCCGACCGACGAGGCGACGAGCAGCCGGCGGCGGCCCGTGACGCGTCCGGCCATGCGCAGCGCGGTGCCCGCGGCCTGGAAGCCGTCGTACACCGGCACGTTGACGATCTCGACGTCGAGCAGCTCGGCCATCATCGACTGGTACTCCCACAGGGCCTGGAAGCGCCCGTGGTCCTCGTAGGGCTCACCGGCGTAGGCCGTCAGGAACTCGCTGCGGTCGACGATCTCGTCCACCACGGCCGGCACATGGTGCTGGTAGCAGCCCGCGCCGAGGAAGCTCAGGGCCTCACGGGTCGTCGTGTTGCGGCCGAGCAGCCGCTCCATGTGCCGGGTCAGCTCGGCCTCGGAGCGCAGCGGCGCGGGCAGATTCAGCGGGCGGTGCAGCCGGATCCCGTCGGGGATGTCCGCGTAGAACTCCTCGACGCTCGCGGCGCCGATCGCGTCGAGCATCGCCCGCCGCACGGCGGGCACGGCGTTCGGGATGTACGGGTGCGGAGCGGGCTCGAAGGGCTCGATGGGCTCTGCGGGCTCGGAGGGTTCGAAGGCCTGGGCCTGGGACGACGTCATGCCTCGCCTTTCGGGTGGGCGGAAGTCGGGGTGACTGGAGGGGGCTCAGCGGGGGAGCGGGCCCGGCGGGGCCGAGAAGTCTTTGTGTGTACGCCTCTTGACGGCCGGGTCCGTCATTCAGTGTTCTGAATACAGCATTAGGCATTCAGGCTCCAGGAGGCAAGAGTGTCAACAGCACCCACCCGGCGCAGCGTTCTGGCCACGGGTCTCACCGTCTCGGCATCCGCCCTGCTCACCGGCTGTGCCATGGGCGGCTCGGGCGGCGGCGGAGGCGAGACGCGCGAACTCGGCGGCAAGAGCGACAAGACCGGCGACCGCCCGAAACTCTCCGGCACGATCACCGTCTGGTCGTGGGACGTCGCCGCCACCGCCATGAAACGGCTCGGCCGGACCTTCGAGGCGAAGCACCCCGACACGACGATCAAGGTCGTCGACATCGGCTACGACAACGCCTACGACAAGATCACCGTGGGCCTGCGCGGCGGCAGAGGCCTGCCCGACGTGCTCACGATGGAAGGCAGCTACCTGCCCCGCTACACCGCCAACTTCCCCACCGGCTTCTACGACCTGGCGTCCCTCGGCGGCCGCTACGGCGGCGACTTCGACCGCGCCGCCTGGCGCACCGTCA
The DNA here is from genome assembly GCF_055558275.1 of Streptomyces sp. NPDC025806. Lineage (NCBI taxonomy): Bacteria > Bacillati > Actinomycetota > Actinomycetes > Kitasatosporales > Streptomycetaceae > Streptomyces > Streptomyces sp. NPDC025806. The sequence goes on along the minus strand of NZ_JBVHMU010000014.1, from coordinate 94,627 downwards.
CCGGCGGCCCGGACGGCGACAAGGTCTTCGCCCTGCCCTGGGACATCGGCCCCTGCGCCCTCTACCACCGCAGCGACCACCTGCGCGCGGCCGGAGTCCGCCCGGACTCCCTGCGCACCTGGGACGACTACGTCACGGCCGGCATCCGGATCAAGAAGGCCACCGGACACAAGCTCCTCGTCATGGACTCGACCGACTCCGGGATCCTCCCCATGCTGCTCCAGCAGCAGGGCCAGTCCTACTTCAAGGGCGGCCGCGTCGCCCTCGACACCCCCGCCGCGCTCAAGGCCATGACCGTCATGCGCGACCTCGCCGAGCACGGACTCGTCTCCTACGAGAAGGGCTGGGACGGACTCGTCACCGCCACCAAGGAGGGCAAGGTCGCCACCACACCCACCGCCGCCTGGTGGACCGGCACCCTCACCGCCGAGATGCCCGAGCTGAAGGGCAAGTTCGGCGTCGTCCCGCTGCCCGGCTTCACCGCCGACGGCGTCCGCACCTCCAACATCGGCGGCTCCACCCTCTGCGTCCCCGCCCAGACCAAGAACGCCGACCTCGCCTGGGAGTTCATCCGCTTCCTGCTCACCGGCAGGGCCAACCAGGTCTCCATGCTCAAACGCGAGGGCCTGTTCCCCGCCTATCTCCCCGCGTTGGAGGACCCGTACCTGAGCGCGCCGCAGGAGTACTTCGGCGGACAGCGCGCCAACGCCGTCTTCGCCCGCCTCGCCCAGAACATCCCGCCCGTCGAGTACACCGACGACGACGCCAAGGCGAGCGACATCGCCACGGCGGCCGTCAACGCCGTGATGCTGCGCGGCAAGGACCCGAAGGCCGCCCTCGCCTCCGCCGCCGACCAGCTCGCCGACGCCACCAAACGGAAGAAGGTGGCCTAGCACCCATGGCCGTCCTCGACACCCGCACCGGGCCCGGCACCACCTCCGCCCGCCCGGTGCCCGGCCGCCGCACCCGCCGGCCGCGCCGCCGCCTGCGACGCACCGGCTGGATCTTCGCCGCACCGGCCGCCGCGCTCTTCGCCCTCTTCTTCGCCTACCCCCTGGGCGCGAGCGTCCTGCAGTCCTTCACCAGCGAGGACGCCGGCGCCGTCCACTGGGTCGGCCTCGACCAGTACCGGCGCATGTTCCACGACACGGCGTTCCTGAAGTCCCTCGCCAACACGGGGCTGATCCTCGTCGTGCAGGTCCCCGTGATGATCGGGCTCGGCCTCGTCCTCGCCGTCCTGCTCAACCAGTCCTGGCTGCGCTTCCGCGGCACCTGGCGCGCCCTGCACTTCCTGCCGGCCGTCACCACCCTCGTCGCGTACGCCGTCGTCTTCCAGGTCCTCCTCAAGACCGACGGCGGCCTCGTCAACCAGATCGTCGGCGTGTTCGGCATCGGCCCCGTCGACTGGCTCAACGACCCCACCTGGGCCCGGATCTCGCTCATCCTCACCCTGACCTGGCGCTGGACCGGCTACAACGCGGTGATCCTGCTCGCCGGACTCCAGGCCATCGGCAAGGACCAGTACGAGGCCGCTTCCATCGACGGCGCCGGGACCCTCACCACGTACACCCGCGTCGTGCTGCCCCAGCTGCGGCCCGTCCTGCTGTTCTGCGTCGTCACCTCCACCATCGGCACCCTCCAGCTCTTCGACGAGAACTACGTGCTGACCCGCGGCGGCCCCGACGACGCCACCCTCACCCCGGTCGTCTACCTCTACAAGGTCGGCTTCCAGCAGTTCGACTTCGGGTACGCCGCCGCCATCGCCTGGGTCGTCGTCGCGCTCATCGCCGCGATCTCGGCGCTCCAGTACCTCCTGTTCGGAAGGGAGCGCCGCCGATGAAGGGCGCCCGATTCGGAATGCGGCTGCTCGCCCGCGCCGTCCTCGTCGCCGGCGGGATCGTCAGCCTCGTCCCGTTCCTGTGGATGGCGATCGCCGCCACGCACTCCACGTCCGAGCTGTTCCACTCGCCGCCCCCGTTCCTGCCCGGCGGCAAGCTGCTCGACAACCTGAGCCGGCTCCAGGAGACCATCGGCTTCGGCCGGGTCATGCTCAACAGCCTCGGCGTCGCCCTCGTGCACACCGTGCTCAGCTCGGTCGTCTCCGCGATGTGCGGCTACGGCCTCGCCAAGTACCGCTTCCGCGGGCGCGGCCTGCTGCTCGGCGTCGTCCTCGCCACCATGATGATCCCGTTCCAGGTGCTGCTCGTGCCGCTGTTCCAGATGATGGCGAGCATCGGCTGGATCGACACCTACCAGGCCGTGATCCTGCCCTTCCTCGCCAACTCCTTCGGCATCCTGCTCATGCGGCAGTCCTTCGTCGACTTCCCCGACGAACTCATCGAGTCCGCCCGCATCGACGGCTCCGGTGAACTGCGCACCTTCTACCGCGTCGTCCTGCCCTGCGTGCGCCCCCAGCTCGGCGCCCTCGTCATCTTCACGTTCATGGCCGGCTGGAACAGCTTCATCTGGCCGCTGCTCATGCTGAACTCCGAGGACCGCTACACCGTGCCCGTCGCCCTCAACACCCTCACGGGCCTCTCCCACGTCGACTACTCCGGCCTGATGCTCGGCTCGCTCCTCGCGACGCTCCCGCTGATGGCCCTGTTCCTGCTCTTCCAGCGGCAGTTCGTGGCCGGACTGCTCGGCGGGGCGGTGAAGGGATGACCCCTGTGCCCACGGCGGAACACCTCACCCGAGTGAACGGCCTGCTCTACGGAGGGGACTACAACCCCGAGCAGTGGCCCGAGGAGGTGTGGAAGGAGGACGCCGCCCTCATGCGCGAGGCCGGGGTCACCATGGTGACCGTCGGCGTCTTCTCCTGGGCCCGGCTCCAACCCGGCCCGGACACCTGGGACTTCGGCTGGCTCGACCGGCTCCTCGACCTGCTGCACGCCCACGGGATCGCGGTCGACCTCGCCACCGCCACCGCGTCCCCGCCCGCCTGGCTCGTCCGCGCCCACCCGGAGATCCTCCCCGTCACCGCCGACGGCGTCCGCCTCGAGTTCGGCTCCCGGCAGCACTACTGCCCCTCGTCCCCGGAGTACCGGGACGCCGCCCTGCGCGTCACCCGCGCCCTCGCCGAGCGCTACGCCGACCACCCCGCCCTCGCCCTGTGGCACATCCACAACGAGTACGGCGACCACGTCACGGAATGCTTCTGCCCGCGCTCCGCCCAGCACTTCCGGCAGTGGCTGCGCGACAAGTACGAGACCGTCGACGCCCTCAACCACGCCTGGGGCACCGCCTTCTGGTCCCAGCGCTACGGCACCTACGACGAGATCGAACCGCCGCGCACCGCCCCCGGCCCCGTCAACCCGACGCAGCTGCTCGACTGGCGCCGCTTCTGCTCCGACGCCCTCCTCGCCCTCCACCGCGCCGAACGCGCCGTGCTCGCCGAACACGGCACCCTCCCGGCGACCACCAACTTCATGTCGATGTTCAAGGCCCTCGACTACTGGAAGTGGGCCGAGCACGAGGACCTCGTCTCCGACGACGCCTACCCCGACCCGTCCGACCCCGAGGCCCACATCACCGCCGCCCGCAACTACGACCTCATGCGCTCCCTCAAACAGGGCCGCCCCTGGATCCTCATGGAACAGGCGCCCTCCGCCGTCAGCTGGCGGCCCGTCAACGTGCCCAAGAAGCCCGGACTGCAACGCCTCTGGTCGCTCCAGGCCCTCGCGCGCGGCGCCGACGGCATCCTCTACTTCCAGTGGCGGGCCGCCCGCGCGGGCGCCGAGAAGTACCACAGCGCGCTCCTCCCGCACGGCGGCACCGCCACCCGCGGCTGGCGCGAGACCGTCCGCTTCGGCGCCGAACTCGGCCGGCTCGCCGAGCTCGCCGGCAGCCGGGTCGTCCCCGGCGCGGCGATCGTCCTCGACTGGGACTCCTGGTGGGCCCTCGAATCCGACGACCACCCCTCCGCGCGGATGCGCTGGCCCGCACTCCTGGGCCCCTGGTACGCCGCGCTCCACGCCCGGGGCGTCACCGTCGACTTCGTGCCCCCGCACGCCGACCTCACCGGCCGCCCCCTCGTCCTCGCCCCGAGCCTCCACCTCCTGCGCACCGCCGACGCCGAGCGCCTCACGGCGTACGTCCAGGGCGGCGGCCACCTGGTCTGCGGCCCCTTCAGCGGCGTCGTCGACGAGCACGACCACATCCACGACGGCGGCGCACCCGGCCCCCTCGCCGGCCTCCTCGGTGTCCGCGTCGACGAGTTCTGGCCCGTCCCCGACGGCGAGAGCGTCCCCCTGGCCTCGGGAGCGCGGGCCACGCTGTGGACCGAATGGCTGGAGACCCCGGGCGCGGACGTCCTCGACACCTACGCCTCGGGCCCGCTCGCCGGCCGCCCCGCCGTCACCCTCGCCCGCCACGGCACCGGCACGGCCCGCTACGTGAGCTGCCATCTCCCCGACGCGATCGGCACGGTCCTCGACCCGGCCCTGGCCGAGGCGGGCATCACCCCGAACGCTCCACTCCCCGCCGGCGTCGAGACGACGGTCCGCGTCACCGAGACCGGCGCCCGCTACCGCTTCCTCCTCAACCACACCGACAGCCCTCAGGACCTCCCCGCCACCGGCACCGACCTCCTCACCGGCACCCCCGCGGACGGCCGGCTGCACCTGCCGGCGCTGGGCGCGGCCGTCCTGCGGGAGGGGTGAGACGGGCGCCCCGCGCCTAACCGGACAGCTCGGCGGGCCGATCCGACGGCCCGCACCGCCCGTGCACGAACCGAGGCACGTCCCCCTACCCCCTCCGGGAGGCAGAACCGTGACCGCACATCGCACGACCCGCGCCCTGCTCGCCGCACTGCTGCTCGTCGGGGGCGGTGCGCTCGCCGCGCCGCCCGCCGCGGCGGGCGCACCGCCCGGGGACTACGCCGACGTGCTCGACCTGCACGGCACCCCGGCCGCCGCCGAGGCCGGTGACGCCGACGACAACAACCCCGTCGGCGTCTTCGCCGACCGCGGCGCCTGGCACGCGTACAGCCTCCCGGACGCCGGGGACCGCGACGCGTACGGCGGGTTCGGCGGGCCGCTCTACATCGCGCAGGAGTACCCCTGGTGGCTGAGCCGTTCCTTCAGCCGGATGCGGCTCACCGAGGACGGCCGCACCCTCGCACTCGACGCCGGCGGCACCCCGCGTTTCACCTCGCTCCCGGGCCGCCTCACCCAGGAGTACGACCTCGGGGACGGCCTCAGACTGAGCCTGGAGCTGCGGTTCGCCACCGATCGGTCGGCCCTCGTGCGCGCCGAGGTCAGAAACGCGGGTACGAGCGCCCGTACCGTGCGCGCCGACTGGTCCGGCAGCCTGCTGCGGCCCGCCGACGCGCCGATGAAGGACGCCCCCTCGCTCGCCGCCACCGGACACGGCGTCGGCGTCGACTTCGCGAAGGTCCGCGAGACCTGGGACTACCTCACCGACGGCACCGAACGCTTCGAGGTCACACACAAGGAGCCGGTGAGCACCACGGTCGACGGGGACACCTACCGGTCCTCGGCGAAGACCCCCGTCACCCTGCGGCCCGGCGCCGCCCACCGCTTCGACTGGACCGAGTCCTACACCTTCACCGCCGCCGAACGCTCCCGCGAGGCCGAACGGGTGCGCGTGGTCCTCGCCCGCCCCGACTCCGTCACCGCTTCCGGCGACGCCCGCTGGCGCCGCTATGTCGACGGCGTCACCGAGGGCGTGCCCGCCGGGCGGCGCCGCATCGCCGTGAAGTCGCTGGAGACCCTGGTCACCAACTGGCGCTCCGCCGCGGGCCGGATCGAGCACGACGCGATCACGCCGTCCCTCTCCTACAAGTGGTTCGCCGGCGGCGTCTGGGCCTGGGACACCTGGAAGCAGGCCGTCGGCACCGCCCGCTTCGACCCCACGCTCGCCGAGTCGCAGATCCGCTCCATGTTCGACTGGCAGATCACCGCCGAGGACAAGGAACGGCCGCAGGACGCCGGCATGATCCCCGACGTCGTCTTCTACAACGACCCGGCGCGCGGCGGCGGCAACTGGAACGAGCGCAACTCCAAGCCCCCGCTGGCCGGCTGGGCGGTGTGGGAGGTCTACCGGAAGTCCGGCGACCGCGCCTTCCTGCGCGAGATGTACCCGAAACTCGCCGCCTACCAGGCCTGGTGGTACCGCAACCGGGACCACGACCGCGACGGTCTCGCCGAGTACGGCGCCACCGTCGACCCCGCCAACGACTCCACCGAGGAACGCCGTCTCGCCGCCGCCTGGGAGAGCGGCATGGACAACGCGCCCCGCTTCGACGCGAAGCTCGGCACGAGCGTCGTCGCCAACCACGCCGCCGACGGCACCCTGCTCGGCTACTCGCTCGACCAGGAGTCCGTCGACCTCAACGCCTATCTCGCCCAGGACCAGGAGTACCTGGCCCGTATCGCCGATGCCCTCGGCCGGGGCGCCGACGCCGACCGCTGGCGGACCCGCGCCGCCGCCACGCACGAGGCGGTCCGCACGAAGATGTTCGACCCCGCCGACGGCTGGTTCCACGACATCGGCCTCACCAGCGGCGCCCCGCTCACCGACCGGGGCCGCGGCATCGAGGGCGCCGTCCCGCTGTGGACCGGCACCGCCACGAAGGAACAGGCCCGCGCGGTACGGGACCGGCTCACCGATCCGGCCGAGTTCGCCACCCGCGTCCCCTTCCCGACCGTCGCCCAGTCCTCCCCCTACTTCGCGTCGACCCAGTACTGGCGCGGCCCCGTCTGGCTCGACCAGGCCTACTTCGCCCAGGCCGGACTGCGCCGCTACGGCTACGGGGCGGACGCCGACGACCTCACCGGCCGGCTCCTCGCGCAGGCCTCCGGGCTGAGCGGGAACGGGCCGATCATGGAGAACTACGACCCGCTGACCGGCGCCCCGCTCAACTCCCCGAACTTCAGCTGGTCGGCCGCGCTGCTCCTGCCGATGCTGCGTGGCCGCTGACGGTCACGAGGCCGCGTACTCCCAGAACTCCCGCATCATCGGCGTCGGCGTCGGGCCGGTCATCGCGTACTGCGTCATCAGGACCGTGACCAGGCCCGTCGACGGCGTCAGATGCCCGGCCGTGCCGGAGCCGCCGAGCCAGCCGTAGCGGCCCGGCGCGCTCCACGGGTCGCGCCGGGTGACGTCCACCGTGCCGCCGTAGCCCCAGCCCTGTCCCTCCAGGAAGAGTTCGCTCGCCGCGCGCTGCCCCGCGGTCAGGTGGTCCGTCGTCATCAGCCGGACCGACTCGGAGGTCAGCACGTCGCCGCCGCCGGACAGCAGCATGCGGGCGAACGCCCACCAGTCGTCGACCGTGGAGACGAGCCCGCCCGCGCCGGAGGGGAACGCGGGCAGCTCGGACCAGTCGCCGTCCGGGCGGTCGACCAGCTCGGCGCCACCGTCGGGCGTCGGCGTGTAGAGGCTCGTGAACCGGTCGCGCCGCGCGGCCGGAACCCGGAACCCCGTGTCCCGCATGCCGAGCGGGCCGAAGACCCGCTCGGCGAGGAAGTCCGGCAGGGAGGAGCCGGTGGCGCGCGCGATCAGCACGCCCTGGAGGTCGGAGCAGGCGTTGTAGAGCCAGGCCTCGCCGGGCTGGTGCAGCAGCGGCACCCGGGACAGGGCCGCCAGCCAGGTGTCGGGGTCCGGCACCTGCAGCGGGTGGAACGGGTTCATCAGGGCGAACAGCGGCTGCGTCGCGGGCAGCGAGAAGTCCGGGGCGAAGCCCCAGCCCGCGCGGAACGTCAGCAGGTCCTCGACCGTGATCGGCCGGGCCGCGGGCACCACGTCCTCCAGCGGGCCTGCCGGATCCCGCACGACGCCGGGCGACTCCAGCTCCGGCAGCCAGTGCGCGATCGGAGCGTCCAGCGTCAGGCGGCCGTCCTGGACGAGCGTCAGGACGGCCGCGGCGACGATCGGCTTCGTCAGGGAGGCGAGCCGGAAGATCGAGTCGCGGGCCATCGGCCGCGAGCCCTCGGCGTCGGTGTGGCCGACGGCCGCCACCTCGACCTCGCCCCCACGGGCCACGAGCGCGACGGCGCCGGGCACCGGCCCCTTGAGGACGTGCGGTGCGAGCACATCGCCCAGCGCGGTCCTGTCGGTCATGGTCACCCTCCACGGTGCGGACGCGGCCGCGCCCGTCGCGCCCGCATGTCGTGAAGGGAAGACTGCCCCGAGGGGCCCGGCTCATCGGTCCTGACGCACTCGATCCGCCCGATCGCGGGAGCGGTCGTCCGGCGGCAGCAGCGGCCAGGGCGCCGCCGCCTCGAACGCGGCGCACGCGTCGAGCAGCGCCGCGTCGCCCAGATGCCGGCCGATCACATGGATGCCGACGGGCAGACCCTGTGCGGTCAGCCCCGCGGGCAGCGACGCGGCGGGCAGGCTCGCCATGTTGGCGATCGGCGTGAACGTCGTCCAGTGGTCCTCGTCCACCGTCCGTCCGTCGATCTCCCGCGGCCCGCGCATCCCGACCGGGAACGCGGGAACGGCCGTGGTCGGCGAGACGATCAGGTCGTACGTGGACAGCAGCCGGGCCAGCCGGTTCGCGACGGCCTTGCGGACCTGGCTCGCGTCGGTGAACTGCTCGGCGGTCCACGGCGTGGCGAGCAGGGCCCGCAGATGCGGGGACATGCCGTCGCCGAGCCGCTCGGCCATCGCCCGCATCCCGGTCAGGTCGGTCTCCGTGGCGACGATCGCCCCGAACGCCTCGACGTAGTCGGGCAGTTCGAGGTCCACGAGGTCGACGTCCGCGCCGAGGTCCCGCTCGAAGACGCGGACCGCGTTCTCGACGACACGGCGCACCTCCGGGTCGACCGCGATGTGCCCGAGGTCCGGGCTGTACGCGATCCGCAGCCGGCCGACCGGGCGGCGCACCGTCCAGGCGACGTCGCCGCACGGGATGGAGTGCCGGTCGCGCGGATCGGGTCCGGCGAGCACGGACAGCAGGAGCGCGGCGTCGTCGACCGTGCGGGTCAGCGGGCCGATGTGCTCGACGGACTCCCAGCCGTTCACCCCCGGGTAGCGCTCGTCGCGGCAGCCCGGGTAGACGGGGACGCGGCCCATCGACGCCTTGAAGCCGACGAGGCCGCACAGTGCGGCGGGCAGCCGGATCGAGCCGCCGCCGTCGCTGCCCAGCGCGACCGGGGCCATCCCGGCCGCGACCGCCGCCGCGGAGCCCGCGCTGGAGCCGCCCGAGGTGCGGGACGGGTCCCAGGCGTTGCGGGTCACCGGGAACAGGGGATTGTCGCCGGTGGGGCCGTAGCCGAACTCCGAGGCGTTCGTCTTGCCGAGCACGACGGCGCCGGCCGCGACCGCTCGTTCGACCACGATGTCGTCCTCGTCCGGGACGAAGTCCGCGTAGGCGCGGGAGCCGGAGGTGGTGCGGATGCCCCGGGTGCAGATCAGGTCCTTGACGCCGAGGGGGACGCCGGCCAGCGGGCCCACGTCCTCGCCCCGCGCCAGGGCGTCCTCGATGGTGCGCGCTGTGGCGCGGGCCAGGTCGGGGGTCGGGGTGCAGAAGGCCCCCAACTCCCCGTCCCTTTCCGCGATACGGGTCAGGGCGGCCTCGGTGACCTCTACGGGGGAGAGGGTGCGGGTCTTTATGCGTGCGGCGATCTCGGTGGCGGTCAGCCGGCAGAGTTCGTCGGCGTCGGTGGGGCGCATTGTGTTCGGGGGCCTCTCAGGTTCGTTGGCGAGTGGCGGGCCGGTGGGGGCTGGTCGCGCAGTTCCCCGCGCCCCTGAAATGCATGCCCTTCGGGCGCATTTCCCCGATCAAGGTGCGGGGCGCCTGTTGTCGGGGGAAGGCGCGGCGAAGCCGCATGCCTTCCAGGAGCGCGGGGAACTGCGCGGCCAGCCACACTCAACCGGTGGTCGGGGTCAGGGGGTTGGGACCACGGCGGGTTCCGCCTCAGGCGCCGGTTCCACAGAACGGCTCCGACGGTCCGTCAGAACGTACACGCCCGCCGCGACCGCGATACCGAACAGAGGATCCGGCGAACCCGGCAGGAGATAGTGGGCCAGGGCCGCCACAACGGCACCCGCCGCCCACGCCCCCAGCGCGTTCCACCGGAACGCCCGCACGTCGGAGACCGCGCGCCCCCGCCGGCGGACCTGGTCGGCGATGAGGACCGCGCCGATCGGCGGGACGAACACGCCGAGGAGGTTGAGCCATTCCACGAAGTGCCCCCACACCCCGGCCAGCGCGAACCCGAGACCGAGGACGCCGAGCCCGAGCGCCAGCGGCCGCATCCGCAGAGGGGTGAGCGCCGACCAGCCGACGGCCCCGTTGTAGAGGCAGTGCGAGGCGACGGAGCCGAGGTTGACGAAGACGAACACCACGGCGACGGCGGTGAGCAGGGGCCCGTGCCCGGTCAGCAGGGGAAGAAGCCGCCCCCGTCGGCGGCCGGGTCGGCGGACCCGCCGATCGCGACGACGACGCCACCGAGCGCGTAGGCGAGGAAGTTGGAGAGCGGGAAGGCGAAGAACGTGGCGGCGACGGCGCTGCGGCCGGTCTTCGACCACCGGGTGAAGTCGGCGGTCATGGTGCCGGAGTCGGAGAACCCGGCGATGACGATGGCTACGGCCCCGCCGAAGCCGAGCGCGCTGCCCGCACCTTGGTAGGTGACGGCGTCGCCGAGCGAGGAGTGCGTGGTGCCGTAGCCGATGGCGACGGCGGCGAGGATCACGAACAGGGGCGTCGCGATCATGCCGACGATCGCGAGGGCGCGGATGCCGGCGACGGTGAGCAGGGTGTAGACGAGGCAGCCGACGACCGCGCCCCACATCGGGTTCCAGCCCAGGGTGGATTCGAGGGTGGAGCCGGTGAGGCCGATCTGGAAGCTGAACCAGCCGATGACGACGGTGGCGAGGAAGCCCGCCGCGGCGATCCGGCCGCGGGTGCCGAAGGTGTCGGCGGCCTGGAGGGCGAAGTTCTTGCCGGTGCGGCCCGCGTAGTGGCTGAGCGCGCCGACGTAGGCGAACAGGACGAGGTTGCCCGCGAGGATCGCGAGGAGGCCCTGGACGAGGCCGAGGTTGTAGACGATGACGCCGCCGAAGACGGCGTTGCCGAGGTTCATGGGGAAGCCGAACCAGACGGCGGCCACGGACAGCAGACTCTTGCGTGCCGTGGTGGGGACAGGTGCGTGTTCGTACTCTTCTGCGCTGGCCATGTGCCCCTCCGAAGGGGTGGGTGGGATGCAGCTGGGAGTGGAAGTACGGGAGGGCGCCCGCGGGAGCGGCGGGCGCCCTCGTCCGGCCGCACGCACGCGCGGCCGATCATGGGGGGAGAGGAGGAGGGTGGGGAGCGTCAGCGCATGTCGGCGGGGCGCTCGGTGCCCTCGAAGGGGAAGCGGCGGCGGAAGTCGTCGGCCGCGTCCTCCAGCGTCACGAAGGAGACGCCCTCGTGCCCGGAGACGTACTCGATGAAGCGCTCCAGCATGAGGAGCACCTGCGGGCGGCCGGACACGTCCGGGTGGAGCGTGACCGGGATGACGGCGTAGTCGAGCTCGCGGTGCACCCAGTCGAACTGGTCCTTCCAGTCCTGCTCCAGGGCGCGCGGCGACACATAGCCGTGGCTGTTGTGGCTGTGCTTGTTGAACATCATGGGCGGCAGGTCGTCGACGTACCAGTTGCCGCAGAACTCGACGAGGTCGACCTCGCGGCCGTGGACGAGAGGCTTCATCCAGTCCTTGGCCTCGGCCTTGTAGTCGATCTTCGTCCAGGAGTCGCCGACCCGGGCGTAGAACGGGGTGAAGTCCCGGTAGTTCTGCGAGTGGTCGTAGCTGAAGCCGTACTTGTGCAGGAGCGCGGCCGTCGACTCGGACATCTCCCACCAGGGGGCGACGTAGCCCTTGGGCTTGCGGCCGGTGAACTCCTCGATGAGTTCGACCGACTTGGCGAGGACGTCCTCCTCCTGCTGCGGCGTCATCGCGATCGGGTTCTCGTGCGAGTAGCCGTGCGCGCCGACCTCGTGACCGGCCTCGACGACCATCCGGGTCTGCTCCGGGAAGGTCTCGATGGAGTGGCCGGGGATGAACCACGAGGTGCGGATGTCGTAGCGCTCGAACAGCTTGAGGAGGCGGGGGGTGCCGATCTCACCGGCGAAGACGCCGCGCTGGATGTCGTTGGGCGAGTCCTCGCCGCCGTAGGAGCCGAGCCAGCCGGCCACTGCGTCGACGTCGACGCCGAGTGCGATCTGAATGTCCTTGGCCATGAAGGGGTGCTCCCTAACTACTACAACTGGTACGGGGGAAAAGGCGGGCGGGGAGGGTCAGGAGAGGCGCTCGGTGAGGACCGCCGTCGCGGCGGCCAGCGCCTCCTGGTCCGCGGCGGACCAGTCGCGCTCGCGCATGCTGTGCACGGAGATCCAGCCGGTCATCGCGCCGCCCGTCTGGACCGGCGACAGCATCTGGGCGTTGACGCCGTAGACGTCGATGAGGGCCTGCGGCGGGTTCGGGGCGTCCCGGAAGTGCGGCTGCACCAGGGCGCGGCGCTCGGCCTCCAGCCACTCGACGGTGTTGAGGCGGCGCTGGTCGAGGGAGGCGTCGCGGCGGATCGAGCGCACTCCCTCGCCCAGGGCCTCACCCGCGGTCAGGTCCACGTGCAGACCGTGCGCGGGCAGATCCACGCGGAACGTCGTGCGGTCCGCGCCGGTCGCCGACAGCAGACCGGTGAGCACCGACTGCACCTCGGCGCGCAGGGCGCCGTCGCGCAGCAGGGTGCCGAAGCCGGACCACGAGGGGGCGGCGCCGGCGAGCCGCAGCGCGTTCCACAGCGTGGCCGTCACCGAGTCGAACACCGGGATGTCCAGGGCCTGTTCGAGGCGCTCGGCCTCGAAGGCGCCGTGCACGTTCGTGCAGACGACGGCGACGGCCTGGGCGCCGTCCGTCGCGGCGGCCTCGACCTGGCGGGCCACGTCGGCGGCCGGGATCCGGGCGAACGCCTCGTTGTCGTCCTCACCGAACGGCTCGGCGAGCACGCACTCCAGGCCCTCCCGGGCGTACTCCGCGACGATCGCGTCGGCGACGTCACGGGTGTACGGCAGGGCGAGGCCGAGCCGGGTCACGCCGTACGCGGCGCAGGCGTCGAGCAGAGCGAGCGTCGAGGTGGTGGCGGGGACGCCGGTGGCCTCGGTGAGCGCGGCGGCGAGCTTGCGGTCGCGCTCGACGCCGAGCCAGGAGCCGGAGGTGCCGTTCCAGACCAGGACGTCGACCTTGGCGTCGGCGAGCTGCCGGCCGGCGGCCAGCATCGGGACCGGGTCGAACTGGGCGTCGCTGCCCGAGTCGAGCGCGATCCGGGTGACCGGCACCCGCGCGAAGTGCGCGGTGACCGTGCCGGCCGCGCCCCGCAGCAGCCCGTACGTCACGGGCTCCAGGCAGGTGTTGGACGAGGGCGTGAGCATGCCCACGCGCAGCGGACGGGTGCCGATCGTCGGACGGTTGTCGCTCATCGGACGACGAGCCTCCTCGAGTAGTCGATGACCAGGGACGAGACGGTGAACAGGGCGCCCGCGCCGACGAAGTAGAGCAGCGCCCAGGTGTAGGAGCCGGTGCCGCCGACGATGAAGCCGACCGCGATGGGCGTGACGATTCCGGCGATGTTGCCGGACAGGTTCATGGCGGCGCCGACGACACCGGCGTTGGCCCGGCCGCCGAGCGTGGAGGGCAGCGCCCAGTACAGGCCGGCCCAGCGCAGGAAGAAGAGGACGCCGGCGAGCAGCAGGACGGCGGTGAGCGCGTCCGGGACGAGGACCACGCCGAGCAGGCCGGCCATGACGGCGACGCCCGCGGTGCCCATCATGGTCCGCAGCACGGTGTTGGTATTGCCGCCGCGGTTGCGCCAGGTGTCGGAGAGCCAGCCGCCGATGAGCTCGCCGACGAAGCCGGCGCCGAAGATGACCAGGGTGGACCAGCCGATGGACTTGATGTCGAAGCCCTTGGTCTCCGACAGGTACAGCGGGCCCCAGGTCAGCAGGCCGTAGAAGACGCCGTTGAAGCCCATCCAGCCCAGGCACATGCCCCAGAAGGAGCGGTGGCGCACGTAGGAGCGGAGCTTGGCGGGGCGGTCCTCGCAGGGGGCGGCCGCGTCCTCGGCGGCGTGCGCCTCCTCGATGTACGTGGCCTCGGCGTCGTTGACGGAGCGGTGCTCGCGCGGGGTGTCGCGCAGGAACCACAGGGCGAGGAAGCCGACGGCGACCGTGACGACACCGGCGACGACGAAGCTGATCCGCCAGCTGCCGGTCCAGGCGATGAGGCCGGAGATCGCGATGCCGCCGAGGGCGGAGCCGAGCGGGGCGCCGCCGTCCATGAGGACCGCGCCGCGACCGCGCTCCTTGGGGGCCAGCCAGGTCGCGTTGAGCTTGCCGCCGGCCGGCATGACCGGGGCCTCCACGGCGCCGAGCGCGAGGCGGGCCGCGAGCAGTGAGCCGACACCGGTGGCTCCGGCGGTGAGGCCGGTGGCGATGCCCCAGCCGACGCACGCGCCGCCGGCCATCTTGCGGGGACCGAACCGGTCGATCAGCCAGCCCGCGGGGAGCTGCATCAGCGCGTACGTCCAGAAGAACGCGCTGAGCACGAAGCCGGTGATCTCCTTCGTGAGGTGGAGATCCTTCGTGATCAGGGGGAGCGCGACGGAGACGGAGCCGCGGTCGATGTAGTTGAGCGAGACGACGCCCAGGAGCAGGAGGAAGACCCTCCAGCGGGTCCGGGTGGGAGCGGCTGCGGACGTGGCTCCCGGGCCCTCGGTGGCCACGTCGGGGGAAGACGTGGGCTTGGCTGACGACATGACTGACCCTTTGTTTCGGCAGGGGGACGAGCTGCGGAACGGGGCATGCTGCGGGCGGCCGCGGTGGCGGTCGCAGGGCAGATGTGAGGTGCATGTGACGTGCGCGTTCGGCGCTATGGCATACCAAAGAATGCGGAAGACCATGGCCTGCGTCAAGGCGTTGGTATACCGTAATTTCAAATTTTCCGGGAGCGCACGGGGAGGACACATGGCACAGGCGGGGTCCGGCGAGGTCGGATGGCTGCGCGACCAGGTCTGCGAGGGGATAAGGGACCGGATCATCGCCGGGCATCTCCGGCCCGGCGACCGGCTCCTCGAACGGGAGGTCGCCGAGGAGTTCGGCGTCTCCCGCATCCCCGTGCGCGAGGCGATCCGCGTCCTGCTCAGCGAGGGCTTTCTGGAGGCCGTGTCACCGCGCAAGATCGTGGTGAAGCAACTGTCGTTCCAGGACGTCCTCGACCTCTTCGATCTGCGCGAGGCCCTGGAGGTGCTGGCCGTGCGCCGCGCCACCGAACGCGCGGAGAAGCCCCAACTCGACGCGCTGCGCCGCCTGTTGGACACCGCGCGCAAGGCCACCCGTACCGGCCGCGCCGCCCGGATCTCCCGCGCGAACACCGACTTCCACCATCACATCGTGGAGATCGCGGGCAACACGATGCTCGCGGGTACGCTCCAGCCGCTGGAAGGGCGGATGCGGTGGCTCTTCCAGCAGGTCGACGATCCTGAGGCGGTCTGGGAGGAACACCGCGAGCTGTACGAGGCCATCGCGGCCCGGGACGTGGACCGTGCCGCCGACTGCGCGCTGCGCCATGTTCGCCACTACCGGGAGGAGGCCATCCGCCTCCTCTTCGATCCGAGCCCGGCGCCGGTCGAGCCCTGACCCTTGGGCTCCGCCCGGTGCCGGTTGTCGTTGCCCGGGGTGCGGGTGGTGCCGGGGTCTTGCCTGGGGGCGGCCTCGAAGGCGCCGCCGGCAGCGGCGCCGCGCGCCCGGCTACGGCATCTGGCGCCTGGCAGGGCCGATGTCGCCTTGGCCCCGGCCCTGCTCCCACCCTCCCGCCCCCTCCGGGGGCGTCGGTCCGGCGCCCGGCCTCGGGTAGTGCGCCGCCCGGTCGCTGACCTCGTCGCCGCCGTAGGGGTCGCGGATCATCGCCGGGTGCCACGTCGGTGGGGCTTCTCGCGCAGTTCCCCGCGCCCCTTACGGGGCGCTTCTTGCCCGGCGCTTCGGCATGGGGGCAGGTGTTTTGGCGCCGGGTGCGTCTTCCGGTCGCTGACCTCGTCGCCGCTGTAGGGGGTTGCGGATCATCGCCGGGTGCCGCGTCGGTGGGGCTTCTCGCGCTCGCGCGGCGGAGCCGCATGTCGACACTGCCCCGCGCCTCGGCATGGGCAGTACCCCGGCGCCGCGTACGGCTTTGGTCGACCCAGCCTTGGGCAGTCTGCCGCCTGGGGCGGCACGGGTGGGCAAGGCGGCACCCAGGTGCCGGGTGCGCGATTCGGTCGGCCGCAGGGGGGCGGCAGGCACCATCGCCGACGATTGGGCCCGGTGCCGGGGCGTCCGGGCGTCGGGTCCGGCGGCAGGCTCTGGGCCCCGTCCGCTCACACCATCTGGCGGCGTACCAGTTCGTGCAGGCGGCCGGATGTGTCGGCCAGCAGGTCGGCCGGGGCGCCCTGTTGGACGATGCGGCCGGACGCCATCACGATCACCCGGTCCGCGTCCAGGACGGTCGAGAGGCGGTGGGCGATCACGATGCGGGTCGCCCGGAGGGCCCGCGTGCTGTCGATGACGGTGCGCTGCGTCTCGTTGTCGAGGGCGCTGGTCGCCTCGTCGAAGAACAGGAGCTTCGGCCGCCGGATGAGGGCCTGCGCGATCATCAGGCGCTGGCGCTGGCCGCCCGAGATCGCGCCGCCCCCGGCGATCATCGTGTGCAGCCCCATCGGCATCCGCTTGATGTCCTCGGCGAGCCCCGCCATCGCGGCCGCCTCCCACGCCTCCTCCTGCGAGAAGGCCTCCGCACCGCAGATGCAGTCCAGGATCGACCCGGTCAGCGGCTGCGCGTTCTGGAGCACCACCCCGCACTGCCGGCGCACCGCGGCCCGGTCGAGCGCGGAGAGGTCCTGGCCGTCGTAGAGGACGCTGCCGGAGGTCGGCGCGTCGAAGCCGATCAGGAGGCGCAGCAGCGTCGATTTTCCGCAGCCGCTCTCGCCGACGACCGCCACGAACTCGCCGGGGCGCACCGCGAGCGACACGTCGTCCAGGACCAGGGGCCCGTCGTCGCCGTAGCGATAGGAGAGACCCCGGGCCTCCAGGGCGCCGGACAGCTCCCCGGGCTGCGACGCCGCCTCCTGCACCTCCGGCTCCGCCTCCAGAACCGGCTTGATCTGCTCGTACATCGGCAGCACCGCGGCGGCCGAGAGCAGCGCCCCGGTCAGCTGCGTCACCGACGTCAGCAGCATCGTCACGGCCGTGTTGAAGGTCAGGAACGCCGCCGCCGACAGCGTGCCCCGCGCGGGCCCGGCGAGCAGCATGAACATCACGAGCGAACACAGCGGTAGATAGACCGCGTTGAGGACCGTCGTGACGTTCTTGATCCGGCCCGCCCGGCGTTGCAGCTCCCGGCTGCGCGCGAACTCCTGCGCCCACGCCCCGTACGCGAAGCTCTCCGCCCCCGCGACCCGCAGCTTCGGCAGCCCGCGCAGGGTCTGGAAGGCCTGGTTGTTCAGCTTGTTGCCGAGCTCCACCAACTGCCGCTGCCAGCGCAGCTCCCAGAGTCCGAGGGTCAGGAAGACACCCGCGACGAGCAGCAGCATGCCGAGCGCCGCGAGCGCCAGCGGCACGCTGTACACCAGCAGCAGCACGAGGTTCATCGCGCCGATGGTCACCGACTGCACGACCACGGGACCGACCCCGGAAAGGAGCCGCCGGATCGCGCTGATGCCCATGGCCGCGCTCGCCAGCTCACCCGTCGAACGCGAGGCGAAGAAGCGGGTCGGGAGCCGCAACAGCCGGTCCCAGACGGCGGGTTGGAGCACGCTCTCCACGCGCCCCTCGACCCGCAGCACCGTCAGGTTCTGCAACAGCATGAACGCCGCGGACACCACGCTCGCCACCACGACCGCGAGCGACACCTGCGTGATGAGGCTCGTCTGCGCGTTCGGCACGTAGGTGCCGAGGACCCGGCCCGTCGCGATCGGCACGAGCGAGCCGAGCCCCACCGTCACCAGGCCCGCGAGCAGCAGCCGGCGCACATCCGCGCCGCTCGCCCGCAGGCTGAACCGCATCAGCCGCCACGGGCTCGACGGCCCGTCCGGCAGCGGCCGGTACAGCATGACCGCCCGCTCCTCGAAGTCCTCCGCGTTGTCCTCGTCGATCCGCGTCCTGCGCTCGCCGGCCGGATGCACCGCCTCGTAGCCGCCGCGCCGCCACAGCAGCGCGACCGGCGCCCCGGACGCCGCCCGGAACCCCACCAGCGGCGCCGCGTCGCGGCGCCACCAGTCCCCGGCCAGCCGCACGGGGCGGGTCCGGATCCGCGAGGCCACCGCGATCTGTTCCACGGGCTCGATCCGCTCGTTGACCGCCTGCCCGCGCGGCGGTTCGGCGAGCGTGAGACCGGCCGCCCGGGCCACCACCGCGCACGCCGCGTACGTCGCGTCGACCCCGGCCGCCTCACCGCCCCGGTTGCGCCGCCGGCCCGAGCCGATCGAGGCGAGGAGCGTGCGCTCGGCCTGCTCGCGGACCGCCTCGCCCGCCCGGATCCCGGCCGCGGCACGGTCCTCGTGCGCGCTCTCCAGGCGTTCGATCCAGCGGTCGAGCGCCGACAGGAGCCGGAACTGCTGGTTCACCATCCGCTGCCACAGCGCGCCGTCGACCAGCAGATCGGAGGCCGCGTCCGCCGCGTAGGCCGCCCCGTACTGCACACTGCCCGGCGACAGCTGCGGCCACAGCACGTCGTCGTCGCTCTCCTCGTGCCCGTCGGCCCCGGCGTCCGTCGTCCGCCCGTCGAGCGGCGCCTCGAACAGGACGCGCTGACCACGCCCCACCCCGAGCGCGAACGCTTCCTCCAGCAGACTCCACGCCGGCGCGTAGCCGCTCCCGTACCCGCCCCCGTACGTCGCGTCGTACGAGCCGTCGTGCGCGGGCGGCGTGTACGGCAGCTCCCGCAGCGGGACCCGGCGCAGTACGCAGCCCGTCGCGGGCCGGCCCACCAGCGTGTGCTGCGCGCCCTCGACCGGGCCGAGGAGCAGCGTGCCCGGCTCCAGGCGGCCCAGGAAGTGCCAGTGGCCCTGCGCCAGCGCGTCCACCGCGAACAGGTCGAGCGCCCCGTCCGCGACCAGCCACAGCACCTGCGGCCCCTCCAGCGGCAGGCTGCGCACCCCCGCGCAGTCCACCGGCGTGCCGAGCCCGCCGAACGCCGCGACCACCTGGTCGGACGCCGCGTGCGAGGTGAACCCGTCCTGCGTGTACGTCACTTCAGTGCTCCCTGACCAGCTCGGCGTACGGCCCGCCGGCCGCCAC
Organism: Streptomyces sp. NPDC025806; assembly: GCF_055558275.1. Lineage (NCBI taxonomy): Bacteria > Bacillati > Actinomycetota > Actinomycetes > Kitasatosporales > Streptomycetaceae > Streptomyces > Streptomyces sp. NPDC025806. Next base: position 75,360 of record NZ_JBVHMU010000014.1, on the reverse strand, counting down.
CAGATGCTCGTGCCGGCCGCGCTCGACGACCTCGCCGTGGTCGAGCACCACGATCTCGTCGCTGTCGCGCACCGTGCTCAGCCGGTGCGCGATCACCACGCAGGCGCAGCCGCGCCGCCGGATGTTGTCCATGACCGTCTGCTCGGTCTCCGCGTCGAGCGCGCTCGTCACCTCGTCGAGCACCAGGATGCTGGGCCGCCGCACGAGCGCCCGCGCGATCTCGAGACGCTGGCGCTGCCCGCCCGAGAAGTTCCGGCCGTCCTGCTCGACCCGTCCGTGGATCCCGCCGGGCCGCCGCGCCACGACCTCGTACAGGCACGCGTCGCGCAGCGCGTCCGCCACCGCCTCGTCGCTGATCGACGGGTCCCACAGCGCGACGTTGTCCCGCACCGTGCCCTCGAAGAGGAAGACGTCCTGGTCGACGAAGGACACCGACGCGGCGAGCGCCCCGCGCGGGATGTCGTCGAGCCGTGTCCCGTCGATGCGGATGACGCCCTCCCACGGCGCGTACAGCCCCGAGATCAGCCGTGACACCGTCGACTTGCCGCTGCCCGACCCGCCCACGAGCGCGACCTGCCGGCCGGGCCCCACGTTCAGCGAGAACCCGTCGAGCAGCGGCTTGTCGAGCGGGCTGTAGCCGAACGTGATGTTCTCCAGCTCCACGTGCCCCTTCAGGCGGCGCGTGCTGCGCACCTGCTCGGGCCGCGCGTACAGCGTGTCGACCGGGAAGTTCTCGACGTCCTTGAGCCGTGCCACGTCCGCCGCGAAGTCCTGGATCCGGCCCGCGACCCCGTTCAGCCGCGTGATCGGCGCCGTGAACCGGGTGACGAGGGCCTGGAACGCGACCAGCAGGCCGACCGACAGATGCCCCTCGACCGCCCGCAGCCCGCCGATCCACAGGATCAGCGCACTGTTCAGCGTCGCCAGCGTCGGCGCCACGACGCCCAGCCAGGCACTCGGCACCCCCAGCCGCTGCTGCTCCTCCAGCGTCGTCGCGTGCTGCCCCGCCCACCGCCGGAAGTACCCGTTCTCCCCGCCGGTGGCCTTCATCGTCTCGATCAGTTGCAGGCCCGTGTACGAGGTGTTCGTCAGCCGCGCGGAGTCCGCCCGCAGCTTCTGCGTCCCGGTGGCCCGCAGCCTGATGACGATCCGCATCGCCACCACGTTCAGCAGCGCGATCCCGACCCCGACCATGGTCAGCTGCGGGTCGTACGTCCACAGCAGCGCGGCGTACAGCAGCACCACGATGCCGTCCACCCCGGCGGCCGTCAGATCGCGGGCCAGGGTCTCGGCGACCGCGTCGTTCGACTGGAGGCGCTGGACCAGGTCGGCGGGGCTGCGCTGGGCGAAGAACGTCACCGGCAGGCGCAGCAGATGCCCGAAGAAGCGGGCGCTGCTCAGCGTGGAGGAGATGATCCGGCCCCGGAGCAGGTTCGCCTGCTGGAGCCAGGTCAGCACGGCGGTCAGCGCCACCATCGCGCCCATCGACGCGAACAGCGCGCCAAGGAGCGAGGTCTGGTCCCCGATCAGGAACAGGTCGATGTAGGTGCGGCTGAGCGCCGGCACCGCCGCGCCCACGAGGACCAGGAGCAGACTCGCGAGCAGTGCGGCCAGCATCGTGCCGGTCGTCCCGCGCAGCCGGCCCGGCAGCGCCTTCAGCACACCCGGTTTGCGCCCGCCGGTGCGGAAGTCGTCGCCCGGCTCCATCACCAGGACGACCCCGGTGAAGGACGTGTCGAAGTCCTCCGACGGCACGAACCGGCGTCCCTTGTCCGGGTCGTTGATGTGCACCCCGCGCCGTCCGAGGCGCCGGCCGGTGCCGTCGTAGACGACGTAGTGGTTGAACTCCCAGAACAGGATCGCGGGTCCCCGCACGTCCGCGAGGGCCGCCGGCTCCATCTGCATGCCCTTGGCCGTCAGGCCGTAACTGCGCGCCGCCTTCAGGAGGTTGCTGGCGCGCGAGCCGTCCCGCGAGACGCCGCACGCGATGCGCAGCTCCTCCAGCGGGACGTGCCGGCCGTGGTGGGCGAGGACCATCGCGAGCGAGGCCGCGCCGCACTCCACCGCCTCCATCTGGAGCACGGTCGGCGTGCGCACCGTCTTGTGGCGGCTCGCCTTCTTCGGGGGCGGAGCGGGGCGGGCGCGACGGCGGCCGTGGCCCGCGGGCGGCAGCGAGGTCGAGGTCACGGCAGCAGCCAATCGATCGGGCGCTGCTCGGCGAGGTGCACGGCGCCGGAGGTCAGGGTCATGGAGGTGAGCGCGTACGGCGGCCCGTCGGGCGTCGACCAGGAGTAGCCGGACCGCGTCGTGGACGACCTGGTGAGCTTCACCAGGACGGGCACCCGCGGGCCGCCCTTGGTGAACTGCCCGGCCAGTTCGGCGTCGCCGAGCAGGTCGGCGACCTGGCGGCGGGTCTGCGCGCCGCGCCCGACCGCCTTCACCGTGCCGTGCAGCATCCCGTACTGCCGGGCCTGCGGCACCGTCAGATCGACCTCGGCGCCCGCCGGGACCGTGCCCGCGCCGGTCGCCGGCACGTACAGCATCGCGACCAGCGGATCGCGCGCCGAACCGGTGCGCTCCACGGTGGCGACGTCGGACCCCGTCGTCACGACCGAGCCGATGCGCGCGACCAGCGCGGTGACCCGGCCCGCCTCGATGGCGCGTACGGCCCGGTCACCCTGCTCGGTGCGGACCTTGAGCAGCGGCGCGTCCGCCCGGACCCGCTGCCCCTCCCGCACGAACACCCCGGTGACCTGACCGGTGACCGGGGTCTGGAGGACGTAGCTGCCCTGCCCGTAGGTGAGGATGCCGTCGGCCTTCAGCGTCGAGGACACCGAGCCGGTCACGGCCCACACCGCGGAGGCGGCCATCACGACGAGGGTGACGGCGAGCACGAGCAGCCCCTGGGGCCGCGCGAGCCGCACCGGAAGGTCCAGCGCCTCCGGCGACTGCAGCTTGGACAGAGCCTGTTGGCGGAACTGCACGAGCGGGTTTCCCTTGTCTGGCGAACTACCGGCCGCGCCCGGACCGGAAGGGGGGTGGTCCGGACGCGGCCGAAGGCCCCGGGACCGGAGGGGGTCCCGGGGCCTGGGGGCCGTCGCCGGTCAGGACGGCGGCGGCCCGATCGAACCGATCCGTGGGATCAGGCTCAGAGACCGGCGGTCAGGCCGGTGGCCAGGCCGGTGACGGCGGCGGTGTTGACGCCGGTCAGGCCCTCGACCGTGCCGGTGAGGCCACCGACGACGCCCGAGACCGGGGCGATGGAGTCGACGGTGCCGGTCAGGTTGCCGGCGACGCCGCCGAGCAGACCGCCCGAGACGTTGTCCAGCTCGGCGTCGGAAATCTCGAGGGTCTCGACCTTGGGGGTGTTGCTCATGATGAGCCGCCCTTCTCAATGGGGGGTGTACGTGGTATTCGAAAAACGCGGAAGGCGCGGGAATCCGGCGGGGAACCGAGTCCGTCCGTTCCACGATGCCGTGGATCAAAGCATGACCGCAGCTCGCACAGCCAATCGGAAGGTCCCCGGTCAGAGGGGATGTGCCCGCTCAACTACCCCCTGGTGCACACCCGTTCACGAGGCGCTGGCAGCTCCTTCACATTCTTCACTGCGGAAATGGTGAACATGCTGTGCCCACTTTCCCGGAATGGGACACCGGCGCATCAATGACGCCCGTCACGTGTATCCCGCAATGGATTTTCGTGAACCGTCGTGCCCGCGATGCGCAATCGATGTGCAGGTTTCTGGCACAGCACCGCGGCGGCCGTGAGCACGACCGGCGGGACGAACGCCCAGACCGGTGCGCCCCGGTGCACGGCGACCGCGCACGCCGCCCCGCCCGCCACCGCGAGCAGCCGCGCCGCGCCCCACACCTGGCCGCCCCCGCGCCCCGAACCGTCGACGAGCCCGGTCACCAGCGTCGTGAGCGTCCCCGTGAAATACGTGGTCGGCGAGGCGCCCGCCGCGACCATCGCGCCCGACTGCCCACCCATCGTGAGCGCCGACACCACGAGCAGCACCGTCCGCCAGGCCCCGCCCGGCCGGCCGTCGAGGGCCGCGCACACCACCGCGACGAAGCCCAGCAGCGCCACCTGCCCGGCGAGACACGCCACGACCCGGCCCGGCCAGCCGCCGCCGGAGGGTGCGGGCGCGCCCCGGCACACGAGCGCGGCGAGCGCCGCCCCGAGCGCGTAACCGCCGAGGGCGTACAGGGGAGCGGCCACGTCCGCCGCGTCCCCGCCGCCGGCCGAGACGCCGAGCAGCACCAGGTTCCCGGTCATCACCCCGGCGAACACGGTGCCCAGCACCGTGAACGCGAGCCCGTCCACGGCCCCGGAGGCACCGGCGAGCAGCACCAGGGACACATGCACGCGTCGGTTCATGCCCTGACGTTATGCGTCAGCGGTCCAGTTCGCGGTGTGCGCTCTCCGGCAGCCGCAGATACACGAGCGACGACACGACACACAGCGCCGCGACGTACCAGGGGAAGAGGCCGCTGTGCCCGAGCTCCTTGAACAAGGTCCCCATGTACGGGGCGGTGCCGCCGAACAGAGCGACCGTCAGCGAGTACGGGAACCCGATCCCGGCCGCCCGCACCCGCGCCGGGAACACCTCCGCGTTGACCGCCGCCGAGATCGACGTGAAGCCCGTGAGCAGCACCATGCCCGCGCACTGCGTGAGCAGCAGCGAGACGAACGAGCCGGTCAGCCCGTGCAGCAGCGGCACGCTCAGGAGCGCGAACCCGAGCCCGAAGAACAGCAGCAGCGGCTTGCGTCCGAACCGGTCCGAGAGCAGCCCGCCGACCGGCTGGAGCAGAGCGAAGAACGCCAGCGCGAGGGTGCCCGCGAGCAGGGCGTCGGACTTGTCGATGCCGGTGTTCAGTTCCGCGTACGTCGGCAGGTACGAGGTCCACGTGTAGTACGCGAGGGTGCCGCCCGCCGTGATGCCGCAGATCAGCAGCGACTGACGCGGGTGGTGGCGCAGCGCGTCGAACAGGCCGGGCCGCGGGCCCTGCGTCTCCCGCGTCTCCTGCGCCCCCTGCCGGATCCAGAACCCGACCAGGCTCAGCGCCGCGCCCGCGAGGAACGGCACGCGCCAGCCCCACCCGTCCATCTGGCCCTCGGCGAGCGTGCTCACCAGCAGCGCGGCGACGCCCGAGGCCATCAACTGCCCGATGGACGTGGACACGTACTGGAAGGACGAGAAGAGGCCGCGGCGGCCGGGCCCGGCGGACTCGACGAGGAAGGTCGTCGACGCCGCGAACTCCCCGCCGACGGACAGGCCCTGGAGCAGCCGCGCGAGCACGAGGACGACCGGCGCGAGCACCCCCGCCGCCGCGTACGTCGGGGTGAGCCCGACCAGCAGGCTGCTGCCGCCCATCAGCAGGATAGTCACGGTCAGCGCGGCCCGCCGCCCGCGCCGGTCGGCGACGGCGCCCATGAGCAGCCCGCCCACGGGCCGCATGAAGAAGCCGACGGCGAAGACGGCGAACGTGGACAGCAGCGGTACGAGAGAGTTGTCGGCGCTCTTGGGGAAGACCTGGTCGGCGATGTAGGTGGCCAGGAACGTATAGGCGTACCAGTCGTACCACTCGACGGCATTTCCGACCGATGCCGCGAGGAGTTGGCGTACGGGGCGAGCGGGGCGGGTGGCGGTGCTGAGGATCTCCGGTGTTTCTGTCATGGTCCTGACCCGTTCCCTGAGTCGTCCCTGTTCAAGCTCGGTGCACGTCACTGGGAGCGTGCCCGCCACGCTCACCTGCGGCGGTAGGGACGGCCCTTCACGTAGGAAATGACCAAGGTGATCGCCGTGACCACGCACGCCAGCATGGCGAACGTGAAGAGCATGAGGGTGGTTTCGCCGAGGGAGTCGCGCTCCGCGTGCGTGGCCAGGTAGGCCAGGAGGCCGCCGGTCAGTGCCAGGCAGGCGAGCGCGCCCACCAGCGGCCAGGCGCCCGCTCTGCCGTACCAGGGGACCCGGGGCCGCAGTGCGACGTGCGGGCAGCGGACGAGCAGCGCGCGGCCCAGATCTCCGGCGCGGTGGGCGAGGCCGTCGGTGCGCAGGCGGGTGCCGTCGTCGAGGGAGATCTCGATGCGGTAGCCGTTGCCGAGGCGCTGCGCCAGGGCGTTGACGCCGTCGCCGTCGATGTGGAGGGCGCTCACGCGGCGCCAGGGCCGGCCCGTCGCGCCCCGGCGGGAGCCGTGGACCAGGCCGTGCTCCCGCACCTCGAAGAACTCGCCGCGCTCACCCCGCAGGGCCCGCACGAGCTGGGTCGCCGCGACGAGCAGGGCGCCGAGGGCGAGGCCCAGGAGCAGGCCCGTTGTACGGTTGCTTCGCGCGGAGCCCTCGTCGCCCGCCGCGAGGCTCCATGCGCCGAGCCAGCCGGACGGGACGGCGACGAGCAGGGCGCAGCCCGCGTTCACCCAGCGCTTCGCGTGGTCCACCGGGTGGCGGCTGATCACCGGGCCGAGTTCGGGAAAAGCACGCTCGGGAGCACGGTCGGGGCGCACGGTCACTGCTCCGGGCTCTGGTTCGGGTCGTCGGCGACGGCGACGGCGGGGGCGTGGGTCAGGACGAGGGTCAGGGCCGCGTAGTCCGAACCGGGGCGGCGGGACGGCATGAAGACCGTCAGGCGGTCGCCCTCGGTGCGGTAGCCCGCCCTGGTCGCCCGCGGTGCGAGGGCAGGGCTGCCGACGTGTTCGGCCAAGCCGCGGATGTCCAGGCGGACACCGGAGTTCGGGTTCGCGGAGACGACGGTGATGCGCGGCCAGCCGAGCACACCCGGGAACGGGGCGAGCAGCAGGCCGTCGCGGATGAACGTCAGGGCGCCCCAGTGCAGTTCGCCGCCCGCCGTCAGATCGGCCAGGTCCTGTTCCGCCCTGGTCGCGGCCACGTGTGCGGCGGCGCGGGTGACGAAGTCCTGGCCGTCACCGATCGGGGCCGCCGCCGCGAGCCGCCAGAAGGCGGATTCCTGACGGACCTTGAGGTGGTCGAGGCCCCGTAGCCGGATCCGGCCGCCCGCGTACGGGCGGACGACCGTCTTGAGCACGTCGTGGGAGTGGCTGAAGTTGATGTTCACGGACACCTTGTCCGTCGCCACGTACGCGATGTCGCTCCAGGCGAGGCGGCGCGTGCCGCGGCCGGGGCGGCGGATCTCGAAGCCGTGCTCGTACTCGTGGATCCGGATCCGTGTGTGCCGGACACACAGCCCCACGCAGGCCAGGGCCGCCGCGAGGACCGCCCAGAACGCCACCCGGAACGACGCGTCCTCGTCGTAGAAGTCACCGGAGATCGCGCACAGGACGACGAACGAGATGACGAGCGGGACGAAAGCCGTCAGAGAGCGCCTGGGCAGCACCCCCTGGTACGTCCACACACGCTCACCCAGGCCACCGGGACCCGCCCCCGCCTCTCCCGCCACCGCACAACTCCTCGCATGATCGTCCGCCACCACGTCGTCGAGTGTCGGGCCGTGCGGCGCGCGGGGGTACGGGAGAACTACTCAACTGCGCCCGCCGGCCGGCGCCCGCAGGCCGGGGCGGGGCGGCGCACCTCCGTAAGATGACCGGCCATGGAATCGGGGACAGTCGTGTCGGGGGCGGCCGAGCTGACGTCGCTGATCGGGCGGCGGGCGGAGACGGCGCGGATCACGCGCCTGCTGTCCGGGGCCCGGCTGCTCACCCTCACCGGCGTCGGCGGCGTCGGCAAGACCCGGCTGGCGTTGCGGGTGGCCGCGGACCTCGCGGAGGCGTTCCCCGACGGCGTGCACGTCGCCGGGCTCGCCGACCTCGGGGAGCCCGAACTGCTCGCGTCGAGCGTCCTCGGCACACTGGACGCGGCGGGTCCCGGACGTCCGGGACCCGACCCGACGGCCGCGCTCGTGGCCCGGCTGCGGGGGCGGCAGACCCTGCTCGTCCTCGACAACTGCGAGCACCTGGTCGACGCGTGCGCCCGCCTCGCCGACACACTCCTGCGGGCCGCGCCCGGACTGCGGGTGCTGGCGACCAGCCGGCAGCCGCTCGGCATCGCGGGGGAGCAGCTCTTCCCGGTGGAGCCGCTGCCCGTGCCGGAGGCGGGGGCGCATCGGGCGCGGGACCTCTCCCGCAATCCGGCGGTGACGCTGTTCGTCGAGCGGGCGCGCGCGGTGCTGCCGGGCTTCGCCCTGACCGAGCCCGACGCCGTCACCGGGAGGGCCGTCGGCACCGGCGCCGATGCCGACCCGCGGACGATCGCCGAGCTCGTACGCCGCCTCGACGGGCTGCCGTTCGCCATCGAGCTGGCTGCCGCGCGGGTCCGGAGCCTCACGCCGCGCGAGATCCTGGAGCGGCTCACCGACCGGTTCGCCCTCCTCACCGGCGGCAGCCGCGTCGCCGCCGACCGGCAGCGCACCCTGCGCACCCTGTTCGACTGGAGCCACGAGCTGTGCGCGGAGCACGAGCGGCTGCTCTGGGCGCGGGCCTCCGTCTTCCGCGGCGGCTTCGACCTCGAAGCCCTGGAACGGGTCTGCTCCGACACCGCGCTGCCGCCCGCCGAACTCCTCGACACCCTCGACGCCCTGGTGGCCCGATCGATCGTCAACGTCCGTCAGGAGCACGGACGTTCGCGCTACCACATGCTGGAGACGGTCCGGGAGTACGGGTACGAACGGCTGGCCGCGTCGGGAGCCCTGGACGCGCTGCGCGCCCGCCACCGCGACCACTACGCGGAGCTGACCGCGCGGGCCGGTCAGGAGTGGTTCGGGGCCCGTCAGGTCGACTGGTTCACCCGCCTGCGCCTGGACCACCCGAACCTGCGCGCGGCGATGGAGTTCTGTCTGGAGCACCCCGGACAGGCGCGGGCCGGACTGGCGCTCGCGGTGTCGCCCCGGCACTACTGGATCACGGCGGGCCTGCTGCCGGAGGGGCGCCGACAGCTGTCACTGCTGCTCGCGGCCGACGCGGCCCAGGGCGGCGGCCCGCACACGGATGCGCGCGTCCAGGCGCTCGTCACCGACACGTACCTGGCGATCCTGCAAGGTGCCCCGGACACCGAGGTGGCGAGCGCGCTCGACGCGTGCGAGGCGGCGGCGCGCCAGGGCGGCCACCGGCGCGAGACGGCCTGGGTGTGGCACCACCACGCGATCCTCGCCGTCTGGCGTGAGGACTTCGACCGCGCCGCCGGGCTGTTCGAACGCGCAGCCGCCGAGTTCCGTGCGCGGGGCTGCCTCGACGCGGCGCTGGAGTGCCGCGTCAAGTTCGCCATCACCCACGCCTACGGCGGCCGGGCCGGGGCGGCGGCGGAGGCCTGCGACGAGGTCGAGGGCGCGGCGCGTGCGCAGGGCGAGTCGTGGCTGCGCGGGATGGCGCTGCTCGCCCGCGCCCTGCTGGCCCGGCGCGCCGGCGCCGACGGCGAGGCGAGCACCCACGCCCGCGCGGCGCTCGTCCTGCTGCGGCCGTTCCAGGACTGGTGGGACGTGGCCATGTGCGTGGAGGTGATCGCGTGGAGCACCCAGGACGAGCCGCGCCGAGCGGCCCGGCTGCTCGGTGTGCTGCACCTGTTGTGGGAGGCGCTGGGCGGGCGGCTGGGCTCGGCGCCGTTCATGCGCGACCAGCACGTGCGGTTCGAGGCGGCGGTGCGGGAGGCACTGTCCGCCGCGGTCTTCGAGCGGGAGTTCCGGCGCGGGGCACGCGCCACGGTGGACGAGGCGATGTCCTACGTGCTGGAGGACCCTGCCCGGGCCCCGGGCCTGACGCGGCGTGAAAGCCAGGTCGCCGAACTGGTCGCCGCGGGACTCACGAACAAGGACATCGCGGCCCGCCTGACCATCGCCCAGCGCACCGCCGAGAACCATGTCGAGCGCATCCTCGGCAAGTTGGGCCTCACCTCGCGCACGCAGTTGGCGGTGTGGACGTACGAGCGTCGCGACGCACCCACCGGCCGCTGACGGATGCGCCGGCACCCGGACGGGGCCCGCGCACAAGGAGGAGACTGTCGTCGGAACGGGATCCGGCGAGGCGCGAGGGGGACGACCGTGGAATGGGTGCGCTGGTCACTGGAGGCGGCGACGGTGTCCCTGGTGTGGGGCGGGCTGGTGTGGGCCGTCGCGTCATGGTGCGGCGCGGACGACCCGATGTCGTGGGCCGTGCCCGCGTTCGCGTCGATGTTCGCGATGAGTTGGGGGGGGGGGAAGCGGCGCAGGTAGGGGGCGGACGGGTTCCCGGTACGACCAGGGCTCGGCCCGGCGGCCGTCCGGCTCCTCGCCCCGCCCGCGCGCTCTACGCGTAGGCGTCCTCCACCGCCACCTCGCGCACCGTACGCAGCGTCGCCCGCAGGCTCTCCGGATCCGTCGAGCCCAGGGCCAGGCGCAGGGCCTGCGGGGTGTGGCTCGTGGTGGTGAAGGGTTCGGCGGTGGACACCGAGATGTTCCGGCGCGCGAGCGTGGCCGTCAGCCGGTCCGCGCGGGCGTCCTCGGGCAGCGGGAGCCAGGTGAAGTACGACGCGGGGTGGGCGAGGAACGGCAGGCCCGCCAGCTCCTCCGCCGCGATGGCCTGACGCGCTCCGGCGTCGGCCCGCTTCCGCGCCTCCAGCCGGTCCACCGTCCCGTCGTCGAGCCAGCGGCAGACGATGGCCGTGGTCAGCGCCGGAGTGTTCCAGGTGGTCGCGCGGATCGCGCGTTCGAGCGCCGGGACGGTCGACGGCGGCGCGACGACGAAGCCGACGCGCAGGCCCGTGGCGACGCTCTTGGACAGACCGGAGACATGCACGGTGAGGTCCGGCGCGGTCGCGGCCAGCGGCGGGGGAGGGTCCTCCACCAGGTACGCGTACGAGGCGTCCTCGACGATCAGGGCGTCGTGGCGGCGGGCGATCGCGGCGAGCCGGTCACGTGCCTCGCCCGGCATGACCCAGCCGAGCGGGTTGTGCAGCGTCGGCATCGTGTAGATCGCGCGGACGGGGCGCGTCGCGCACAGCTTCTCCAGCGCGTCGAGGTCCGGCCCGCCCGCCGTCACCGGGACGGGGGCCAGGTCGAGGTGGAAGGAGTGCGCGAGCACCTTGAACCCCGGGTAGGTGAGCGCGTCCACGGCGACGACGTCACCGGCCTCCAGCAGGGCCATGACGGTGACGGCCAGGCCGTGCTGCGCACCGTTGACGACGAGGATCCGCTCCGGCCCCGTGCGCAGCCCCCGCCGGCGCAGGTGCCGTGCGATCGCGCCCCGGTCCTGCGGACGCCCCGCGTGCGGCTGGTAGCGCAGCAGCGAGTCGAGATCACCGGAGCCGGCCAGCTCCCGCAGCGCCTGCCGGAGCAGGTCCGCCTGGCCGGGCAGCGCCGGGTAGTTGAAGCTGAGGTCGACCGCGTCGGGTGCGACGGCCTGCTGGTCGATGCCGTGGCCCACGGGTACGGCGAGGTCCCGCACGAAGGTCCCGCGCCCCTGCTCCCGGCTGACCAGGCCCATCGCGTCGAGCTCCGCGTACACCCGGGTCGCGGTCACCACGGCGATGCCCTCGCGCGCGGCGAGCCCGCGGTGGGTCGGCAGCCGGGTGCCCGCGCCGAGCCGTCCTGACCGGATGTCGGACGCGAGCGCGTCCACCAGCGACTTGTAGCGAGGGGCGGCCATGCGGCGGATTGTACGCAGGACAATTCCTTGGCTGTCCTGCCCGCCGGTCCTTACGGTCGCCTTCCCCGCACCGGAAGGACCGACCCGCCATGCACATCGCCATCCTGACCTTCGAGGGCTACAACGAACTCGACTCCCTGATCGCGCTCGGCGTGCTCAACCGCGTCAAGGCCGAAGGATGGCGCGTCACGATCGCCACCCCGAGCCCCAAGGTGACGTCCATGAACGGGGTCGTCATCGAGCAGATGTCCACACTGGAGGACGCGTGCGCCGCCGACGCCGTCATCATCGGCAGCGGCATCGCCACCCGCGAGGTCGTCGAGGACCCGGCGATCATGAGCGTCCTGCGCGGCCTGGACCCCGCGCGCCAGCTGATCGCCGCCCAGTGCTCCGGCGCGCTCGTGCTGGCCCGGCTCGGTCTGCTCGACGGCAGGCCCGCCTGCACCGACCTGACGACCAGGCCCTGGGTCGTCGCCGCCGGGATCGAGGTCGTCGACCAGCCCTTCCACGCCCGCGGCACCGTCGCCACCGCCGGCGGCTGCCTCGCCTCCCCGTACCTCGCCGCGTGGATCATCGCCCGCACCCGAGGGATCGAGGCCGCGGAGAGCGCGCTGCACTACGTCGCGCCGGTCGGCGAGAAGGAGGAGTACGTGGAGCGCGCCCTGCGCGCCATCATCCCGTACCTCCCCGCCGGCGCACCGGTACCGGCCTGACCCAGGCGTGAAGCCGGAGAGGCCGGCCGAGATCGAGCTGATCCCGGCCGGCCCCACCCCGTGCCGGCTTGGCCCGCTCCTACGGGTCAGCCCCTGCGGTACGAGATCACGGCCGTCGTCACCAGGCACGGCGACGGCGGCACCATCTCCACCCGCAGCGTGCCGCGCGCCGCGTCGTAGTCGACACCCTCGGACTCGAACGTGCCGGAGCAGATGCTGCGCTGCGGGATCGCGAACGCCGAGGCGACGCGGCCGGTGACCGGAGCGCCGTCGAGGGCGCGGTCCAGCGTGACCTCCAGGACCTCCTTCGTCGCCCCGTCCGACGAGCACAGCAGATGGGTGGCGTCGGTGAAGTCGCAGCCCTGGATGTTGTCGACGGACCGGTCGAGGGTGATCTGGCCGGCCTGCGGCAGATTCGCGCCGGGCGCGGGCGCGGACGGGTTCAGGACGGGCGCCGGGAAGACCTGGAGGCGCCGCATCGTGCCCCACTCGCCCGACACGAGCCACTGCCGGTCCGGCGACACCGTGGCGAACGAGTTGTTCAGCAACTCGCCCGGATCCAGGGCGTGTTCGTACGTCGTGCGCTTGCCGCCGGGCGCCGTCACCGCGTACATCTTCTTCTTCGCGTCGTCACCGCCCTGGTACGCGTCGAAGGTGTAGCCACCCGCGATGTCCGGGTCACCCACGTGCGTCCAGCCGGCTATCCGCAGGTCGAGCGGGACCGAGGCGAGGCCGCGGTACAGCAGCGAGCCGTCGGCGCGGCTCGCCAGGCCCTGGCTGCCGGACAGCGAGTCCACGCGCGCGGTGCCGGTCTCGGTCCACGCGGGCGCCGCCGTCGCGGTGCCGGCGCCGACCGTCAGCGCGGCGAACGCGGCGGCCACGGTGAGGAGTCGGCGCCCGGTGCGTCTGGGCGTGGTAGACGTCGAGGCCGTGGTCGACGTCGTGGTCGAGCGGATGTGCATGGGGGTCCTCCGCCGGTCGAAGATCTGGTCGGGGATCAGGCTGCCCTACGATCGGCCCATGAGGCTGACGATTCTCGGCGGTGGCGGATTCCGGGTGCCCCTCGTGTACGGCGCACTGCTGGGCGACCACGCACCGGGCCGGGTCACCGAGGTGACCCTCCACGACATCGACGGCGACCGGCTGAAGGCGATCACCGGGGTGCTCGCACAGCAGGCCACAGGCGTCCCCGACGCGCCCGCCGTCCACGCCACCACCGACCTCGACGAGGCGCTGCGCGGCGCCGACTTCGTCTTCTCCGCGATCCGCGTCGGCGGCCTCGCGGGCCGCGCCGCCGACGAACGCGTCGCCCTGGAGGAGGGGGTTCTCGGCCAGGAGACCGTCGGCGCCGGCGGCATCGCGTACGGACTGCGCACCGTCCCCGTCGCCACCCACATCGCCCGCCGGGTCGCCGCCGTCGCCCCCGACGCCTGGGTCATCAACTTCACCAACCCGGCGGGCCTGGTCACCGAGGCCATGTCCCGGCACCTCGGCGACCGCGTCATCGGCATCTGCGACTCGCCCGTCGGCCTCGGCCGCCGCGTCGCCCGTGTCCTCGGCGCCGACCCGGCCGACGCCTGGATCGACTACGTGGGACTGAACCATCTGGGCTGGCTGCGCGGCCTGCGCGTGAACGGCCGCGACGAACTGCCCCGGCTGCTCGCCGACGAGGACCTGCTCGGCTCCTTCGAGGAGGGCCGCCTGTTCGGCACCGACTGGCTGCGCTCCCTCGGCGCGATCCCCAACGAGTACCTGCACTACTACTACTTCAACCGCGAGACCGTCCGCGCCTACCGCGAGGCCGAACGCACCCGCGGTGCCTTCCTCGCCGATCAGCAGTCCGCCTTCTACGCCGACCCCTCCTACGCCTCCTGGGACCGCACCCGCGCCGAGCGCGAGGCCACATATATGGCCGACAACCGTGAGGCGGCCGGCGCGGGCGAGCGCGACGAGGCCGACCTGGAGGAGTCCGGCGGGTACGAGAAGGTCGCGCTCGCGCTGATGCGTGCCATCGCACGCGACGAACGCGCCACCCTCATCCTCAACGTCCGCAACCGGCAGGTCCTTTCGGCCCTGGACGCGGACGCCGTCATCGAGGTGCCCTGCCTCGTCGACGCCAACGGCGCGCACCCCGTGGCCGTCGACCCGCTCCCCGACCACGCCACGGGCCTGGTCACCTCGGTCAAGGCCGTGGAGCGCGAGGTGCTGACCGCCGCCACGACCGCCTCCCGCGCCGCCGCGGTCAAGGCCTTCGCCCTGCACCCGCTCGTCGACTCGGTCGGCGTCGCCCGCCGGCTCCTGGACGGATACGTGGCGGCGCACCCCGAACTGGCGCCGCTGCGGGCCTGGCGGCATGGCTCACGCCGGCCCGGTGACGGTGGCGTGAAGGAGTGTAAAGGACTGTAAAGGCGCGGTATAGCAGAGGGGTGGCCCAAAGGGCCGCCCCTTTCTGGTTGCTGACGTTGCGTCATCACGCTCCGTGGCGGAATGAACTCGTCCGCAGGTGTGATGCGTCCTACAGAAAGAATCTGAGAAATTCGCTAGGAGTGTGACGCCGGAGAGTCACCATGCGCTTAGCTTGGTGCGCCCCCCAACGAGGAGTACTCATGCGACCGTTCGCCCTGAACTATGCCCGAGCTGTACGAGAGGCAGAGGTCAGCGCGCCGTACACATACGACTCCGCACTGCAGTTGAACGTGCTGCCCGACGGCGGAGTGGCCGCGTACGACTACGCTGTGTTGCGAGAAAGTGCCGCTACCACGTCCACGGCAGGGTCCAAAACCCATTTCGACGACTGAACGGCCGCGCGGAAATGACCGTTCTGATCCTGACGAACGAACAGGACGTGACGGCCGACATGGCCGTCGTGGAATTGAACGCCGGGGGAATCCCGGTGCTGCGACTGGATCCGGCCGAACTTCCCGGCGGTGTCGGAGTGTCCGGAGAGTTCGCCCATGGGGCGTTCCACGGCCATCTGTCCGTCGGTGGCCGGGTCGTGAGCATGGCGGGCCTGCGTTCCGTGTGGGTGCGCAGGCCCGGCACTCCCGCCGCCCGTGCCCTCGCGGCCTCCGACTGGCTGACCGAGGAGGCCTCCCAGTCGCTGTACGGCATGCTGCGCTGCACCGACGCCCGCTGGATGAACCATCCGGACGCGGCGAGGCAGGCCCGGCACAAGCCCTGGCAGCTGTGGCTGGCGCGGGCCTGCGGTCTGCCCGTGCCCGCCACCCTCATCACCACGTTCCCCCGCGTGGCCCGGGAGTTCGCCGAGCGCTATCCCGACCTCGTGGTGAAGCCGGTCTCCGGCGCGCACCCGGACGGGCACGGGATGGCCGTGCCGACCACACGGGTGCGGCCCGGCGAGGACTACCGGGACGTCGCGCACGGCCCGACGCTGCTGCAGCGCCGGGTCCGCAAGGTCGCCGACATCCGGCTGACCGTCGTCGGCGACCGGCTGTTCGCGGCCCGCGCGCAGAGTGGGCCGCAGGCGGAGGAGGCGGACGGGGCCGTCGTCGACGTGCGCTTCGACGACACGGCGGGGCCGTGGCGCCCGGTGCCCGTGCCGCGGCGCGTGGCCGACGGCGTGCACGCCTATCTGACCCGGGCCCAACTCGCCTACGGGGCCTTCGACTTCGCGGAGGACGCGGACGGCATCTGGTGGTTCCTGGAGTGCAACCAGTCGGGCCAGTTCGGCTTCGTCGAGATCGAGACCGGGCAGCGCATCGGCCGGGCCGTCGCCGAGTGGCTCGCGGGGGAGCCCCTCGGCCCCGCGACGGAACCCCACGGTCCGGATCCGGCGCCGCAGCGGTGACTTTCGGCCGTCCGCCCCACCGGCTTCACGCATCCGTCACCACCCCTTCCCTTTCTCCCGGTGGTCTTGAACACTCCCGTTGGCGTACTCCCGTTGAGATCGTCCGCCGACGCACCCACCGACCTAACAGGAGATCCCCCCACCCATGACCGAACTGAACCGGCGCCGCTTCCTGCAGATCGCCGGAGCCACCGCCGCCTTCACGGCCCTGTCCGGCTCCATCGATCGCGCCGCCGCCATCCCCGCGGCCCGCCGAAGCGGCACCGTCCAGGACATCGAGCACATCGTGGTGCTCATGCAGGAGAACCGCTCCTTCGACCACTATTTCGGCACCATGAAGGGCGTCCGCGGCTTCGGTGACCCGCGCCCGGTCACCCTGCCCAGCGGCAAACCGGTCTGGAACCAGTCGAGCGCCGGCAAGGAGACGCTGCCGTACCACCCGGACGCGGCCGACCTCGGCATGCAGTTCATCGCGGGCCTCGACCACGACTGGGCGGGCGGGCACAGCGCGTTCGCGAACGGCCGCTACGACAACTGGATCGCCGCCAAGGGCACCGGCACGATGGCGTACCTGACCCGCGAGGACATCCCCTTCCACCACGCCCTCGCCGACAAGTTCACCGTCTGCGACGACTACCACTGCTCGTTCATGGGCGCGACCGACCCCAACCGCTACTACATGCTCAGCGGTTACGTCGGCAACGACGGCACCGGCGGCGGCCCCGTCCTGGGCAACGAGGAGGCGGGCTACGGCTGGACCACGTACGCCGAGCGGCTCGAGAAGGCCGGGATCTCCTGTAAGGTGTACCAGGACATCGGTGACGGGCTCGACGCCGCCGGCGGCTGGGGCTGGATCAACGACGCCTACCGGGGCAACTACGGCGACAACTCGCTGCTGTACTTCAACAACTTCCGCAACGCCAAGCCGGGCGACCCGCTCTACGACAAGGCCCGCACCGGCACGAACGCCAAGGCGGGCGACGGCTACTTCGACGTCCTCAAGGCCGACGTCAAGGCCGGGACGCTGCCGAAGATCTCCTGGATCGCCGCCCCCGAGGCGTTCTCCGAGCACCCCAACTGGCCCGCCAACTACGGGGCTTGGTACATATCCCAGGTGCTCGACGCGCTCACCTCCAACCCCGAGGTGTGGAGCAGGACCGCTCTGTTCATCACGTACGACGAGAACGACGGCTACTTCGACCACATCGTGCCGCCGTACCCGCCGTCCTCCGCGAGCCAGGGCCTGTCCACCGTCGACACCAAGCTGGACTACTACCCGGGCAGCATCACCCGCGCCGCGGGCCCTTACGGACTCGGTCAGCGCGTCCCGATGATCGTCGTGTCGCCCTGGTCCACCGGCGGATACGTGTGCTCGGAGACCTTCGACCACACGTCGATCCTGCGCTTCATGGAACAGCGCTTCGGGGTGAAGGAGACCAACATCTCCCCGTGGCGCCGCGCCATCTGCGGCGACCTCACCTCGGCCTTCGACTTCTCCCTCCAGGTGACCGAACCGGCCCAGCTGCCCGACACCTCGGCCTACCAGCCGCCGGACCGCGACCGCCACTCCAGCTACGTCCCGAAGCCGCCCGCACAGGGTTCCCTGCCCCGCCAGGAGGCCGGCTCCCGCCCGAGCCGCCCGCTCGCCTACGCCCCGTACGTGGACGGCGCCGCCGACCTCGCGACCGGCAAGTACAAGCTGACCCTCAGCGGCGGCCCCAGTGCGGGCGCGGCCTTCCAGATCCGCTCGCAGAACCGCACCGACGGCCCCTGGACGTACACGGCCGAGGCCGGCAAGTCGATCTCGGACAGCTGGAACTCGTACTACTCCAAGGGTGCCTACGACCTGACGGTGCACGGCCCGAACGGGTTCCTCCGCGCCTTCAAGGGCGACAACAAGGTCGCGGGCCCCGAGGTGACCGCCCGCCACAACGGGGGCACGGGCAACCTGGAGCTGACCCTGACGAACCCGACGGCGGCCGCGGTCCGGCTCACGGTCACCAACGCGTACGGCGGCGGAGCGCAGACCCACACCGTGCCCGCGGGCGGCTCGCTCCAGCGGACCGTCGACCTCTCGGGCACCCGGCGCTGGTACGACCTGACGATCGTCGCCGAGGGCGTGAGCGGCTATCTGCGCCGGTTCGCCGGGCACGTGGAGAACGGCACGGTGGGTGTGAGCGACCCGGCGATCGCCACCGTGTGACAGCCCTGTGCCCCTCCGGTTCCGACAGGACCGGAGGGGCACACATCACATCTGTCCGGCCTGGTCCGGCCCATGGGGCGGCGCGATAGTGTGCCCCGGTGACGACGCAATCGAACACCCCCGCCGGCTGGTACCCGGACCCCCAGGGGACTCCCCAGACGCTGCGGTGGTGGGACGGTTCCCAGTGGACCGAGCACACGCACGCGGCGGCCCAGGTCCCGCAGCAGCAGGCCCCGTCGCAGGCCCAGCCCCAGCAGCCGCAGCCTCAGCAGGCCCAGGCCCAGCACCAGGCGGCTCAGCCTCAGGCCCAGCAGCAGCCTTACGGTGGTCAGCCGCAGCCGCAGCCGCAGCCGCAGCCGCAGCCGCAGCCGTACGCCGGCCAGGCGCAGCAGGCCTACGGAGGTCAGCCGCAGCAGGCGCCTCAGCAGCAGGCGCCTCAGCAGCAGGCACCGCAGCAGGCCTACGGTGCGCAGGCGCAGCAGCACGCGGATGCGGCCCGGGTCCAGCACCAGGTGCAGCAGCAGGCGGGCGTCGCGCCGAGCGCGCAGGGCGGCGGCTCGCTGTTCACCGAGCCGGTCTTGGTCGTGAACCAGAAGGCCAAGCTCATCGAGCTGACCAACGAGTACAGCGTCATGGACCAGCAGGGCCGCCCGCTCGGCACGGTCACCGAGATCGGCCAGAGCAGCCTGAAGAAGGCGCTGCGCTTCGTGTCCAGCGTCGACCAGTTCATGACCCACAAGCTGGAGATCCGCGACGCCTACGGGCAGCCGCAGCTGATCCTCACGCGCCCCGCGAAGTTCATGAAGTCCCGGGTGATCGTCGAGCGCCCGGACGGTTCGCCGGTCGGCGAGATCGTCCAGCAGAACGTCATCGGCAAGATCAACTTCGGCATGATGGTGAACGGCCAGCAGGTCGGCGCGATCAAGGCGGAGAACTGGCGGGCCTGGAACTTCGCGATCGTGGACCACGCCGACCAGGAGGTCGCGCGGATCACGAAGACGTGGGAGGGCCTCGCCAAGACGATGTTCACCACGGCGGACAACTACGTCCTGCAGATCCACTTCCAGCTGCCCGAGCCGCTGCTCAGCCTGGTCGTGGCGACGGCGCTGACCGTCGACACCGCGCTCAAGCAGGACTCGCGCGGCTTCGGATGACCGGCCCCGCCTGACGGCCCGGCCGGGAAGACCCGGCCCGGCCGTCAGGACGCCTGAAGGACGACCGGTTCGGGCTCGGCCCGGACCGGCAGAGGCACGACCGCGGCCAGCGCCCCGTCCGGCTCGGGACCGGTGGGGACGGGACCCGGCGCCGTCGGCACCGCCGAGCGGGTCAGCAGGACCACGCCCCGGGCCGCGAGCACCGCACCGGCCAGCGCGAGCGCCAGACCCGCGATCCCGCCCTGCAGCCGCTCGCCCAGGAGCGAGAGCCCGATGACCGCCGCCGCGACCGGGTTCGACAGCGTCACCATCGCCAGCGGCGCACCGAGCCCGCCCCGGTACGCGGTCTGCGACAGCAGCAGGCCGCCCGCCGCGAACGCCGCCACGAGCAGCGCCACCACGATCACCCGCGCGTCGAGCAGCGGACCCGAGCGGTCCGTCGCCGCGACCGTCACGGTCTGGGTCAGCGCGGACGCCACCCCCGAGGCGAGGCCGGAGGCCGTGGCGTGCCGCAGTCCGGGCCGGGCGCCGCGCCGGGCCAGGAAGCCGATGACCGCCGCCGTCGCCCCCGCCACCACGAGCGCCTCGGGCAGCGCGAGCGTGTCGTCGGGCGCCGGGCCCGTCGCCGTCACCAGCAGCGCGGCCAGACCGGCCAGGGTCAGGGCCGTGCCGCGCCATTCGCCGGCGGTGACCCGCCGCCCCGCGAGCCGGGCGCCCAGGGGCACGGCCGCGACGAGCGTGAGCGCGCCGAGCGGCTGCACCAGGGTGAGCGGCCCGAACTTGAGCGCGGCCACGTGCAGCAGCGCCGCCGACGCGTTGAGCGACACCGACCACCACCAGGAACCGGTGCCGAGCAGCCGCCACACACCGGCGCCGGCGTCCGCGGTGCGGGCCGCGAGCCGCTCCTGGGCCACGGCCGCCGCCGCGTAGGCCACGGCGGAGACGAGCGAGAGGGCGACGGCGAGCAGAGTGGCACTCATCGGCGGGCTCCTGTCGGGACGGGCGGGGGAGTGGTCGCCGCCGAGGCGGAACCCGCCGTGACCTGCACGGGGATCCGGGCCCGGTCCAGGACCTGGGCGGCGGAGAGGGAGTCGGGCGGGGTGCCGAACGCGGCGTGCGAGGACCAGGGCGCCGGGGTGCCGGGCCCGTGGGGGCCGGCCGGGAGCGCCGGGTGGGCCGGGGCGGGCAGCAGGTGGCGGCGCAGCCGCGGTGCGGTGACCGCGGCCGGCATCCGCAGCGCGGCCAGCGCGATCGCGAGCAGCGCCGTGGCCACGAGGGCGTCGAGCCAGTAGTGGTTCGCCGTGCCGACGACCACGAGCAGGGTCAGCAGCGGGTGCAGCAGCCAGAGCCAGCGCCAGCGCGAGCGGGTCGCGGCGATGAGGCCGATGGCGACCATCAGGGCCCAGCCGAAGTGCAGCGAGGGCATCGCCGCGAACTGGTTGGCCATCGTGTCGGTGTCCGGCTGCGCCGCGTAGACCGAGGGCCCGAAGACCTGTGCGGTGTCCACGAGGTGCGCGGCCGGCAGCATCCGGGGCGGGGCCAGCGGGAACGAGAGGTGCAGCACGAGCGCCGCCGCCGTCAGGGCGGCCAGCACGCGGCGCGACCACACGTAGTGGCGCGGGCGGCGCAGGTAGAGGAAGACCAGGAACGCCAGGGTCGCCGGGAAGTGCACGGTCGCGTAGTAGACGTTCGCGAGGTGCACCAGCGCGTCGCTGTCGAGCAGCACGCCCTGGACGCTCCCCTCGCCCGGCAGACGGAGGGTGCGCTCGAGGCTCCACACGCGGTCGGCGTTGTGGAAGGCCTCGGCGGTGTGGCCGTTGGCCAGCTGCCGTCCGAACTTGTAGACGAGGAAGAGTCCTACGACCAGCAGGAGCTCGCGGACCAGGGGCGGTCGGGAAGCGCGAGGATCCGGCTCCGGTTCGGCAGGCTCGGTAAGGGAAGTCATCCCCCGGCCTCTTTTCGTGACGAATGAGTTGTGCGATACGTCCGCGTACCGATACGCCAGTGTACCGATACGACGGCGTACCGGTACACTGGCGTATCGATAGCTGATGTGATCTCATCGACATGTCGGCAGCAGAGGCCGCCACCACCGCGACCGGGCGAGGAGAGCAGAGTCATGACGACGCGAGAACGGGCCACCACCGGCGGACCCACGAGCTCGCGCCGTTCCAAGATCACGCCCGAGCGGGCGCAGGAGCTCTACGACGCGGTCCTCGACCAGCTGCGCGAGCACGGCTACGACGCCTTCACCATGGAGGGCGTCGCCGCCCAGGCCTGTTGCAGCAAGTCCACGCTCTACCGGCAGTGGAAGACGAAGCCGCAGATGGTCGCCGCCGCGCTGCGGGCGGGGCGCTGCGTCAAGTTCTTCTCCGCCGACACCGGCTCCCTGGCCGGCGACCTGATCGTCGCCGCGCGCAACGCGGCGGGCCAGGGCAAGCGCGACACCGCGCTGATGCAGGCCCTCGGGCACGCCGCCCTCCAGGACGACGAGCTGAAGGCCGCGCTGCGCGAGGCGCTCGTCGAACCGGAGCTCGCCTCGATCGCGGAGATGGTCCGGCGGGCCGTCGCGCGCGGCGAGATCGACGCCGGCCACCCGATGCTGCCCTACCTGGGTGCGCAGCTCTTCGGAGTCATGCGCAGCCGCCCCGTCCTGGAAGGACGCGACGCCGACGCGGAGTATCTGGTCCGCTTCGTGACGGACGTGCTCGTCCCGGGACTCGGCCTGACCGTTCCGGAACAGGCCACCTGATCGGGAGACCGCCGGCCGCAGGGATGACCGGCCGGCGGTCTGCCCGCGCCGCACCGTGGGGACGGGGGCGGCGCGCACCCCCGGGCCGGGCGGGCTCCTCCACTGAGCGGAGGGGAGCCCGCCCGGCCTCTGTGTGCCGGACCTTCCTCGCGGCTCAGACGTCCTTGCCCGTGCCGCCCGAGTCGCCGCTCGTGACCCGGGCCTCCTTGATGCCCTTCACGATCTTGTCGATCGCGGTGTCGTCCGGCCCCTCGGCCTTCTCCTTCGCGGTCTTCGGGATGTCGACACCGATCCGCACCACGACCAGCTTCTTCGGGTCGTACGGCGAGGGGAACGCGACCGACTCCACCCACGCGTCCAGCGACGACTTGGTGTCCACGTTCCAGCGCACCCGGTAGCCCTGCCGCCCGGCGACCGTGACCTTCTCCGACGCCAGCTCGTCGTGGTTCAGGAGCCCGCCGTACGTCTTGCCGCCGTAGGAGGCCTGCGCGTTCTTGAGGATGTCCTCCTTCGCCGCCGCCTCCGCCGTCTTCGCGTCCAGCTTCAGATCCTTCGCCGACGACGTCGACGCCCCGCCCCGCACGCACTTCTTCGACGTGTCGTCCGGGCACGGGTACGGGCCCGTCGACAGCCCGGCTATGCCCGCTCCGTCGGCGCCGGTCCAGCCGTCGAGCACCGGCAGCGCGACCCCGTTCACGACATCGGTGGCGAAACCCTTGTCGAGCGGCGCCCGCGGGCTCTGCTGCCCGTCGTCCGGCGACGGGGACGGGGACGTGCCGCCGCCGCCCCCGCTGATGCCGCCGTCGGTCCCCGGCGGCTCCGGCTCCGGCGACTCCTTCGACTGCGCCACGCTGTCCGAGCCGTCGTCGCCCGCGGTCAGCGCGTACACGCCGCCGCCGATGCCCGCGAGCACCACCACCGCCACGACCGCCGCGATCGCGACGCGCGCCGAGCTGCGCGGCTTCGGCGGCAACTGCCCCGGATATCCCGGATGGTGACCGTACGCCGGAAGTGTCCCCGGGGTCGTCGGCTGCTGCGCCAGGTACGCGGGCTGCGTCGGCGGGGCGGGCTGCGCGGGCGCCTGCCCGGCCGGCTGCGGCGGGAGCGGCGGCGCGGTCGTGGCCGGCCGGGTCTGGTCCGTCCAGCGGCCGCCGTCCCACCAGCGTTCGGTGCGCGGGCCGCCCTGGACCTGGCCGGGATCGGGGTACCAGCCTGCGGGAGTCTGCGAGGTCATGGACGAAACAGTATGAGGCGTGCCTGAAAACGTGATGAGAGGGTCCGCATTGCGATCGGGATCGTTACCGATCGGCACGCGTGTTCGCCACGGGCTGCGAAGACCCCCCTCCACAGCAGGCCGGGGCGCACTAGTCTCGACAGCAGTACGCCGATCGACCGACGCGCACGACACCGGGAGGGTGCGGGATGACTCAGGGACGGCACGCCGACGCCGCCTCCTCAGGTCCGCCGCTGTGGGAGCGGGAATCCGAACTCGACGTCGCCGCGAGGGCACTTGACGACCTGTGCGGCGACGCCGCCTCGTCCGGCAGCCTCGTCGTGTACAAGGGAGAGGCGGGCATCGGCAAGACGGCCCTGCTCGCCCGGGTCGAGGCGATGGCCGCGGGCCGCGCCACGGTCTGGTCCGCACGCGGCGGCGAGACGGTCACCTCCGTCCCGTTCAACGTCGTGCGCCAACTGCTGCAGCCCGCGCTGCTCGCCCTCACCGAGGAAGAGGCCCGCGAGTACTTCGGCGACTGGTACGACATCGCCGGACCCGCGCTCGGGATAGCCGAGCCGACGGGACGTCAGGCGGACCCTCAGGGTGTGCGGGACGGTCTCGTCGCGGCGAGCTCCCGGCTCGCCCGCCTGCACTGGCCGCTCGTCCTGCTCATCGACGACGCCCACTGGGCCGACCTGGAGACCCTGGAGTGGCTCGCCGCGTTCGCCGAGCGCCTCGACGACCTGCCCGTCCTCGTCGTCGTCGCCCAGCGCGACCCCGAGGACGCGCAGGCGGCAGCCTGCCTCGACGCCGTCGGGGACGCAGCCCGGCCCGGCACCACCAGCCTGCGCGCCCTCACCCCCGACGCCACCGCGGGACTGACCCGCGCCACCCTCGGCGACCACGCCGACGACCCGTTCTGCCGCGAGGTCTGGGCCGTCACCGGCGGAAACCCGTACGAGACGGTCGAACTGCTCGCCAAGGTGCAGGACAGCGACCTCGCCCCCGAGGAGGGCTCCGCCGCCGAACTGCGCGCGCTGAACAAGGCGGCGCGTGGCCGCGGCCTCGTCGACCGGCTCGAAGGACTCGGCGTCGACGCCACCCGATTCGCCTGGGCCGCCGCCATCCTCGGCACCCGCATCGAGCCCGGACTCGCCGCGCTCCTCGCCGGCATGAACCCGGAACAGGCCGGCCGCTGTGCCGAGCGGCTCCTCGCCGCCCGCATCCTCACCGACGCCACCTACGGAGACGTCGGCACCCTGGAGTTCGTCCACCCGCTGATCGCCTCCGCCGTCTACGACGCGATCCCGCCGGCCACCCGCACCGCCATGCACGGCCAGGCCGCCTGGGCCGTCACCGCCTCCGGACACGGCCCCGCCGCCTCCCGGCACCTCCTCGAGGTCCACCCCGACGACGACCCCGAGCTCGTCGAGCAGATGCGCGCCGCCGCCCGCGAGCACCTCGCCGTCGGCGCGCCCGACGCGGCCCGCCGCTGCCTGGAGCGCGCCCTGGAGGAACCGCCGCTGCCCGAGACGCGCCCCGAGGTGCTTTACGAACTGGGCTGCGCGACCCTCCTGACCTCGCCCGCGACGACGGTCAGGCACCTGGAGGCGGCCCTCGACACGACCCCCGGGCTCGTCGGCGACCGCCGGGTCGACGCGGTGTGCCGACTGTCCCAGGCGCTCGTCCACAACGATCAGTTGGAGGACGCCCTCCGGCTCATCGACGACGAGGCCGAACGGCTCGAACCGGGCCCGGCACGGCTGCGCCTCCAGGCCGTCCACTTCATGTGGGAGGGCATCCACGCCGGCGAGGAGGACTCACCGGGCCGCTCCCGCAACCTCGCCGCCCTCGCCGACCGGCTCCCGGGCCGCGCCAACCCGGAGCGGGTGCTGCTCATCCTGCGCGCCTTCGACGCGATGACCCGCGGGGAGAACGCGGAGGAGGTCGTCGAGCGCTGCGACCGCGCCCTCGTCAACGGGCGGCTCGCCCCGGGCCTCGGCTGGACCGACCCCGAATGGGGCTTCGAGGTCCTCATCATGCTCGGCAACTCGTACGTGATGTCCGACCGGCTCGACCGCGCCGAGAGCCTGTTCACCGAGGCCGTCCGCGCCTACGAGACGGCCGGCTGGAGCGGCGGCCATCTCGCCCTCGCGCAGGCCTTCGTGGGCTTCGTGCACCGCAGGCGCGGCCGGCTCACCGAGGCCGAGGCGTTCCTGCGGGAGTCGCTGCGGCTCGCGGACCGGGTCGGCACGGGGCTGCCCATGCACTGGGACGCGGCCTGCATCCTCATCGACACGCTGCTGGCCCGCGGCAAGGCCGGCGAGGCGCTGGAGATCGCGGAGCGCTACTCCTTCGGGCCGCCCTACCCGTCCACGCTCGTGCTGCCCGACGCCCACTCGGTGCGGGGGCGGCTGCTCCTCGCGACCGGTGACATCGACGCGGGGATCAGTGAACTGGAGGCCGCCGCGAAGGCCTCCATCGCCCGCGGCGGGCACAACACGATCATGGCGCCCTGGGCCTGCGACCTCGCGCGTGCGCTGGCGCTCACCGACCCGCGCCGGGCCGCCGAACTGGCCAGGGAGGCCCGGGTCCAGGCCGAGCGCTTCGGCACGGACACCGCGATCGGTGAGGCCCTGCGGTGTGCTGCCGCGCTGGAGACGGGGCAGGCCCAGCTCAACCTCTACGCGAAGGCCGTGACGTATCTGGAGGCGTCGCCCTGCGCCTACGAGCACGCCCTGGCCCGCGTCGAGTACGGCATCGCCGCCCGCTCCCTCTCCGAGCTCAACAAGGGGTTGACCCTGGCCCGTTCCTGCGGAGCGGATGGCCTCGCGGCGCGGGCGCGGGAGGTTCTGGAGACGGGGCGGGGGTTGAGGTAGCGCGTCGGCTCCGCCGGGTGCGGGTGCCCTTGCGCGGGGCCGTCCCTTGATCCGCATCCCGGCGCCAACGGTCCTCCGCGCTCCGTTACGGGCCCTTGGCCCCGGCCCCGCTCCGGCCCGCCCCCTCCGGGGGCCGTCGGCCCGGCGCCGGGCCTGGGGCCGTACCCGGTGCCGGGTGCGCGTTCCAGTCGACCTAGCCTTGGGCAGTCTGCCGCCTGGGGCGGCACGGGTGGGCAAGGCGGCACCCCGGTGCCGGGTACGCGTTTCAGCGGGCCCTGCCCAGTGCGTCACCGCCGTAGGGGCCGAGGCCCGTCGTCGGGTGTCGCGCCGTCGTGGTTGCTCGCGCAGTTCCCCGCGCCCCTGAAGACGCACTCCGTGCGCCCCCAGGGCCGCCGGTCGCGCCCCGCGACGGAGTCGCTGACGGGGTACAGCCCCGTGCCCCGCGACGGAGTCGCTGATCCTCGCCCGAGCGGTCCCGCCTCAATGTCTGATCAATCCCGCCCCGCACCTCTCGGTGCCCGGTTCAGCCCCGCCCCCCGCCCCCGCCGGGAGCCTGGGCCAGGAGGACCCATACCGGGCCCTTTGCGAAGGGGAGGGTGAAGTGGGTGGGGGAGGTGGGGGTCGGGCGGGTCCAGTGGGAGGGGTAGGCGCGGGCGTCGCGGAGGACCTCCGCCCGGCCGGAGCCGACCGTGCGGGACACCGGGGAGGTGTTGCCGAGCTTGTCGTGGAGGCGGGAGTCGTGGATGTCCACGTACTGGACGACGACCGTGGCCGCCGTGAGACGGCTGCCGGACGGCGTGGTCGCCGGGCGGCCGTCCATCGACACCAGCCAGCGATGCTGCCGCCCGGACCAGGTGAAGTCGAAGCGGGCCGCCGGGAAGCGCACCGTGCGGTGCGACAGCGGGCTACCGCCCCCGGGGGCCCGCGACGCGAAGGTGAACCCGGCGAGCGTGCCCGCATTCGTGCCGGACACCGGGTGGTTCAGTTTCCCCGGCCGCAGGTAGAGA
This sequence comes from Streptomyces sp. NPDC025806, assembly GCF_055558275.1. Classification (NCBI taxonomy): domain Bacteria; kingdom Bacillati; phylum Actinomycetota; class Actinomycetes; order Kitasatosporales; family Streptomycetaceae; genus Streptomyces; species Streptomyces sp. NPDC025806. The sequence goes on along the minus strand of NZ_JBVHMU010000014.1, from coordinate 48,039 downwards.
TTGCGCGGTGCGGGACGGTCGGCGCCGCGGTAGAAGGCGCCGGGCGCCGAGTCCGGCGTCACCGCGCGCAGCGGCGCCGCCGCGATGGCCGGCAGCAGCGCCCGCTGCGCACCCGAGAACGCGAGCGTCGGCCGCGAGAACTGCCCCAGCAGTTCGAGATCGGTCTCGCGGGCGCTGCGCACCGGCCCGACGACCCCGGGCGCCCGGGTCCCGTACACCGCCATGAGCCGGCTCAGCCCGCCCTCGACCCGCTCCGCGTACACCACGTCCGCGCGGTCGAGCCCGGTCTGCGGACGCGCCGCCCCCAAGTTGTCGATCTTGACGGCGAGCACGGAGGCGCCGCCCTGCGTCGGCCCCGACGAGTCGCCTCCGTCGGGCGGCGTCCCGCCGGGGGTGCAGGCCGCGAGCAGCGCCGCGAGCAGTCCCGCCACGAGGGCGACGCGTCTGCGCCTTGCGTCCACGCCCGGCTCATACCCGCTGGAGGGGTCCGTCACCCCAGGTCGAGGGCGTTGCGCAGGCCCAGCCGGTAGCGGGTGCGGTCGTGCCGCTTGAGGAGTTCGAGCGCGGGCTCGCGGTGCAGGGCCCGGACGGTGCAGCGGGCGGCGGCGGAGCCGGTCCGGTCGAGGAGCGCGTTCACGGCGAGCCGCGCGGACGTGTTGGCGCCCTCCATCGTCGCGAGGTCGATGGGTACGGCGATGTAGTCGCCCGCGAGGTACAGGTTCGGGATCGCGGTGCGGGCCGACGGGCGGTGGTGGAAGGTGCCGGTGGGGTGGATGAGGAGCTGGTCCACGTTGGTGGGGTTCGGGGTGCCGAGGCCGTCGACGCCCGGGTCGAGGAACCAGGCGTGCAGGGTGCTGTCCTTCAGCGGGGTGCGGCCCGTGTCGTTCAGCGCGGCCTTGAGCTGCGCCCACACCTCCTTGGCGACCTCCTCCCGCGTGCACTGCTTGGCCGTCTTCCCGTACAGGATCCCCGGCCGGTCCCACTCCGAGATGTCCACGGAGAGACAGTCGACGGCGACCCCGTCCCCGTAGTCCGCCGGGAAGTCGCGGTCCGGCCAGTGCCGGGCCTGTGCGATCGCCGTCAACGACCAAGGGGAGTCGATGCAGTTGAGGTGCCCGTCGAGCAGGTCGGGCCGCTCGGTCAGATAGAACTGGATGCCCGTCATCCAGTCCGTCTCCAGCAGGTCGCAGGCCGCCAACTGCGGGTCCGCCGCCTTGAGTCGAGCGCCCCAGGTGGCCCGCGCGTGCTCCACCGGCATCGCCTGCACGTAGTGGTCGGCGGTCACGTCACGCCGTACTCCGTCCGGGTCCTCGACGACCGCCTTGGCGATCCGGCCGTCCTCGTAGGCGAGTTCGCGTACGGTCCAGCCGATGCGGAACTCGACGCCGAGCGAGCGCAGATGCTTCTCCCAGGGGTCGATCCACGCCTCGTTCGTCGGGGCGTCGAGGATCCGGTCGAGGGGGCCGTCCGCGCCCCGCCCCAGCGCGTTGAACGCGAACGCCTCCAGGAGCGTGGCCACCGTGCGGGTGCTCGCCTCCTCGGCCTTGGTCGCCACGATGTTCCGGGTCACACCGACCGCGAGGATGCGCTGGTAGTCCTTCGACATCTGGCCGGCCCGGGTGAAGTTCCACCACGGGGTGCGCTCCCACTGGTCGTCGCGGCGTTCGTCGCAGCTGGTCAGGAAGACCAGGATGCGGTTCACGAAGTACGCGGTCTCGGTCAGCGGGAGGTTCACGGCGGTGTCGAGCACCGCGGTCAGCGCGCGCCGGATGTCGTCCAGGTCCAGCTCGGCCGGCTGGTGTCCGGGCCAGGGGAGCGGCAGCCGGATGTCCTCGCGGCCGGTGCGGGCGAACATCATCTCGGGCGGGGCGACGAGGTTGTCCCAGACGCCGTTCGCGTTGCCGGGGAACGGGATGCGGCGCATCGTGTCCGGCAGGTTGTGATAGATCCCGGGGATGAACCGGAAGCCGTGTTCGCCCGGCAGTGCTCTGCGCGTCCCCTTCGCGCTGTCCGGCACGTCCATGCTGCGGGCCTTGCCGCCCAGCGCCCGGCGCTCGTACACCGTCACCGCGAACCCGCGCTCGGCCAGCTCGTGCGCGGCGGTCAGCCCCGCGACCCCGCCGCCGAGCACCGCCACCGTACCGCCCGGCCCGCCGTCCGGCTCCGCCGCCCTCGCCGGGGCCGCCACCCCCGAGAGCGCGAACCCCGCGGCTGCCACCCCCGTCCCCGCCATGAACCCACGCCGTGTCGCCGCCATGCCCGCGTCCCCCTCGTCGCCCCGGGCTTACCGGCGGTAAGCCTCGACGGGCGCAGGAGCATAAGGGTGTCCCCCGGGACCCGGAAGACCCGTGCGTGACAGGAGTCGGGGGTTGGCCGAAAACCGCGAGCCCCCGGGACTCAGCGCAGGACGTCCGCCAGGTCGAACGACATCGGCTCGTCCAACTGCGCGTACGTGCAGCTCTCCGGGGTGCGGTCCGGACGCCAGCGACGGAAGCGGGCCGTGTGCCTAAAGCGCGCTCCGTTCTCCATGTGCTCGTACGCCACCTCGGCCACCCGCTCCGGGCGCAGCGGCACCCACGACAGGTCCTTCTTACCGGTCCAGCGGCTGGTCGCCCCCGGCATCCGGGACTTCTCCTGCGCCGCCGTGTCGGCCCACGCCGCCCACGGATGCCCGTCCGCCGCGTCCATCCGCAGCGGCTCCAGCTCCGCGATCAGCTCGGTGCGGCGCTTCATCGTGAACGCCGCGCACACCCCGACGTGCTGCAGCGTGCCCGCGTCGTCGTACAGGCCGAGCAGCAGCGAGCCGACGACCGGGCCGCTCTTGTGGAAGCGGTACCCGGCGACCACGCAGTCCGCCGTCCGCTCGTGCTTGACCTTGATCATGAGCCGCTCGTCCTGCCGGTACCGCAGATCCAGCGGCTTCGCCACGACCCCGTCCAGACCCGCGCCCTCGTACTGCTCGAACCAGCGCTGCGCCAGCTCCGCGTCGGTCGTCGCCGGCGCCAGATGCACCGGCGCGTCCGCCCCCGCGAGCGCCTCCTCCAGGCGCGCCCGGCGCTCGCTCAGCGGCGCGTCCACCAGGGACTCGTCCCCGAGCGCGAGCACGTCGAAGGCCACGAACGACGCCGGTGTGCGCTCCGCGAGCGTCCGCACCCGGGACTCCGCCGGGTGGATCCGCTCGGTCAGCGCGTCGAAGTCGAGCCGCCCGTCCCGCGCGATGACGATCTCCCCGTCGAGCACGCACCGCTCGGGCAGCCGCTCCGCGAGCGCCGCCACCAGCTCGGGAAAGTACCTGGTCAGCGACTTGGTGGTGCGGCTGGTGACCTCGATCTCGGGGCCGTCGCGGAACGCGATCGCGCGGAAGCCGTCCCACTTCGCCTCGTAGTGCATCCCCGCCGGGATCCGCGCGGCGGACTTCGCGAGCATCGGGCGGACCGGCGGCATGACGGGAAGATCCATGCCCCGATTCTGTCCCGTACGGGCGGAAGACGCCCGGTGTGCGGGGTTCGTCCGTTGGGCCTAGCGTGGGCGCATGGGCAGCAAGGGTGACGCGGTCGAGCTGGAGGCGGGCGGACGGGCGGTGCGTCTGTCGAGCCCCGACAAGATCTACTTCCCCGACGGCGGAGCGACGGGCTACACGAAGCTCGACGTCGCGAACTACTTCCTCGCCGTCGGCGACGGCATCCTGCGCGCCCTGCGCGATCGCCCCACCACCCTGGAGCGCTACCCGGAGGGTCTGACCGGCGAGCACTTCTACCAGAAGCGCGCGCCCAAGAACATGCCCGACTGGATCCCCACCGCCACCATCACCTTCCCCTCGGGCCGCACCGCCGACGAGATGTGCCCCACCGAACAGGCCGCCGTCCTGTGGGCCGCCCAGTACGGCACGCTCACCTTCCACCCCTGGCCCGTGCGCCGTGACCACCCCGACCACCCCGACGAACTGCGCATCGACCTCGACCCGCAGCCCGGCACCGAGTACGGCGACGCCGTGCACGCCGCCCGCGAACTGCGCGCCGTGCTCCACGACTTCGGCGGGCTGCGCGGCTGGCCCAAGACCTCCGGCGGACGCGGCCTGCACGTGTTCGTGCCCATCGAGCCGCGCTGGACCTTCGTCGAGGTGCGGCGCGCCGCCATCGCCTGTGGTCGGGAGCTGGAGCGCCGGATGCCGGACCACGTCACCACCGCCTGGTGGAAGGAGGAGCGCGGCGAGCGGATCTTCGTCGATTTCAATCAGACGGCCCGTGACCGCACCATCGCCTCCGCCTACTCGATCCGGGCCCGCCCCAACGCCCCCGTCTCCGCCCCGCTGACCTGGGACGAGGTGGGTGACGCGCTGCCCCGCGACTTCGACATCATGACGATGCCCAAGCGGTACGCCGAGGTCGGCGACGTGCACGCCCGCATGGACGAGGAGCGGTACTCCCTGGAGGCTCTGCTCGAACTCGCCGACCGGGACGAGAAGGACCGCGGTTTCGGCGACCTGCCGTACCCGCCCGAGTACCCGAAGATGCCGGGCGAGCCCAAGCGCGTACAGCCGAGCCGGGCCAGACACGAGGACTGACCCGGCTCGAACTCACCCGAAACGGACGGGACTCACAGCTCCTTGATCCGGATGTCGCGGTACGAGATGACGTCCGTCGTGCTGTGCACCTGGAGCCCGAGATAGCCGGAGGCGTAGCGCCGGCCGTCGGTGCCCGGGTCGTCCGAGCGCGGCGGCTCGAAGACCTGACCACCCGTGTTGTCGAACTCGTTGATCAGCACACCGTTGCGGTACACCGAGTAGTGCTGGTCCACCACCTTGATCTCGTAGTCGTTCCACGTGCCCTTCTGCGTGACGCCCGCGCCCGCGAGCCCCACCCGGTCGAACCCGTAGACCGAACCGGTCTTGTACATGTCGCCGTCCGGCCGGTCGAGCACCTGGAGTTCGTGCCCGTACTTGATGGCGACCCACTCCGGTCGCGTCTCCTCGGGGTGGTCGTGCACCCACGGGAAGCGGACGAAGACCCCGCCGTTGGCGTTGCCGGTGCCCGGGGCGTCGTCGCGCCACTGGAGCTTCAGCGAGAAGTCGCCGTACTTGCGCTCCGGGAACCACAGCATGCCCATGCCTTGGACGTCGGTGCGGCTGGTGATCGAGCCGTCCGCGTTGAGCGCGAACTTCCCGCCGCCGACCTGCTCCCAGCGCGCGAAGGACTCCTCGGTGCCGTCGAGGATCTTCCGGTAGCCCTCGGTCTGCCCGGGCTTGCCGATCCCGGACTGCTTCGCCGCGCGGTTGATCCGGTTGTACTCGCGCTGGTCGATGACGCCCTGCTCGAGGAGCCCGTCGGTGACCGTCTTCACGTGCTTGAGGAAGAGGGCCTGCGACGTCCACTCCTTCTCGTCCTCGATCAACTCGTTGATCCGGCACCGGTTCTCGGTGACGCGGTTCGGCACACCCGTGTCGACCGTGCCGACGAACACCGTGGCACGCTCGTCGTACTCCGGGCAGTTCGGCGCCGGCACTCCGCCGCCCGAGGCGACCGCGAAGGCGAAGGTCTGCGCCGGCGACGCGTTCCCCGCCTTGTCGCTCGCCCGGTACGCCACCGAGTGGGCGCCGACCCGGTCCACGACCACGGGCTGGGTGTAGGCGAGATAGGGACCGCCGTCCAGCGAGTACTCGACCGTGGCGACGCCCGAGCCGTCGTCCGTGGCCGTCAGCGTCAGCTTCGCGTCGCCGATGTACGCGCCGTCGGAGTTCTTCTCGCCCGCGACCGACAGTGCCACCGTCGGCGGCGTCGTGTCCTCGGCCGGCGGCGCGACGACCTCGAAGGTGACGGACTTCTCGGCCGCCTGGTTGCCGGCCTTGTCCGCCGCCCGGTAGCGCACCGTGTGCTCGCCCGGCTCGTGGACCATGACGGGCGCGGTGTACGGCTGCCAGGCGCCGTCGGCGCCGAGCGCGTACTCCACCGCGTTGACCCCGGAGCCGGTGTCCGACGCCGAGACCGTCACCGTGGCCATGCCGACGTACGCACCGCTCGCGTCCTTCTCACCCGTGACCGTCGCCGACGTCTCCGGCGGTGTCGAGTCGTCGGTCGGCGGCGCGACCACGGTGAAGGTGAGCGACTTCTCCTCGGCCGCGTTGCCCGCCTTGTCGGTCGCCTTGTACTTCAGGGTGTGCGCACCGACCTGGTTCACGACGACCGGCGCCGTGTAGGGCGTGTACGCGCCGCCGTCGAGGGCGTACTCGATCCGGTCCACGCCCGACCCGGCGTCGGTCGCGGACACGGTCACCGCGGCGGAGCCGACGAACGCGCCGTCCGCGTTCGTCTGCCCCTCCGCCTTCGCGGAGGTCTCCGGCGCGGTGGTGTCGTCACCGCCCCCGCCGTCCGTCACCACGAGGATGCCCTGCATGCTGCTGTGGCCCGGGATCGTGCAGTGGTAGCGGTAGCGCCCGGGGGAGAGCGTGACCTCGACGGTGTGCTTGCCGCCCTGGTCGTCGTTCGGGTTCGCCAGGATGTTCAGCGGCACGTCGTTGTTGTACTCGGGGTCCGACACGTCGAAGGTCAGCGTGTGCGGCATGCCCGTCGTGTTGCCGGTCGCCGCGCTGTTCTCGAACACGATCGTCGCCTTGCCCGCGACCGCCGTCGTGGGCGCGGACCCGTACTTGGTGATGTCGTCGCCCGCCGTCCAGGTCAACACCTGCTCGGCCGCGGCCTGTCGAGTGTCGTCCGGCCGTCCGTACGCCGTCGACGTCGTGCCGACGAGCCCGAGGCACATCAGCAGGGCGGCACACAGCGCCGTCCACAGTCTTCGCCTGCGCCGATCCGTCATCGTCACTCTCCCTTCCTGGCCAGCTGATCGGCCGCCGGGGTCGCCGCGCCGCCCGTGTACGTGACCTTCCACAACGCCGACTTGCCGTCGGAGGTGAAGAAGCCCCGCCCGTAGTCGAGGACGTACAGCGCGCCGTCGGGACCGAACTTCCAGTCCATGAGGTTCTTGATGCCGTCGTTGCCGATCGGCACGATCTTCTTCAGCGACTCGGCGTGCACCGGCACGGAGCCCTCGCCGTGCGTCCTCGGATCGGTCAGCACCGCGTGCCGCGGCTGGTCGGAGTCGTAGAAGTCACCGATGAACCACTTGCCGTCCCAGTAGCTCGGCCACTTGTCCGTGTTCGGCACCGCGGCGTCGTAGCGGTACACGGGCCCGTCCATCGCGGCCTGCCCGCCGCCCTTGAGCCACGGCAGCAGATAGGTCGCCTCCTCCTTCTTGTACGAGGGGACACCGTTCGCGTCGCGCGGATAGTCGGGGGCGCCGCCCTGCGGGGAGTACCAGACGTTGTTCCCGGTGACCGGCGGCAGGTTGACGAGCCCGTCGTTGTTCGGCGACTCGTTCTTCGGGTGGTCGCAGTCGTACCAGCCCAGCGGCTTGCTCGGGTCGGGCAGGCCGCGGTCGCGGTAGGGCTGCTTGTTGCCCATGCAGTACGGCCAGCCGCGGTTGGACGCCTTGGTGATCACGGCGAACGTGTCGTACTTGGCCGGCCCCCAGGTCGTCGAGGGCTCACCGGCGTCCGGGCCGACCCAGCCCGCGTACAGCGTGTCGGTCTTCTTGTCGACGGAGATCCGCGCGGGGTTCCTGACGCCCATCACATAGATCTCGCCGCGCGTCTTGCCGCCGCCCTCCGCGGTCTCCTTCCCGGTGAAGAGGTTCCCCTCGGGCAGCGTGTACGTGCCGTCGGGCTCCGGGTGGATGCGCAGGATCTTGCCGTTGAGGTTGTTGGTGTTTCCGGCGGTGCGGCGCGCGTCGGCGAACGAGACGCCCTTGTAGTTCGGCTCCGGGTTGTTGCCCGAGTAACCGCCGCTGAACCCGGAGGAGTTGTTGTCACCCGTCGCGATGTAGAGATTGCCCTTCGAGTCCCAGGCCATCCCGCCGCCCGCGTGGCAGCAACTGTGCACCTGCACGGGCCACTTGAGCAGTACCTTCTCACTGCTCAGGTCCAGCTGGTTCGTCGCGAGGTCCAGCGTGAAGCGCGAGACGCGTCGCTCGGCGATCTGCTTGTCGCGGTCGAGCTGCGAGTGCGGGGTGTAGTGCAGATACACCCACCCGTTCTCCTCGAACTTCGGATCGAGCTCGATGCCGAGCAGACCCTCCTCGACCTTGATGAGCTCGTCGCCGCCACCCTTGTTGCCGAAGACGGTCAACTCGCCCGCGAGCGTGACCTTCTTGGTCTTCGGGTCGTAGACGTGGACCTGCCCCTTGCCCTTGCCGATGTCCGGGTCGTTCCAGTCCGTGACCACCGGCTGCGAGGAGTCCCCGCCGCCGCGCCCGATGTACAGGACGCGCCCGTCGGGCGCCGTGACGAGCCCGTGCGGCTCGCCGATCTGGTCGCTCTGCCCCGGCTGGTTCGGCGCGGTCAGACGCTCGGCCTTGTAGTTGCCGTTGATCGCGGCCTTGCAGTCGGCCCGCACGATCCGCGACGTCCACAGCAGCGCGCCGCGCAGATGGTCGCGGAAGTCCACCTCGTCGTACGAGGCGACGGTCCCGCCCATCCCGGTGTAGAAGGAGCGTCCGCCGTCGTAGTCACGGCACCAGGACACCGGATGGTCGGCGCCGTTCGCACCCGCGCCCGGCTTGTACGTCGACTCGCGGACCCGGGCGACGGTGTGCACGTCGCCGGACGGGTTCTTCGCCCAGTTCAGCCACTGGTCGGGGCGCTTCCACTGCACCGGCAGGTCCTTCGTCGCCGGATGCTGCCGGTCGCCGACCTCGACGGTCGCGCGCTGCACGGCCGGGGGCGCGGAGGCGGCCGGACGGGCGCCGATCAGCCCGCCGAACCAGTCGGAGTACGGCTCGGCGCGGGCCGCGTCGTGGATGCCGACGAAACCGCCGCCCGCCTCCATGTAGCTCTCCAGGCCCGCCTCCTGGTCGGGGTCGAGGACGTCCCCGCCGCCGGTCAGGAAGACCACCGCGTTGAAGCGGCTCAGCCGGGCGGCGTCCGTGAAGACCGAGGCGTCGTCGCTCGCCACGACCTTGAAGCGCTGGGCGGTGGGCCCGGACAGGCCGATCTTCTCGATCGCCGCGATGCCCGCGTCGACCGTCGGCGACTCGTCGCCGGCCGCCGAACCGTAGAAGACCAGCACCCGGACATTCGCGCCGCCCGGCGGCGACTGAATGGACATCGTTGTCATACGCCCGTTGCCGGGATCCGTGTAGGCGCTCGCGGCGGGGCCGCTGAGCAGCCCCGCGGCCAGCGCCGTCCCGGCGATCCCGACGGCCCAGACCCGGCCGCGTCTGCCTCGTCTGCTTCTTCCCGCGCCGAACTCTCGTACGGGCAACGGCTTGTGATGCGGTAACCGCCGCATGTGCTCACCCACTCCCCATCGGACACAGCAACAGCGCCGTGAAAGCTAGACCTCTTTTCCCGGCGCGCCAAGAGCTATGACCGCACTGGCGCGAACTTTGTCCTGGGTGTGGATAAACGAAGATCAGGTGGCTACGGTGCCCCACGCGACGTGAAAGCCCGTACGAGGGTGGGGAGTTGTCCGTGACGGAACGCGACGAACCGAACCGCAGCACGGCTCATCAGGAGCACCGGGCCACCGAGGAGGACAGACGCGCACTCAGCCGCCGGATGCTGATCGGCGGCGCGGTGGCCGCCACGGCCGGGGTGACATCGTTGTCCCTCGCGGCGGCGGCCGCACCCGCGGCCGGCGCCGACACTCCGCCGCTCACCGCGCCCGCGGGTGGCGAGGTGAGACGGATCACGATGTACGCCGAGAAACTCGCGGACGGTCAGCTCGGCTACGGCTTCGAGAAGGGCAAGGCGTCGATCCCGGGCCCGCTGATCGAGCTCAACGAGGGCGACACCCTGCACATCGAGTTCGAGAACCTCACGGACGCCGACGCGAGCCTGCACGTCCACGGGATGGACTACGAGATCTCCAGCGACGGCACGCGCATGAACCGCAGCCACGTCGAGCCCGGCGGCACCCGCACCTACACCTGGCGCACCCACGCCCCGGGCCGCCGCAAGGACGGCACCTGGCGGGCGGGTTCGGCCGGCTACTGGCACTACCACGACCACGTCGTGGGCACCGACCACGGCACGGGCGGCATCCGCAAAGGCCTGTACGGTCCGGTGATCGTGCGCCGCAAGGGCGACGTCCTGCCCGACCCCGGCAAGACCTTCACGATCGTCTTCAACGACATGACGATCAACAACAAGGCCGCCCACGAGGCCCCCACCTTCGAGGCGACCGCCGGCGACCGCGTCGAGATCGTGATGATCACGCACGGCGAGTACTACCACACGTTCCACCTGCACGGTCATCGCTGGGCGGACAACCGCACCGGCACGCTGACCGGCCCCGACGACCCCACCCAGGTCCTCGACAACAAGATCTGCGGCCCGGCCGACTCCTTCGGCTTCCAGTTCATCGCCGGGGAGGGCGTCGGCGCGGGCGCCTGGATGTACCACTGCCACGTCCAGAGCCACTCCGACATGGGCATGGCCGGCCTGTTCCTGGTCAGGAAGTCCGACGGCTCGATACCGGGGTACGACCCGCCGCATCACTGACGGCGGGCCCCGGCCGACGGCCTACAGATCGGCCGCCCGGTGCGTCACCCGACCGCCGACCACCGTCAACCGCACCGCCAGGTCCGGGAGTTCCCGGGCGTCGACCGCTGTCGGGTCCGCCGCGAAGACCGACAGGTCGCCGCGGAAGCCGGGGGCGATCCGGCCCGTGATCCGCTCCTCCCCGGCGGCGTACGCCGCGTTCAGGGTCATCGCGCGCAGCGCCTCGGCTCCCGTCAGGGCCTGGTCGGGGCCGTGCGGCGGGAGGGTCAGGTCGCGGGTCGGGCGGCGGTGGCGGGCGCCCGCGAGGACGCCGAGCGGGGGGTAGGGGGCGATCGGCCAGTCCGAGCCGAGCACCACGCGGGCCCCGGCGTCCCACAGGTCGCGGCAGCGCCAGGCCCGTCCCGCCCGCTCCTCGCCGAGCCGGCGCGACCAGTTGTCGGTGTGGTCGGCGCGCGTGAAGTCGCAGCAGTGCGTGGGCTGCATGGACGCGACCACGTCCAGCTCGGCGAAGCGGCTCACCGTGTCGTCCGGCACCGTCTCGATGTGCTCGACCCGGTGCCGTACGCCGCCGGGGGCCTCGGCGCGCGCCTTCGCGACGGAGTCGAGGACGTGGCGCACGGCCGCGTCCCCGATCGCGTGCGTCGCCGTCGGCACGCCCGCCCGGTGGAGTTCGGTGACGACGTGCGTGTAGTCGGCGGGGTCGGGCCAGAACGCGTGCGTGGACTCGCCGTGGCAGTCGGGCCGCTCCAGCCATGCGGTGCCGTTGTCCACGGTGCCGTCCATGAACAGCTTCACGCCCGCGGTGCGCCACAACTCGCCACCCGTGCCCTGGAGTTCGATCAGCTCGCGGAGCCGGTCGGCGTCGGCGCCCGGCTGGCACCAGGGGGCGAGCCGCAGCCGCAGCGGCAGTTCACCGGCCGCGTCGAGCTCGGCGAACAGGGCGGTGCTGTCCGCGTCGGCCTCCATCGCGTGGCCGCCGGTCAGGCCGGAGGCGGCCATGCCGCGGAGCACCCGCGCGAGCCGCTCGCGGCGCTCCGCGCGCGTGGGCTGCGGCGCGACGCGCATCACCAGCTCGCAGGCGGCGTCCTCCAGGAGCAGCCCGGTCGGCCGTCCGTCCGCGTCGCAGACGACCTCGGCCGCCTGGTCGAAGGTGCGGGGGCCGTCGACCCCGGCCCGGGCGAGGGCCTCCGCGCTCGCCAGCAGGGAGTGCCCGTCGAAGAGCTGAAGGAGCGCGGGCACGCCGTCCAGCACGGGGGCGAGCGCATCGGCGGCGACGGGCCGGTCGCCGAACACGTTGGGGTCCAGGCCCCAGGCGTGCAGCCAGGCGCCGGGCGCGAGGTGCCGCCGCTCCTCGGCGAGCGCGGCCCGCACCTCGGCGAGGTCCGTGCAGCGGGTCAGGTCCAGGCCCCGGGTGAGCTCGGCGCCGGAGGCCGGGTGGACGTGGCCGTCGACCAGGCCCGGGGTGACGACCGCGCCCTTGAGGTCGATCACGGTCGTGCCGGGGCCGACGAGCGAACGGATGGCGTGGTCGTCGCCGAGCGCGCTGATCGTGCCGTCGGGCCGTACGGCGAGCGCACTGTACGACAGGAAGCCGCCCGCGGCCGGGTCGAGCAGCCGGGCGGAGAGGAGGACGAGCTGCGGGTGCATGGTGCGGTGCTCCGGATCCGTGATCGGGGCGCCGTCCGTGCGGCGCCGTGCGGGGTGAGGTGCCGGTCAGTACGGGGCCAACGCGCCCTTTTCCAGGCCCAGTTCGTGCTCGGCGAGAGTGATCGCCATGCGGCGCACGGCCGGGGGCAGCACGTCGTGCTCGGCCCCGGCGTCGGCGCCGAGCCCGTCCAGGACGACGAGGATCATCTGGGCGGTCACCACCGGGTCGGGGGTGCGGAACGCGCCGCGCGCCACCCCGTCCGCGAGCAGCCCGGACAGCCGGTCGCGCCAGGCCGCCTCCTGCTCGGCGACGCGGGAGCTCAGCGCGGGCCGGTGGCGGCCGAGGTGCCGGGCGTTCACCCACAGCGCGCTGATGTCGTTCCACGCGGGCCCGCTCGTGAGGGCGAAGAACGCGGCGAGCCGCGCCGTGGGGTCCGTGTCCGGGGCGGCCGGTGGGATCAGCGCGTCCAGCTCGCCGCTCGCCGCGTCCCCGAAGGCCTCCGCGACCAGCTCCTCCGCCGAGGGGAAGTAGTGACTCACCAGCCCCGGGCGGACGTCGAGCTCCTCGCCGATCCGGCGCAGCGTGATGCTCTCCAAACCATCGGAAAGCGCAATCTCGGCGGCCTTCGCAACGATTTCCGCACGTCGTGCGGCCGGAGATTTTCGGATTCGTTTGCGCTCAACGCTTGACGGCATGCCGGGCACACTATTGAGTGTGCGACCAATAGGCAAGCGGTCGTGCGGCCGCCGTGCATCAGGACACCGGAGGCCCTCCATGGCGTCGACGCTCCCCAAGAAGACCCCGGAAACGGATCGCCCCACCACCCCGCCCCAGGACCGTCCCGCCGGACGCATCGAGGCCCACGGTATCGACCAGATCCCCGACTCCGAACGGCGCGGCCGGCCCCGCGACCTGTTCGCCGTCTGGGCGGCCACGAACGTGAACTACCTCAGCCTCGTCATGGGCGGCGCGCTGATCCTCATGGGTCTCACGCTCTGGCAGGCCCTCGCCGTCCTCTTCGTCGGCAACCTCTTCTGGATCCTGACCGGTCTGCTCGCCGTGTCGGGCCCCGCCGCCGGCGCCCCCAGCGAGGTGATCACCCGCGCGCTCTTCGGCGTCATCGGCAACCGCGTCAACAACGCGGTCACCGGCTGGCTCGTCTCGGTCTGCTACTTCGCCCTGAACCTGGCCGCCGCCGCGGTCGCCGCCTTCGCCCTCGTCGAGAAGGCGGGCATCCCGGCGACCACCCCCGTCAAGGTGGCCGTCGTCGTGGTCATCGCCGCGCTCACGCTGACCATCAGCGTCTACGGCCACGCCGTGATCATGCGGCTCTACGTCCCGATCACCCTCGTGCTCGGCGCCGCCTTCGCCGTCGTCGCCGTCGCCGTGTTCCGGCACGCCGACTACGCGTACGTGCCGGCCGAACCGCTGCACGGCGTCGACCTGTGGGCCGTCGCCGTCGCGGGCGTCACCCTCATCGCCTCCGGCCCGCTCTCGTACACCACCAGCGCCGACTTCTCCCGCTACCTGCCGCGCACGACGTCGAAGAAGGCCGTCCTCGGCTGGACCGCGCTCGGCGGTTTCCTGCCCAGCATGATCGTCTGCTCCCTCGGCGTGTTCGGCGCGACCGTCGTCGACATGAGCGACCCGCAGAGCGGCCTGGCGAAGATCCTTCCCGGCTGGTTCACCCCGGTCTTCCTGCTGGCCCTCGTGCTCGGCACCATCTCGATCAACGCCCTGACCGCGTACAGCGCGGGCCTCGCCCTCCAGGCCGTCGGCCTGCGCATCCGCCGCACCGTCAGCGTCCTGTTCGACGGCACCGCGGCCGTCGCCCTGACCCTGTACGGCCTGCTGATCTCGAACTTCCTCGACACCGTCAGCAACGTCCTCCAGCTGACCGTCGTCCTCCTCGGCCCCAGCGTGGCCGTCTACGCGACCGACATCGTCCTGCGCCGCAACCGCTACGACGGCGCTGCCCTCGGCGACGAGTCCCGGGGCGGCCCCTACTGGTTCCGCGGCGGCGTCAACTGGTCCGGCGCGAGCGCCCTCCTCCTCGGCGCCGTCGCCTCGGGACTCTGTGTCAACACCCTGTACACGGGCCCGCTCGCCACCGTCTTCGACGGCGTCGACCTCGCGCTCCCGGTCGGCATGGTCGTCGCGGGCCTCGCCTACTGGGTGCTGGCGCGCAAGGGGATCCGCGCCACCGCCGCCTGACCTCTACGACGCCGAGAGGTCGAACACCCACCACTCGGCGCACGGCGCCTCCTGCACGTAGAGGCGCGGCCCCCGGGCCACCACCCGGCGGCGCCCCTTCAGCGGGGCCCCGCCGGGCCCGGTCAGCCGGCCGGTCGTGACCGGCCGGACCTCGAGCCCGACGAGATCGCAGTCGACGAGCCGGTCGTGGTCGTCCCCGTACCCGCCGAGGAACGCGACGCGCGCGCCGTGCACGGCCAGGGCCCTGGCGGCACGGACCGGGTTCTTCCGGACGACGGGCGGGCGCCCCGGGCGGTTGAGGACCAGCTCGAAGTCCGTGTAGGCGCAGGACCACGCCTGCGTCCCCGCGACGTTCAAGGCGTACAGATCCGAGATGTGCCGCGTCCCGTCAGGCGGCTCGTACGCCCACGACGCCGCACCCGCCGCGCTCCACCGCCGCAGCCCGGCACGGCTCAACTCGTCGTCCCCGTACACGCCTTCGTCGAAGTACCCCACCCACAGGTCACCGGTCTCGTCCGCGAGGAGATGCTCGATCGCGTCCCCCACGTGAAAGGTGCGGATGACCTCTCCGAGCGCGTCGAAGACCTGCACCTGGTCGGAGTCGGTGCGCCGGGCCCGGGCACTCGCCACGACGAAGCCGCCCTCGGGCAGCGCGTCGAACCGCGGGTGCCGCGCCCCCACGCCCCGCAGCGTCGTCTCGCGCGACGTGCCGTCCGGGGCGACCGAGACGACCAGCGCGTCGTACGGCACCCGCGCGCGCCGGTCCGCGAGCAGCCAGTGCGCGTGCCCGGCCGCGTCCACCGTCGAGGCCCGCACCAGCCGGGTGCGGATGCGCGCCGGTATCCGCGCGTAGGGACGCAGAGCGTGGTCCGGCGTCCGGGGAGTGAACTCCTGCATGGCGCGATCATGCGGTCCGGCCCGGCGCCGGGACAACCGCTTATGTACGCCCGCCCCCGCCCGGGTGTAGACCAGCGGTGAACCTGAACGCGCCGATCAGCCGTCGAGGGAGCCGAGTTGAGCAAGGACCGTACGTACGACTACGTCATCGTCGGGGCCGGGTCGGCGGGCTGTGTGCTCGCCGGGCGGCTCTCGGAGGACCCGGGCGTCCGCGTGGCCCTCGTCGAGTCCGGGCCGCGCGACCGCAAGAGCGAGATCCGGATCCCGGCCGCGTTCCCGAAGCTCTTCAAGACGGCGTACGACTGGGACTACGCGACCTGCGAACAGCCCGGACTGGACCGGCGGGAGCTGTACTGGCCGCGCGGGCACACCCTCGGCGGCTCGTCGTCGATCAACGCCATGATGTGGGTGCGCGGCCACCGCGACGACTACGACGCCTGGGGCGAGGCCGCCGGGGAGGAGTGGGGGCACGACCGGCTCGTCCCCTACTTCCGGCGCGCCGAACGCTGGCACGGCGCCCCGGGCGAGGACTCCGCGCACGGACGGCTCGGACCGCTGCACATCTCCCCGCCGCGCGACCCGAACCCCACCACCGCCGCCTTCCTCGACGCCTGCCGGGCCCAAGGACTCAAGGAACTGGGGGAGTTGAACGAGCCCGACCACTCCGGGTTCGCGCTCACCCCGCTCAACCAGTACAAGGGCCGCCGCTGGAGCGCCGCCGACGGCTACCTGAAGCCCGCCGCGCGCCGCCCCAACCTCGACATCCACACCGACGCCCGCGTCACCCGTATCGACTTCGACGGCACCCGCGCCGCCGGCGTCGTCGCCGAGGGCGTCACGGCCGGTGTTCTGCGCGCCACCCGCGAGGTGATCCTCGCGGCCGGCGCCATCGGCTCCCCGCACCTGCTCCAGCAGGCGGGCATCGGCGACCCCGACGACCTCGCCGCCGCGGGCATCGAGACCCGGGTCGTGTCCCCGGGCGTCGGCCGACGGCTCCAGGACCACCTCTCGTACGCGGTGACCGTCCGCACCCCGCACCCCGTCTCGCTGACCGGCGCCGACACCCCCGCGAACATCGCCCGCTTTCTGCTGCGCGGCCGTGGCCCGCTCACCTCGAACGTCGGCGAGGCCGTCGCCTTCGTCGCGACCCGGCCCGAACTCTCCGCCCCCGACATCGAGTTGATCTACGCCCCGGTGCCGTTCATCGGGCACGGGCTCACCCCGCCCACCGAGCACGGCCTCACCGTAGGCGTCGTCCTGCTCCAGCCGCGCAGCGTCGGCCGCATCACCCCGACCGGTGCCGGAGCCGCACCCCGCATCGACCCCGGCTACCTCACCGACGAGGAGGACCTGCGCACCCTGATCGCCGGGGTCCGGCGCGCCGAGGAACTGTTCGACGACCCGGCCCTGCGCCCGCTGCGCTCGGCCCCGATGGGCGGCTACCCGGGTGTCGTCGACGACGAGGCGCTGGCCGGCGCGATCCGGGCGGGCGCCGAGACGCTCTACCACCCGGTCGGCACCTGCCGGATGGGCGCCGACCCGGACGCGGTGACCGACCCGCGGCTGCGGGTGCGCGGGGTGGAGGCGCTGCGGGTCGTCGACGCCTCGGTCATGCCGCGCATCACGCGCGGCCACACGCACGCCCCGACGGTCGCCCTCGCGGAGCGCGCGGTGGAACTGATCCGCGAGGACGCCCGTGCCTGACCTTGCGCGAGACGCTACGCGCCGACGCTCACCGTGAACCGGCGCGGATTGCCGTCGTGGGCCGCGCCGGACACGTCCGGCTGCCCGTCGGGCCGTACGTCGTCGTAGGGGAAGGCGTACCCGATGGGCGAGTTGGCGTGCACGACCCGCGCCCAGTGGTTCGTGGTCGCGTCCTGGTAGTAGTCGCCGGACGTCGTGCCGTTCGGCTGCTCGGGGTGGGTGAGCATGATGCTGCGGTTGAATCCGGCGGCGAGCCGGGCCAGCAGGCCCTTCTTGTCGTCGGGGTCGGCCGGGTTGTTGGCGAACGGCCCGTGGTTGCAGGTGAAGACGTCCTTCGACGTGGGCTTGGCGAAGGTGTGCCCGCCGTCGAAGGTGAGCGTGTCGCCGCTGACCCGGCCGGTGAACACGCCCCGCCCGCCCTGGAGATCGATCCTCAGGTCCGTGCCGCGGTACTTCTCCCAGACCCGGTCGATGTACCCGTTCCACACATCGCGGAAGGGCATCTCGTCGGGCCGGTCGAAGTAGGGCGCCATCAGGTTCTGCGGGGAGATCACGCGCAGCACCTTTCCGTCGCCGCCCCGGATGACGAGCCGGTCCCAGGGCTGTCCGTCCGCGCCGGCCTGCGCGGTGAGGTCGGCCGCGATCTTCTCGACGGCTCCGTCCGGCAGCGGGGCCACCGTGTGCGTGGCGTCGCCCTCCAACGTGAGCCCGATGGGCAGGGCGGTGACCAGGTCGACGTAGCTGATGTTGGCGTACAGCTGGTCGGAGTTGAAGGTGAACTCGCAGAACGACCAGGTCTTGCCGTAGTTGGCGTCCGTGGGCGTCGCGAACGCCGGCTCGACGAGTCCGGGGCCCGGGTTGAGGAAGAAGTCGAGGGTGTCGTCGCGGACGAAGTAGACGCGGGCGCCGTACATCTGAGGCAACGTCACCACCTTCGGCGCCGAACCTGCCGCGCCCAGCGGGATCCCGCAGTCCACGGGCAGCGGGGTCTGCGGGGCGCTCGGCGACTCGGGCCGGTAGACGCCGCCGTCGGCACGCAGCAGCACCCAGTTGCCGGTGGACTGCTCGTGGCCGGTGACGTACGCGCGCACCGTGCCGCTCAACGACTTGTTCTCCAGGGCCAGTTCACAGGTGGTGGGGGCGGCGGCGCCCGCCGTCCACGACGGGACGGTGAGCGAGACGGCGGCCGTCGCGGCGGTCGCACCGGCACCGGCGAGAAACGTCCTGCGGGAGATCCGGGGTATCACGGTCGGCACTCCTGACACGTGGGGGTGTGGGGGAGCCCCACTGTGGCGAGCGGGATCGAGGCCGTCAAGACTTGCGGCAGGGAGCGCTCCCATCTTTTGTTTCTGTTCAGAAGGTGAATGAAGAGGCCAAGATTTCCTTTGGTCCGTACCTGTGCTGGTCAGCGTGGTGCGACGGCGCTGCGGGGCGGTCGGTGGAAGACTCGGTCGTACATCCCGCGCATCCCTCGACGAGGAGGGCTCGACCATGATCACGACCGACTACGCGGACGGCGCGCCGAACTGGATGGACCTCGGCACCCCGGACCTGGACGGTGCCGTCTCCTTCTACACGGGCCTGTTCGGCTGGTCCTTCCGGCCGGGCCCGCCCGAGACCGGCGGATACGGCCTCTTCCAGCTCGGCGGACGCACGACGGCCGGCGCGATGACCGTCACCCCGGAGCAGGGGCAGCCCGCCTGGAGCGTCTACTTCCAGAGCGCGGACGCCGACGCCACCGCCGCGGCGGCCGAGAAGGCGGGCGGCGCGGTGCTGTTCCAGCCGATGGACGTCATGGATCTGGGCCGCATGGCGATCCTCGCCGACCCGGCCGGCGCCTCCTTCGGCATCTGGCAGCCCGGGACGAACAAGGGCCTGGAGCACGTCACCGAGGACGGCGGTCTGAACTGGGTGGAGCTCTACACCCCCGACGTGGCCGCGGCGAAGGCCTTCTACGGGGCGGTCCTCGGCTGGGGCGCCTACGACGTGGAGTTCCCCGGCGGCACGTACACGACGGTCAACCCGGCGGGCACCGACGAGAACGGCATGTTCGGCGGGATGGTGCCCCTGAAGGCGGACCCCGTGGAGGCGCCCGACGGGGCGCACTGGACGCCGTACGTCCATGTGCCGGACGTCGACGCGGTCGCCGACCGGACGCAGGAGCTGGGCGGTACGGTACGCCTGGCGCCCGTCAGCCTGCCCGGCGTGGGCCGCATCGCCAAGCTCGCCGACCCCTACGGCGCGGGCTTCGCGGTCATCAAGGGCGACCCGAACCAGCAGTGACGGGTGCGCGGCGCGGGGCGTTGATCCATCGTTGATCGAACGTTTCGCGCCGCGCGGCAGCATGATCGTCATGCACGCGAACACGACCCTCACGCCTGCCGGCCCCACCTGGCGGGACCAGGCCCTGTGCGCCCAGACCGGCGGGGACTTCTTCTTTCCCGAACCCGGAAGCTCGGTCCGCGAGGCCAAGATGATCTGCCGGATGTGCGAGATCCGGCCGGCCTGCCTCGAGTACGCCCTGAAGCACGACGAACGCTTCGGCGTCTGGGGCGGACTGTCCGAGAAGGAGCGCCACGAGATCAGGCGCTCCTCCTAGGACTCCTCGGAGCGGTGCTTCCGCCAGGTCACTTGGCGGCGGCGCGCGCCGCCATCCGGGCCTTGCGGGCGGCCAGCTTCTCGTCGAACTTGGCGGCCTCGGAGTCCAGGCCGTTCATGAACAGGCCCAGCTCCTCCTGCGCCTTGAGACCCTCCGGGCCCAGGCCGTCGATCTCCATGATCTTCAGGAAGCGGAGCACGGGCTGCAGCACGTCGTCGTGGTGGATGCGCAGGTTGTAGACCTCGCCGATGGCCATCTGCGCGGCGGCGCGCTCGAAGCCGGGGATGCCGTGGCCGGGCATGCGGAAGTCGACGACCACGTCGCGCACGGCCTGCATGGTCAGGTCGGGGGCGAGCTCGAAGGCGGCCTTCAGCAGGTTCCGGTAGAAGACCATGTGCAGGTTCTCGTCCGTGGCGATCCGGGTCAGCATCCGGTCGCAGACCGGGTCGCCGGACTGGTGGCCCGTGTTGCGGTGCGAGATGCGGGTGGCCAGCTCCTGGAAGGCCACGTAGGCGACCGAGTGCAGCATCGAGTGCCGGTTGTCCGACTCGAAGCCCTCGCTCATGTGCGACATGCGGAACGCTTCGAGCTGGTCCGGGTCGACGGCGCGGGAGGCGAGCAGGTAGTCGCGCATCACGATGCCGTGCCGGCCCTCCTCCGCGGTCCAGCGGTGCACCCAGGTGCCCCAGGCGCCGTCACGGCCGAAGAGCGACGCGATCTCGTGGTGGTAGCTGGGCAGGTTGTCCTCGGTGAGGAGGTTCACCACGAGGGCCGTGCGGCCGATCTCGGTGACCTTGGACTGCTCCTTGCCCCACGCCTCGCCGTCCTCGAACAGGCCCGGGAAGTTTCGCGCGTCCGACCACGGCACGTACTCGTGCGGCATCCAGTCCTTGGCGACCTTCAGGTGCCGGTTGAGCTCCTTCTCGACCACTTCCTCCAGGGCGTGCAGCAGCCGGGCGTCGGTCCAGCTGGTCGACGAACCGAGTCGGGGGGAGATGACAGTCACGAAGGGCTCCTGGGGACGGAGATACAGCGGGCGGAACGAGCGGATCTACTTACGGTGTCGTAGGTTACGTTCCCGTAGGTTAAGCGCTCGGTAAAGAGCCGTCCCCGCCCCAGGGGCCCCAGCGGCCGGACTGAGAGGCAAGTCACACCTCCCCTCCCGGCCGCGCTTCATCTCAGGCGGCGCGCACCTCGTCCCGTGTCGTGTCCTTCAGGCAGCCGTCGAGCAGCAGCCAGCGCGTGATGCCGATCGACTCCAGGAACGGCAGATCGTGCCCCGCCACGATCAGGCTCCCCTCGTACGACTCCAGGGCCGAGGTCAGCTGTCGGACGCTGGCCATGTCGAGGTTGTTCGTCGGCTCGTCCAGCAGCAGGAGCTGCGGCGCCGGCTCGGCGAGCATGAGCGCGGCCAGCGTCGCCCGGAAGCGCTCGCCGCCCGACAGGGTGCCCGCGAGCTGGTCCGCCTTCGCCCCCTTGAACAGGAAGCGGGCGAGCCGCGCCCGGATCCGGTTGACCGTGGCGTCCGGCGCGAACCGGGCCACGTTCTCCGCGACGCTCGCCTCCTCGTCGAGCACGTCGAGGCGCTGGGGCAGGAAACGCAGCGGCACGTGCGCCGTCGCCTCTCCCTCGACCGGCGCCAGCTCCCCGGCGATCGTGCGCAGGAGCGTCGTCTTGCCCGCTCCGTTGCGCCCGACCAGCGCGATCCGCTCGGGGCCGCGCAGCTCGAACTCGCCGTCCACACGCGCCCCGTACGCGAGCTTCAGCTCACGCAGCGTGAGCACCTGCCGGCCCGGCGGCACCGCCGTGAACGGCAGATCGACGCGGATCTCGTCGTCGTCGCGGATCGCTTCGACGGCTTCGTCGAGACGATCCTTGGCCTCGGCGAGCTTCTCCTCGTGCAGGATGCGGTGCTTGCCGGCCGCGACCTGGGCCTGCCGTTTGCGTTCGCCCATGACGACCTTGGGTTCGCGCTTGGTGTCCCACATCTTCTGGCCGTACCGCTTGCGGCGGGCCAGCTTCACATGGGCGTCGGCCAGTTCGCGCTTCTGCTTCTTCAGATCGGACTCGGCGACGCGCACCATGCGCTCGGCTGCCTCCTGCTCCGCGGCGAGGGCCTCCTCGTAGGCGGAGAAGTTGCCTCCGTACCAGGTGACCTCGCCGTCGCGCAGATCGGCGATCTGGTCGACGCGCTCCAGGAGTTCACGGTCGTGACTGACCACGACGAGGACGCCGGACCAGCCGTCGACGGCGGCGTAGAGCCGCCGGCGCGCGTGCAGGTCCAGGTTGTTCGTCGGTTCGTCGAGCAGCAGGACGTCGGGGCGGCGCAGGAGCAGGGCGGCGAGCCGCAGCAGCACCGACTCGCCGCCGGACACCTCGCCGACGGTGCGGTCCAGGTCGATGCGGCCGAGGCCGAGCTGGGAGAGGGTCGCCGCCGCGCGCTCCTCGACGTCCCAGTCGTCGCCGACCGCCGTGAAGTGCTCCTCGCTCGGGTCGCCGCCCTCGATCGCGTGCAGCGCGGCGCGGGCGGCGGCGATGCCGAGCACCTCGTCGACGCGCCGCCCGGTGTCGAGCGTGACGTTCTGCGGCAGGTAGCCGACCTCGCCGGCGACCCGCACGGTGCCCTCCGAGGGCCTGAGCTCGCCGGCGATCAGCTTCAACAGGGTTGATTTCCCCGACCCGTTGACGCCGATCAGGCCCGTGCGGCCAGGGCCGACGGCGACCTGGAGCCCGTCCAGGACGGGGGTGCCGTCCGGCCAGGCGTAGGACAGGGCGGTGCAGGCGATCGACGCGGGGGCGGAGCCGTGGGAATGGGGGGACATTGACATACGGGCCTCGCGGGTGCTCGGAACGAACGGTGGACATGCGAAGCGTTCGAGACACCGCGGGCGACGGGCCCACAAAAAAGGGCCTGTTGCGGTGGAGCGGACGGACGGCTCGGACGGCCGAGGTCGCACACGACGACATGCCCGCAAGGCAGCCGTACACCCGGATGTGCCGGGGTACGCGTGCACTGCGTGACATGCGCGGTGTCTCAGGACCTCAGACGAGCAACGTCCTTCTCCGATCGACGGCAACAGAACCGTTGTACACCGTAGGGCGGGCCATGGGGCCCGTCAACGGATTTACGCGGGGGCGGGCTCCGGCCCGCGGGGGAGTCGTCGGATCAGGCGTCGCGCAGCAGCTCCGCCAGGTCCCCGTCCACGTCCACGAACGCCGACTCCTCGCCCACGGGCACCAGCGCCTCCGTGTCCGCCAGGAAGCGCCGCAGCTCACCGGTGCGGATGTGGACGATCGCCGTGCCCTCCACCGCGTGGAACTCCAGCTCCGTGCGGTCGTAGCCGTACGGGCGCACCCGCACGTCACCGGCGCCCACCGTGTCCACCACTCCCGCCGCGAGCAGCTCCCGCGAGAACGTCCAGCAGACCTCGACACCCTCCAGCGTCGCCGGTGCGGGGAACGACATGCGCACGGCGAACGGGTCGTGGAGGTCGTAGCGCAGGGTCGCGGGGATGCTCGCCATGCGCGGCGCGGCGGCGACGAGACGGGCCTCAACGGCTTGCTCGATGACGAAGGACAACGCCTGCTCCCTTGTGAAGGCTGGACGGAGGCCGGCGACGCTCGGACGGCCTCACTGGAATAGACGGCGGAACGGACCGATCCGTGCACAGGAACTCGGACGAAAAACGAGTGACCTCGGTCACCGGTTTCCGGTCGCCCGCGCCCCGCCTGTTTCTCCTGAGGCCCTGGAGGCCCTCTGGACGCCACCGAGGTGCTGCACTAGCTTCGCGCGCCATGGGGAGATCGAGGGCAACGAGAGTACTGAGGTTCCTGCGCACCGGGGAGAGGGCGCGCACACGGAGCGGGGGAACGACGGGAACGAAGGGGGCCGCGGTGCTCGCGGCGGCCGTCCTCGGCGCCGTCGCGCTCGGCGCGGCCCCCGCCCCCGCGTCGAGCGGCACAACCGGCACGCCCGGCGCCTGGCGGCTCACGGACACGGGCACCGACGCCCGCTTCCGCGGCCTCGCCGCCGTGAGCCGGTCCACCGCCTGGGTCGCCGGCTCGCGCGGCACCGTGCTGCGCACCACCGACGGCGGAACCCATTGGGAGAACGTGTCGCCGCCCGGCGCGAGCGGCCTCGAACTGCGCGACATCGAGGCCTTCGACGCGCGCCGCGCCGTGGCCCTGGCCATCGGGGAGGGCGAGGACTCCCGGATCTTCCGCACCGACGACGGCGGCGCGACCTGGACGGAGTCCTTCCGCAACCCGGACCCGAAGGCCTTCTACGACTGCGTCACCTTCTTCGACCACCGCAACGGGCTTGCCATGAGCGACCCCGTCGACGGCAAGTACCGCATCCTGTCCACCGGGGACGGCGGCCGCTCCTGGAAGGTGCTGCCCAGCGCCGGCATGCCGGCCGCGCAGCCGGGGGAGGCGGGCTTCGCCGCGTCCGGGCAGTGCCTCGTCTCGGCCGGCCGCTCCGACGTGTGGCTCGCGACCGGCGGCGGCGCGACCGCCCGCGTCCTGCACTCCGGCGACCGCGGCCTGACCTGGACCGCCCACGAGACGCCGGTCCCGGCGGGCGACCCGGCCCGCGGCGTCTTCGGGCTCGCCTTCCGCGACCGCGCGCACGGCATCGCCGTCGGCGGCGACTACCGCGCCGACCAGGCGTCCCCGCGGGCCGCCACGGTCACCGGCGACGCGGGCCGCTCCTGGACCCCGTCGGACCAGCCGCCGCCCGCCTACCGCTCCGGAGTGGCCTGGCTCCCGCACAGCCGCGCCGCGGCCCTGGCGGTCGGCCCGACCGGCACCGACCTCACGACCGACGGCGGCCACACCTGGCGCACCGTCGACACCGGTTCGTTCGACACGGTCGACTGCACCCGCGACGGCGCGTGCTGGGCGGCGGGCGAGAAGGGCCGGGTGGCGCGCTCGGGCCGGTAGCCGCGTGTGAGCGCGGTACCGGGTGCGGCTACGCGTCGGCGGGCAACTCGTCGCGGTGGTCCGCCAGTTCGGGGGACGTCTTCGTGGCGTAGAACTCCGTCACCCGGTACGCGCACACGCCGCCGGTCACGAACGGGTCGGTCAGGGTGAGGGCCTCGATCGCCTCGCGGTCCGATCCGGTGGCCAGGATGACGCCGCCGTCGCGCGGGTTCTTGCGGCCCGAGGCGAGGAAGGTGCCGGCCGCGTACTGCGCGTCCAGCCACGCGACGTGGGCGGGCAGCAACGCGTCGACGCGGTCGGCGGGTTCGGTGTACGTCAATTCGAGAACGAACATGATCGCCACCCTACTGCCGCCCGCGCGGGGCCCGTTGTCCGACTGTCTAAGGTGAGGGCATGCGGACGATCACGGGGATCCCTGAGGGCTGGCCGGAGGACGAGGCGGCGGCCTTGGCCGTGCAGGACGCGCTGCGCGACCGCGTCGTGCGTGACGAGACCGGGCCCACACCTGGCACCGGCACGGTCACCGGCATCGACGTCGCCTACGACGACGAGCGCGGCGTCGTGGCCGCCGCCGCCGTCGTCCTCGACGCGGCGACCCTCGACGTCGTGGAGGAGGCGACGGCCGTCGGCCGCGTCGCCTTCCCCTACGTGCCGGGCCTGTTGGCCTTCCGCGAGATCCCGGCCGTCCTCGGCGCCCTGGAGGCGCTGGACGCCGACCCCGGCCTCGTGGTGTGCGACGGCTACGGGCTCGCCCACCCGCGCCGCTTCGGCCTCGCCAGCCACCTCGGCGTGCTCACAGGCCTGCCCACGGTGGGCGTCGCCAAGAAGCCGTTCGTGTTCGCGCACGGCGAGGTCGGCCCGGAGCGGGGCGCCGCGGCCCCGCTCCTCGACGGCGCCGACGAGGTCGGCCGCGCCCTGCGCACCCGGGTCGGGGTCAAACCGGTCTACGTGTCCGTCGGGCACCGCGTGACGCTGGACAACGCCTGCGCCCATGTCCTCGCGCTGACCCCGAAGTTCCGGATCCCGGAGACGACCCGCAGGGCGGACCGGCTGTGCCGGGACGCCCTGCTCGACGTCATCGCCGGGCCGCGACCCGGAAGGTGAGTCCGGCTGCCTGGAGTCGCTCCAGGAGGGCGTCACCCATGGCCTGAACAGTCGTCACCTGCCCTGCTGTCGCAGGCAGTTCGTCCAGGGCGAGGCACATCGCCGACTCGGCCAGCATCTTCGCGGTCTCGCCGTAGCCCGGGTCGCCGCCCGACACCTCGGTGAACACGCGCTGCCCGCCGCCCTCGCCGACGAACCGCACCGAGAACCAGCTCTTCGCGCGGCGCGCCTCGCCCGGGCCGTCCCCGGGGCGCAGCCGTCCGCCGAGCCACCGCCGCGCGGGCGGCACCTGGGCCGCCGCGAACACCGCGCTCACCGCGGCGACCCCGCCGACGGCGACCGGCAGCGACTTCACGGCGGCGTAGTGCCGGTAGCGGAAGTCGGGGCCGTAGCGCTCCAAGGCGCGCGCCGAACGCTGCACCACCTGCGGGTCGATCGTCGGCAGCGGCACGGCCCAGGCGCCGACCTCGGGCGCGTACCGCGGGGTGCCCGTCGGCGCGTACGCCGTACGGCCCACCAGGCGGGGCTGGTGCCGGCGCCGGTCCTGGTGCGCGGCCAGCATCTGCCGGGCCCGCCCGAACTGGTTCAGCGCGGAGGCGAACGTGCCGCCCGAGAACTGCGCGTTGGAGCGCACGAACCCGTCGACGCGCAGCGGCACGCCCTCGGGCAGCTGCCGCACCGTGAAGTACGCGCCCAGGTCGTGCGGGACCGAGTCGAAGCCGCAGCTGTGGACCAGGCGGGCGCCCGTCTCGCGCGCGCGGGCGTCGTGCCGCACGTACATGAGGTCGACGAACTCCGGCTCGCCCGTGAGGTCCACGTAGTCGGTGCCCGCCTCGGCGCACGCGGCGACGAGCCCCTCCCCGTACTCCAAGTACGGGCCGACGGTCGACGCCACCACGCGGGCGCGGGAGGCCAGCTCGCGCAGGGACGCCGGGTCGGCGGAGTCCGCGCGCTCCAGCGGCAGCACCGCGCACGCCGGGTCGATCCCCGTGAGGCGCTCGCGCAGGCGTTCCAGCTTCGCGGTGTCGCGGCCGGCGATCGCCCAGCGCAGGCCCTCGGGGGCGTGCGCGGCGAGGTACTCGGCGGTGAGCACCCCGACGAAGCCGGTGGCTCCGAACAGCACCACGTCGTACGTCCTGGCCGGTTCTTCAGGCCTGTTCATGACACCCCTTGTCCCGCGTCCGCGCCGTTGTCGGTGGCCGAGGCTAGCGCGCGGCGCGCACGGGCTCTCCCCGAGGTCCCCGGGAAAATGTCTAAGCGCTTGCTCGTGAGGGCTTGTGCCGGGCCGGGGTCGTTCATAGCATCACTGGTGTTACATCAGTTGTGTCACAAGCGAGCCCAGGGGCGTGGCGGAATGACAGTGACAGGCGGACAGCCCGGAGCAGGCGGGAGCGGACCGCTCGCCGGGGTGCGGGTGGTCGAGCTCGCCGGGATCGGGCCGGGCCCCTTCGCGGCGATGCTCCTCGCCGACCTGGGCGCCGACGTGGTCCGCGTCGACCGTCCCGGCGGCGGAGGCCTCGCGATCGACCCGGCGTTCGACATCACGAACCGCAACAAGCGCTCCGTGATCATCGACCTGAAGGCCCCGGACGGCGCCGACCGCGTCCTGGACCTCGTCGAGCGCGCCGACATCCTGATCGAGGGCTACCGGCCCGGCGTCGCCGAGCGCCTCGGCGTGGGCCCCGACGCCTGCCACGTCCGCAATCCGCGCCTCGTCTACGGCCGCATGACGGGGTGGGGCCAGGAGGGCCCGCTCGCCCAGCGCGCGGGACACGACATCGCGTACATCGCCCTCACCGGCACCCTCGGCATGATCGGCGAGCCCGACCAGGCCCCGACCGTGCCCGCCAACCTCGTCGGCGACTACGCGGGCGGCTCCCTCTACCTGGTCGTCGGCCTCCTCGCCGCGCTGCACCACGCGCGCGCGGGCGGCCCGGGCCAGGTCGTCGACGCCGCCATCGTCGACGGCACGTCCCACCTCTCCTCGATGATCCACGGCATGCTCGCGGCCGGCGGCTGGCAGGACCGCCGGGGCAGCAACCTCCTCGACGGCGGCTGCCCCTTCTACGGCACCTACGAGACCGCCGACGGCCAGTACATGGCGGTCGGCGCCCTGGAGCAGCAGTTCTACGACGAGTTCATCCGGCTCATGGACCTCGAAGAGCCGGCGCCCGCCCGCAAGGACATCGCTCGCTGGGGCGAGCTGCACGACGTGGTCGCCGCGCGCTTCAAGGAACGGACGCGGGAGGAGTGGACCGCCGTCTTCGAGGGCTCCGACGCCTGCGTGGCACCTGTGCTCTCCCTGCGCGAGGCCCCCTCCCACCCGCACCTCGCCGCCCGCGGCACGTTCGTCGAGCACGGCGGCATCACCCAGCCGGCCCCCGCGCCGCGCTTCTCCCGCACCCCCACCGGCATCCGCTCGGGCCCCGCCCGGCCGGGCGCCGGCACCGCCGACGTGGCCCGCGACTGGGGCGTACCGGCACTGGACCAGACGACAACGGAAGGCAGTTGAGCACCGGCATGGAGCGACGCCTGTACAGCGCCGATCACGAGGCGTTCCGCGAGACCGTCCGCACCTTCCTCGCCAAGGAGGTCACCCCGCACTACGAGCAGTGGGAGCAGGACGGCATCGTCTCGCGCGAGGTCTGGCGCGCCGCCGGACGCCAGGGGCTGCTCGGCCTCGCCGTCCCGGAGGAGTACGGAGGAGGCGGGAACGAGGACTTCCGCTACAGCGCCGTCCTCGCCGAGGAGTTCACCCGCGCCGGGGTCCCCGGTCTCGCGGTCGGCCTGCACAACGACATCATCGGCCCGTACCTCACCTCCCTCGCCACCGACGAGCAGAAGCGGCGCTGGCTGCCCGGCTTCTGCGACGGCTCGCTGATCACGGCGATCGCCATGACCGAGCCCGGCGCCGGATCCGACCTCCAGGGCATCCGCACCAGCGCCGAGGACAAGGGCGACCACTGGCTGCTCAACGGCTCCAAGACCTTCATCTCCAACGGGATCCTCGCCGACCTCGTCATCGTCGTCGCCAAGACCACGCAGGAAGGCGGCGCCCACGGCCTGTCCCTGCTCGTCGTCGAGCGTGGCATGGAGGGCTTCGAGCGAGGCCGCAACCTCGACAAGATCGGCCAGAAGTCCCAGGACACGGCCGAGCTCTTCTTCGACGACGTCCGCGTCCCGAAGGAGAATCTGCTCGGCGAGCTCGACGGCGCGTTCATCCACCTGATGACGAACCTCGCGCAGGAGCGCATGGGCATCGCCGTCGCCGCGATCGCCGCCGCCGAGCACCTCCTGGAGATCACCACGACGTACGTGAAGGAGCGCGAGGCCTTCGGCCGGCCGCTCGCCACCAAGCAGCACATCCGGTTCGAGATCGCCGAGATGGCCACCGAGTGCGCCGTCACCCGCGCCTTCCTCGACCGCTGCATCGAGGACCACGACGCCGGCACGCTCGACGCCGTGCACGCCTCCATGGCGAAGTGGTGGGCCACCGAACTGCAGAAGCGCGTCGCCGACCGCTGCCTCCAACTGCACGGCGGATACGGCTACATGACCGAGTACCGCGTCGCGAAGGCTTTCACCGACGGACGCATCCAGACCATCTACGGCGGCACCACCGAGATCATGAAGGAGATCATCGGCCGCTCCCTGCTCGCCTGACCTCCCGCACGCCCGCGAAGCCTCCGAAGTCCTGAACAGCTCCACAGCCCCGAAAGGCACCTCCGTGACCACAGACGCGTACGTCTACGACGCGATCCGCACCCCGCGCGGCAAGGGCAAGCCCAACGGCTCGCTGCACGGCACCAAGCCGATCGACCTGGTCGTCGGGCTCATCCACGAGATCCGCGCCCGCTTCCCCGACCTCGACCCCGCCGCGATCGACGACATCGTCCTCGGCGTCGTCGGCCCGGTCGGCGACCAGGGCTCCGACATCGCCCGCATCGCCGCCATCGCGGCCGGCCTGCCCGACACCGTCGCCGGTGTCCAGGAGAACCGCTTCTGTGCCTCGGGCCTGGAAGCCGTGAACCTGGCCGCCATGAAGGTCCGCTCCGGCTGGGAGGACCTCGTCCTCGCCGGTGGTGTCGAGTCCATGTCGCGCGTGCCGATGGCCTCCGACGGCGGCGCCTGGTTCGCCGACCCGATGACCAACTTCGACACCGGCTTCGTGCCGCAGGGCATCGGCGCCGACCTCATCGCCACCATCGAGGGCTTCTCGCGGCGCGACGTCGACGAGTACGCGGCGCTCTCCCAGGAGCGGGCCGCCGCCGCCGTGAAGGACGGCCGCTTCGAGCGGTCCGTCGTCCCGGTCAAGGACCGCAGCGGGCTCACCGTCCTCGACCACGACGAGTTCCTGCGCCCCGGCACGACCGCGGACTCGCTGGCCCGGCTGAAGCCGTCGTTCAAGGACATCGGCGACCTCGGCGGTTTCGACGCGGTGGCGCTGCAGAAGTACCACTGGGTCGAGAAGATCGACCACGTCCACCACGCGGGCAACTCCTCGGGCATCGTCGACGGCGCCTCCCTCGTCGCCGTCGGCTCGCGCGAGGTGGGGGAGCGGTACGGGCTCACGCCCCGCGCCCGGATCGTCTCCGCGGCCGTGTCCGGCTCCGAGCCGACCATCATGCTCACCGGGCCCGCGCCGGCCACCCGCAAGGCGCTCGCCAAGGCCGGGCTGACCATCGACGACATCGACCTCGTCGAGATCAACGAGGCGTTCGCGGCGGTGGTGCTCCGCTTCGTGAAGGACATGGGGCTGAGCCTCGACAAGGTGAACGTCAACGGGGGTGCGATCGCTCTGGGCCACCCGCTGGGGGCCACCGGCGCGATGATCCTGGGCACCCTTGTCGACGAGCTGGAGCGGCGTGACCTCCGGTACGGGCTGGCCACGTTGTGCGTCGGCGGGGGGATGGGCATCGCCACGATCGTGGAGCGGATCTAGCGCCGTAGCTCCGCCGGTCTCGTAGCCGGGTGCGGCTGGGTGGCGGC
The DNA here is from genome assembly GCF_055558275.1 of Streptomyces sp. NPDC025806. Lineage (NCBI taxonomy): Bacteria > Bacillati > Actinomycetota > Actinomycetes > Kitasatosporales > Streptomycetaceae > Streptomyces > Streptomyces sp. NPDC025806. The sequence continues at coordinate 17,388 of NZ_JBVHMU010000014.1, read as the reverse complement.
TGGTCGCGCAGTTCCCCGCGCCCCCGAGATGCGCACTTCGTGCGGCATCTCATCGGGGAAATGCGACCCGAAGGGTCTGCATTTCAGGGGCGCGGGGAACTGCGCGAGAAGCCCCCCCCCCCCCCCCCCCCCGCCCCGACCCCGCCCCCCCCCCCCCCGCCCCCCCCCCACCCCCCCCCCCCCCCGCAACCCCCG